>JAKLKQ010000022.1 GCA_023150555.1 Planctomycetota bacterium
CTTCAGGGCTACGCCCTTCCGGATTCGACACCCGCCTCTCTTCCTACTTCTGTCCCACTTTCCTAGACGTTGAACACGCAATTCCCTCCAGTATTCAAGATCCAATCGTGGCTGCTGATAGACCACCATCCATGCCTTTACCGCAAGGCCAGCCCTACGCCCTCGCCCCAGCAACCTCCGCCTTCGCCCCCGCCAGCACCCCGATTCCGACGAACCTCAAGTACCCCTCGTCATGCCCCACCCATCGGCACTCGCCCACCCGCCCATCCTCAAGTCTCAGCCAGCACCTTCCGTCGCCTGCCGTCCTGCCCATCGGTTCGGCGTCCAGGGGCAGGCCGAAGGACCAGGCGGAGTTGGCCACGGACAGGACGATGCCTGGCGATTGGTACTTCGCGCCGTCGCGCAGGATGACGAAGCCGGGGAGAGGGGGCATTTCGAGTTCCTGGTTGAGTCGAGTCATGGTCTGGATTTCATGTCCTGTTCGTCGGCTGAGTCCAGTCCATCATCAGCCACCGAATCGGTCGGGCAAAGGTTTTGCACAGGAGGCCCCTTACACAGAGCAATCGAGGGCACAACAAGAATGGTTAATACCGCTGAAAAGAATGCTGAAATTGCTAGATCAAGGATAAGAGCAGATGACTTAGGAGAACTCCAATCGAAGGTATATCCTCGACTGCCGCCCACTGCATTCAACCACTGTTCCCTACTTGAGGTCCAGTTGGGCAGATTTGTCTTGGGCTGCCACCACTGTTCATTTGCTGAATAAATGAAAAACGGCCAACCATATCCCACCTCTCTTGAAAACCGAATTCCAGATACCATATCTGTTTGCTCCCAGTCTTTCGTTATTAGCCTCATATTCAACGCACAAAAACTTGCTATGGAAAAGCAGATTCCAATTGAAACGAGAATGCGCATTTGTTTTCTATTACGCATAAAATCTACCAGCGCCGACCTTCTCGGAACTCATTGGCACCCAAAACGTCCGTGGATTCAATGCAATCCAAGGTATCGACATCCTCTGCCTTCTCATCTGGAAATAACGTATTCCACAAGACCTTAAGATATGCGTCCGGATTTTGAGGTGGAGCAAGCAAAGTCTCCTGCATCGTGGCTAGCACTACATTCAATCTATCGCTCCTGCCTGCTAGCATCCATGCAATCGTAAGCCTACACTTCTCCTGATTCGACGCACTTAAAGACTGAAAATAAGGAAGCACAAGACTAGAGAAAAGCCTTGAAAGGTCGCTCTCGCTATCTACGTCAACCTCCAGCGGCTTACTCCCAATCATCTCCTCCAACATAATTCGATCCAATAGATCACGGACATACCAAATGTTGACAATCTTTCCATGGCGCGCCATCTTTGGCTTCCCTCAAGTCAGATCATAGATCAGGAAATGCCGTGACAACCTTGCCGGATTCGTCAAAGAAAACCCTCACCTTAGTCGTCGTCCTAAACACGTCGGATGCGCCCTTCATATATCCTCCTCCGACCACCCTTCCCATCTCAATGGTAATAGCGTCTCTTCCAGATTTTCCAGAAACACTATAGGCATTCATTGCCTTTTCAATAGCGGCTTGCATATCTGCATATGAGAAGAACTTTGACGCGTTTGTCGAGTATGCCTTAATTCCAGCTCGACTCATATTCGCAAGCATTTGGTCCGAAGTCAACCCCGCATCGTAAAAATCGGGCAAGATTCCTCTTGTTGCACGAAGTTTCAACGCTTCTTCAGACACCAAAGGACTATGCCGCGTCAACATATGACCTTTGTAGGTTTTGCCCTGAAGGTCAACCAACTTATTCTGAGCTTCAAGCTCCTTTACAACCATATCATCGACGGGACTTCCCTTCCCTCCTCCACCTGGAATCTTTATGGTCTCTGGCGCATTGGCCGCTTTTCCAGTAGGCTGCCTGCCTGTAAATCCATTGCCAGAAGCCCTGGCCAGCAGCATTGCTAATGCTGTAGCAAGTACCTGTCCTTCCGCCCGCTCCCGAAGAATCTGCTCAGCCTCAGTAACGGTAATTTTCCCCGAATCAACATCTCTCAATACTTGGTGAATGGTAATTGCAAGTCCAACTCCGCCTCCAGTGGGAATATCTGCCAACATCAAAGCCCCTTCTGCACCGCCCTCTACTGTCCCACTGATCGCCATGGGGACAATTTCGTATGGGTGAGGAGGTGGATCGCTCAGTCTCATCCGGCCAGCCCACTGGTTATTCTCGTACTGCATCCTCACAAGTTGTGCGTACGCCTCACCTTCTCCGTACAAGATGAAGCCGAACATATTTTTTGCGAGGACTCTCTGCCGAGCGATAGCTGCATCTGAATGCGGTGGCTTTTCTGGCGATACAAAGATTTCTCCATCCTTTTTTCCCGGTCCAGTTGGCTTGGGATAGTATGGAGTGCCTTCAATCCATCTCCAAAAACCATAGTTTGCCCCTTGCGGCTGTATCCATTCCCAATCCGTCCCCATCGGGTCGCTTCGATTAACCGGGTCGCCGCCGCAGAAGTTGTACATGTTGGGGCCGTCCACCATCCCCAACGGGTCCTGGCTGATGAATCGGCCGATGCTCGGATCGTAGAAGCGGTTGCGGAAGTAACCGTCGTAGGTGTTTGAATGGGCGGTGCAATTCGGAGTAAAAATACGACGGCAATAAAAGCAGAAGGCGGCCGCTTTCACCTGTCCGGCATTATCGTAGGCGTAAGGATTCTACCGGCCGGTGTCGTTGTATCTGAAGGGCCGTTCATTGTCCGTCTGCGTCGTACGCGTAGTTCTCCGCCCCGGGCGTGCCGTGGCGGGCGGGTGGCCTGGCACGATTCGAAGCTTGCGGTCTCTGTTCGGCTTACCCGGCCATCCGCCTACTTGTCTGGATTCTTCAGGCCTTCGAGCATCTGTTTTGCCTGAGAAGCTACATATGGACTTGAATCTTTAACCAGCCGGACAAGTACCTGTCGGTCAATAGAATCTGTAAGCTGAAGGTTCTCTATGCTCTTTAGGGCAATCAAGTGCAGTCCTCTTGCCTTCTCCTGCCTACACATTTCTTCCAGCATAGCCTGCAATTTCTCAATACAGCGGGGCGAATCGTTTTCCTTCAATCCATTAGTAGCTATCCGATCCGCGATTTGCCTGATTGCAAAACCGACACTTAGGGTAGCAAAACTGTAGTCCTGAAGACTATCTTGAAGCAAATCTAAAATGAAGTCATCTGCAAAATCCTGTAGCCTTGAAATCGTTACTGCTGCTAAGGCTCGCATCTCCGGATCTTTTTCCCGTAGTATACATTTCAACGCGGGCAACGCGCCCTCCGCAACCCTTCCGAGTTCTCCTAGTGCAAGAAAAATAGAACTTCGATCTAAATGATAAGGCTTAGCGACCTCCTCAACCAACTCTGGAACATGAGGCCTGTACTTTTCAGGATCAAAAAAGCCCGTCTCCTGATCCAATATTTCACGCCAGATTTTCTTGCTCAAATTCAATCCCTTTCTCAGGGAAGGACGGGTGGCCCGCCTCGTTCCTTGGTTCTCGGTCTCTGTTCGGGCGGGTGGCCCGGCACGATCCGAAGTTCCCGGTCTCCGTGTCGCCCCTCGTTCGGGTGCCACATCACGCAGTGATGTGCCGTAAGTGCGAAGGCCTCCGCGAACCGGCACGGCACTAGGGTGCCGTGGCACCCACGGCCTGCTACACGGCCTTGATAGCTTACCGCGTTAGAACTGTCTTGCGCCACAGATGCGCGGGGAGATCCGCTTTCGCTTCGCTTCAGCGCGACGAGCAACCCGCGCCACGCGTTCGCGCGTTCTGCGGAGTCCAAGGCGCTGCCCAAGCTTCAGGCGCCTCCTTATATAAGGAGGCGCTGTCCTGGTCACGAAGGGTCTATGGCCTCCCAATCTTTCGTGCTCCTTGAAGAGGCCTTGTTCATGTGGCGCGGGACTCCGTGCCCGCGCTCGGCCGCACGAAGGGGCTCGTGGCCTAAGCCCGTGCGCAGCGACCGACGGGCCCAATGCAGGGCCTGGCCCGCCACACCATATTCATCGGCTGGTGGCGGGCAGGGACGCCCGCCCCACACGTCCTTCGCCTCTTCTTAGCGTCAGGAAGGCGTGAGTGCCGCCTGGCATTTTCCCGGATACCGGTGTCCGGAGCCCGGTCCCCGAAGGATACGCAAAGCGTATAATGCACCACGCGCAACGTAACACATCCACGATGTGCAACGATCCCGTAAGTCCTTTGTGCACGCCGCGCAGCACGTCGCGCAAATGTGTCGTAAGTCCAATGATTACGTGAGGCGTTTTTTGCTGCACCTTGTTTGATTCGTAACAAGATCGATACAAATCGCCATGTGCACTCCAGCACGTCGCGCAGCACATGGTGATTCACGAAATTTCGCGAGCAACTCGCGAAATTTCGTGACCGACAAAATGTGTCAGTCGCGAAATCTCGCGACTCCGTTTTTACGCATTTGCGCGGTCAGGTACCTGGGTGCCTGTTACGCTTTTGGGCGCCGCCTCGTAACACCGCCGCAATTTTGGGGGCAGCGTCGCTTCGGCCCTTCAGCGCCGCTCCTTTGCGCCGCCGGACGCCGCTCTCCTTTTTCGCTCCGCCGCCGCCACACGCCTTGGTTGCGCTCGCAGTGCCCTTCTCCGCGCGCCGACTCACGTGACGGGTCTTCGGAGCGGCTCCTTCTTGCGCAACTTTCTGCCTGCTTCGCGACCCGATTCGCCCCCCTTTCACACCTGTGCAGCGCGCCTGAAACTCACCCAACGCTTTGTCGTTTAACGGGTTACGATTTCCATGAATATTCCCTTCCGGGGGGCGTTGGATGGTTGGTGAAGGTAGTACGCACACGTAGAGAACGGGAGAACGGAGGACATAGCCATGACGACCAAGAGCACGATCCGGACGAGCCTGACCTGCGCCGCGCTGATCCTGGCGGCGGGGCTGCTGACGGGCGCCGGCAGCGCGCGCGCGGACCACGAAGCCCGCCGGCTGGCCGACGTCTACTACCTGGACCTGCACGGCAAGACGCTGACGCTGGAACTGCACCGCGACAGCACCTTCCTGCTCTCGGTGCCGCGCAAGGGCCGCGTCGCCGGCACTTACAACGCCACCAACGACGAGATCGCCTTCCGCGCCGACGGCGACTACCGCCACTTCCGCTATGACATTCGCGGCGGCGACCTGGTGCTGACGCCGACCTACAAGGACCGCTATTCGCGCCGCGACTGCAGCCTGCTCGACGCGCTGCCGCCCTTCGTCCGCGGCGAGGTGGCCATCCTGCGCGACACGCCCGTCTGCGCGACCGTCGCCCCCGCGCCGGCGCAGCACCGCCCGCACCCGGTCTTCGAAGTGCACCCCGGCCGCGGCCACGCGTACGGCCACGACCGCCGCGATGACCGCTGGGATGTGCGCAGCGTCGCTCGCAACGACAGCTGCGGCAACGACGGACGCTACGGCCGCCGGTAAGCACCACCGCACTTCCCGGCGCCTGTAACCGTCGTCCAGGGGGCGGCTCGAAGAGAGCCGCCTCCTTCTTTTTGTAAGAGCTTGAGTGGATTCAGTTTGCCGCGCCGATCTCGATCAGCACCTTCCTGACGCCGCGGCGCGCGGCCAGCGAGAAGGCTTCCGCGCCCTGCGCCAGCGGCATCCGCGTCTCGATCAGCCCGCGCACGTCGATCTTGCCTTCGGCGAGCCATTGCAGCGCGGGGGCGAAGCGCCCGCAGCGGCTGCCCTGGATTCGGATCTCGTCCACAACCACTTTGGCGGCATCGAGTTCGGGCAACTCGCCCGGCGCGTAGGTACTCTTCAGGATCACTGTTCCGCGCGGTGCGCTGCGGCGCAGGGCTTCCTGGAAGCCCCGCGGCGAACCCGTCGCTTCGACGACGAGCGGGAAGGCGTCGGTCGCGGCCTGGCCGTCCGCGCGTTCGATCGCGACGCCCCAACGCTTTGCGAGTTCGAGTTTTCCGACGTGGCGGCCGCGCAGCGTGACGTCGGCGCCGTGGACCTTCAGCACCTGCGCGATCAGCAGGCCCAGCTTGCCGTCGCCGATCACCAGCGCCCGCGGGCCGTGCGGAACCTTAAGCTGCTCCAGAATTTGCATGGCCGCCGCCAGGGGCTCGGTGAAGACCGCGACGTCGTCGGGCACACCGTCGGGCACCACGAGCAGGTTCTCGGGCGGCAGCGTGAGCGTCTCGGCGAAGGCGCCTTGTCGCCCCAGGATGCCCAGCACGCTGCGCGGCACGTGGTGGCGGGGGTCTTCGATGTGCGGGCGTTTGCCGGCATCGTCCGGGCCGGGCTCGGGCGCGTTGATTTCGCCGACGACGCGCTTGCCCTTAAGGTGTGCGGGGCCTGCGGTAACGACGCCGACGAACTCGTGGCCCGGCACGCCCGAGAAGCCCATGTAGCCGCGCGCGAGTTCCAAATCCGTGCGGCAGATGCCCGCCAGCGTCACGGCCACGCGGCATTCGCCCTCGGGCAGCGGTGGTTCGGGGATCTCGCGCAGGCGCACGACACCGGGTGTCTCGATGACGAGCGCCTTCATGCGGGCCTCCGCGAGCGGGCCGTCAGTCGTCGCGCCGCCCGCCGATCAGGCCGAGGCGAAGCATCCAGTAGATCAACGTCCAGATCGCGGCAATGGTGGCCGCGACGTACGTCATCGCGGCGGCGGTCAGCACCTGTCGCGCACCGGCATTCTCTTCCTCGCTCAGGATGCCGATGGACGGAAGGAGTTTCAAGGCGCGGCGGCTGGCGTCGAACTCCACGGGCAGGTTGACGATCTGGAAGGCCGCGATGGCGCCGATCAGGACCAGGCCGATGAGGGAGAACGCGTTCAGCGGCTGCGCGCCGTTGTAGGCCATGAAGACGCCGATCGAGATGGCCACGTATCCGAACATGCTGCCGATGCTCGCCATGGGCACCGCCAGGTTCCGCAGCGCCAGCAGCGGATAGGACTGCGCGTGCTGGATCGCATGGCCGGCTTCGTGCGCCGCCACGCCCACGGCCGCGATGGATCTGCCGCGGAAGTTCTCGGGCGAGAGCCGAAGGACCTTTTCGCGGGGCGAATAGTGGTCGCTCAGGAAGCCATCGCTTTCCTCGATCGTAACGTCCTCGATGCCCGCCTTGCGCAGGATCACGTAGGCGGCCTCGCGCCCGGTAATGCCTTCCTTGTTGGCCACGCCGGTCCATTTTGCATATGCCGATTTGACCCATAGCTGAGCGATAAGACAGATCGCCATGGTCGGCAATGCGACGAGAAGCAGGTAGTGCGGATCGAAGTACAGAAACCCTAAAGTGGGCATGGACAACTCCTTATGTGAGTCTCCAGGACCCGAAACCAAGGATCGGCCGGACCATCCGGCGCAATTCCCGTTTCGCTAAGGTATCCATACAGCAAAGACCGTGCGACCTTTAGTGCACCTTGTAGGAACTGTGTCGTTGCACCTTGGGCCCTAATCCATTAAATGTGGGACTTTCGTGGCCGCCAGCCGGGGGGCAGGTCTTGTCGATTCGACTCACCAACGCCGAAGCCGAACGCCTGGTGCTGGAGAACGAACTCCTGCCGCCGGCTCAGCTTGAGGTCTTTAAGGGCCACTCGCAGGGTGCGCCCGATGGCGCGCTGTACGACTTGCTCGTCCAGCAGGGTGTCATCACCTACGACATGCAAGTCGAACTGGAGCAGGCCAAGGCGGCTGCGCAGCCGCAGCCCAGCCCGGGACCGGCCTTGGGAGGCCTGGCGCCGAAGCTGGGCGGCGGATTGCCCGCGCCGGCCCTGGGCAAGCCCGCGCCGAAGCTGGGCGGACTGGCCGCCGGGTCCAGCGCCAGCAACCGCGCCTACAAGCCGGCGGCCGCGCCGCTTTTGGCCGGCGGCGCCGCGCCCGCAGCTCCTGCGGTAGCGCCTCTGCAGGCGCCTGCACCGATTCCTGCGCCTGCGGCCGCTCCCGCATCGCCAATTCCCGCACCGGCTATTCCGCCGATTCGCCCGCCGGCCGGTGCCGCGCCTATCAACCTTCCGCCGCCGGCCGTAGTGCCCGGCGGCTTGGCGCGCCCGAAGCGCCGCCGCGGTTTCGAGGACGAAGGCGGCGCCGCGCCCGCTGCCGCGCCGGCACCCGTGGCGATTCCGGCTCCTGCCGTTGCCGCACCCGCCGGCGTTCCCGCACCAGCCGCACCCGCTGCCCATGCTGCGCCCGCCGCGCCGCCGTCGGATCATGGCGGGCATGGGGGGCATGGTGGCCATGCGGAAGTGGCCTCGGAGAAGAAGATTCCCCAGGGCTGGCCGAACGGCGTCGCGCCGGAGAATCCTGCGCCCGGCGGCATCCAGGATCTGCTGAAGCAGGCGCGCGCAGCGGACGCCAGCGACATGCACGTGGTGGTCGGACTGCCTGTGATGGCGCGCGTGCACGGCCACCTGCGCCCGCTGCAGGAAGGCTCCTCGCCGATCACGGCGCAGCAGTCGCGCGCGCTGATCCAGATGATGCTCACGCCGGACCAGTTCGCGCACTTCGACCGGACCGGCGACCTGGACCTGTGCTACAGCTTTCAGAGCGGCGGGCGCTTCCGCACCAACGTCCTGCGGCACCGCAACGGCGAGGACATCGCCTTTCGCGTGATCGGGGAGAAGATCTTCACCGTCGAAGAACTGGGCCTGCCCCCGCAGGCCACGCGCCTGACGGAGTTCGCGCAGGGCCTGGTGCTGGTGACGGGCCCGTCGGGGCACGGCAAAACGACGACGATGGTGGCCCTGGTCGAGCTGGTCAACCAGCGCCGGCCGGACCACATCATCACGGTCGAGGATCCCATCGAGTACATCCTCAAGGGCAAGTCGTGCCAAGTGACCCAGCGCGAGGTGGGGCCGCACACCGAGAGCTTTGCCACGGCCCTGCGCGCGGCGCTGCGCGAAGACCCCGACATCATCGTGATCGGCGAACTTCGCGACTACGACACTACCTCGATGGCGATCAGCGCCGCCGAGACCGGGCACCTGGTCTTCGGCTCCCTGCCGACGCAGAACGCGGCGAAGACGATCGACAAAGTCATCGACGTCTTCCCATCCGAGGAACAGTTCCAGATCCGCCTGATGGTCTCCGAGTCGCTGCGCGGCATCATCAGCCAGCAGCTGATCCCGCGGAAGGACGGCACGGGGCGCGTGGCCGCCGTCGAGCTGCTGTTCAACTCGGTGGCCGTCGGCAACATCGTTCGCGAGGCCAAGACCGAGGCCTTGGTCAACGCCATGCAGCTGGGCAAGGGGCAGGGCATGGTGCTGATGGACGAGTCGCTGCAGGCGCTGGTGCAGAAGGAGGTCATCTCGGGCGAGGAAGCCTGGTCGCGCGCCGAGGACAAGCGCAAGTTTGCCCAGTTCGCGCCGAAGGAAGAGCCCAAGCAGGCTCCGGCCGCCGCGGCCTCGCCTGCCGCCAAACCGGGCCTGAAGCGCTAGGAATAGGAACCGATGCCCGCGATCGACAAACTCTTCCACGCGATGAAGGAGGTCGGCGGTTCGGACCTGCACCTGGCCGAGGGCCAGCCGCCGAAGTACCGCGTGCACGGGCACATCGCTCCGATCCCCGGCGAGCCGCTGCTGACCCACGCCTCGCTGTCCGCGTACCTTCAGGAGATCTGCCCGGCGCACCACTGGGAGAAGTACAACAAGAAAGGCGACGCCGACTTCGCGTACGCCATGGGCAAGACCGACCGCTTCCGCGCCAATTACTACAAGCACCACGGCGGCTTCGGCGCCATCTTCCGCATCATCCCGGTCAAGATCCTGACGCTGGAACAGCTGGGCGCTCCGAAGAAACTCTTCGAGTTCACCAAGCTGCGCGCCGGCCTGATGCTCGTTACCGGTCCGACGGGCTCAGGAAAGTCGACCACGCTTGCGGCGATGATCAACGAGATCAACGAGAAGTACGCGCGCCACATCCTCACCATCGAGGAGCCCATCGAGTTCGTGCACCCGCACAAGAAGTCGGTTATCACGCAGCGCGAGGTCGGCGAGCACAGCAAGAGCTTCGCCAGCGCGCTGCGCGCGGCGGCCCGCGAAGACTGCGACGTGATCCTGGTCGGCGAAATGCGCGACCTGGAGACCATCTCGCTGGCCGTCAGCGCCGCCGAAATGGGCGTGCTGGTCTTCGGCACCCTGCACACCAACAGCGCGGCCAAGACCATCGACCGCATCGTCAACGTCTTTCCGCCCGGCCAGCAGCCGCAGATCCGCACCATGCTCGCCGGTTCGCTGCGCGGCGTCGTCAGCCAGACGCTGTGCCGCAAGATCGACGGAAAAGGCCGCGTCGCCGCCCAGGAGATCCTCGCCTACAACACCGCCGTGGCCGCGGCCATTCGCAAGGGCGAGATTGCCAAGCTTAACTCCGTCATGACCGCCGGCGGCGGCGACGGCATGATTACCATGGACGACCGCCTGAACCAGCTCTTTGAGGCCAAGTCCATCTCCGCCAAGGAAGCCTACATGAAGGCGCTCGACAAGAAGCGCTTCGAGCCGCTGGTCAAGGCGGAGGAAGCCGAGGCGGCCAAGGCTGCCGGCGGCGCCCCCGCGCCCGCCGGGCATTGACGGCTCTGTGACGATCGAACGCAGTTGCGGTTCTGTATTGAATATGCAAGGTCGAACCGTGCGGCAGGTTTTCCCATGAGGACACAAGAAGATCGCCCGTGCAGTCCCTGGACGCCAGGTCTAAAGCCCGCATTGCACCCCAACACAAAATCCGCAATTCGAGATCCAAAATCCCGGGCAAGACATGGGCATTGATCCCCTCGACGACCGCGTGACCGAGGCACTGCGCGCCTGGGCCGTGCAGCACGGCGCTGGCCTGGGCCTGGCGCAGGCCCTGGCGCTGTGCGGCTCCGTCGCGCCGCCGGGGCGCGCGCAGGGATGCTTCGAGGTCGCTTCGGCGCGTGCGTCGGCCGGCGAGAACATCGAGCAGGTGCTCGAGGCCCTCGCGCCGGTCCTGACCGACGGCGAGCGCCTGATCCTGGCGGCCGGATGGAACGCCGGGCGTATCGACGGCGTGCTGGCTGCGGTGCTGGAGCAGCGAGATCTCTGGACCAGGACGCGACGCAGTATGCGGGCGAAGATGGCCCTGCCGGTGCTGGTGCTGCTGCTGGCCAGCTTCGTCGCGCCGCTTCCGGCGATGGTGCTTGGAAGCGTCTCCCTGGTGGCCTACTTTGTCCTGGCTCTCGCGCCGATGATTGCGGCCTTCGTCTTGTGGCGGCTGGGCGCCGCCCTGTTCGACGCGCGCGTCAAGCAGGCTGCCGGCAGCGAGTCCCGGCCCGCACCGCCCGGGCTGCTCGACCGGTTGCTTCTGAACCTGCCGGTGGTGGCGGCGATCGAACGTGACAACAACCTCTCGGTCTACGCCTACCAGCTTGCGCAGCTGCTGGGCGCCGGCGTGATCCTCAGCGAGTCTCTGGCCGCGTGTATGCGTGTGGTGCCCAACGGCCATTACCGCATGGAGATCTTCCGCGCGCGGTTGCACGTCCAGGAAGGCCGCACGCTCAGCAGCGGCCTGCGCGGCGGCGTGCTGTGGCCCACGGAGTTCATCGTCGCGCTGGCGGTGGGGGAGGAGGCGGGGAAGCTGGAGGAGGTGCTGCTGCGGCTGGCGCGGCAGGCGCGCGAGCGCTACGCGCGCTCGGTGGAACTTCTGGCCGAATGGATTCCGCGTGCGGCGTATGGCCTGGTCGCGCTGTACATCCTCGCCATGATCGCGATGGGCGTGCAGGCGATCGGCAGCCTCTATTCGAAGGCGCTGAACTAGCAGCCCGAGAAATTGGGTGCGGGTGCTCAGCCTTGGAATGTGATTCGGACCAGGGGGCGTGGTCTTCTTGACGCTGCACCGGGCCTGTGCTATCCCGAGATCACTTCCGTAACGCACTGCTCGGTAAACCCGGAACGGACCGCCTTCATGCGCTGCCCCTTTTGCCAGCACGACGACGACAAGGTGGTCGACAGCCGCGCCAGCGACGACGGCGTGGCGATCCGCCGCCGCCGCGAATGCCTGAAGTGCAGCCGTCGGTTCACGACCTACGAGCGTATCGAGGTCAGCCCGCTGCGCGTGATCAAGAAGGATGGCCGGCGCGTGCCCTACGACCGCGAGAAGGTCCGCCGCGGCATCGAGAAGGCTTGCTGGAACCTGCCCATCTCGGCCGAGCAGATCGACAAGATGGTCGACGCCATCGAAGGCGTCGCGTTCGAGAAGTACGAGCGCGAGGTACCCTCGCAGGAACTCGGCAATCTCGTGATGCAGGAGCTGCGCAAGCTGCACCAGGTCGCCTACGTGCGCTTCGCGTCGGTCTACCGCGAGTTCAAGGACGTTAGCGAGTTCATGGACGTGCTCGAGGAATTCGTCAAGGGCCGCGCCCGCAATGCGGGCAAGGGCAACGGCGAGGTGCAACCGAAGGTGTAACGCGGGTTATCGAAAAAGGGGATCGGCGGGCCAGGAATGACCGTGAAGCAACCCGATGCGGTTCGCAAGCACGACGGACGCGTGGTCGCGTTCGATCGTGCCGTGCTGGCCGCCTCCGTCACCCGCGCGGCGCTAAGCGCCGGCGACCACGACACCCTGGAGGCCGCCGAGGCTTTCGGGCACGAGGTCTCGCTGGCCGTCGCCGAGTTCCTCGCCAGGGAAGGCCCCGCCACGCCTTCCACCGCGGACATCCGCCAGATGACGCAGAAACTCCTGCGTGGCATGCCGTTTCCCGGCACCGCAGAGACGTACACCGATTACGCGCGCAATGCCTCGTCGCTGCTGTGGAGCATGCGCCTGGTCGACGGGCCCGGCGGCGAAGGCGTGCCCTGGGACCGCCGCCGCCTGCTGGAATCGCTGCGCGCCGCCGGCGTCGCGCGGGATCCGGCCGGTGAAGTAGCCCGCGAGGTCGAACGCCGCCTGGTAGCGCTGGGCGAAACGCGCATCAGTGCGGCCCTGGTGCACGCCCTGGCCGAACTGGCCCTGTCCGCCCGCAGCATCGATACGCGCCTGTACGCTGCGCGCCGCGTGGCTGCGACCTTCGCCGTGCACGTGCCGCGCTACGACGCCGTTGCCGCACGCGCAAACCCGCTGCCCGCCGGCGGACCGGCGTTGCGCGCCTTCTGGCTGCAAGCTGTGCACACGCCCGAGATCTCCGCCGCGGCGCGCGACAGCGCTTTTGCGCTGGAGCCGTTCCCGGCCGACCCGCAGGACTGGCGCGGCGGCCCGCCGGCCTTCGACGCAGCCTGCGATCCCCTGCGCGCCGAAACCGCGCAGCGCCTGCGCGATTGGAGCGCGGGCACGGCGGGCGAGCCGTGGCTCTGCGCCGACGAAAAGACCCGCATCGGCGCGGTCGCCAAGCTGCTGGCCGAATGGAACGAGGACGAGCGCAAGGAGACCGTACCTGCCGGGGCCCTGTGGCTGATGCTGCGCCGACGGCCGTCGATCTCGCCGGCAAAGCCCGGAACCAGCGCGCTTCCGGTGACGCTGAACGTCGGCGGGCTGCTGGTGCGCGAGGCCGTCCGCGATCCGCAGCGCGCCACCGTTCGGCTGGCCCAACTGGCCGGCCTGGCCGCGCAGGCGCACCGCGAGCGCGAGGAGTACTTCGGCCTGCCGGTGGTGCGCGGGCGCGAGCTTCCGATCGCCGCTGCGGGGCTTTGGAACGCCGCCGCCTGGTTGTGCGGCAAACCCTACGACAAGACCGAGCCCCACGAGGATCTGCGCGCGGTCGCCGGCGCCCTGGTCGGCGCGCTGCACAGCGCCATCACCACGCTGCGCAGCGAGACGGGCATGCAGGTCACGCTGGTCAGCGAAGCGCCGCACGCGGCGTGCGCGGCCCTGTGGGCCGCCGACCGCGAACACTTCGCGCGCGACGGCCTGAACCTCGATCCGGCAGGCGCTTACTCGGGCGGCGCGGCGTTGTACGCCGACGCGGGCACCGAGGATCTGGGCACGCGCGTGGATTTCCTGGCGGGCGTGGCGCCGCTGTTCGACGAGCCCTCCGCGCTGGAACTGCGCGCGCCGCTGGGCCGCGAGCCCGATCAGAACTTCTGGCGCGAACTGCTGGCGGTGCTGGCCGGATCCCGCTTGCCGCGCGTGAAACTCCTGCCCGGCGGCAGCGCGCGCGGGTGCAAGGCCTTCACGCGGCTCCTGCGCCGGCACCTGGAGGGCTTCCCGCTCTTCGAACAGGCCGACTAGAAGGGGAGTTCTTATCGTGAGCGAATTGCGTGTAGGTATCGTCGGATACGGATGGGTTGCCGGGGCGCATATCAAGTCCCTGCACGAGATCCCCGGCGTGAGGGTCACCGCCGTCTGTTCCCGCCGCAGCCTCGACGTCGGCGAACTGAGCGCGCGGCACGGATCTTCGATCCGCGTCTTCAACGACTACCGCGCGATGTGCGCTTCCGGCGAGTTGGACATCGTCAGCATCTGCACGCCGCATCCGATGCATCCCGAGCAGGTCGAGATCGCCGCGAAGGCCGGCAAGCACCTGATCATCGAGAAGCCCGTTGCCATCGACCTCGAGGGCCTCAACCGCGTCGAGAAGGCGGTGAAGGACGCCGGCGTGAAGGCGTGCATCTGCTTCGAAGTGAAAGTCATCGGGCACTTTAAGACCGTGAAGGCGATGCTGAGCGAAGGCCTGCTGGGGAACGTGCATTACGGTGAATGCGATTACTACCACGGCATCGGCCCCTGGTACGGGCAGTACGAGTGGAACAAGCGCAAGGCCTTCGGCGGCAGCTCGCTGCTGACCGCCGGCTGCCACGCGCTGGACGGGCTGATCTGGCTGCTGGGGTCGCGGCCGGTGGAGGTCACCACCTACGCGGCCAAGTCGTCGCTGCCGGTCTTCCAGGCCTACGAGTACCCCACGACGACCACGACGATCATGAAGTTCGCCAACGGCGCCGTGGGCAAGACGGCTTCCGTCATCGACTGCATCCAGCCTTATCTCTTCAACGTGCACCTGGTGGGCAGCGAAGGCAGCGTCTGGAACGACAAGTTCCACTGCGCGAAGCTGCAGGGCCTGGACAGGACCGGCTGGAGCACCCTTCACACGCAGCTGGTCGACAGCGGCGACGTCGAGCACCATCCGTACACCGAGCTCTTCGCGGATTTCATCGCCGCGATCCGCGAAGACCGAGCGCCGATGTTCAGCTTCGACGATGGCATCTTCAGCCACCGCGCCGCCCTGGCCGCCGACCGCAGCGCCGAGACCGGCAAGCCGGTCAAGGTTGCGGAACTCTCGTAGGACTTCCGGGAAACAAAAGCGCCCGGTCAAAATGCCGGGCGCGCTGAACGTCGATGGGAAGGTGCGCGTCAGTTGACGAGCGCTTCCTGGACGGCGGCGAGCGTTTCGCGGATGCGCTTCTGGCGTTCCTGCTCGAAGAGGATCGCGCGCTGGTCGGCGCCCTTGGTCTGGAGTTGGGTCAGGCGCTGGCTGGATGCTTCCTCGGCCACCTTAAGATAGTCAACGGCCTCGTTCAGAGATTTCATTTCGTTTCTCCCTTATTTTGCGGAGCCCTTTCTGGTTATCGGCTGAATTGGGCTCCTCCTTCTCTACTTTGTCCAACGTATCGGTCGCAACTTTATTGCGCGCCGTTCCCCACCTTTACTAAACAGCATTTGCCCGAAAAGGTTTCAGGAACCCCGCCTGTTTGCACATGTGCTGCACAAGCATTCGGCCGCGCCAGCTTGCTTGCGCCCGCGCGCGCCTCCTGTAGTCTCGGCGACTGAAGTCTCACCACACAACCGGCTTGCAGGACGAAAGGAACCCAGCGATGGCCAAGAAGGGCAGCAAGAACGGCAAGCCCGCCAAGGGCGGCAAAGCCAAGAAGTGCATCCTCCTTTATAGCGGCGGGCTGGACACCAGCGTCATCGTCCACTGGCTCGCGCAGAAGGGCTACGACGTCGTCTGCGTAACCGTCGACGTCGGGCAGCAGGAGGAGACCAATTTCGAGGCCAAGGCGCTGGCCAGCGGCGCGAAGAAGTTCATCGTGAAGAACATCGCCGAGACCTTCGTGCGCGACGGCGTCTTCCAGTGCATTCGCGCGGAGGCCAAGTACGAAGGCCGCTATCTGCTGGGCACGTCCATCGCGCGGCCGTTCATGATCCAGGCCATCGTCGACGTCGCGAAAGAAGAAGGCACGACCATCATCGCGCATGGCGCCACCGGCAAGGGCAACGACCAGTGCCGCTTCGAACTGGCTGCCTACGCGCTGATCCCCGACGCCACCATCCTGGCGCCGTGGCGCGATGCCGAGTTCCGAGCGCTGATCCCCGGTCGCACGGAAGCCATCGCCTACGCCAAGAAGCACGGCATCCCCGTTGCCGCCACGGCCAAGAAGCCCTGGTCCACCGATCCGAACCTCCAGCACCGCAGCCACGAGGCCGGCGAACTGGAAGACCCCAGCCGCAAGCCGCGCGACGAGATGTACCAGATGGTCGCCACGCCGCAACAGGCACCAGACAAGGCCGAGACGGTCGAGGTCACCTTCGAACGCGGCTATCCCGTCGCGGTCAACGGCAAGAAGCTCGGGCCCGTCGAGTTGCTAGGGAAACTCAACGAGATTGCCGGGCGCAACGGTGTTGGCGTAGTGGACATGGTCGAAAACCGCTTCGTGGGCATGAAGAGCCGCGGCGTCTACGAGGCCCCCGGTGCGACGGTGCTGTACGAGGCGCACCGCGACCTCGAGGGCCTGACGATGCCGCGCAAGGTGATGCAGATCCGCGACGGCCTGATTCCGACCTACGCGCAGCTGGTCTACGACGGATTCTGGTTCGACCCGGCCAAGGAGTGCCTCGACGCGCTGATCGACAGCACGCAGCAGACCGTCACCGGCACCGTGCGCCTGGAACTCTACAAGGGCTCCCTGCGCGTCACCGGGCGCAAGAGCCCATACTCACTGTACGACGAATCCATCGCTACGATGGAAGGCGGCGGCAGCTTCAACCAGGACGACAGCACCGGCTTCCTGCGCATTCAGGGCCTGCCGGTGAAGATCTACTCCAGCGCGCGCCGCAAGCTGAAGTAATCGCGCGTCCGGACGCCGGTTCGAATCAGCAAAACCCGCCCAGGCATGTAGGACCGCGCCGGGCGGGCTCCCTTTGACCCGGTAGCGGAGTACTCTAGAATCAATACGCCATATTCGCCGCGCCAGCGTTGTCCGGCGCCGACGGGTTATCGATTCGCCATCCGACGAGGAGCCTCGCCATGTACCGCATCGTACTCTTCCTGGGTCTGGCCGCCGTGCTCACCCTGCTGCCTGCCAAGGCTGCGGACGAGGGCGGAAAGCCGCTGACCGACGCCGACGTCCGGCTCGCGCTGGGGCCCGCATCCGCGCTGATCCGGGTTGTCAAGACGGCGCCAGCCATTGACGGGAGGCCCTACGACGAAGCGTGGAAGGATGCGCCGGCCGCACGGCTGCGCTATGCCGATCCGGACATCGTGGGACCGGCGAAGTTCGGCGGCGACGTGAGGGTTGTGGCCGATGCCGAGCACCTGTACGTCTGCTTCAATGGGCGCACCAAGGGCGATCCGAAGGGCGAAAAGCGTGCGGCCGACGATCCGAAGATTCTGGAGGACAACTTCTTCGCCTTCTGCCTGCTCGATCCTGCCAGCAAGGCGCAGCCCCCGACGAAGGGCGTGCTGGTCGCGGTCAACCCCGAAGGCAGCCTCTACCATGCCGAGTGGAAGGACGGCGCGTGGTCGGCGGCCTGGAATCCGAGTTCGGTCGAAGCGCAGTCGAATGCGCAGTACGGCTGGTGGTCCGTGGAACTGAAGATCGGATTGAAGGACCTCGCCGTGGCGACCGAAGGCAAGCCCGTCTGGTTCGCGAATTTCCTGCGCCGCAACTCCACCGGCGCCGCGCCGAAGGCCGACGACCGCGACGACCGGAACTCCGTCTGTGCTTGGGCGCCGTCCTTTGACTGGCTGGCATTGAAACCCAACGCTGCGCTGGGCGCTCTGGTCGATCCGCAGGCCAAGGACTTTGCAAAGGTGACGGCGCCGTTCCGGCTGCGTGAACCGATCGTCACGCCGCCGGACACGTTGGCCTTTGAGTTCTCGGAAGCCGAACTCGAGAATATCTACCCCGGCCGGAAGGTCCGGCTGGTGCCCACCGTCGAGAAGGCGCCGGTGGTCGACGGCGACGCCTCCGACGAAGCCTGGCTGCGCATGCCCCTCGAGACGCTGGGTTTCCTCGATGCCGAACTGGAAGGCCGGCCGGAAAAGAACGCGACGCTGATCTCCGTGGTCAGCGACAAGGAGAACCTCTACGCGCTCTTCCAGTGCGAAGAGACGCAGGTTGAGAAGATCGTGGCCGACGACCGCGCGATCTGGACCAACGACGTCGTCGACCTGCTGCTGGATGTGGGCCGCAGCTTTGACTACGGCGGCGGGAACTACTACGGCATGGAAGTTAATTCGAAGGCCAGAGCCTCGCTGTACAACGGCAACGGCTTCGAATGGAGGCCCAAGAGTTTCAAGACGGCAGCGAAGATCGGCAAGGGCCTCTGGACCGTCGAGATGAAGGTCAGCTTTGCCGACCTGGGCATCGAACCGAAGAATTTTCCGAAGGTCTTCGGCGCGAACTTCACGCGCAGCCGCGCCATCGACCGCAGCGACGCCGAGGGGGACCCGACGGTCGCCAACACCGACTTCGCGTGGGCCCCGAACCTGCTCGATACGCCGCACGTGCTCGACACATTCGGCGTGTTGTACCTCCAGGCCGGCAATGCGCTGCCTGACGAGCTGCTCGAAAACTTGAAAGCCAAGGGCAAGGATTCCGCCGCGCTGGGCTTGAAGGTGTACGAATGGCCCAAACAGAAGGTCGAGAACGTTCCTGCGCTGCCGCCGCGCACCGCAAAGTTTAAGCAGGCGCCGAAGGTCGAGGTCAAGGACGGCAAGGCTACCGTCACGTTCGAGGTTGCCGAACCCGTCGACGCGGCCGTCTCGATCGTGGACGAAAAGGGCGCCACCGTGCGGCATCTCGCTGCCGGGCAATTGGGCGATAAGGCTCCGCCGCCGCTGAAGGCCGCTTCGAACGCGCAGGCGATCGGCTGGGACTTCACCGACGACTATGGCAAGCCCGTGCCCGCCGGCGCCTACAAGGCGCGCGTCGGGTTGGGCGTGCAGGCGAACTTCGAGCGCGTGCTGATCGGCGATCCGCACCGCATGTCGAACGTGATGGGCCTGGCCGTCGACGCGACGGGCGTCGTGTACGTGCTGATGGAAGACGCGGGGCCCGCGCATTACCGCATTGCGAACATCATGGCCTACAGCCGCGAAGGAAAGTTCCAGCGCCACGTTCTGCCGTTCCCCGCCCGGCTGCCGAAGGAGAAGGTCTACGGCGCGAACGTGATTGCCAATCCCGAAGGCGGCTACCTGCCCATCGTCTACCAGGCCCTGCTGCACAGCTACATCCCTCAGTTCGGCAGCCTGCGCATGCAGCGCCCGGTCGTCACGAAGGACGGCCACCTTCTCGTCACGAACACCGTCGACGAGATCCGCATGCGCGTGCCCAAACGCATCTTCAAGCTCGGCACCGACGGCAGCGTCGAACGCGACTATCTGGGCCCGCTGCTGGGCGCCGAGGCTTTCCGTGGCAAGGCGGCGATGGCGCTTTCGCCCGACGAGCGCTGGCTCTACGTCACCGGCCTGGCCGGCAAGGCGATGTGGGTCGCCGATCCGCCGCACCACGCAGTGTACCGCTTCGACCTCAAAGGCGAAAACCCGCCGTTGGCCGACGGCTACGCGCCGGTGTGGCTGGGCGAACGTTTCGTGCCCGGCGCGGACGAAGCGCATTTCAGCGATCCCAACGGCATCGCCGT
The DNA here is from genome assembly GCA_023150555.1 of Planctomycetota bacterium. GTDB lineage: Bacteria > Planctomycetota > SZUA-567 > H5-PLA8 > H5-PLA8 > JAKLKQ01. Next base: position 19,797 of record JAKLKQ010000022.1, read on the forward strand.
GGACGCGAAGGGTAACATCTACGTCGCGGATACGGGCAACGACCGCATAGCGGTCTTCACGCCCGAAGGAAAGTTCGTCCGCGCGCTGAAGGTGAAGGCGCCCGACCAGGTGGAGGTGCATCCGAAGACCGGCGCGTTGTACGTGTTCTCGCTGGGCGGCCGCGAACACCGCATTGTGAAGCTGGACGCCGACGGCAAGGAACAGGCGTCGCTGGCCTTCCCGAAGGACAAGCGCGCGACGACGATCCTGGCGCTGGATCCCACCGCCGAGCCGCCGGTGCTCTGGTTCATCGCCGAACGACGCGCTGTGCATAAGGTCATCGATCAGGGCGGCAAGCTGGTCGACCAAGGCGACGTGATCCACGCGCAGGGCGATACGGCCAACGACCTGAACCGCCGCAACAACCTTCAGAACTTCGAACTCGTCCAGGACGGCAAGCAGATCTACATCTACGGCCTTCGCTACGACGCCGAGACCGGTAAGTTCCTGCCCGGCGACAAGACCGAGCCGCTGGTGCGCGGTAACGACGGCCGGCTGTACCACTTCGTGCCGAAGTGGGAGATCCGCCGATTCACCGCCGACGGCAAGCCTGATCCATTCCCCAAGGGCGTAAAGGGCAGCGAGCCGGGCCTGGAGGGCGTGCTGCCGGCGAAGGCCTGCTACTACTTCACGGTCGACAAGCAGGGCAACGTCTACACGATGTCCGACCAGCTCGATAAGACCTTCGGCACCGCCGTGCACAAGTATCGCAACGACGGCTCTCTGGAGCGCACCGACTTCATCCAGCTTCCGCTCCCCGCGAAGAGTTCCGGGCCCGTCGCGACGCTTGACTGCGGCCCCGACGGCAACTTCTATCTCGCCTGCAACATCAAGGAGCCGGGCAACACCGTGCCGAAACTCTTCGAAGGGCGCCTGCCCGCGTACCACGGCGACGCCTTCGCCGAGGGCGCGGTCTATCCGACGCCGCGCATGTTCTACGAGCACTTCTACGGCACGATCGCAAAGTTCGGGCCCGACGGCGGCAAGATCGTTTTCGACGACGACGGGCAGTGGCTGGTCGGCAGCAACTACGGCGGCATCCGCCGCGCGAAGATCGACGGCATCCAGTGGGCGCACCTGGGGCTCTCGCCGCTGGTCTACCGCAACCGTGACCACGCGCGCTGCACGTGCGAGCACGCCAGCTTCGGCATGGACGGCTACGGGCGCATGTTCCTGCCCGATGCCTTCCGCTGCCACGTCGAGGTCATCGATACGAACGCCAACGTGCTTACGCGCTTCGGGCGCTACGGCAACCAGGACGCGCGCGGGCCCGGCAGCCCCGAGGGCGAGCCCGAGATCGGCTTCGCTTGCCCGGTGCGCGTGCGCGTGCACGAGAATGCCTGCTACGTGGCCGATCGCATCGACCACCGCATCCTAAAGCTGAAACTCAGCTACCTCGCGCAGGAAGAAGCGGCCTTCGCGAAGCCATAGAAGGCCCCCTTATTCAATCCTAACCGGTCCAAAGGCGCGCCGCGGCCGCGCGCCACCGGCTACCATTGCAGAATTGGACAAGAACTTTGCATGCGGCGCTAAGGTGCCTCGCCGCTAAGCGCGGTATTAAGGGACATGCGGCCGCGTCGGATGGGGCGGCCGGTGACCGGCCTATACAAGGAGGCACTCAAGTGAAACTCAGCCAGGCGCAAGTCGATCAATTCCATCGCGACGGGTTTCTGGTCGTCGAAAATATCCTCTCGGACGCCGAGCTGAAACCGGTGATCGACGAGTTGTCGGAATGGATCGACGCGCGCGCGAAGCAACTCCATGCCGAAGGCAAGATCAGTGACTTACACGCGGACGCGCCCTTCGAGCGCCGCTATGCGTTGCTGCAGGCGCAGTGCCAAGAGTTCGACAGCGGCATCGACATCATGCATATGCGCGGCAAGCGCGTTTTCGAATTTCTGCGCCATCCGAAGCTGATGGAGACGCTCTCCGGCCTGATTGGCGGCGAGATCATCTGCAACCCGATCCAGCACCTGCGCCCAAAGGTTCCCACGAAGCAGACGAACGGAAAGAACAAGGAAGTGATTCCGTGGCACCAGGACCATTCGGTGACGTGGGAGGAGGCCGACGCCAGTGACATCGTCACCTGCTGGGTCGCGCTGGTCGACGCCACGCCCGAGAACGGTTGCATGCTGGTGATGCCCGGCGTTCACAAACAGGGTGAACTGAAGCACATCGAAGGTGCGACCATCGATCCCGCCGCGATGCCGAAGGTCGAACCCGTGCGTGCGGCGGTGCGCAGGGGCGGCGCCGTGCTGATGAGCAAGTACACGCCGCACTGTTCGACGGACAATGTCTCCGGCGGCGTGCGCTGGAGCGTCGATCTGCGCTACCAGAAAACCGGCACGCCCACCGGGCGGCCATTCTATCCGTCGTTCGTCGTGCACAGCGACAGCAATCCGAAAAGCGTCCTGACCGATCACGCCACGTGGGCCAACAACTGGATTGCGGCGTTGGAGAACGCCAAGGGCGTGCAGTGGCACCGCACCACGCCCAAGGAGAAGCGTATTCCGGCGGGCAAGAAGCTGGTCGCGTACTGACGACCTAGGTCGCTGATAGACAGGTGCGAGGGGAGGCGTCACCACTCGCGACACCTCCATATTTATTGGTGGCCGATCTCGAAACTTGGCACCGGCGCCCAAAGAAACTATTCTGGCGGCTCAACTTATTGGCCGCTGGAGGGAACGCGCGTGGCGCAATCGGACGAAGAACGCATCGTCGGCACTTGGGAACTGCTGCGCTTCGAGCACCGCAAGCCCGACGGTAGCGTCCAATACCCGCAAGGGAAGGGTGCGGTTGGGCGTCTGGTTTACGAGGCTTCGGGGCGTATGATCGGCCAGATCATGGGCGACGCAAAGCTGGCCTTCTCGCACGAGACCCCCGCCAAGTGCAAGCCGGAGGAGAAGCGCGCGGCCTACGAAAATTTCATCGCGTACTTCGGGACCTGGCGCATCGATCCGGCGCGCGGATGCCTGGTCCACCGCGTTCAGGGCGCGTATTTTCCGCCGTGGGTGGGCGGCGAGCAGATCCGCCTGTATAGCTTCAACGCCGACGGTACGCTGACGCTTCGCATTCCGCCGAAGGCCCATGACGACGGCTCGCAGTTCACCGTGATCTGGAGGCGCGCAGGTGGCTAATCGCAATTATTGAAAATTGCTCGTCGACGAGCAATTTTCAATAATTCGTACGCAAAATGCAACAGGCACGCAAGGTGCAGCACAACGTGCCTCAACTCAAAGCTTAAATTAAGCCCCTTTTGCCGACTCGCCTTCCGATTTAGCTTGACTTGTATAGACAACCTGACAAGCTGCAGCCATGGTACTCGATTCCAGTAGCCCCGTACCCCTGTACGCGCAACTCGCCGAAGCCCTGCGCGCCCGCATCGCCCGCGAACGCTGGGCGCCGGGCCGCAAACTGCCCAGCGAGCACGAACTCTGCGCCGAATTCGGCGTCACGCGACCCACCGTGCGCCAAGCGCTAGATATGCTGGTGCGCGAGGGGCGCATCGCCAAGCGCCGCGGCCTAGGTACGTTCGTCGCCGAGCCACGTCCGCCTGTGGGGCTCTTCGCACTGACCGGAACCACCGAAGCCTTTCGCAAGCAGCGCATGAAGCTGGCCACGCGCGTGCTTTCGGTGGAGACGGTCCCTGAGTGCCCGCTGGCCGGCGACGTGGAGGCTGCCGGCACGATGGTACGGCTTGAGCGCTTGCGCCTGGTCAACCGCCGCCCGCAACTCTTCGAGCGCACCTGGATCGCTGCGGATCTGGTGCCCGGGCTTGAGCGCTTCGACTTCACCGACCGCTCGCTCTACGCGACGTTGCGCGAGCACTACGGGCTGCGCGTGGCGGGCGGCCGGCAGCGTTTCGGCGCGGTCACCGCGGAAAACTCGATCGCGAAGCTTCTGCGTATCGAGCCGCGGTCGCCGCTGCTGCGCCTGGCCCGCTGCATGGACCTGACAGGGCATCCGGCCGCACTGTATGTGGAACTCTTCGTGGCCGAAGGGCCATTCGCGCTCGAGGAATGCATCGCGGGCACGGAACGCGGCGAGCGCGAGGAGTTTGCGCCGGTGCCCGCGCCGGCATGGGGGGCCGTATCGTGAACGCGGAGACGCCAAGCTTGAACGCCAAGGTGCGCCTGAACCGCCTGCTGCGCGACGGGCGCTGTTTCGACGTAGCGCTGGACCATGGGTTTTTCAACGAGCCGGCGTTTCTGGCCGGCATCGAGGACCTGGATGCGGCGGTGCGCCGCATCGCGGAAGCCGGACCCGACGCGATGCAGCTATCCATCGGACAGGCGGCGCTGTTGCAACGCATTCCGGCACGCACGAAGCCGGCGCTTGTGCTGCGCACCGACGTGGCGAACTGCTACGGTCTCGAGTATCCGCGTCATCTCTTTAGCCGTTTGATCGACGAAGCCGTCGAACAGGCTGTGCGCCTGGACGCGGCCTGCCTCTGCGTGAACCTGCTTTTACTGCCCGACCGGGAAGAGCTGCACGAACAGTGCATTGCGAACATCTGCAAGCTGAAGCCGGCGAGCGAACGCTACGGCATGCCGCTAATGGTCGAGCCCCTCGTGATGAAGAAGCACGCCGACGGCAAGGGCTACACCGTCGACGGCGACCTGAACCGGATCCTCGCGCTGGTGCGCCAGGGCAAGGAACTGGGCGCGGACCTGATCAAGTGCGATCCCTGCGACGAAGTGGCGGAGTTCCACCGCATCGTCGAAGCTGCCGGCTGCCCGGTCCTGCCGCGAGGCGGCGGGCTTGCGCCGGACAAAGAGATCTTCGAACGCACCGCGGCCCTGATGAAACAGGGCGCGCGCGGAATCGTCTACGGGCGCAACGTGATCCAGCACGCCAACCCGCGCGGAATGACGCGCGCTTTCCTGGCGATCGTCCACGAAGGCGCCGATGCGCCGGCTGCGCTGCGCATCCTGGAATCCACGGAGCGGTAGCGATGCGCACGATCAAGTTCGGCATTGTCGGCTGCGGGCTAATGGGACGCGAGTTCGCCAGCGCGGCGGCGCGCTGGTGCCACCTCACTGACGTCGATGTGCGTCCGGAGCTGGTGGCCGTCTGCGATGCCAACGCAGACCTCTTCGGCTGGTACCGCTCGAACTTCCCATCGATTACACGATTCGCGACGGACTACCGTGATCTGATGAAGGATGGGTCCATCGAAGCGTTGTACGTTGCCGTGCCGCACCACCTGCACGCGGAGATCTACGTCGCGGCAATCGAGGCCGACAAGCACCTATTGGGCGAGAAGCCCTTCGGCATCGACCGCGAAGCCAACGCGACGATCCGCGCGGCGCTGGTGAAGCATCCGAAGGCCTTTGTGCGGTGTTCATCGGAGTTCCCCTTCTTTCCGGCACCGCAACGCATCTTCCAGGCGGCGCAAAGCGGAGCCTTCGGGCGGATCCTCGAAGTCTCCGCGGGGCTGCACCACTGTTCGGATATGGACCCCGACAAACCCCTGAACTGGAAGCGCCAGGTCGCTTTCAATGGTGCGTACGGCTGTATGGGCGATTTGGGCATGCACGCGCTGCACGTTCCGTTGCGGCTGGGATGGAAGCCGCGGGACGTCCGCGCGGTGCTGAGCAAGATCGTTGCCGACCGGCCGGTTGCGAAGGGCTCACGCGAACGCAGGCCCTGCGAGACGTGGGACAACGCGACGCTGCTGTGCACCGCCGCAGATCTGCGCACGGGCGATGCCTTCCCGATGACGCTCAGCACCAAGCGAATCTCGCCCGGCGACACCAACACCTGGTTTCTGCAGGTGCTGGGTACGAGGACGAGCATGGCCTTCAGCAGTCGCTATCCCAAGACGCTGCGCTCGCTGGAATACACGCCGGGCGGCGCGCAGGCATGGCGCGAAGAGGACCTGGGCTGCGTCTCGGCCGCGCCGGCGATCACCGGACCGATCTTCGAGTTCGGGTTCTCCGACGCGATCCTGCAGATGTGGGCGGCCTTCTGCACGGAGCTGGCGCACGGCAAGGCGCCGTTCGGCTGCGTGACGCCGGAGGAGACGGCCGCGCAGCACGCGATCTTCACGGCGGCGCTGGAATCGCACGCACGAAACGGCGTCGCAGCGGTGGCGTACTGATTCGAAGCCCGGACACGGGGGAGGAGCACGATCATGGCGGCGTTCCGTTGCGGCAAGGCGGTCTTCCGATTCTCGGTGGGCCCGTGGAATTTGCATCCGGGCGCGGATCCCTTCGGCCCGCCGGTGCGCACCGAGTTTCCCTTCGCGGAGAAGCTGCGCATCTTCAAGAAGCTCGGCTTCGACGCGGTGCAGTTCCACGACGACGACGTCTGCATCGCGGACCTGAGCGCTTCGGCGACGGTCAAGCAAACGCGCGCAATGAAGAAACTGCTTGCCGACCAGGGGCTGGAGGCCGAGTTCGTCGCGCCACGGCTGTGGGAAGACCCGCGCACCGTTGACGGCGGCTGGACGAGCAACGACGCGAAGTGCCGAAAGTACGCCCTGGAACGCAGTAAGCGTGCCGTCGATATCGCCAACGAGCTGGGCACCAACCGCATCGTGCTGTGGCCTGCGCGCGAAGGCACGTACATCCGCGAGGCCAAGGATCCGTTCACCAGCTACCACCGCTACCTCGAGTACCTCGACGCGATGCTAGCCTACGACAAGAAGATCCGCCTGCTGGGCGAGATGAAGCCCAACGAGCCCATGGACGCCGCGTACCTGCCCACGCCCGGGCACTTCATGGCTATGGGCGCGCAGACGCGCGACCCCGCGCGCGTAGGTGTGCTGATCGAATCGGCGCACTCCATCCTGCTCGGCGAGGACCCCAGCGACGACATGGCCTTCTGCATGGCCGCGGGCAAGCTCTGGGGCGTGCACCTCAACGACCAGGACGGCCTGAAGTACGACCAGGACAAGTCCTTCGGCTCGGTGAACGTGCGGCGCGCCTTCAACCAGGTATGGGTGCTGGCGCGCGGGGGCTTCGGCGCGGGCAAGGACGCTGCGTACGTGGGCCTGGACGTGAAGGCCATGCGCACGCAGGCGCAGACCAAGAGCATGGCGCACTTGGCGAACTCGCTGCAGTTCTTCCGCGATCTGTGCAAGCTTGTGGACGGCGTGGACACAAAGAAGGTCGAGGCCTGCCGGCGCGCGCGCGACTACGAGGCGCTGGAGGCTTACATCGTGCGGCACCTGATGGGCGCCGCGTAGGGTAGAACGCTACTTTTTATCGCTGGCGAGCAGCTCGAGGACGACCTTCAGGTCCTTCGTGGAGTCGCAGTAGGCGTAGCTGCCGCCCTTGAAGTCGCCGCGCTGCACGGCGGGAATGCCCTGCGCGTTCAGGTGCGCGAGGGATTCCTCCATGTCCGGCACGCGGAAGGCGATGTGGTGCACGCCCTCGCCGCGTGTATCGAGGTGCTCCTGCCAGGTGCTCGGCCCGCCGACGGGTTCGATCAGTTCCACCGAGAGGTTACCGAACTTGAAGAAAGCGAGCTTGGCGCGGCCTTCGGTGGGCTGGCCCTTGTAGCGGATGTGCGTCTCCGCTTCCGGGCCGGTCAGGCGCGGTTCGGGGACGGGCTGATTGAAGACCCTGGCGTAGGCCTGCGCGGCCTGCTCGATGTTCTTCACGACGACGGCGACCTGGCATACCGCGTCGCCTCCGAGGTTGGACATGAGCGATCTCCTGGTTGCGATCAGACGATTCTACCGGCTAGCGGTTCCCGCAGAACCTTATTTCACCACTTCCAATTCGACTTCCAGGTTCCGCGCGCGCCAGATGAAGGCGAAGTGCTTTTCCCAGAGCACGGGCCAGAGCTTGTAGTGGATCTTGCCGATCAGGTCCCACAGGCCACCGCCGAAGGTGATCTTCACGTCCACGGTCTTCAGGCGCTTGTCGGTGTAGTGGTGGCGGCTCTCGGTGTCGAAAAACGAGAAGCTGCGTAGAGCGAAGTGCCGCGTGTGGGTGGGGTCTTCCCAGCTGTTGAGGCTGCTGAAATGGGGCGTGAGGATCTTCACGCGCGCGCCGTTCTTCGAGACGCGGTGGATTTCGTTCATCACGCCGACCAGGTCGACGAGGTGTTCGAGCACGTGCGAGCAGACGATCCGCTCGAAGCGGTCGGCCTCCACGGGCCAGGGCAGCTTGTTGAGGTCGTGGACAATGTCCACGCCGGGGGCGGGCAGGATGTCGATGCCCACCGCGCCGGGGGTCTTGGACCCCCCGCAGCCGATATCCAGCGTTTCGCCTTGAGCCATGGGGGGCCAGTGTGCGCGGTTTGGCTATGGAAGTCAACGCGAGGCAGGGGTTTGGGTATTTTTGAGGAACCTGCGCCTATGCTTGACGGGGACCCTTGGTCAACTAGAATTTCCCGGTTCTCCCAGGCAGGCTTCCTGCGCTTCCCTTCGGGGGCCCGAAGCCCACCGGGGGAAATTGTTGCCTGGCATTCCGAACAGGGGGAGCGATTCAAGCCCATGTCCACCACGCCCGCCGCCAAGTATAACTTCAAATATGCCTTCACGTCCTCGATCTGCCCCGAATGGACCGCGGCCGCGCTCGTCGATGGCATGCAGACCTACAAGTTCGACGGCGTGGAACTGGTCATGGGCCAGGGCCATCTGCACGGCGTGGATTTGGACACCGACGTCGAGTTCCTGACGGAGGTCCGCAAGACCTTCGACGAGGCCGACATGGCGGTCGCCACCCTGGGCACCACCTTCTCCTTCTCCTCGCCGGACATCACCGAACGCGAGAAGTCCGTCGCCAACGCCAAGCAGGCCCTGCGCATGGCCGAGACGCTGGGCGCGCCCTATGTGCGCGTCGTCGCCGGCGAGATGCCGCCCGGTCTGGAAGCCACGGGCGTCGTGGACTACGTCAGCGAGGCCCTGTCGGACCTGACCGAGTTCGCCGAGGAAGAGAAGATCCGTTCGATGATCCTGGTCGAGACCGCCGGCAGCTTCAGCCACAGCAAGTACATCACCGAGGTCATGGCGCAGGTCTACAGCGAGAAGATCGGCGTGCTGTGGAACGTGCTGCACCCCATGCGCGTCCTTGAGCAGCCCGAACGTACCTTTGACGCCATTGGCGAGTACGTCCGCCACGTGCACGTGATCGACGCGGCCTTCAACGAGGACCGCACCAAGATCCAGCCCTGCGAACTGGGCGAAGGCTTCGTGCCCATGAACCGCGTCGTCGACCTGCTCAAGGCCGCCGCCTACCGCGGGTACCTCTCTATCGAGACCGTCCAGAAGGACCTGGACCCCGACGAGACGCTGCCCCAATACGCCGAGTACCTGAAGGGGCTGCTCTCCACCTCAACCGAGCCGGCGTAACGCCCGGCCGAGCCGTCCGTCGGACCGGACCGTCGTCATGAGCGCCTCGCCTCGCCTCGGAACTCCCGAACGCCCGCTGCAAGTGGCCGTCGTCGGCGCGGGGCCCAGCGGTTTTTACGCCGCTGAAGCCCTGCTCACCGCCCCCCGCGTGACCGCTACCTGCGACGTCTTCGACCGCCTGCCGACGCCCTACGGCTTGGTGCGTGGAGGCGTAGCGCCGGACCACCAGAACATCAAGAAGGTGATCGGTTTCTACGAGAAGACCGCCGCGCGGCCGGGCTTTCGGTTCTTCGGCAACGTGAAGGTCGGCAAGGAACTGACCGTGCCGGACCTGCGCGTGCACTACGACGCGATCGTCTATGCGGTCGGCAACGAGCGCGACCGGCGGATGATGCTGCCGGGCGAGGACCTGCACGGCGTGCACTCGGCGACGGAATTCGTGGGCTGGTACAACGGGCACCCCGACTACCGCAACGCGCACTTCAACCTGAACGTCGAGTCCGTCGCGATCATCGGCGTGGGCAACGTGGCGATGGACGTAGCGCGCATCCTGGCCGAGGACCCCGAGGACCTGGCGGGCACAGACATCCCCGACTACGTGCTCGACGAACTGCGCCGCAGCCGCATCAAGCGCATCTACGTGATCGCCCGGCGCGGGCCAGCCCAGGCGGCCTTCTCGCCCCAGGAGATCAAGGAACTCGGCAACCTCAAGAACGCCGACCTGATCGTCGACCCGGAACAGCTGAAGTTCGACCCCCAGGAATACGAGCACACGGTGCTGTGCGATTTCTCCACGCACCAGAACGTGGAGTACCTGGTCGAGAAGTCGAAGCAGGCGCCCCAGGGCAAGCCGAGGCAGGTGCACCTCTGGTTCCTGCGCAGCCCCACGCGCTTCCTGCACGGCCACGACGGCTGGCTGAGTTCCGTCGAACTGCGCGTCAACAAGCTGGTGCCCGATGAATTCAACCTCTTCCGTGCCGAGGGCACCGACGAGTACGAGAGCCTGAACGCCGGCATGGTGCTGAAGGCCGTCGGCTACTGCGGCGTTCCGATTCCGGGCGTGCCTTTCAGCGAGCGCGCCATGCGCATCCGAAACCTGGACGGCCGCGTGGTCCGCGATCGCGCCAAGGAGGAGCCCGCCCCCGGCGAGTACGTTGTCGGCTGGGCCAAACGCGGCCCCAGCGGTCTGATCGGCACCAACAAGCCCGACGCCATCGGCACCGTCAAGCGGCTGGTGGAGGACTTCACGGAGGGCGAGGCGCCGCCGCGTATGGCCAGCAATCCCGGCCGGGACAAGATCGTCGAGTTCATGAAGACGAACGCTATCCGCTACGTGACCTTCGAGGAATGGAAGGCGCTGGACCGCGAAGAAGTGCGCCGCGGGCAGGCCAAGAACAAGCTGCGCGAGAAGTTCACGTCGGTCGAACGGATGCTCGAATTCCTGGACGCCCAAAAAGAACGGGCGTGAGTCGCCTCACGCCCGTCCACACCTCGCATTCGAAAATTGAATCCAGGTTTCAGCGGACTTTCTTCATGTTGGCCTGTGCGTCCTTGGCCCAGGTGGTGCCGGGGAAGCGGCGGATCACGTCGCCGTACAACATCACGGCGCGGCGCTGGTTGCTCTTGCGCTCGTTGGGGAACTTCGCGATCGCCGCGAAGCATTCGGCCGCCTTGAACAGGGCCTCGGGCTCGCTGTCCTGGTCACCGCCGTACATCAGCCAGATGCGCAGGAACTCCAGGGAGGCGTCGTAGTACTTCTCCTTCGCCGGGTCACCGGTCTCCTTGGTGGCTTCTTCAAGCAGCACGTTGCCCAGGATCAGGTGGGCGTGCGCGCAGACGGTGTCGCTGGTGGAGCCGGTCAGCGCTTCGGAGGCCATCTTCTTCGCCTTGGCCAGGTCGTTGCCCAGGATCGAGCAGCGCGCCAGGTACAGCTGCGAGATGGCCTTGGTCTCTGCGTTGTTCGTGCCACCGATTGCTTGGGTGAACTTCGCGGCAGCTTCGTCGGTCTTCTTCTGTGCCAGCAGCAGGCGGCCTTCGTAGAAGGTGGCCTTGGCGCCGAACTCGGAGCCCAACTCGCGCAGCTTGGGCAACACGCCTTGGGCTTTGCGGTAGTTGCTGGTCTGGATGGCGGCGTCGACCAGACCGTCGTAGGCCTGCGGGATGTAGCGCGAGTCGGCGAACTTCCCGATGTATTCCTCGAAGCCCTTCATCGCGTCGTCCTGTTTGCCCGCCATGTGCAGGCAGTGCGCGGCCAAGTAGTACAGGTACGGCTGGGCCTCGGGGCGGAAGGTGTCGATCAGCTTCTTTTCGCCAATGATGTACTGGAAGCTGCCGGCCGCGTCGGTCCACTTGCCCGCCTTCATCGCGCGCAGGCCGTCTTCCCAGTCCTGCTGGTAGATGTCCCACTCGATGTAGTCGACCTTGTCCGAGGCGATCTTCATCGAGCCGCCCTGCGACTGGATCTCGATCTCCGTCAGGCCGTCCTTGACCACCCGGCCCTGGGGCGGCTCCTTGCCGTCCTTCTGGACCACCTTGTCCTTGATTGCCGCATGGGTAGAGGTGAGGGCGAAGAGGCAGAGCGGGGCGACCAGCCAGATCTTCGAACGAAGGGCAACGGACATCGTCTCTCTCCTTGCTGCCGACCAGAGTTCAACGGCGGTCCTGGCTTCACGCGCCGAGCCGCCATCGTGCCAGATGCTAACTTCCCTTGGAGCAAACCCTTGTACCAGCATGGAGCCGCCGGGCAAGCGCCAGCGGGCAGAATGCTCCACCGGGCTAACGAACATTGTGCGTAATCCTTGCGCGGCAGGAGGGATTTTTCGTACACCCTGTCGGTCAGCCGCCCCAGACCTCCCCCAGAAGTCGTAACCAATTCAATCCCAACAGGTTACGTATTCTTTTTTCGGGCCATCCGGCCTTCAGCATGGCGGCCGTCAGGTTGGGGTAGTCCTTCAACTCCCGCATACCTACGGGGTTGACGATCTCGCCCAGATCGACCAGCCGTCGCCCATTTCCCTTGTCCCGGCTGATCCACTCGAAGAAGGCCCGGTCGTGGCCCTGTGTGAAGTCGGTGCCGATCCCGACGCGGTCCTCGCCGGCGATGCGGATCACGAACTCGATGGCCTCTAGGTAGTCGTCCAGCGCGGCCTCGGTGCCGCGTTTCAGGAAGGGGCAGAACATCGTCACGCCCACAAAGCCGTGGTGCTCGGCGATGAACTTCAGTTGCGCGTCGCTCTTGTTGCGCGGGTGGGCCTTCAGGCCGGCGGGCAGGCAGTGGCTGTAGCAGACCGGCTTCTTGCTGGCGCGAATGGCCTCTTCGCTGGTCTTGGGCCCGACGTGCGAGAGGTCGATCAGGATGCCCACGCGGTTCATCTCGGCGACGGCGTCGCGCCCGAAGTCGCTCAGTCCGCTGTCGCGGGACTCGTAGCAGCCCGTGCCGATGAAATTCTGCGTGTTGTAGGTCAGCTGCATGATGCCGACGCCCAGGGCCTTGAAGAGCGCCAGGTACTCGAGGCGGTCCTCGATGCCGCTGGTGTTCTGCCAGCCCAGGCAAATCGCGACCTTGCCATCGCGCTTGGCCTGTTTGATCTCGGCGACGGTGCGCGCGGGGCGGATCAGATCGGCGTTCTCGGCGAAGTGCCTTTGCCACGCCGCCAGGTGATCCATCGATTCGCGGAAGTTCTCCCAGATCGAGCACGTGCAGTTGGCCGCCGTCAGGCCGCCGGCGCGCATAGCCTCGAAGACCGGGCGGCTCCACTTTGATACGACTAGGCCGTCGAAGACGATGCTCTCGGCGTGCAGGCGCGCGGCGTCCATGCGTGACTCCCGTTGCGATCGAAATGCGCAAGCGTATGCTACCCGAAGCTATTGCGAAACGCATGTGACCGGAGACAACCGATGTCGCGCTACGACTGCATCGTGATGGGCGTCGGCGGGATGGGTTCCGCCGCGCTCTTTCACCTGGCCCGCCGCGGGCAGAAGGTGCTGGGACTGGAGCGCTTCAACATCCCGCACGATCAGGGCAGCAGCCACGGCATCACGCGGATCATCCGGCTGGCCTACCATGAGCACCCCAGCTACGTCCCGCTGCTGCGCCGCAGCTTCGAACTCTGGCGCGAACTCGAGACCCTCGCCGGCGAGCGCCTGCTGGTCGTGACCGGTAGCATCGACGCGTCGCTGCCCAACGAGCACGTCTTCGCGGGCTCGAAGAAGAGCTGCCTGGAGCACGGCCTCGCGCACGAGATACTGAGTTCGAAGGAGCTCAGCCGGCGTTTCCCCGGCTACCGCCTGCCGAAGGACTTCAAGGCGCTCTTTCAGCCCGACGGCGGCTTCCTGCTGGCCGAACGCTGCGTCGTCGCGCACGTCAACGCGGCGCTGGCCCTGGGCGCGGAAGTGCGCGCGCAGGAGCGCGTGCTCGACTGGGCACCCAAGGGACGCGGCTACGAACTGCGCACCGACCGCGGGCGCTACGAGACCGAGCGCTTGGTCATTGCCGCCGGGCCGTGGGCGGGCAAGCTGGCACCCGAGCTGGCGAACTTCGCCGTGCCCGAGCGCCAGGTGCTGGCGTGGTTCCAGCCGCTGCGCCCCGAACGCTATACCCCCGCCGCGTTCCCGGTATTCAACATGCTCGTGAAGGAAGGCGCGTTCTACGGCTTCCCCGTCTACGGAATACCGGGCTTCAAACTCGGGCGCTACCACCACCTCGAGCAGGCCGCCGATCCGGACAATATGGACCGCGAGCCGCACCCCGAGGACGAAGCCGTGCTGCGCGACTGCACGGAGAAGTATTTTCCCGACGCCGCGGGCAACACCATGACGCTGAAGGCCTGTCTGTTCACGAACTCGCCCGACGACCATTTCATCCTCGACACGCTCCCGAAGTACCCGCGCGTGGCCGTCGGCGCCGGCTTCACCGGGCACGGTTTCAAGTTCTGCAGCGTGATCGGCGAGGTCCTGGCCGACCTGGCGATGGACGGCGGCAGCCGCCACGACCTGGGGCTCTTCAAACTCAATCGTTTCGCGAACGGAAGGATGACGGTCAGGCGCCCAAAGGGGTAGTGCGCGCGCTGCCGGACGGATCGAGCGGCACCGCCACGTCGTCGCCGACCGAGTAGCGGCAGACCAGCGCGCCTGCGATCACCATCGCGCAGGCGATCCACAAGCCCGCCGTCATCGCAACGCCCAGGATCGCGCAGCTGAGCAGCGTCGAGAGCAGCGGCGTCGCGTAGCTGGCCGAGGCCACCAGTACCAGGTCGCCCTTGCGAACCGCACGGTCCCAGCACGTGTACGCCAACAGCGTTGGCAGCACGGCCATGTACGCCAGCATCCAGCCCGTGGAACCCGACCAGTCGGAGGTCTCGGTGCGGGTCGCGCGCAGACCCAGCAATACCAGTCCGGTTGCGAGCAGGAACAGCGGCAGGGCGTTTTCCTCACGCGCGCCCACCCACAGCCGGCTGCACGTCGAGTAAAACCCCCACGCCACCGCCGCGGCCAGCGCCAGCGTGTAGGGCAGGGGGTTGTCCAGCAGGCGTTCGCGGAAGCCCGTCCAGTTCAGCGGCCCAGTCTGCGCGATCGCCACGACCACACCGCCGAAGGCCAGCGCCGCGCCGGGCAGGAGCGTCCAGCGCGCGCGGCGCTTCAGCACCGGCACCGAGAAGAGCAGCGTCGTACCCGGCCAGAGGTAGTTCACCACGCCGACTTCCACCGCCTGCGCGCGGTCGCGGCTGAGACCCACGGCCAAGTACAGCGCGAGCATGTAGCCGACGAAGAGCGCCCCGGCGCCGAGGAGGTAGCGTTTCGGCAGCGAGATCCCCCGTCGCAGCGCGGACGGATCGCGCGCATAGCCCAGCATCGCGAGGATTCCGGCAACCAGGTAGATCGCGGTGGCGGCGGTCAGGGGGCCCAGGCGCTCGGTCAGGCTGCGCGAGAACGCGATGGTGGAGCTCCAGAAGAGCACCGCAAGCAGGCCTTGGGCCGTGTAGATGCCGCGCGCGGGTGAGGTGGCGTTCATGGCGAACGTCCGGAACCGGATGGGATCTATGACTGCATGCTACGCGCGGGCTGGCGTAATGCGAATCGAGGAAAGCGCGGCGGTCCTATTCTTCTACGTCCGGAACTTCCGGCGCGGCGCGGCCCGCGATCAGGACCGTGCATTCGCCCTTCAGCGGCGGCCCGGCATCGATGCGCTGCTGCAACTCGGCGAGTGTCCCGCGCAGGAAGGTCTCGTGCATCTTGGTCAGCTCGCGCGCCAGGCAGGCGGGCCGGTCCGCACCGAAGACCTCGACCAGCTCCGGCCACACCTTCGGCACGCGCTGCGGGGATTCGTAGAAGATCAGCGTCTCGTCGCGGTCTTTGAGTTTGCTCAGCAGCTTGCCGCGCGCGCCGGGCTTCTTGGGCAGGAAGCCGTGGAACGAGAAGGCATGGACCGGCAGGCCGCTGGCCCCCAGCGCCGCGACGGCCGCGCACGGTCCGGGCAGCGGCACCACGGCGACGCCGGCTGCGATCGCTTCCTGCACCAGGCGGTAGCCGGGGTCGCTGACCAGCGGCGTGCCGCCGTCGCTCAGCACAGCCACATCCTTGCCGGCCTTCAGGGCCTCGGCGAGTCTCGGCGCGACGGCGCGTTCGTTGTGGTCGGCGTAGGCTACAAGATCGCGTCCCTGGAGTGGGATCTCGAAGGCCGTGAGCAACCGCCGCGCGCTGCGCGTGTCTTCGGCGGCGAGTACGTGCGCCTTCGCGAGGATCTCCTTCGCGCGCGCGGAGCAGTCGCTCAGGTTCCCGATGGGCGTGGCGACGAGGTACAGGGCCATCGCTGCATATTAACCACGAAGGACACTTAGCACACGAACAAACGGAATACCGCCGCTTCCGTGCTTTGCGCCTTGGCGTCTTTGCGTGAGATGCCGTTGTTACGCCTGCTGGGCGTGTGCGACGGCGTTGCGGAACAGGAACATACCGTCGCCGTCGTCCTTCAGCCCGTCGCGCGTCCAGCGCGGGTGCTGCCAGGGCAGGACGTGGCGTTCGGGGTGGGGCATCAGGCCCAGTACGCGGCCGGTCTCGTCGGTGAAGCCGGCGATGTCAGCCTGCGCGCCGTTGGGGTTGGCGGGGTAGCTTGCCTTGCCGCCATCGCGCGTCACGTAGGTGAAGGCGACCTGGTTCTCCTTCACGATGCGCGACAGGACGCTCTCGCTGCGCGCGACGAACTTTCCTTCGCCGTGCGCGACCGGGAATTCGACGAGCTTGCCCTCGGCGCCCTTCAGGAACGGCGACGAACTCTTGCCGACCTTCAGCGTCACCCAGCGGTCCTCGAAGCGCTGCGAGTCGTTGAAGGTCAGCGTCGCGGCGAGTTCGCCGTCCTTGCGATAGCTGGTTCCCGGCAGCAGTCCGGTCTTGACCAGGACCTGGAACCCGTTGCAGATGCCGATGGCCAGCCCGCCGCGCTCGACGAAACGCGCCAGGGGTTCCTGCAGGCGCTGTACGAGCTCGTTGGCCATGACCACGCCGCTGCCCAGGTCGTCGCCGTAGCTGAAGCCGCCGGGCAGGATCAGGATGGCGTGCTCAGCCAGCGTCGCCGGCTTGGCGGCCAGCGTGCGCACGTGGACGGGATGGACGGCCGCGCCCGCCTTGGTGAAGGCGAACGCGGCTTCCTCGTCGCAGTTGGTGCCCGCGGTGCGGATCAGCAGTACGTTCGGACCGGCCATCGCTTCTCCGTGTTCTACATCCCCTGCTCGTCGGCCGAAGGCCCGTAGGTCTGCGGCAGCGGCACGTTCTTCAGGCGCAGGTATACGCCCAGTTGGCCGCGGTGGTGGATGATGTGGTTAAAGACCCAGGTACGCAGCACGGCGGCCTTGGGCAGCTGGAAGACCTGCTTGCCCATCACCTTGAAGGTCCACGGCTGCATCAGCACGTCGTTGCCGGCGCCCTGCATCGCGGTGCGCGCGGCGGCGAGGCTCTTGTCGAAGGCCGCGAGCAGTTCCTTCTGGCTCTTGGGCGCGAAGGGCTTGTACTTCGTGGGGTCCATGTCCATCCCGTCGCTCTTCACGATGTCGACGGCCCAATCGAGCATCTCGGTGATGTGCCCCGCCAGGCGGCCGAGCGGCATGGACTTCTCGTGCGGCTTGAAGTCCAGGGCGTTATCGGGCACGCGCTCCAGCAGCTTGCGCGTGCTGCCCATCTCGTGCTCCAATTCCTGCAGCATCGGGTCTACGATACGCATGGGACGGCTCCTTTCGTCCGTTACACGGGGAATGCGGCACTGAAGTCCCTATGTAGCGGCCCCCCGTTAAGAATTTCCAAAGCGCTTAAAAGGTTTGCTGCCAGGCCTTTCGCAGCGCGTCGACGGGCTCTTCGACCCGCGCATCTTGTGGGCCTTCCAGGCGCAAAACGCGTTCCTTGGTCACTTCGCCGACGTCGGCGCAGGGCAGCCCGGCGAACGTGGCGCGGAAGCGTTCGGCGTTTGCCGGAGAGACCTCGATCAGGAACCGCGAAGGGCTCTCGCCGAAGAGGAGCGCGGCGGCCTCCGGCTTCGCCCCGGCGGGCACCGGTACCTTCGCGAGGTCCAGCGTCGCGCCCACGTCGCCGGCGAAGGCCATCTCGGCGGCGGCGACGGCCAGCCCGCCTTCGCTCAGGTCGTGGCACGACGCGACCAGCCCATCTTTGATGCATTGGTGCAGTTTCGCGTAGAGCTGCTTGGCGCGCGCCAGGTCCACGCGGGGCATCTCGCCGTCGAGCACGCTCCTGCCGGTAACGAGGTTGTAGTGCGAACCGCCCAGCGCCCCGCGGGTCTCGCCGAGGATGAAGATTTTGTTGCCGGGCTTCTTGAGGTCCATGGTCACGCACTTCCGCACGTCGGGCACGATCGAAAGCGCGCTGATCAGCAGCGTGCCGGGGATCGCGATCGTGTCGCCTTCGACGGCGTACTCGTTGTTCAGCGAGTCCTTGCCGCTGATGAACGGCGTGCCGAAGGCGATGGCGGCCTCGGTAGCGCCTTCACAGCAGAGCGTCAGGCTGCCGAGTTGCTCGGGCTTGGACGTGTTGCCCCACGAGAAGTTGTCGAGGATGAAGGTCTGCGCGGGGTCGCCGCCGACGGCGACGGCGTTGCGCAGGGCCTCGTCGACGGCCAGCTTGGCCATCTCGCGCGGATCGAGGTCCGTGAACTGCGGGCAGATGCCGTTACTGATCGCCGCGCCCTTGGTGCTGCCCAGCACCGGCGTCATCACTGCAGCGTCGCCGGGGCCGTCGTCGTTCAGGCCCACCAGCGGCTTGATGGACGTGCGCCCCTGCACTTCGTGGTCGTACTGGCGAACGATCCACTGCTTCGACGCGACGGACGGATGCGCGAGGATGCGCTTCAGCACTTCGCCGTGCGAGGCGCCCTTCGCCGCGGGCTTGGGCGCGGCGGGCAGCTTCGGCTCGGCGGGGCCCTTCCACACGGCCTGGCGTTCGACCTTCGGCAGGCCGCCGTGCAGGAAGTCCATCTCAATCTCGCCGACCATAGTGCCGCGGTAGCGCAGGCGCAGGATCTTGTCGCTGGTGAAGCGGCCGATGGCTGTGGCCTCAACGCCTTCTTCCGCGCAGATCGCCTGCAGCGCGGGCCAGTGCTTCTCGGGCACGGCCAGCACCATGCGCTCCTGCGCCTCGCTGATCCAGATCTCGGTGTAGGTCAGGCCGTCGTACTTGAGCGGGCATTTGTCGAGGTCCACGTCCGCGCCGGTCTCTTCGCCCATCTCGCCGACCGCGCTGGAGAAGCCGCCGGCGCCGCAGTCGGTGACGCAGGTGTACAGCCCGGCGTCGCGCGCGCGCATCAGCACGTCGAGGACCTTCTTCTCCTCGATGGCGTTGCCGATCTGGACGGCGCCGGACGAGACCGTCTCGCTCTCGTGGGTCAGCTCGATGCTGCTGAAGGTCGCGCCGTGGATGCCGTCGCGGCCGGTGCGCCCGCCCAGCGCGACGATGAGATCGCCGGGCTGCGAGGCCTTGCGGATCTTGTTGCGCGGGATCAGGCCGATGGAGCCGCAGTAGACCAGCGGGTTGCCGACGTAGCGCGGGTCGAAGTGCACGGCGCCATTGACCGTCGGGATGCCCATGCGGTTGCCGTAGTCGCGCACGCCGCTGACGACGCCGGCCATCACCCGGCGCGGGTGCAGCGTACCCTGCGGCAGCGCGTCGAAGGGCGTGTCGGGCAGGCCGAAGCAGAAGACGTCGGTGTTGGCGATGGGCTTGGCGCCCAGGCCGGTGCCGAGCGTATCGCGGATGACGCCGCCGATGCCGGTGCCGGCGCCGCCGTAGGGCTCGATGGCGCTGGGGTGGTTGTGGGTCTCGGCCTTGAAGGTCAGCGCCCAGGTCTCGTCGAAGGCCACCACGCCGGCGTTGTCCTTGAAGACCGAGAGGCACGCGGGGTGCGCAATCTCTTCGGTCGCCCGCACGATGGTTTCCTTAAGGAGGTTCTCGTAGCGCTTGGACTCTTCGCCGGGCCCAGTGAAGTTCACTACGCCGCGCAGGGTCTTGTGACGGCAGTGTTCGGACCAGGTCTGCGCGAGCGTCTCGAGTTCGACGTCCGTGGGGTCGCGCTTGAGTTTTAAGTAGTGCGCCTGGATCTGCCGCATCTCGGCGACGGTCAACGCCAGGCAACCGTCGCGGCTGAGCTTGGCGAGCGCCGCGTCGTCGAGCCCGGCCAGCGGCACGCGCCGCAGTTCGAAGGTGGCCTTGCCCGTGATGCGGTGCACGGGGGCCTCGGCGTCGAGGTGCAGTTCCTCGATGGACTCGTTGGCCAGGATGCGGCGCCCGGCGGCTTGCAGCGTGGCGTCGGTGATGTTTCCGTAGAAGAGGTACTTGCGGCCGGTGCCGACGTGGGCGGCCTTCAGGCCGCGGTCGGCCAGCGCCTTGCGGATGCTGCCGACGACGGGATCCATTACGCCCGGCTTTTTGACGACCTCGACGCGGCGCGCGCCGCGCTCGGCCTCGCCATAGACCGGCCCGCCGACGCAGGCGGTCTCGGTGACCGGGTCGCTGAAGAGTTCGCGCGCAACCGTCTTCGCGGCAGTTTCGTCGAAGGCTCCTTCGATCCAGTAGATGCGCGCGGTGCGTACGCGCTCGGGCGGTGGCAGCCCCAGCGTCTTGAACTGCGCGCGCAGGCCGGCGTCCTCGGGATCGGGGAACTCGGCGCGCAGGGCGGCTTCGATACGGTAGAGGCGGTTCGCGGGCGCGGTCATCGGGGAAAGTATAGAAGCAAGCCCGTCACAGACAACGCGCGAAAGACGGGTGCTGGCGTGCGCCAATGAAAAGGGCCGGTGGCTGGCGCCACCGGCCCCGTTAACTGCGATCCTCGCTGCCGCTTACGGAGCTGAAGGCGGATTCACGATCAGGAAGTTCACCGAGTCGTGCGCGGTGTCTTCGTCGGTGAAGGCATTGCCGGTCTTGCTGGCGCGGACCGAGAAGCTGACGCCGGGGTTGATGCTCACGATCCCCAAGGTCGGGTCGTTGAACTTGCACCCCGTGGCCGAGCCCTCGACGTAGGTGACCAGGATTACCGAGTTGGCCTGCACAGTGGTGCTGCTGATCACCAGGGTGAAGGCCGACTTGTTGCCGCCCGCGATCTCGAACGTTGCGCCGCTGATTTGAGAAATGCCGGCGTTCTCGCCCGGGATGCCTGGGTCGCCCTTCGGACCCTGCACGCCCTGGGGACCCTGCTCGCCTTGCACACCTTGCTGACCCTGTTCACCCTGCGGGCCTTGTTCGCCTTGCGGGCCTTGTTCGCCCTGGGGACCCTGCTCACCCTGTTCGCCTTGCGGGCCTTGTTCGCCCTGGGGACCTTGCACGCCCTGCGGACCCTGGATGCCCTGCGGGCCTTCGGGGCCCTGCGGACCAGTCGGGCCCTGTACGCCCTGCGGGCCGGGTTCGCCCTGCGGGCCGGCGGGACCCTGCGGGCCGGTCAGGCCGTCGGAGCCGATGGGACCCTGCTCGCCCTGAGGACCCTGCGGGCCTGTGGGACCTTGCTCTCCCTGAGGACCCTGCGGACCGACGGGGCCCTGATCGCCCTGAGGGCCTTGGTCGCCCTGCGGGCCCTGATCTCCCTGGGGACCCTGGTCGCCCTGAGGACCTTGGTCACCCTGTGGACCCTGGTCACCTTGCGGACCCTGCTCGCCCTGGGGACCCTGCGGACCCGTAGGGCCGACGGGGCCTTCATCGCCGACCGGACCCTGCAACGTGTCGGTGATGATAAAGGAGGGGCTGAAGGCTTCGAATTCGCCCTTCTTAGTGGATCCGCGCGCACGAAGGATGCACTCGGTGGACGCCGGGCCGGTGACCAGCCAAGGCAGGATTTGGCGAAGCGTCTTGTCGGGGTTGCGCTTGTTGATGACGCCAATGTCGACCCAGGTGGCGCCGCCGTCGCGACTGAGCGCGAGGGTGACCTCCTTGATGCGGGTCTTCTTGCTCAGCGAGAAGACGTGCTCCTCGCCGATGACGTAAACCTCGCCGCCTTCGGGCTTTTCAATGAAAATCAGGGGCTTGGTGGTCGCGGCGAAGGCCTGTCCTGAACCGAGGAACAGGAACGTCAGCAGGCCGGCGATCGCCCAAAATCTAGCGGACATGACAAAACCTCCACATTCTGAAGTGCGGAAGCTTCCCCAAGCCTCAGCGATTTCAGGAATCTACCCAGACGGCCTTAGCCCAAATCAATGCACATGAGCATTAACGACAAACTACACCAGATACCTTCGTGATAAAAATGAAATTTTCGTGAAGCCATAGAGGTGAATCGCTAAGAGCAGTTTCTAATGATAGTTATGCACCGTGCAATACCTAAAAATAATAGCATACCAATGGGCCGGCCAATCCTAAAAGTATCATAACCGAGCCCATGAAGACATGTATTGGGGCTTGGCAAAAGGGGCCGGCGGTTGATGCCGCCGGCCCCAGCCTTGCCCCGGATGGAACTGCCGGGTGCGAGGCTACGGGTTCACGATGAGGAAATTCACCGAGTCGTTCGCGACGTCGGCGTTGGTAAACGCATTTCCGGTCTTGCTTGCCCTGACCGTGAAGCTGACATCGGGCTTAAGGTCTTCGATGGCCAGGGTTGGATCGTTGAACTTGCAGCCGGTTGCTTTGGATTCGACGTAGGTCACGAGGATGATTGAATTGGCCTGGACCTTCGAGCTCTTGATTTCAAGGCTGAAGGCCGACTTGTTTCCGCAGACGACCTCGAAGGATGCACCGCTGATCTGCGCGACGCCGGCGTTCTCGCCGGGGACTCCGGGCGGGCCTTGCGGGCCGGCCGGACCCTGAGGACCTTCGGGTCCCGGCGGGCCAAGGTCGCCTTGCGGACCTTGCGGGCCTAGCGGACCCGGTTCGCCCTGAGGGCCTGCGGGGCCTTGCGGGCCGGTTTCGCCGGGCAGTCCATCGCTGCCCATCGGACCTTGTGGGCCTTCAGGACCCTGAGGGCCTTGCGGGCCTTCGGGACCTTGAGGACCCATCGGACCGATTTCGCCTGGGGGACCCATCGGGCCGGTTTCGCCTTGCGGACCCTGCACGCCCTGCGGGCCCTGGGGACCCATTGGGCCGGGCGGGCCCTCATCGCCGACCGGACCCAGCAGCGAGTCGGTCACGATGAATACGGGCGAGAAGACTTCGACGGTGGTCTTGCGGAAGAGCCCGCTGGCGCGCAGCAGGCAGTTGCTGGACGTGGGTCCGGTGACGGTCCAGGGCAGGATCTGGCGCAGCGTCTTGTCCTTGTTGCGCTTGTTGATCACACCCAGGTCTTCCCACGTCGCTCCGCCGTCGCGGCTTAGGGCGATGGTGACTTCCTTAACGCGCGTTTTCTTGTTCAGCTTTACCAACTGATCGGTCCCCAGAAGGTACACTTCGCCGCCTTCGGGGGAATCGAAGACAATGGGCTGGGTCGTTGCCGCGAACGAGGATAGGGCGAAGAGGAGAATCGTTCCTACAGCGGGGAAGGCCAACAGTTTCGCGCGTGCCATGGTTTTGCCCTCCTTCATTGTCTGGCAGAGGCCTCCCGTGCCTCCTCTCTATTCAGTTGTATGCACCCGGCACCTTCGTGGCCTCTGCACATGTGAAGTATATTCCATAAAACAGGTAATGCGCACAAATTTTACAGACCATAAAGTATCTTAAATAGTACCCAGCGGGCATTCTTTATCTCTTGGGCGTGGCTTCTGCACCACATGAATTAGCTTGAGATTAATAGCTTTTTGCGAGCGGCCAGTTGCTAACGGCCCGGCGGAAGGATCTCGGTGTCGCGGTCGCGCAGGTTGCGCGGGCGCGGGAATTCGTCGTCACCGACCGGCGTGGCGGTGGTCTCGTCTTCGGCGGCCTCTTCGTCCCTTGGTTCGGGTTCGGCGGCTTTCTCGTAGCGGCGGTCGTGGCGCAGTCGCGCGTCGGCGAGGTAGCGGAACAGGCGCTCGCGGGCCGACTCGGCGCCGGGCGTGCCGGCCTGCTCCAGCATCGCGACTTCTTCGCTCAGGCGAATGGCCTCTTCGCCGAACTCGCGCACGACCTTGGCCAGTTCCGCGGCGTTCTGGGCGAAGACATCCACCCACAGCGAGGCCTCGCTGCCGGCAAGGCGGGTCATGTCGCGCAGGCCGGGTCCGCTGAGCGTCAGGCTGCGGTCGGACTGCGCGTGGATCAGGGCGTAGGCGAGCAGGTGGGGCAGGTGGCTGCTGCGCGCCAGCACGGCGTCGTGTTCGGCCGGGGCCAGGCGCATGGTTTTCATGCCCAGGCTCTTCCAGAAGTCATCGACCTGGCGGTAGGCCTCGTTGTCCGTCGAGGGCGTCGGCGTCAGCACGCAGGTGGCGCCTTCGAGCTGCACTTCGCCGGAGGCGGCCACGCCGGTCTTCTCGCTGCCGGTTAGCGGGTGGCTGCCTACGAACTGCACGGGCGCCTTCAGCCGCGAGATCAGGGTCTCGACGCCGGAGACCACGGTGGACTTGGTCGAACCCAGATCGGTCAGGATCGCGCCGTCGCGGCAGGCGGGGATCACGGTGGCGGCCACTTCGGGGATCAGGCGCACGGGGACGGCCAGCAGCACCAGGTCGGCGTCGCGCACGCCCAACTGCAGGTCCAGCGTGGCCTCGTCGACGGCGCCGATGCGCTTGGCCGCGTCGATGGTCTGCTGGTTGTCCGCCACGCCGATGACGCGCGTGGCCGCGCCGGCGCGCCGGGCCGCCAGGCCCACGGCGCCGCCCATCAGGCCCATGCCCACGATGCAGAGTCGATGCAGCAACGTCCGGCCCTCTAGCGTTACGTCTCGAAAATGGGTGCGTGCTGACGTCCCTTTTACTCACCATGGCGGAGGGATGGGCTACTGTCAAGCTGAGGCCCTTTTTCATCGGGCTGCTCGATGGCCGCCAGGGGCGAATGCCGGGGGGTACGGGGGGTGCGGGGTGGGTTGCACCTTGAGCTGTTCCTACGAATGCCCTGCTAACTCGGGTGAAAAAATTTTCGCGCGGTGGGCCTTCCGGCGGTGCTGCGCGTGGTGCAATCCGCTGGAGGGTAAGCGCCCAGCCGGACGATGCAGAAATCTTGGAACAGGATAGGCTCTAGGGACCCTTGGGCCAGGGGCAGGGGAGAGCCCCATTTAGGGGCCGCGGCGTGGTATGGAGAGTCCCAGCTTGGGCGACAGCGACCGCCAGGGCAGCGCGCACCGCATCGGCCTGATCGCCGATACGCACGGGCTCTTCGATCCCAAGCTGGAAGAACTCCTGGCCGGCGTAGAGCTGATCCTGCATGCGGGGGACGTCGGTGCGCCGGAGCTCCTGCGGATCCTGAACCGCATCGCGCCTGTGAAGGCCGTCAGCGGCAACGTCGATGTCGGCGTCGCGGGGCTGGACCTGCCCTGCTTCGTGCGGCAGGACGTGCATGGCGTGTCGGTGCTGGTCACGCATTACGTTGGCGATCCCGAGGCGCTGCTGCCGCCGGTGGCGGCCGAGTTGGCGCGCGAACCGGCTCAGCTGGTGCTCAGCGGGCACACGCACAAGCCTTGGATCGAATGCCGCGACGGCACGGTCTTCGTCAATCCGGGCTCCTGCGGGCCGCGGCGCTTCAGGCTGCCGCGTTCGTGCGGCGTGCTGACTCTGCCCGGAAGCTGCGGCAGCCCCGAGACCGGCGGGCTGGACGTGCGTTTGTTCGACCTCGATACCGGCAGCGAACTCGACTGGAAGTCGGCCTAATGGAAGAAACGAAGATCATCCCGCGCGAGCCCGAAGGAGAAGGCAAGGGCAACGGCGAAGCCGGTGGCGCGGCCCCGCAACCCGCGGCGCCCGTGCCGCCCGAGTTGGCCACGATGTCGGAGGGGCTCGACGAGACCAAGGCGATCCCGCCCGCCCCGAAGCCCGGCGCGCTGAACCTCGAGCAGTCCTTCTGGAAGGCGGCAGCGGCGCTGATGCTGGCGCTCGCGTTCCTGACGGTCTCCGGCTGCTTTAACGCGCCCTTTCTGAGCTACGACGACGTCGAGCAGGTCAGCAAGAACCCGGTCGTCGCCGAAGGCAAGAGCCTCTTCGCGGGCTTCTTCGAATTCCACTACGCGCAGTACGTGCCCGTGACGCTGGCGAGCTTCAAGCTCAACTTCGATCTCTTCGGGCGCGAGGCGGCGTGGAGTTTCCGCGCGGGCAACCTGCTCCTGCACGCCTGCAGCGGCCTGCTGATCATGGCCCTCTTCGTGCGCCTGGGCCTGAAGCGCCTGGAGGCGATGGTCTTGGCGATGGCCTGGGTCGCGCACCCGATGGCCTGTGAGTCGGTGGGGTGGATCACCGAGCGCAGCAACTGCCTGGCGGCCTTCTTCGGCCTCCTGGGCTTGTACGCCTACGTGCGCTGGTATGCCGACTGGGCGGGCGTCCTGGGCGGCGCGGGCGGATTCCTGCTGGCGGTGCTCAGCAAACCGGCGGCGCTGGGCTTCCTGCCGATTTTCGTGGCCGTGGACCTGCTGGGCGGACCGGACAAGCTCAAGCGCGGCAACATGCTCACCGAGAGCGGCGGCTTCTCGATCGTCGGCAACCAAGCCGGCGCCTTCTGGCGCCTGCTGCCGCTGGTGCTGGTCGCCGGGGTTCTGACGTGGGTGGGCATCGAGCGCCACAAAACGGGCCTGATGCCGCCGCCGGGCGGGCACTGGTACACGGCGCTGCTGACGGACGTCGAGATCTTCGCGCGCTACCTGTCCAACATCCTGGCACCCTACCGGCTCAGCGCCTTCTACCACGTCCGCGACATCGAATCGCTGGCCGACCCGCGCGTCTATACCTTCGGCGCCGTGCTGGTGCTGCTGGTGGTCATGAGCACCGCCGTGGCGCGTTCGCGCCGCCGTGCCGCCTTCGGCTGGCTCTGGTTCTTCGGGGGCCTGGCGACCAACTCCAACATCGTGGCCATCGACTTCCTGATGCAGGACCGCTATGCGTACCTGGCGTCCATCGGCGTCCTGCTGGTGGTCGTCGAGACCGTGCTCGGCATCGCCGACCGCGTCTCCGCGGCGCCGGCCGAGCACGCGCAGCCGCGCCCCGTCCTGGCCGTGCTGGCCGGGCTGTTCATCGCCATGCTGGGTTTCTTCAGCGCGCAGCGCAGTGTGCTGTGGGCCAACGAGGCGAACCTGTTCGAGCACGCCACCCGGCAGCAGCCGGGCAGCGCCTTCGGGCACCTGTACCTGATGACCGTCCTGGACACCCGCGGCTACGAGGTGTCCAAGGCCACGGTGCGCACGCCGGACGAGGAGGCCATGCGAGAGAAGGCACTCGAGGAGATCCGCACGCGCATCCTGGCCGAATTCAACGACGCGCGCGGCTGCAGTGACTACTACCGCCACCACGCGCCCTTCGAGGCCCGGCTGACGGCGGCCCGCAACGCGCGGGATCTGGGCAAGCTCGACCTCGCGCGCGATCTGCTCGGCGGCTTCCTGCCCCCGCCGCCGCCGCCCGAAGGCTGGGAAGAACGCCTCCGCGAAGGCGACGTGGCCGGCGGCCTGCGCGGCACGCTGCTGGGCCCCGAGATCGGCTTCGGGCACGTGTACGTCTACTACGCCAAGACCCTCTGCAGCGCCTACGACCTGATGGCCGAGTGCGATCTCGATGCCTTCCAGCAGGCGACGCTGGTCGCCGACGGCAACGCGTTGCTGGACCGCGCCGAAGGATGGGTGGAAAAGAGTGTCGCGGCGCGGCTCGAGATCGCCGGCGGCCTCGCGAAGGAAGCCGAGCGCTACCGCACCATGGCCGCCGACTACCGTGCCGCCGCGCGGCTCGAGAGCGCCAACCGCCTCGTGAAGGAAGGCGAGCGCTACGACGCCATGGCCGCCGACTACCGCGCAGCCACCGCCAGCCCCGCGTGCATCGCCGTGCTGCGTGCGCGCGATGCCCTGAAGCTGGCGCAGGAGAGGGGCAAGAACCTGGCCGCCGCGTTCAAAGAGGTTCAGGAGGCCCTCAAGCGCCTGCGCCCGACTATCGACGAGTACCGCGGCGCGCTGCTGCCTCCGCCGCGCGCGCCCGAGGACTGGCTGCCCGCCCCCGAGCGCTTGCTGTCCGTTGCGCTCCTGGCCGAGGGCGAAGCCCGGCTCGAGGGCCTCAAGCCGCCGCCGGGCGCCAGCGAGAAAGATCCGCCCCCACGCCTCTCGTGGATGCCGGTGGCCGACCTCATCCAGGAACTCTGCAACCGCGCGCTGGAATTGGACCCGTCCTGCGCCGACGCGCACTTCCTGCTCGCGCGCCTGCACCTGCTCCTCGACCGGCTCTGCGAACTCAACCAGGACCTGGCCGGCAGTAACGAGCACTTCAGCGAGGCCGTCAAGCAGTACAACAAGATCTCCACCTCCTGGTATCGGTACCCCATCGTCCAGGCGCACCTCAGCCGCCTGAAGCCGCCCAAACCCCTGCCCAAGGACGATGAAAAGAAGGTGAACGGTGAGGCGGGCGGGACGGGCGGGACGGGCGAACCGCGCGAAGCGCCCGGCAAGACGGAGCTCGCGCCGGAGACGAAGACCGAGGCCGCGCCGGAAGCGAAGACCGAACCTGCGCCGGATAAAAAGACCGAGGCCGCGCCGGAAGCGAAGGCTGAACCTGTGCCGGAGACGAAGACCGAGGCCGCGCCAGAGACCAAAACGGAAGCCGCGCCGGCAGCCGGAGGTGACGCGGGGCCATGACCGCGGCGGAGCCATCCGCCGGACGCGCAACCGACGCGCTCCTGATCGTTGCGCTCAGCCTGCTCGCCGTCGCCGGCGCCTTCAGCGCGCCCTTTCTCGCCTACGACGACACCGTCCACATCACGCACAACGCTGCGCTGGATCCGAAGGTCCCGCTCCTTAGCTACTTCGCGCCCGACGCCACCGAGAGCGCCGCCGGCAGCCAGGCCTACATGCCGCTGACGTACTTGAGCTGGCGCCTGGATCGGTTTCTCTACGCAGGTTGGATGCCGGCATTGCTGGGCAGCTGGGCGCCGGGCGTGCGCGCCACCACATGGCTGCTGCACGCGCTGGCGGCGCTGCTGCTGTGGCGCTTCCTGCTCTCGTTGGGCGTGAAGCGCGGCGCCGCGCTGGGCATCGCGGCCCTCTTCGCCTGCCACCCAACCGCCTGCGAGACGCTCTGCTGGGCCACCGAACGCAAGACCGCGATCGCCGGCTGCTTCGGCTTCGCGGCGCTGTGCGCGTGGACGCAGCGCGGCTGGCCGCGCCTGGTGCGCGCGGCCGTGGCCACCACATGTTACGTGCTGGCGCTGATGGGCAAGCAGAGCGCGCTGGGCCTGTTACCGGTCTTCGCGGTGCTGGAAGGCTTCGGCGGCGCGGAGGGGCTGCGCGGCGAAGGCGTAAAATCGCAACCGCACCGGCATGCCGCGGCGCTGGCCTTTGCCCTCGCGCCGCTCGCCGCCGCCAGCGCGTTCTTCATCCTGATCGGCCTGCGCGGCCACGCCCACTACCTGGTGCCGCCGCCCGGCGGGTCGCTCTTTACCGCCCTCCTGACCGACGCATGGATCGAACTGCGCCAGGTGCGAAACCTGCTGGTGCCCACGGACCTCAGCGCCTCGTACGCGATCGAGCCCATCGTCTCGCTCGCCGACGGGCGTCTGTGGCTTTCGCTCTTCGTGCTGGCCGCGGTCGTGGCGGCGGCGATCTACTTCGCGCGTTCGCGGGCACGCGCGTTCTTCGGCTGGCTCTGGTTCTTCGGCGCGCAGGGCCCCAGCCTGAACCTGATCGCGCTCTCCTGCCCGATGGCCGACCGCTACCTGTACCTCGCGCTGCCCGGGTTCATCCTCGCCGTCGCCGAGATGATCGAGGGGCTCTGGGACCGCGCGCAAACCGAAGGCGGCCGACGGCGCCTGGGGCTGGCCGGCTGCGTGGGGCTGTACGTGCTGCTCTGCGGTGGCTTGGCGGTCGCGCGCGGCCTGGTCTGGCGCGACATGCACACGCTCTTCGCCGATGCCGCGCGCAAGGAACCGCGTTCGGCCTACGCGCGCTACGGGCTGGGGCAGGCCGAGGCGCAGGCGTGGATCGACCACGCGCGCGACGGCTATACCAGCGCGTCCTTCGCCGTCGCCGACGGCCGGATGCCGGTGGGGCTCGCGTATGCCGAGTGGCTGCGCCGCAACGGCGAAACGACCGCTGCCGAAGCGCGGATCGAGGCCGAAGCACACGCCGACGCCTGGGCCGCCGAATGGACGGCCTTCTTCGACGAGGCCGTCGATGCGGACCGGCAGCTCAAGCGCGGCGAAGTCGCGCTCGAGCTGGGCGTCTACCACCGCCTGCGCGGGGAACCCGCCGAGGCAAAGCGCTTCCTCAAACTGGCCGCGCACCCGCCGCCGGGCGTGTACGAGGACCCAGGCATCGTACAGGAAGCCCGCCGGCAACTGGGCGAACTCGGCGTGCCCGCCGATCCTATAACCCCTTGATTGCACGAAGTTGGTGCAGCACGACGTGCTTACCTAAAGGGCATTTAACCTACTTCGTGCAATGTAACATCCTGCACGACGGGCAGCCATGTTCTGATAACAGGTTGTAGAGATTATCGCAAGAATGTTCGTCGACGAACATTTTCGCATAATTTCGATTTTGCGAGGGCCACGTGCAGCGGACTTACGCGATCGGCACGGCGGTCATTCGTCATCGACGGTCGCCGCATATCCGGCGTAGACCTCGGCCCAGTCGACCTTCGCCGCGCCATTCGCTTCGGTCAGTTGGATGCGTACACGCACCGGCTTTGCGCCGCGGAAGAGCCGTCCCCACGCGCGCGGCCGCTGCGGGTCTTCCCAGAACTCGCCATTCTCCAAGAGCATGACCGACGACCAGGTGGCGCCGGACATTTCCTGTATGCAAATCTCGAGACTCCGCTTCGCGAAGCCTTCGTCGATCTCGGCGGCGAGCACCCACACCAGCCATGGACCGTTGGGATGCGCGTTCGCAGCGGGGTCGTTCGCGAGTTCCAACACCAGGCCTTCGCCGGAAAGCGCGTCCACCGGCAAGGGCACCGCAGTCAGCGGATCGCCGTCGTAGAGCGCGCTCAGCGCCTGCATGCTGAGCGTGCGGCCGCCGAGCGTCGAGTCGCCCGTCACGGCAAAGCGTTCCATGCTGCGCAGGCGCCACGGCGCCTCGTCGCGCGCCGCCCACTCGCCTGTGAATCGGTAGACGTAGTAGCGCGGGTTCGCGCCGAACGGCCCGCGGCGCTCGAACCAGCTGAAGCCTTCCAGCAGCGGCAGCCCGTTGGCCAGGTAGGCGGGCTCGAGGCCGACGTTTCGCGTGCGCGCGGTGCGCAGGTTGCCCGGCGACGGGCAGGCCAGCGCGCGCTCCCAGGCGCGCCCGCGGAAGGCGGTGGTCTGCGTGTTCGGATCGCTGGCGAAGACCGCCTTGCCCAGCACGCCGGGCGAGGCCGGCAGGTGGTAAGGCGTGCGGCTCGACTGGCTGAGGATGCCTTCGCCGCTCCGGCCGGCGTCGTCGATCGCTTTCAGCGCCTCGATCTGCCCGGCATCGTATCGGTAGGGCAGTTCGTCGTAGAGCAGCAGCACGCCGGCCGCCGTCGTGCGCACGCCCTGAAGGCATAGCACGCCCAGCGCGATGACTGCCGCCCAGGCCAAGCCCCGCCGCGCGCCCGATACGTAATGCGCGACCCACACGCCCGTCGCCAGCATCGCCGCTGTGAAATAAAGCTGGTAGAAACGAAAGAGGTCGTACTCGTTCAGGGAGAGCGTCAGGTACAGCGCCCCGAGCGCGCCCGGCAGCGTGGCGCCCACCAGCCAGCGCACCGCCGCCGGCGCCCTGGGCTTCAGCGCCCATGCCGCGAACAGCGGCAGCAGCAGCAGCGTGTGCGCATAGTCCTGCCACCACATCGCGGCGTATCCGGCATCGCCCGGGTAGAGGCGTTCGGCGATGCTGGGGAAGCTGGGCGCGAAAGTGCCCGTCCACGCAAAGCGTATGTTCGCATCCGCCGTCAGGCCCAGCGCCGCGCCCGCCGCCATGCCGCCCTGTACCAGCGCCACGCCCAAGCCCAGCACGCCCGCCCCAATGAGGTCGCGTGTCGCCGACCATCCCTTTCGCAGCCGCGAGATGGCGAAGACCGTCAGCGCCACGGCCGCGGCCAGCGCAGCCTGTTCGGCCAGCAGGTTCACCGCCGCCAGCGCGAGCCCCAGCGGAATGGCCGGCGAGAAGCCTCGCCCCGGCGCATCGCCTTCGGGCCAGCGCAGCGCCATCGCGAAGATCCCGATCAGCCACGCCCAGCCGCTTAAAAGCGCCGGCGCCGCGAAGACCGCGCCCAGCCCGTCGCACGCGAAGCGCGGGTCGCCCGGCATGAACAGTGGTTCGTTCCCCACCAGCACCGCGGTCCAGCGCAGGTTCCCGCCCAGCGCGAACAGCAGCGTTCCGCCCAGCACGTACGCCCGCGACGGCGTCCGGCCGTCGCGCGCCGCCGCCGCGCGCAGGAACTCCACGCAGCCGCCCAGCGCCAGCGGCACCAGCACCGCCATCGTCACGTGCATCGCCAGCCACGGCTCGAGCCCCGTGAAGCCGCCCAGCGACGCGCCGAGCAGGTTCAAGCCGTAGTGGTAGATCAGCACCTGCGCCGTGTCGTAGGGATGCGTGTTCGGCAGGCCTGCGATTTCGAGCGGCTTGCAGAGCGACGCATGGAAGAGTTGGTCGCTGCCGCCCTGGTAAAGGAGGTGAATGATCCACAGCCCCGCCACCGGCAGCAGCCACGGCCAGACAGCCTTCACGTCGTCGCGGCAGGCGGCGAAATCCAGGCGCAGGCTCTCGCGGCCGAAGAGGAAGCAGAGCAGCAGCGCGGCACACTCGATGCCCAGTAGCGCCGCTGCCGCCGTGCCCGGCAGGATCAGGTAACTCAATGCGTTGAGTGCGACGAGGTGCGCGCTGAGGCCCGCCAGGCCGCCCAGCGCCAGGCAGGTGTGCGCGTCGGACGAACGCCACGCGCGCCGCGCCCACGCCGCGCCCAGCGCCAGCGGTGGAAGCAGGCACGCCAGCACGGCCAGCCCGCGCAGCACCTCCACGTTCAGCGGACTCCGGTGAGGGAATCGGCACGGCGTCGCATCGAGCGGCCTCCGGACGGCACAGCGCGAAGAGCAGCGTTCGCGCGTCCGGATGCTCTTTTAAGCGGATTCCGCCTGCAAGCGATTTCCGGCGGGAACGAACCCTGTTGGTTGCCGGTGAGGGTATAATCTCCGCATGACCCAAGCCCCGCGCGGCCGCCCGTGGTTCCAGTTGCACCTCAGCACCTGCGTCGTGCTGATGCTGGCGGCGGGAGTGCTAGTGGGTGCGAATTTTGTGCCGAGCACGCGCGCGGTCGTATGGATTCCCTTCGCCGATCATCCATCTTTCAGCGACAGTGGGTCCGGAAATCCGAACGCGGATGGCTGGGGATGGCCCATGACCTTTCGGGTTCTGAACGTTCTTGGTGAGCCGCTTTGGCGTATCGAGGGCGTAGTGTTCGACGTATTGGTTGCGCTGGGCATTATTTTCTCCCTTGGGTTCGCCATCGAATGGCGCATCCGCCGCCGCGCCGACGACGAAGCGGAGTTCCGGGAGTCGATTGGATGAGCGAGCCAACTTCGGAGAATCGCGCGCGCACGCAGATTCACCTGAGCACCGCCATCGCGCTCACCGTCGTCATCGGCGGATTGACCGGCCTCTGGCTTTGGATCCTCGACTACTTCGGGACGCAAGCGCGGCCCAAGGATCCGTCCTTCGATCCGACACAGTGCAAGCACATGGCAGTCTTCCTGAGCGTGCTCGGCGCGGCCACGCCGGTGGCGATCTGGCTCACCTTCGCACTGGGCGAGTCCCTGGCGCGCCGATGGCACGAGCGCGGCAAGAAATCGACCCCGCCGGTTTGACATCCTCCATTTCGTGGGGTTTATTGCCTCAATTAAGGAGGCCGTATCGATGTTTTTCGTCCTTCAATTCCACGCGGCCCAGCCGCAACTCGCCGGGAGGATCCTCGGGCAGGGCGCGACCTTGCCCGGTCGCGACGTCCCGCGCGATCCCCAATTGTAAGCATCATTTAGCTGTCTAATTTCCGCGTTCCGAGCGTGCGTGCGCCTTGTCGCGCCGCACCGCCGAGTTGCGCTCAATTTCACTCTGTCCGCCCGGCTCCGCCGGGCGCGGAGTTCCATCGTCCCTTGTCTTTTCACAATGCAGGCCGGCTCGCGGAAGCGCGCCGGAAAGGAGCATTCCCATGAGCAAGCTGAGCTTCGTCCGCAACAAGGTCCCCATCAACGTCGGCACCATCGGGCACATCGACCACGGCAAGTCGACGCTCACCGCGGCCATCGTCGCCGTGCAGTCCGCGCGCGGGCTGGCGAAGCCGATGAGCTACGAGCAGGTCACGGCCGGCGGCGTGCGGCGCGACAAGAACAAGACCGTGACGATCCACCTCTCGCACGCCGAGTACGAGACGGAGGCGCGGCACTACAGCCACGTCGACTGCCCGGGCCACGCCGACTACATCAAGAACATGATCGTCGGCGCGGCGCAGATGGACGGCGCCGTGCTGGTGGTCGGCGCGGACGAAGGCCCCATGCCGCAGACGCGCGAGCACCTGATCCTCGCGCGGCAGGTGAACGTGCCGGCCGTCGTGGTCTTCCTCAACAAGGTGGACCTGGTGGCCGAGGAGGAGCTGCTGGAGCTCGTGGAGTTGGAGGTCCGCGAGTTGCTCACGCGCTGCGGCTTCCCGGGCGCCGAGGTGCCGGTGGTGCGCGGGCAGGCGCGCGCGGCGCTGGACGCTCCGGAGGATCCGGCGGCTGCGGCGGGCATCGTCGCGCTGCTGGAGGCCATGGACGGCTACATCCCCGTGCCCGAGCGGCGCGAGGACCTGCCGTTCCTGATGCCCGTCGAGAAGGCGTTCCACATCGACGGCCTGGGAACGGTGGTGACCGGCCTGGTCGAGCGCGGCGTGCTGCGCACAGGACAGAAGGTGCAGCTGGTGGGCCTGCGCGCCGAGCCGCTGGAGACGACCTGCACCGGCATCGAGAAGTTCAACAAGGTGCTGGACGAGGCGCGGGCCGGCGACAGCGTCGGCTTAAGGCTGCGCAGCGTGGAGTTGAAGGACGTGCGGCGCGGGCAGGTGGTCGCCGTGCCGGGCAGCGTGGCGTCGTGCAGGCGCTTTCGCGCGCAGGTGTACCTCTTGAACAAGGACGAAGGCGGGCGCCACACGCCGGTCTTCGCCGGCTACCAGCCGCAGTTCTTCTTCCGCACCACCAGCGTGACCGGCAACGTCCGGGTGCTGGCCGCGGAAGGCGGGCAGGCCGTGGACATGGGCATGCCCGGCGACCACGTGCAGATGGACGTGGAACTGCGGAAGGACGCGCCGGTGGCGATGGCCGAGAACCTTCGCTTCGCCATTCGCGAAGGCAACCGGACGGTCGGCCAGGGCGTGGTGACCGCGATCCTGGAATAGAACGCTGGAAGGAATATCGAACCGCCCCCTCCCGGCAGCTTCCTTAAGGGGCTCTGCCGGGAGGGGGCAATTTCGCGCAAGGAATCCGCCCTGGCTTCGTAAAACCTGACGAGGGCGGCGGGAGGTTCGGCTATGCGCATGCGGTTCAGGGTTGCGGAGCGCCCGAAAGTACAGCTGCACCTGAGCACCTGCGTTGTGTTGATGATGGTCTTCGGCGCCATGATCGGGATGAATATTCTGCCCGAGGAAGTCTTTCTGTACGAATACAACTCCGAGCTGTACGCACCGCGCATCACGCCGGAGCAGGCGCGGCCAAGCGAAACCTACATTCGCGGATACCAGTACGGCTGCCCCATGCCGGTCTACATGCAGAAGGAGGAGGTCCGCGCGGAGAACGGCGATTGGCAGGCACATGCAATGAAAGGCGAGTTCATGATGCCTTTCTTATCAATTCCCTTGAACATCATGGTGTGGCTGGGGATCATGGTTGCCGGCGCGTTCGCAATGGAGGAGTACAACCACAACCGCAAGCGCACGTACAAGAAGCGCCCGCGAGAGGTCCCCGCCTTGACACCCGGGCCGGGCGGGGTAGAGTGCCACCCATGATTACGGCATGCGGCACCACCAATCTGAACAATCGCAACGATAATGCGGCCCCCCGCCGCTAAATAAAACCCCTACATCCCAGTGACCGTTCAAGCCCTCAACAAGGGGCGCCGTTTGTGTCCTTTTACCCGCGCGCGGTTGAAGTAATCTGGTCGGCCGCCGCTTCATGCTGACGAGTGAGATTTTAAGGAGATACGCTGTGCCTACGCTGCGCCCGAACAAGTACCGCACCCACACCTGCGGGGAACTCCGCGAGACCGACGTCGGCAAGGAGGTGGTGCTCTCCGGCTGGGTCGAGTCCAACCGCGACATGGGCGGCGTGATCTTCATCGACCTGCGCGACCGCCACGGCATCACGCAATGCGTCTTCGACCCCAAGCGCAGCGGCCAGGCCGCGCACGACGACGCGGCGAAGCTGCGTGGCGAATGGGTGGTGCGCGTGAAGGGCACGGTCGGCAAGCGCCCGCCGGAGATGATCAACACGAAGCTCGAGACGGGGCTGATCGAAGTCGACGGCACCGAGGTGGAAGTGCTGAACGAGGCCAAGACGCCGCCGATCGAGATCCGGGACGACCTGGACGCCAACGAGGACGTGCGTCTGAAGTACCGCTACCTCGACCTGCGCCGCGGCAAGATGCAGCGCGTGCTGAAGATGCGCCACAAGGCCGCCATGGCCACGCGGAACTTCCTGACCGCGCAGGGCTTCACCGAGGTCGAGACGCCCTTCATGATCAAGTGGACGCCCGGCGGCGCGCGGCCCTTCCTGGTTCCGTCGCGCCTGAACCTGGGGAAGTTCTACGCGCTGGCCGAGAGTCCGCAGCTGTTCAAGCAGCTGCTGATGGTCGCCGGCACCGACCGCTACTACCAGATCGTGCGCTGCTTCCGCGACGAGGACCTGCGCATTGACCGGCAGCCCGAGTTCACACAGGTCGACCTGGAGATGTCCTTCGTCGAACAGGACGACATCTTCACCGTCGTCGAAGGCATCATGGCCTCGGTCTGGAAGGACGTGCTGGGCATCGAGATCAAGACGCCCTTCGAGCGCGTGCCGTACGACACCGCGATGGCGCGCTGGGGCAACGACAAGCCCGACCGGCGCTTCGGCCTCGAGCATGTCGTCCTGACGGACCTCGTCAAGAAGCACGACGGCGGCGGCATCAAGATCATGAAAACGGTCGTCGATGCGGGCGGCATCGTGAAGGGCATTCGCCTGCCGAAAGAGTTCGCCGAGGCGACGCCGCGCGCGCAGATCGACAAGCTGGAGACGTTCGTCAAGGGCATGGGCGCGAAGGGCCTGGCGTGGGCGCGCATCGAGAACGGCGGAAGCTGGGGCAAGGCGCCGCTGGCCAAGGCCATCAACGACGCCATGCGCACGGAACTCAACGCGGCGATGGGCGCACAGGACGGCGACCTGCTCTTCTTCCAGTTCGGCCCCGAAGCCATGGTGCAGACCGTGATGGCCAACCTGCGCCTGCACCTCGGCAAGAAGCACGGCCTGATCCCCGAGTTCGGTTCGGCCGGCACGTGGGACTTCTTCTGGGTCGTCGACCCGCCCTTGTTCGAGTACGACGAGGAAGCCAAGAAGTGGGCCGCCGCGCACCACGCCTTCACCATGCCGCGCGCCGAGGACATGCCGTATCTGCAGAGCGACCCCGGCCGCGTGAAGTGTACGCGCTACGACTTGGTGCTGAACGGCTACGAGATCGCCGGCGGCAGCGTCCGTATCCACCGCGGCGACATCCAGTCCGCGGTCTTCAGGGCCATGGGCATCGACGAAGAAGAAGTGCGCGAGAAGTTCGCGTTCCTGCTCGACGCCTTCCAATACGGCGCGCCTCCACACGGCGGCATCGCGGTCGGCTGGGACCGCCTGGTGTGGCTCCTGACCGAGACCGAGGCCATGCGCGACGTCTTCGCCTTCCCGAAGAACAACCGCGGCGTGGACATGATGAACGGCTCGCCGGCGGTCGTCGACGCGCAGCTGATGAAGGACGTCGCGATCCAGTCGGTCGCGCCCGAAGAGGAACCGGCCGAGAAGCCGGCGCAGGCCTGACGAAACGAGGCGGCCATGGATTACCATAGTTACGAAGACCTGCTGGCGAACAACAAGCGCTGGGTTGCCGAGCGCCTGGGCGAGGACCCCGACTACTTCGCCAAACT
Organism: Planctomycetota bacterium; assembly: GCA_023150555.1. Classification (GTDB taxonomy): domain Bacteria; phylum Planctomycetota; class SZUA-567; order H5-PLA8; family H5-PLA8; genus JAKLKQ01. The sequence continues at coordinate 57,781 of JAKLKQ010000022.1, forward strand.
CGCGCAGGGCCAGCAGCCGCCGTTCCTGTACATCGGTTGCAGCGACAGCCGCAAGCCGCTGAACACGATGACGCAGACCAAGCCCGGCGAGGTCTTCATCCACCGCAACATCGCCAACCAGGTCTCGCTCACCGACATGAACCTGCTCTCGGTGCTCGAGTACGCCATCGAGACGCTGAAGGTCAAGCACGTGATCGTCTGCGGTCACCAGAACTGCGGCGGCATCGAGGCCGCCTACCGCGGCACGGCGACGGGCCTGGTCGAAAACTGGGTCACGCCGATCAAGGACCTCTGCGTCGTCCACCGCGAGGAACTCGACGCGCTCCCCGACGACGCCGCGCGGCTGAACCGCCTGGCCGAGTTGAACGTGCTGTCGCAAGTGCGCAACGTCCTGAAGACGTCCGTTGTGCACAAAGCCGTGAAGCAGGGCACGCTCCCGCGCCTGCACGGCTGGATCTTCCAGATCAATTCGGGCTTGATCTACGAGCTAAAGCTGCCGGTCGCCGAGTGGAAAGCGCTGGGCCTGCTGCCCGACGACTATCCGGCCTGACCTTCCGTCTCCATCGTTCGATACACCTGCCGGCCCCACGCCAGATCGTCCGGAAAGAGCAAGCTGCCGGTCATGCGCCAGCAGCCTCCGGCGCGGATATGTGCGATCATCGCGCGCTGCAGCGAGGACGTTTGTGGCGCGGCGTCGAGGTCCCGCACCGGGCCGTCAAAGACGCGTTCGAAGTGCTGCGCGTCGCTGGCGCGAGGCATCGGCGTGAGGTGGAACTCACACAGGAAGCGCACGATGTTTGCGTCGGGCTTCAGGTGCGCTTCGAACTGCGGGTCCAGCAGCCAGCTGTAGCACGTGAAAGCACGGTTCTTGAAATGCGGAAAGAACTTCGGAAAGAATTCCAGCGCCTGCCGGTAGCTGGCGCCGCATTCGTCGAAACTCATCGGCCCGGTCGCGGCGATGTGCGTGCCCAGCGTCGGGTCGCCCGGCGCGAGGATGGCCTCCCATTCGGCGGCCGGCCATTCGTCTGGCGCGCGCTGCGCTTCGCCGCGCGCGCTGATGCGGTGCCCGCGGATGGCCTCCGCGCCGGCCTCGAAGCGCGCCGTCCAGGCCTGCGCGTCCTCGCGGCCGTCGGCGTCGAAGAACTGCCCGTCGGCGCGAAAGCGCGCGCCGTCGTCGGCCAGCACCACAACGCGGCGCGATTCCTTATGGCGGAAGGCGCGGAAGGGCTGCGCGAAGGCGCTGAACTCGAATTGCAGCCGCCCCAGCTTGAAGAGTTCGCAGGTGAAGTGGTGGCGCAGCCAGCCCAGTTGCCGAAAGCACCAGCGCCCGTGCAGGCGGCGGCCTTCGCGCATCCACAGTTCCAGGTCGGAGAGCGTATCGATCGTGACCGCAGGGTCGATGCCCTTCGCCAGGTGCGTATTCAGCACGCGAGGCACGCCCGACAGAAGTACCACGGCCCAAAAGAGGTCGCGGCCGGGCGGGGCGGCGATCTCCGCGGGCTCGGTAAGATTCGGCCAGTCCTTGGCTCGAGCACGGGCGCCCTCGGTGCGTATGAACAGCTCATGGTGCGCGAACCAGGCCAGCCGGCGCAGTGCTTCGTCGCCGCGGATCTTCTGTGCCGCCGGCCGAAGCGCCTCGACCGCGTCTGGTGCCATGCGCAGCGTCCACGCCGTCGCGTCGACGTAGGCGTCTTCGAGGAACCCAAGGCGGTCGGTCGAGAGCCGCGCCTGGACGCCGTCCCAGGCGGCGGCCCAGCTCCCAGGCGCCTCCTTTATAGAGAGCGCATCGAGCACGGCGGGAAGGCGGGTGAAGTCCGGAGCGTTCATGCCGAGGAGTCTATTAAAGGAGGTAGACGAGGGCCAGTCCGGCCTGCGCGCACATCATCAGGACGTACATCATCGTCCAGGCGGGGTGGTTGCGCTCGTTGCCCAGGCGCTGCGGGTCGCGCACCAGCAGCCAGCCGGTGAACGCGCCGATCAGGAAGAGCACGGCGCCGAGCACCGACAGCGAAACAAACGGCGCGTGGAGCCAGCCGAGAGTGCCCATCACCGGCAGCGCCAGCCACGGTACGCTGAGGCATACGGCAGTGAAGTACGCAGCGCGCGTGAAGCCCCACGCGACGGGCAGCGAACGTACGCCGCAAGCCTCGTCGTGCGCCGCATCGCTGAAGTCCTTGGTCGTCACCGCGCCCAGCGTGAAGACGAAAAAGACGCCGCCGATCAGCCAGGGCTCGGGATCGAACGGGTGGAACGCCGGCAGCACGCAGGTCCAGCCGGCGACCTTGAGCAGCAGGCCGCGCGCGCTGGCCACCGTCAGGTTGGCGGCCAAGCCCCAACGTTTGGTCCGGACCGGCGGCAGGCTGTAGGCCGTGGTCAGCACCGCCGCGCCCAGCGCGCAGTAGAGGAACTCGGGACCGAACTGCGGCAATCGCGCGCCCATGGCCCACACCAGCCCTGCGATCAGGCCGGCCAAGGCGGTCGCGAGCGCAGCACCCTTGCTCAGCGCGCCCCGCACCAGCGGGCGTTCGGGCTTGGCGCGCTTGTCGATCTCCAGATCGCAGAGCTGGTTCAGCGCGTTGCTGTAGACGTTCAGAGCGATCGCCGCCAGTACGCCCAGCGTGACGCTGGCGCCGACCGTGCGAGTCTCGTCCATGGCATGACGCGAAGCCCAAGCGTTCAATTCGGCAAGCACGTCGCCGATGCTGTAGTCCGCGCCGCGCGTGCGACGGTAGGCGCCGACGGCCACCGCCGCGCTGGACAGCACGCCCAGCGCGGGCGGCAGGCAGGTGAAGGGCCGCGCGAGCTGCCAGACCGCGCGCGCCTTTTCTTTAAAGGCCATGAGCATCGGTTATCCTGGCTCGCGCCAATCCGGCAAGACGAGAACCCCGCCGCGCTGAAAGGAGAGATCGTGCCCGTCCAGGAACTGATGCTCACGATGCGCGACGGCGTGAAGTTGCAGAGCTTTCTGCACCTGCCGCCGGGCGCCGGACCGTTCCCCGCGCTGATGGCGCGCTGCATGTACGGCGCGGAGAAGGTCGCCGACGCGGCGAAGGCGTTCAACGAGAAGGGCTTTGTGGTGCTGGCTCAGAACGTGCGCGGGCGGCACAAGTCCGAGGGCTGGCCGACCGGGCGCGGCGACTTTCCCGAGGACGGCTACGACACGATCGATTGGATAGTGAAGCAGCCGTGGTGCAGCGGACGCGTCGGGACCTTCGGCGGTTCGGCGCTGGCCCGGGTGCAGACGGCGACGGCGTTCCTGGCGCATCCGGCGCACCGCGCGATGTGCCCGCAGGTGCTGCCGTACGGCATGATGAGCCGCCTGGGCGGGGCGACGATGTTCCACCAGGTGCCGATGTGGTTCTTCTTCGCGCAGAGCGGCCCGCAATTGAACCCCTACGACTCGATCGACTGGATGCCGCACCTCTTCAAGCTGCCGCAGACGAGCGTGCTCGACGGGCTGGGCGGCCCGCTGGAACTGTACCGTGACGTCGTCGCCGATCCGCTGCGCAACTACTGGAGCACCGCGGACTATGAGCGCTTCGCGAAACTCGACACGCCCAACCTGATGGTCACGGGCTGGTACGATCACTGCGGAACCGGGCCCATCGACTTCTACCTGCACACCATGCAGCACGGCACGGAGCAGCAGAAGCGCAACACGCATCTGGTTGTTGGGCCTTGGGACCACGGCTCCGACGGCGACGCCGCCGGCGAGTACGACTTCGGACCTGCGTCCAAGGTCAACCACCGCGCCGCCGAGATCGCATTCTTCACGCGGCACTTGAAGCAGGACGAGCGCGTCCCCGCGCCGGCGCCGGTGCGCATCTTCGTGATGGGCCGCAACGCCTGGCGCGACGAGCAGGAGTTCCCGCCGAAGCGCGCCGCCGAGACCAAGCTCTACCTGCACAGCGAAGGCAACGTGCGCGGCGCGTGGACGCGCGGGGAGCTGTCGTTCGAGGCGCCCGGCGAACAGCCGCCCGACCGCTACCTCTACGACCCCGCCGACCCGGTGCCATCGTGGGGCGGCGCCAACAGCGGGCCGGCCCGGGTACTGCCGATGAAGCGCGGGGCTCGCGACCAGCGCGTAACGCTGTACCGCCACGACGTGCTGGCCTACTACAGCGCGCCGCTTGCCGAGCCGCTGGAAGTGACGGGGAATGTGCGGCTGGTACTGTTCGCGTCGTCCTCTGCCGTGGACACGGACTTCACCGCCAAGCTGATGGACGTGGCGCCCGACGGTGACGCGCGGCTGGTCTGTGACGGCGTGGTGCGCGCGCGGTACCGGAAGGGCATGGAGAAACCCGAGTTCCTCACGCCGGGGCAGATCGAGCGCTACGAGATCGACCTCTGGTTCACGAGCAACGAGTTTCAGGCCGGGCACCGCATCGCGTTGGCCGTCAGCAGCAGCAACTTCCCGCGCATCGGCCGCAACCTCAATACCGGCGGCAACAACGAGACCGACAGCCATTTCGTCAGTGCGCACCAGACGGTCTTCCACGACACCGCGCGCCCCAGCCACCTGCTGCTGCCGGTGGTGAAGGGGAGCTAAGGCGCTTCAATCGTCCTCCAGCAGCGTGTCGTCGTCACCCTGGGTTGCCGGGCCGGGCACGAAGAACTGGTCCAGCTGCCCGTTGATCTCCTGGAAGGGCTGGTCGAACCATTCCACGCTCCCCGCGGCGGCAAGCACGTTCTGCCCGGCGCCGCGGCGGTTCGCGCGCCCGTGATTGGAGGAGTTGTCGGTTGCGTCCATCGCGCCGGTGCGCGGCGAGCCCGCCAGGTCCGAGGTGATGCCCGCCGCGCCGTTGTCTTGGCCATGCCCGCGGTCGTAGCCGTAGGACGTCATGAGGCGGTCGAGGTTTGGCGGTCCGGTGGACGCCGCCTGCACCGTTGTGCTGTCGTTGGTCTTGACGTTGGGACAGCGGAAGACGCGCGCGTCGCGTACGTAGCCGTCGTAGAGCAGGTTCAGGGACTTCAGCGCGGAGACGCCGTCGTCGGGGAAGAGCCCCAGGTTGGCGTTCACGTTGGCGTACATCACGCAGGCCTTGCCGAGCTGCGAGTGGTTGCTCATGCAGGAGGACCGCCAAAAGCCTGTGCGCTTCTTTGTGAGCGCGGCCAGGACCAGGCAGGCCATGACGGCCACGACCGCCAGAACGAAGAGCAGTTCCAGAAACGTGAAGCCGCAGTTCATCCTTCGGACGGGCACGTCGCGCCCTCCTTACTCCAGCCCAATTAAGAGGTTACCGCTCCGGGGTGCTTTACGGTTCCAGGCCGCGGACGGTTCGCTGGTGCCGGCAAGAAATCCAGAAGATTCTCTTGACATAAAGAGATGTGTATATACGCTTATAGACAGGTCAGGGGAGCGCAATTGGGGGTCCCCCCTGATGAAAAGCGAACGGACCAAACTCGATACAAGGAGGCCGGCCATGACGGCACAGGAGAAGAAGGAACTGAAAGTCGGGTTCATCATTGTGGCGTTTGTCACGGGCGTCTGCTTCGTGGCGCATATCGCCGGCCTGGTCGCCGCCTTTGCCACGCCATGGCCCGGCGCCTGACGTTGAGCCGGACCGTCTGAGATAGCCGGTGCACCGGATGCGGTGCGCCGAAGCACGCGCTCCATAGAGCGCACCCACAATGCCTCCCGGAAGCGGGGGGCCTTTTGTTTTGGTGCCGCCGAACTTCTGTGCTCGCCATTCGCTGCAAGCGCAACGCGTCACTCGTCTTCCGCGCTGCACCTTGCGAAAACGAGAGGTGTCGTTTCTTGACCGCGCTGCTCAAAAGTGCGCATCGAAAAAATTAAAACTTGCAATCGACTCCTGCCGCGACACCATAACTCCGCGCTCAACATGCCGTTTCAAGTTCGCGAAAGTATAGGACACGATCGGAGCCCATTGGCCCCGTTCTTGCCATGCTACGGAATGAAGCCGTGGAGCCGCTCGCCTGCGGTTGCGGCTTGAGCCACCAAAAGGAATTTCAATCATGAAACTGATCGAAGCCATCATCCAGCCGTCCCGCTTGGAGGCCGTGAAGGAGGCCTTGAGCGAGGTCGAGGTTGTACGCCTGACGGTCTGCGACGTGCAGGGCTTCGGCCGGCAGAAGGGTCACACAGAGATCTACCGCGGGCACGAGTACACGGTGAACCTGCTGCGCAAGGTGAAGCTGGAGATCGCGGTGAACGACGACTTCGTCGAGCCGACGATTCAGGCCATCATTCGCGGTGGCCGCAGCGGCGAGGAAGGCGAAATCGGCGACGGCAAGATCTTTGTGCTGTCGCTGGAAGACTGCGTCCGCATCCGCACGGGGGAACGCGGGCCGGAAGCGATCTAGTCTTTAGGACCGAAGGTCGTGGGAAGCGGAAGTCGGACGTCGTGAAGGGCAATGCCGGGGGGATGCCGCGCGCAGGTTGGTAACCTCGGACAACGGGCAGCTGCGGCCCGCGCCTTTTACCTCTCCTTTTTCCCTTCAGGGGTGCTTCAGGGTGGTCCGCCTTGGGATGGGCGGACGGGAATCGTAGGCGTAAGGAGCTTTGTCATGGCGAAGACGGCTAAGGACGTCCTTGAGCTGGCCAAGCAAAAGGGCGCGAACACGGTGGACTTCCGTTTCATGGACTTCATCGGTACGTGGCAGCACTTCTCGGTGCCGATCCGCGAGCTGACCGAAGAGGTTTTCAAGGAAGGCCTGGGCTTTGACGGCAGTTCGATCCGCGGCTGGCAGGGCATCCACGAGTCCGACATGCTGGTGATTCCGGACGCGAGCACCGCGTTCATCGATCCGTTCTTCAAGGACACCACGCTGGTGCTGATCTGCACCATCCAGGATCCCATCACGCGCGCCGACTACAACAAGGATCCGCGCAACATCGCCCAGAAGGCCGAGAAGTACCTGGCCAGCACGGGCATCGGCGACCAGGTCTTCGTCGGTCCGGAAGCCGAGTTCTTCGTCTTCGACAACATCCGCATCTACGGCCAGACCAATGCCGCCGGGTACGAGATCGAGTCGGAAGAAGGCCACTGGACCAGCGGCCGCCCCGGCAGCGAGACGCGCCCGAACCTGGGCCACGACATCCGGCCCAAGGAAGGCTACTTCCCGGTTCCGCCCATCGACCAGCAGCAGGACCTGCGCAACGAGATGATGCTGACGATGGAGCAGATCGGCCTGAAGATCGAGCGCCAGCACCACGAAGTTGCCACCGCCGGCCAGGCGGAGATCGACTTCGTCTTCGATACGCTGACTGTGACCGCCGACAACCTGATGAAGTACAAGTACGTCGTCAAGAACGTGGCCCAGAAGTACGGCAAGTGCGCCACCTTCATGCCCAAGCCGCTCTTCGGCGACAACGGCAGCGGCATGCACACGCACATGTCGATCTGGAAAGGTGGCAAGAACACCTTTGCCGGCAACGGCTACGCGGGGCTCAGCGAGTCGGCCCTCTTCGCCATGGGTGGTATCCTCAAGCACGCCCGCGCGCTGACGGCCATCACCAACCCCACGACCAACAGCTACAAGCGCCTGACGCCGGGCTACGAAGCGCCCATCAACCTGGCGTACAGCGCGCGCAACCGCTCGGCCTGCCTGCGCATCCCGATGTTCAGCCAGAACCCGAAGGCCAAGCGCTTCGAGTTCCGCTGTCCGGACCCGACGTGCAATCCGTACCTGGCCTTCTCGGCGCTGCTGATGGCCGCGATCGACGGCATCCAGAACAAGATCGATCCGGGCAAGCCGCTGGACAAGGACATCTACGACCTGCCGCCGGAAGAGCTGGCCAAGGTGCCCAACACGCCGGGCAGCCTGGACGAGGCACTCAACGCGCTCGAGGAGGACCACGAGTTCCTGCTCAAGGGCGAGGTCTTCACCTCGGATGTCGTCGAGACCTGGATCGACTACAAGCGCAAGAAGGAAGCCGACCAGGTGCGCCTGCGCCCGCATCCCCACGAGTTCTACCTGTACTTCGACATGTAAGACTCGTGCCGGACAACCCATTGCCGCAATGGCCGGCGGCGTCCCGAAAGGGCGCCGCCGGTTTCATTTTTTGCCGTGAGGAATCTATTGCAGCCGGTTCTCATTCTGGCAGGCCCCGGGTGGAAAAATTGGCCGAAAGGTTTAGAAGAGTGGGCTGAAACCTTTTCTTGCCTGGCAGGTCAGATTCTAAATCGACAGTTGAGGAGACGCGCCATGATCCGCCTATCGCCATCGCTGCTCGCTGCACTTTGTGTGCTAGGTCTCGCGTTGCCCCTGGCGCAGGATGCTCGCGCCGAGGACGCCGCGAAGCCGGCGGTCACGCAGGAACAGATCGCGGCCTGGATCAAGGAACTGGGCGACGAGGACTTCGGCAAGCGCGATGCTGCCGAGAAGAACCTGCTCATGGCCGGCGCCCCGGCGCTGGAAGCCCTGCGCGAGGCAGCCAAGAGCCCCGACGTCGAGACGCGAACGCGCGCGGCGGCACTATCGCAGCGCATCGGTTGGCTTCGCGCTCGGCCCGACGCGGTCTACACGGAACTCTTCCCGGCAAACGCGATCTTCGCCGTGCACCTCAACAGCCTGAAGGACTATGGCCGAAAGGCCCGGACGACGGCACTGGGCAAGCTTGTCGATGGACCGGACTTCAAGCCGTTGGCGGACCTGTTGCTGGCGCGCCTTAAGTCGGAGATGCCCGCGGGTACCTGGGACCGCATCGTAAGCTGGACCGACAAGATGGGCGGCCAGATGGCTGCAGCGGCATGGGATGTGGACATTCCGGAGTTCAAGACCGCGCGCGTTGCCGCGGTGGTGCAGCTGCCGGCAGATGATCCCGCCAAGGCCTTCGAGGCGTTCATGGGCGAGACTGGCCTGGCAGGGCATCTGCAACCGAAAGACCTGAGCGGGCTGACGGCGTTAACGGGGCAGCGCGGTGACGGCGTTTTCGCGCTCGTCGGCCGGCACATGGTCGTGGCGAACAACGAGGATGCCGTGCTGGCGGTCGCGCAGGGCCTGATCGAGCCCCAGGCGGAGAACCTGGCGAATACGCCGGACTTCAAGAAGATCCAGGGCGAAGGCACGCCGCCGGACTTCGTGCTGCTGATCAACATCGAGCAGTACCTGGCGGTGCTCAATGGCATGATGGGCATGGCGCCCGGCGGCGGCGCGGGGTTCATGGATCTGATGAAGAAGGCCGGCTACGGGAGTATCACGTGGTTCGCCCTGACCAGCGCGGTAAAGGATGATTTGTTCGAAGAACGGATGGTCCTCACGTCCAAGACCGGCGCTTTCGAGGGCTTCCTGGCTCAGATGGCCAGCCAGGCCCAGGACGCCGCGGCGATGCGTGCGATATTCGAGGTGGTGCCGCCAAAGGTAGCGTTGACGGGCAACTTTCCCCTGGACGGCGCGGCCATGGGCGACTTCGGCCTCGAGTACGCCAAGATGCTCATACGGTGGCAGGCAATGCAATTCGGCGCGCCGCCGGCGCCCGAAGGCGCGGAGGACGCAGAGATCAAGAAGGTGGAGGACGCGATGGGCCTCAAGTTCAAGGATCTGGCCGCGTCGATCCAGGGGCCGGCCGTCTACTGGGTCGACATGCCGCAGGCCCTCGCGGCGCCGGACATCGGCTTCGCACTGACCTGCCCGGACGAGGCCAAGACGAAGGAGTTAACCGCCAACCTCGCCAAGCTCGTGAACGGACTCGCGAAGTACAAGGCCGAACAGGACGCGAAAGCCGCCGGCGGCCAGGCGCCTGCCGATCTTCCGCCGGTCCTCAAGCCCGTCGAAGAGGGCGGCGTCACGATCTACACCGAACCCGAGGACAGCCCGTACCTGAAGGACATCGCGCGGCAGCGGATGCCCTACCGCCTCACGTTGGCGGCGGCGGGCAAGCGCGTGATCGCTGGCAGCGGCCTCGAGCAGGTAAGGGCGCGGCTCGCGGCGCTGGCCAAGCAGTCGCCGGGCTTCGACCCGGCCAAGGTTCTTCCCGCCGGCGACGCCGCTTCGACGGTTTTCTATCTCAACGTGCCCGACCTGATGGACTTCGGCGCACGGCTGGGGCTTCCGATCCTGGCCATGGCCAAGAAAGACGACAAGGAGCTGACGGCCGAGTGCTCCAAGCTGATCCAGAAGAAGGATCTGTTCGCGGCCGTGCCGCCGCTGACCGTCAGCACGCCCCCGGCGAAGGACGGCGTGTTGGTATCGACGATCCGTTCGCCCCTGCCGGCGCTGCCGACCTATTTTGGAGTCCTGGGTGGTGTGATGGTGGGATTCACCAGAGGTGCGGCGGTCATGGCGCCTATGGCCGTGCCTCCGCCGGCCCCGGCGGGCGGCGGCGGGTTCTAGAGCGCTTTCGAGATAACTGTAGCGCCTATTCGCATGCGAGACGCACCGTGACGCGAAGGCCGAAGCAGGCAACCCAGAGGGTTGTCGATGGAGGCCGACAAAGTCACGGTGCGGCGTATCCGCGAAGAAGCGCTACGTAATCTTTGAAAACGCTCTAAAGTTACCAGCCCGGCGGCAGGCTGACGCGCGCCTGATCCTGGCCGCCGTTCTCGCGGCCGGGACGCACGGGGCGGTAGACGCTGCGCTTGCGGCGGCCCTTGGCCGGCGCGTCCTCCGGGACGTAAATCGCCAGCTTCCGCGCGTCCCACGCGGCCAGGCCGTCGCGGCCGTCGGCCACATAGCCTTCAACGATATCCGAGTAGGCGCTCGGGCCCTGTGCGGGCGCTTCGACGGCCCATTCGCCGCGTCCGTTTAAGAGGCCGGTGCCGGGCGCCAGCGCGTACAGCAGCAATTCCTCGTCGCGGCCCGCCCAGTTGACCGGCACGGCCACGCCCGGCGCGCCGCCGGGCAAAGGCAGTTCGCGCGTCCAGAGCGTGCGCCCCACCGCGTCGTGCAGGCGCGCGATGCCGGGGTGCTCGCCGCCGGTCACCGTGGCGACCTGAAGGCCGGCGCGGTCCGAGCGGAAGCGGGCTACGGCCATGCGCCGCATGCTGCCCGGCACGCGGACACGTTCGGCACCGTCGGGGGCGAGGTAGCCGAGTCCGTCGCCGCCGCAGCAGACCAGGATGGTGCGGTTGCGGCCGCCCGGTGCGAGCAGGTCCAATGCCGTTGCCGCCCAGGGCCGGTCGCGTCCGCTGCGCGTCCACAGGCTCTTGCCCGTGTGGTCCACGAAGCTTCGCCCGGCCAGGAACTCATCGCAGCCGTCGCCGTCGAGGTCCCCGGCCCAGATGAAGGGCCCGTGCACGCCGCGGTGGCGCAGCAGAACCTCGGCGTTGTTGAACGGATCGAGCACGAAAAAGTGGTGCGCGTCATCCTTGATCAGCAGGTCGCGTGCGCTGGGCCGGCCCTGCACGTTGCAGGTGCTCATCTGCGCCACGTCGAGATTGATGAACTCGTCGCCCCACGGCAGCCCAAAGTTCGGGGCGATCTCCTTGAAGTCGCGCCCGACCGGGTACTTGATCATCTCCGGCGGCGAGAAACTCCACAGCAGCTTGCCTGTCTTGGCGTCTCGGTACTGGATATCGAAGCCGAACGCGCAGACGACTTCCAGGATCCCGTCGCCGTTGACGTCTGCGATCTGGAAGGGCAGGTCGCGCTCGTACGGTGCGCCATCGGACGCATCGTCGGGCACGCCGGCCTGCCAGCGTACCTTGCCGTTGAGGTCCAGCAGCGTGAGGCAGGTCAGGCGCGTGAGCTGGCACTGTTCGGCAACGCGCTTCGATCCCTGCGCGACGAGAATCTCCGGGCGGCCGTCGCCGTCGACGTCGGCCAGGCGCACGTTGGGGCCGTGCAACAGGCCGCGCAGGTCGATCTCGCGGTCGAGCCGCAGCGCGGGGTTGCGCTTCAGCACACGCACGTCGGCTTTGCCTCGCGCGGCGCGGGCTTTCTCCAGGCGCGCGGCATCCTTCTTGGTGGTCTCGACGCCCAGCGGGCCGAAGCGCCCCGCGCCGCCGGCGAAGAGCCCCGCCTTGCCCAGCTTCAGGCCCTCGAAGCGTGCCTTGATCGCCACGCCGCCGGCTTCGCCTTGGGCCTGGCTGCCGGTGACGGTGAGCGCGAAGCTCAGGGGGTGCCCCGCTTCGTGCGGCAGGTGCGCCCCCGCTAGGATGGTGAAGTCCTCTCCATCCCGCCTAAGCAGCTTCAGGCGGCCGTCGCGGTCGTAGACGAGGGCCAGGTAGTTGCGCGCGTCGCGGTAGCGCGCCACGACGCCGATCGGTCCGCCACCGCGTGGGCTCTGGGCCGGGAGGGGCGTCACCGCGCAGCGCACGTGGACGTCGCCCCAGCTTTCGTCGCCGACGGCCAGCACACAGGGTAGGCCGTCATCCGAGGAGGCCAGGATGCGCGCGCCGTCGTGGTCGACGACCGTGATCTTCGCGCTTGCCGGGATGCGCCAAAGGCCAACGGCGCCGGCCAACAGCGCGCCCACCGGCAGGTCGGCATAGCCAGCCTGCAGGAGAGGCTCCGAGAAGTCGGGCCTGGCGTTCATCGGCTTCAGCATCCGGCCAGAATCGGGCAAGTGGAGCGTAACGTCAATTGGGTTTGCGCGTTAGGCGACTTGGAATGGGAAAGGCCGGCGCGGGGCGCACCCAGGCTTCGGGCGAGCCGCGCCGGACCGAGGAGGCTAGTTATAGCAACACAACACGTTGCGGCAGTACGGATGCAGTTCGGGCTTCGCGCCCAGGGCCTTCAGCGCCGCGTTGACGTGCTTGACGATGCGTTCGGGCGGATCCGACGACAGCAGGAGGCGGTCGTAGACCATTGACTCGGCCAGGTTCGCGTAGGTGTCCTCGACCTCCGCGCGGTAGGTGATGATGCCGGCGAGGCCGTTCTCGCGCACGATGTTCCGCAGGATCTTGGCGCGGCGGCCGATCTCGCAGGACGAGAAGAGCAGGATCTTGCCTTTCAGGCCCTTGAAGAGCTCCGAACTCTCCGCGAGCTTGATGTCTTCCAGCGTCAGCGAGAGCGTGCCCTCGCGGCCGTGGCCGTGGCCGGTGAAGTGGATCAGGCGCACGTTGGACTTGCGGCCTTCGCTTCTCAGGAAGAACTGCAAGCCCTCGATGGTGTGAACGCGTTCGTACAGCAGCTTCGCGCCGTACTGTTCCAGGAGCGCTTTGATGTAGCGGCCCTGCTCGCGCTTGCTGTTGAGGTTGCGGTCGAGGCGTGCCTCGAGCATCAAAATGGTTTCGTGTTGGGGATAGTCGAGCGCGCGAATGGGAACGGTTTTACGTTCACCCAAGTCCGTAATAATCCGACGTTTGCCTCGCTCAATTCCGACGACTCGAGCTCCCATTCGACGTCGCCGTTTGCTAGAGCGAAGGATTACGCGTTCTCCATTCTTGAAAATCCTGGCATCCATAGTCCACCACCTTTGACTTCACCGCTAGATTGTCCTTTTCCCTCCTGAAAGGTAAGCCCCCTCCGACGCTCACATTTTTATTTTAGGATATGGACACGTGCAAAGCAAACCGACGAGCGGATTTTTCTGCGATCTTGTAAGTCTTTTGGCATGAGCCTTGTAGATATCATAATTGGTTGGAATTATTGAATTTAAGCGATATATTCGGGATTTTGAGGCCTGGCTGATCCATCCAATGGGCGCGCCATTACCCAGATATTGATGCACGTGTGCCGATTCAATGTTAGGTAATTGCGGGAATGTTGGTATCGGTAGCGTCCGACTGTTGGAGGAGTTGCAGGAATGGGCCGATCGTCCGCTCTAATTTTGGTTTTGTTAGGTGGCCTCGTCACAGCCCTCTACGCTTTTCTCATTGCCGGCAGAAACATGAAGACGGTGACGGGGAATCTCCACGGCGTGATAGATAAGGAGCCAACCGTGTCGACATCGAAACTCGCCTCCGGCTCTGCTGGAAAGCCTCCGCACACCAACCGCCTGGCCAAAGAGACGAGCCCCTATCTTCTGCAGCACGCCCATAACCCGGTGGACTGGTATCCGTGGGGTCCCGAGGCCTTCGCAAAAGCCCGCGCGGAGCAGAAGCCGATCTTCCTGTCGGTGGGCTACAGCGCCTGCCATTGGTGCCACGTCATGGAGCACGAGTGCTTCGAGGACGAGGAGGTCGCCAAGGTCCTGAACGAAGGCTTTGTGTCGATTAAGGTCGACCGCGAGGAGCGCCCCGACGTCGACGACATCTACATGCACTACGTCCAGATGGTGACGCAACGCGGCGGCTGGCCGATGTCGGTGGTGATGACGCCCGAAGGCCTGCCGTTCTTCGGCGGCACGTATTTCCCTAAGCAGCAGTTCATGCCCATCATGGACCGCATTCGTGAGGGCTGGGCCACAGAACGCGAGCGCCTCAATACCTTCGCCGAGAAGGCCAAGGAGGCCCTGAAATCCTACGCCGAGCAGGATCTGCCCGCTGCCGACCGCCCCCTGGACCGCGGCACGGTGGAACGCTTCGTGCCGTTCCAGGTCGAGCGCTTCGACTTCGAGGAAGGCGGCAACGCCGGCGCGCCCAAGTTCCCGCCGCACAGCGCCCTGGCGCTGCTGCTGGAGATCGTAGCCGGCGGCAAGGCCGAGAAGCCCGCGCGCGAGATGCTGGCGTTGACGCTCGACAAGATGCAGCTCGGCGGCATCCACGACCACGTCGGCGGCGGCTTCCACCGGTATTCGACCGATGGCTTCTGGCTCCTGCCGCACTTCGAGAAGATGCTTTACGACAACGCGCAGCTGGCGGCCGTCTACGCCCGCGCCAGCGTGGTGCTGCAGGACCCGGCCTACGCACGCACCTCACGCGGGATTTATGACTGGGTGCTGCGCGAGATGACCTCGAAGGACGGCGCCTTCTACAGCGCCTACGATGCCGACAGCGACGGCGAGGAAGGCAAGTTCTACGTCTGGGACCGCAACGAGGTCGATAAGATTCTGGGCGACGACGCGGACCTCTTCTGCGAGCTCTACCAGATTCGCCCTGAGGGGAACTTTCACGACGAGGCCACCCATCAGCCCAGCGGCATGAACATCCCGCACTTGGCCCAGTCGCTCGACGCCCACGCCAAGCGCCTGGACCGCGATCCGGACGAACTGCGCGCCTGGGCCGCCGGCTGCCTCGAGAAGCTGCGCGCCGTGCGCGCCAAGCGCGTCTGGCCGGGCCTCGACGACAAGGTCCTCACCTCCTGGAATGCGCTGATGATCGGGAGCCTCGCGCAGGGCGGCTTGGCTCTGAAGGAGCCGGCCTACACCAAGGCCGCGGTCCGCGCTGCCGACTGGCTGCTCAGGAATCTGCGCGGGAAGGACGGGCGCTGGCGGGCCACCTACAACCGCGGCCAGGCCCGGCTCGCCGCTTATCAGGACGACCATGCCTTCCTGGCGGAGGCCTTCCTCGACCTCCATGAAGCTACCGGCGAGAAGCGCTGGGTGGACGAGACAGAACGCGTGGTGGCGGAGATGGACAGGCACTTCTGGGACGCCGCGAAGGGCGGCTATTTCTTTACGGCCGACGACCACGAGGAACTGCTCATACGAATGAAGAAGCCGGCCGACAACGCGACGCCGTCGGGGAACGGGATCGCCGCGCAAGCCCTGGTGCGCCTGGCCCGTGCCACGGGGAAGAAGGCCTATGCCGAGCGCGCTGTCGAAGTGATGAAGGCCTATCACATTTTCATGGACAAGGCCCCGGCGATGGTCGAGTCCATGCTCGTGGCGCTCGACGAATTCCTCGAGGACGGCCACGCGATCGCCTCCATCGTGGCCGCGCCGGCCGCCAAGGTGACGCGCGGGCCGGTGACGGCGGAACTTCTGCTCGGCGCCGGGAGCCTACTCGCCGGCGGGCGCGTTCCGGTGGCGGTGCGGCTGGAGTTCGAGCCCCAATGGCATGTGCAAGCCCACGAGCCTTCTCAGAAGGGCCTGGTGGGCACGGCCGTTCGCCTGGAAAGCGCTGCCTTGGGCGCCCTCAAGGACTTCAGGTACCCCGCCGCCGAGGAGCTGACAGCGCCCGAGTTAGGCGGCGCGCTGGCGGTCTACAAGAGTCCTGTACTGGTGGGTGCGTGGCTGGAGGTGCCCGAGGACCTCGCGCCGGGTACGGCCCGGTTGCAGGTGGAAGTGACCTTCCAGGCGTGCGACGAACGCTCTTGTGCACGGCCGGAACAGGTCCTCTTGACCCTGACTGTGACGGTATCCGAAAAGGGCACCCCAGCGAAGCCCTTGCATGAGGAAGTCTTTAGAAGCCTGGGAATGAAACTGTAAGTCCTTGACTCAAAAAGGGTAGCAAGTTCAATTTTTGATAGACACGGCCCCGGATGCAGCTACAATCATCTCGCTATTTCGTTTGAACAGGTGTGCGCCGGCTCGAAAACTGTTTCGGGCATGGCGTCGAGTTGAACCGTAGGAACGCATTCTCGGGAGGGGCGTTGTGGAACGCTACCGGATTGTCCTGCTGGGCCTGATCGTCGCGCTGGGCGTCTCGTTGACCGCCCGTGCAGAGGAGCCGAAGGCTGCCGACGCGAAGACGAACAAGGAACAGATTGAGTCGCTCCGCAAGGAGATCGCTCAGCTTGAACGCCAGATGAAGGGCGGCAAGCAGATCGATGCCGACGCCATGGAGCGTGCCGACCACCTGGCTGGCTCGGGCTATGGCCCCAACGAGACCGTGCTGAGCCGCGCCGGCGCTGTCACCATGGGCGGGCTGCTGCAGGTGTGGTTCTACCAGATCGCGAACGACACCTACACCTGGACCGACGCGAACCAGATCAACGCGGGCACGCCCGCTTTGTTCGGCTCCAACGAAACCAACGACAACGACGGCTTCCGTGTCCGCCGCTCGGAACTGCGCTTCACGATCGCGATTCACGAGAACGTCACCGCGCACGTTATGATCGATCCCGCGCGCGAAGCCACCTCGTTCCCCAGCCTGCCACAGAATCAGAGCTCGGTGATCTCCGGCGACGGCGTGGCCTTCGCCGACGACGGCACCCAGGGCCTGCTGTTCACCGGCGTGCCGCAGGGCATCCGCACCCTCGAAGTCCGAAACGGTACCGGTAACGCCAACCGCCTGCTGCAGGACGCGTACATTCACTACCACGGCATTATTCCCCACCACGACGGCAAGGTCGGCCAGATGAAGCGCATGCTGGGCGAGGAAGGCACTCGCGACAGCTCGCAGCTGGATTTCGTCGAACGCGCCATGATCACCCAATTGGCCGACATGCGCGACATCGGCACGCAGCTCCACGGAACTTGGTGGGATGACCGCCTGCAATACTGGGTCGGCTTCTTCAACGGTTCCGGCACGGCCTTCCAGCAGCACCAGAACCGCTCCGACGACAACGATGACAAGGATGCGGTCGCGTCGATCCTGCTGCGCCCGCTGTGGAAGGACGAGACCTGGGGCAGCATCGAAATCGGTTACAGCATCATGTACGGAAAGGGTGGCGAAGCCGGCGATCACCAGCCTTCTGTAAACGTGCTAGACGGCCTGAACCGAGACAGCACCATCCACTCGCTGCAGTACGCCTGGTTGATGTACAAGCCGGGCGGCCCGGTCCGCGGCTGGTGGATCCGCAGCGAATGGGGCAAGTACCGCGACCGCTTCGCGCCCTTCGATCTGTACGGCATTGGCAGCGATCCGGCGCCCTTCAGCATCGACGGCTGGTACGTCAGCACCGGCTACAAGCTCAGCGACAGCCGCTGGGCCGATGACCTGAGCAACGGCGGCCTGCTGCAGAAGCAGCTGCTGCTGCCCATGGAATTCGCGTTCCGCTACGAAGTAATGCAGAATCTCTTCTTCAACGACGAACTCCATCCGACGCGCCGCCAGGATATCTGGAAGACCCAGGTGATCACCGCCGGCATCAACTACTACATCAAGGGCCACAACGCCAAGCTTCAGCTCAACTACAACATCGTGGTCGAAGACGACGACGACGACATCGAAGGCGGCTTCCAGCAGTTCCGCGAAGTCAAGAACAACAACTTCGTCGTGAACTTCCAGGTCGCTTGGTAAATCACCTGGGCATAATCGAAGAAACTGGTGCAGCGAGATTGAACCGGGTGGCTCTCGCCACCCGGTTCTGTTGTTATTAAGGAGGCAAGAGACGCTGCTGCCGTCTGGGCCTTCACAGATTGCGTAAAGGCCGTAAAGAAAAATGCTGCACTTGTTCATCTTTGAAAATAGAATCCTAATAACCGCATTGGGTTTAATTGCATAAGGCCTTAAAATAAAACAGGTTATATGCACTTCGGGTTCGGGTTCAGGGCAGAAAAAGAAACAGTAAATAAAGGCGTCGGTCGATAAATTTTTGTGGACGAGCCGACCTCGGGAGGGTATTCTCATCACCGCTTTCAGTAAACGAGCGTACGGCTTCGTTCCGGTCATTTCCGGATTGCGGGTCGAGTTGTACGTAAGAAGCAGCAGCAAGGAAACAGCATAGGCATTGGGTGAGGAACCGAGTTCACACCATTTCAGGAGAGGGGAAATGAAGCACACACTCGTAGCGGGATTGATTCTTGGTCTTACCCTCTGCACCGCCAATAAGGCCATCGCGGCCGACGGCGGCGTGGATGAGCTGCGGCGCCAGAACGCCACGCTCAAGAAGGACCTGGAAGACCTCCGGCGCCGCCTCAGTGCGCAGGAGCGCAAGTCCGGCATCGCCAACTCGCCCATCGCCAATGCGGACGTGATGGTCGAGAACAAGTATGGCCCGAATGCCGGCGTTACAACGAAGGAAGGCAAGCTCACGATGGGCGGGCTGGTTCAGGTCTGGTTCTACACGATCCAGAACGACAACTTCTCCGTCTATAACCACCAGGCCCTCGTGGCCCAGGGTGGGGCCACCGCTTCTGACGGTACCGTAGGTTTCGGCAGCAACGAAGTCAACGACAACGACGGATTTGCCGTCCGCCGCGCGCAGCTGCGCTTCACGATGGACATCCACGAGAACGTCACGGCCTACGTAATGATCGATCCGGCGGCCGAAGCTGACAGCTACCCGAGCCTGCCGAACAACCAGAACCAGGCAGCCCGCGGCGTAGCCACCTTCAATCCCGGTGTCGAATTTGCCACTGATGATGCGAACGATCCCACCAACCTGTTTCTCGTTAACGTCGGCAACGTCCGCAACGAGGCCGTCCGCAACGGTTCGGGCAGCGCTAACCGCCTGCTCCACGATGCGTACATCAACTACCACGGCGTCATCCCGCACCACGATTTCACCGTTGGTCAGCAGCAGGCCCACATCGGCGAGGAAGGTATCCGCGACGATGCGCACCTGGACTTCGTCGAACGCTCTATGATCAGCCAGCTGGCCAACGACCGCGACCTGGGGCTCCAGGTTCACGGCTCGTGGTGGGATGAGCGCTTCCAGTACTGGCTGGGCGTCTTCAACGGCGCCGGCACGGCCTTCCAAAGCACGCGCAATCGCGCCAATGACAACGATGAGTTCGATTACGTGGGAAGCGTCCTGCTGCGCCCGCTGTGGAAGGACGAGACCTGGGGTAGCATCGAGCTGGGCTTCGGCGCCAAGTACGGTAAGGGTGGCGAGTCCGGTGGCCACCTGGGCCTGGTCAACGGCGGTGGTGCGCTGCTCGACCCGGTCGACGGCCTGAATCGCCCCGGTACCGACCACCACCTGCTGTACGCGTACGGCATGTACAAGCCAGGTGGCCCGGTCCGCGGTTGGTGGATCCGCGGCGAATGGGGTAGCTACCGTGACCGCTTTGCGCCGGGCGAGCTGCGCCTGCCCGTCGGCATCGACTCGACCACGGGTACCAGCGCTCCGTTCACCGTCCAGGGCTGGACCATCAACACCGGCTACAAGCTCAGCGACAGCATCTGGGCTGACGGCCTGCGCGAAGGCGGCACCTTCAAGAAGCACTTCCTGCTGCCGATGGAATTTGTCGGCCGCTACGATGTCATGGACAATATCTTCACCATCAACGATGCTGACGTGAACAACAACGGTGGCATCGGCCTCAACCGCGGCCAGGATATCGCCAAGACTCAGGTGATCACGGCCGGCGTCAACTACTTCATCAAGGGTCACAACGCCAAGTTGCAGTTCAACTATAACTGGGTCATCGAAGAGAGCGAAGGCGTTGACTCTGGTGACGGTGGCGCTGGCGTCCGGCAGCTACGCGAAGTCAGCAACAACAACTTCGTTGTGAACTTCCAGGTCGCCTGGTAAGCAGCAGCCGTACAAGAAAGAAGCCTGAAAGCCGGGCGGCTCGATGCGAGCCGCCCGGTTTCTTTTGGCCCATACAGAAAGCCCCGGAAGTGCCGCCAGACGGAACTTGAATCGGGGTCGGATTCAGGGTAAAAACTCTGCTCCTTCGGAACCAAGTCCCGTAGGACCATAAGAACAGCTGAACGGGAGTCGATCGTCATGGCACACAAACAGGGGCAGGGCTCTACCAAGAACGGCCGCGACAGCAACCCGAAGTACTTGGGCATCAAGCTGTACGCCGGAGAGAATGCCCGCGCCGGTAACATCATCGTCCGCCAACGCGGCACCAAGATCCGCGCCGGCCGCAACGTCGGCCAAGGCCGCGACTTTACCCTCTTCGCCCTGAAGGACGGCGTGATCTTCTTCGACAAGTCGGCCCGCAAGCGCGTCCATGTGCTCTCGGCCGAAGAAGCCAAGAAGCTCACCGAAGCCGCTCGCTAAGCCACCTGCGTCCCCAGGCATTCAATGGCGCGGGTTCCTGAAAAGGAACCCGCGCTTTTCTTTGCAGGTCGGAATTCTCAATACCTGGCCGGCAATCCGCGATGGATCGCAAGGCATCCTTAGGCTATTCGATTCCTATATATGAAGCTGAGGAACATCCGGTTCAGTTTGCGGACCCTCGTTCTTGCAGCCCTGGGCTTGGGTCTCCTGTTTTTCGTGATCTTATTGTCTTGGCGAAGCTGGTATTCAGGGGCGCAACTCCTCGAGGCCGTTGAATCCGGGGACCCGACAACGGTTCGCTGGCTTTTGGCTTTTGGCGCGCGTACGGATGCCAGCAAGCCGTTCGGCCAGACCTTGGACCGGATCGCACGGAATAGGGCAAATATCGACGTCCTTAGGGTGCTTTATCCAGATCTAAACGACCTTCTGCTCGTCTACGATCCCAACGACACGGATAAGGGCTGGGAAAACGATCTGTACGAGCAGAGCGAGCACATGCGTGCCTTATCTGACGCGGACTTCAAGGCGGAGGCGACGGCCGCCGAGCGCCTGGAAGGGGTTTGGCTTACCGAGATCCTTCGCAGAGGCAAAAGCTGGGTCCCGTGGCTCCAGGATCGGTATCAAGACGCTCGCATGGCACGTTCGCGTTTCGCGCAGGAGCACCCAGGCGACTACTGGAATGGTGACATGCGAAATGAACTGCTGATCCTAAGTGCGGTATGCCAGCTTAAGGACGAGCCGCCGCCCGTCGCCCTTGAGATTGCAGCGGAGCGCACCATAACGTCTACCTTTCCCGAGATGCCGGGGATTCCGGTTCGCCTCGTCAATCGCCATCCAGACTTGGTGGGGGTGGCCTGGCAGGAAGGAGGCAATTACCGTCACGGCAGATCGGAGAGCTGGAGTCTCCAGGTCCTCGATGACCAGGGGCGGCAGGTTTGCATCGTTATTCCCGCGTTCTTAGAGGGCGGGATTTTAAGAGTAAATACCCTGGAGTACGGAGAGACCATGGAAGACGAAGTCAACCTGGGCGCCTACATCGAACTGCTTCCGCCCGGGCGCTATACGGTACGGGCCGCATATGCCTTCGGCGCCAACATCGGCACGATCCAGGAGAAGGACCGCTCCTTCATGCTGTTATCGGATCCCGTGACCGTAGAGATCCTACCGCCCAAGACGCCGTCCGAACCCTAGCGGGGAACGTGCGTTCCGCCCAATAAAAAAGCCCGGCCGAGGGCCGGGCTCTCTTGATCTCCGGAAACGAAGACCGGAAGCGGCTTACACGCCCTGCCAGTCGTCGCCCAGGATGGCCTTGTACTTGTTCGCCGGCACCTTCTGGTAGCCGTAGGGTTCCATCGAGAAGCTCGCGCGGCCGGAGGAGAGGCTGCGGCAGGCGTTGGAGTAGGCGAACATCTCGCCCAGCGGAACGCGCACGCGAACCGCCTTCAGGTGTGCGCGGTCGACGATGTCGACGATCTCCGCGCGGCGGCTGTTCAGGTCGCCGATGATGTTGCCCATGTACTCCTCGGGCGTAACCACCTCGACGCTCATGATCGGTTCGAGCAGCGCCGGCTTGGCCTTCCTCGCGGCTTCCTTGTAGGCGATCGAACCGGCCATCTCGAAGGCCAGTTCCGACGAGTCGACTTCGTGGTACTTGCCGTCGTACAGCACAGCCTTGACGTTGATGGTAGGGTAGCCGCCCAGCACGCCGTTGGCGGCGGCCCCGCGGATGCCGCGTTCGACCGGCTTGAAGAACTCCTTGGGCACCGAGCCGCCCTTGATCTCCTCTTCGAAGACGAGGTGATCCTTGTCTTCGTTCACGAAGGGCTCCAGGCGGATCTTGACGACCGCGAACTGGCCGTGCCCGCCGCTCTGCTGCACGAAGCGGCCCTCGGCCTCGGCTTCGGTCTGGATGGTCTCGCGGTAGCTGACGCGCGGCGCACCGACATTGGCGTCGACGTTGTGTTCGCGGATCAGCTTGGACTTGATGATCTCGAGGTGCAGTTCGCCCATGCCCGAAATGATCAGCTGGCCGGTCTCGTCGTCGAAGCTGTGCGTGAAGGTCGGGTCCTCCTTCGCCAGCTTGGCCAACGCCTGGGCCAGCTTGTCCTTGTCGTTGTTCGTCTTGGGCTCGATGGCCAGGCTGATCACCGTGTCCGGGAACTTGGGCGGCTCGAGCAGGATCGGGTCTTCTTCCGTGCAGATCGTGTCTCCGGTATAGGTGAACTTCAGACCGCCGACCGCGACGATGTCGCCGGGCCCCGCGGTGTCCACCTGCTCGCGCTCGTCGGCGTGCATCAGGAAGATGCGGTCGACGCGCTCCTTCTTGTCCCGAGTCGAGTTGTAGACGCGGGTGCCCTTCTCGAGCGTCCCGCTGTACACGCGCACGAAGGTCAGGTCTCCGAACTTGTCGTAGATGGTCTTGAACGCCAGGGCGCTCAGCGGCTGGTCGGAGTAGTGCTTGCGCTGCAGGACCTTCTCATGGTCGTTGGGGTCGACGCCCTCGGTCATCTTGGCGTCGCGCGGGCTGGGCAGGTAGTGGATCACTGCGTCAAGCATGCGCTGCACGCCGATGTAGTGGTACGCCGAGCCGCACAGGATCGGGAAGGCTTTGCACGCCAGGCAGACGCGGCGGATGGCCTTCTCGAACTGCTCGTTGGTCGGCTTCTGTTCGGTCAGGAACATCTCGCCCACCTCTTCGTCGTCGTCGGCGAGCAGATGGAAGAGCTCATCGCGGCGGGCGTTTGCCTCGTCAAGGAACTCCGGCGCGACGTCGGTCTCGTGGATCGTGGCGCCTTTGGACTCCTTGTCGAAGACGTACTGGCGCATGTGGACGAGGTCGATCACGCCGCAGAAATCGTGCTCCTTGCCCACCGGCATCTGGATGGGCAGGGGCTTGCCGCCCAGGCGCGTCTTGATCTGCTCGATGACCGGCCACAGGTCCGCGCCGACGCGGTCCATCTTGTTGACGAAGCACAGCCGCGGGACGCGGAAGCGGTCGGCCTGGCGCCAGACGGTCTCGGACTGCGCCTCGACGCCGTCGACGCCGGAGAAGACGACGACCGCGCCGTCAAGCACGCGCAGGCTGCGCTGCACCTCGGCGGTGAAGTCGATGTGCCCCGGAGTATCGATGATGTTGATGGTGTGCTCTTTCCAGGGGCAGCTGGTCGCGGCAGAGGTGATGGTGATGCCGCGCTCGCGCTCCTCGGGCATGTAGTCCATAGTCGCGGTGCCTTCGTGCACCTCGCCCATGCGGTGTTCCTTGCCCGTGTAATAGAGCACGCGCTCGGTGACCGTGGTCTTGCCGGCGTCGATGTGGGCGATGATGCCGATGTTGCGAAGCATCGCGATCGCCTGTTGGGCCTTGGGTTTAGCGGGGGCTTCCGGCACGGTTCTCGAGCTCCTATGCGGTTCACGCCGGCCATCTGATATGGAATAGGCTGCCGCACGCGCCGGCTGCGGCGCGTGCTGATTCCCTTCTGCCTTCGTCCATTTTTCGAGAGGACTTAAGCCGCCCGTAGGACGGCAACGACGGTCACGCTTCGAAACGTTCAGGGGCAGGAGGGTCGCGGGAGCGCTACCCATTCATGGCGACGGCGAATCCTCCAACTTGCTATGACCCTTAGGGTTCCAACCCGAAGGACGAGGAAATATACCCGCCAGGACTCAAAATGCAAGAAGTCAGGTGCCGGAAAAAACGATGCTGGGCTCCGACTCTGGGACACATTTATTTGGCAAATATTAGCATTTGAGACAGGGCCGTCTGGGCTTGGATCCTTTCGACCTTGTGCACCTTGTGCAATTGAGGGCCAGCTCCACCTCCCGGCGAAAACCGGTACGAGCTATACTTAGCCGTGCATGAGCGATCCGTCCACGTACTCGGGTACGCGCTTCAGCGGCTGGTACCTTCTGCTGCAGGCAGCGGTCTTTGCCGGGTGGTGGGCCTGGCTTTGGGCCCGGCCCGAAGCCCGAGCGTGGTTCGTGCCGCAGGGGGCGGGCGAGCCCGACCTGATGGCTTTTCTGCTTCCCGACCTGTGCGTCGCGGCGGCGACGTCCTGTGCGGCGGGCGTCGCCTTTTTCCTGCGCCTGCGCTGGGCACAGCCCCTGGCGTGGTTCTCGGCGGGCGCGGTCGTGTACGCCGCGATCTACTGCCTCGGGTGGGCGGTGCAGCGGCAGAGCGGCTGGCTGAACGTGGCCTGCATGCTGCCGGCGGCGCTCTTTGCGACCATCGCGGCGCTGGACGCCGGGCGCGGCACGGTGCCGATCTTTCGCCGCGCGGCCCAAGGGCACGACGGGCGCAGCGAGCGCAAACGCCGCCACGTCCTGGCGACGCTGGCGCAGATCGCGGTCTTCTGGAGTTTCTTCCTGTTCGTGGTGCCGGCCTGCGTGGCGTACGTGGAACGCGGCGTGGGCTGGCCGCCGGGCTTTGCTTTTCCGGGCCAGCGCGTCGTTGGGGTGGCGGCCTTCGCATTGTTGAGCGCACTGGGGCTGGCGAGCGGCATGACGATGGCAGGGTTCGGGCAAGGTACGCCGCTCCCGTTCGACGCGCCCAACCGGCTGGTCATCGCCGGGCCCTATGCGTACCTGCGCAATCCGATGGTGGTTGCTGGGCTGGGGCAAGGGCTGTCGGTCGCGGTCTGGATGGGCTCGTGGACGGTGGTGCTGTACGTGATCACCGGGGGCGCGATCTGGCAATGGCTGGTGCGACCCGCGGAGGAACGCGATCTGGCCGAGTCCTTCGGCGCGGAGTACGAACGCTACCGCGCGGCCGTGCGCTGCTGGCTTCCGCGCGCGACGGCGTACCGAGGCGAAGCGCCATGACGCCGGAAGAAGTACGCGCGTGGGCCAAACCCATCACCGCTGCGCGAAAGCGTCCCTGGTTTCAACTTCACTTGACCACCTGCGTGGTGTTAACGATCGTTGGTGCAGTGTTGATTTGGTTGAATCTAGCCGAACAAATCTCATTCGATTCCGACACATTTGCCTTCGAGGATAGGTCCGGCATCCGGGTCGGATGGCCACGCTGCGCATTGTTTGCTGAAGATGGTTCCGTATACGTAGGCGGTTCCGAGTCAAGAAACAGTCCACGCGCCTACGAATCTTTTGACCGCAGGGTAATCTACGATTGGCTTCTTCCCGATGTGTCTGCGGCTGTTGGATTGTTGGCGAGTGCCGCGCTATTGTGCGAATGGTCTATTAAGCGGCGTACGCGATACAAATCCTGATCCTATGGCTATGGAATCGTCTTTGTCACCGCCGCACCCGCCCTCCGGGCTCGAACAAGTCTTCGCGCTCCTTGCAGCCAAACTTCAGCAGCGTGTCGCGCAGCGGACACCTGTCGGTCAACGCCGTCAGGACCAGTTGAAACGAGACCCCAAGCGTACCCAGCAGCCAGGCCGGGTGATGCAGCAGGCCAAGGACGGTGAAGGCGAGCGTCCCGGCGCCAGCCAGCAGGCGGCCCCACCGAGCCACTTCCCAGGGACGGGCGGGCGAGGCGGCGGGCATGCGGGCGGAGGCGTCCGCCGCAATGGGCGAAGCGGGCGTATTCATGCGTGGTCCTCGCTCTTGATGCGATAGCCGAACAGGTACGGCGCGCGGAAGAGGAGCATGTAAGGCTTCTCGCCGAACTCCCAGTGCCAGCCGCGGCGCGCGGATTCGGGCAGCAGTTCCAGCACTTCCTCGGGGCGGTACATGCGTAGCGCGCTGACGACACCGTCGAAGACGATCATCAGCGGCACCAGCGGCAGCAGCGTTCCGATTAACACCTTCTTGAACGAGAAGCGCCGCGCGAAGAACGGCGCCAGCAGCAGCGGCAGCAGGTTGGGCAGGCTGTAGAGCGGCGAGAGCCAGCTTCGGCCCATGGGCTCCATCACGAACAGCCCATCGGCCTGCTCAGTGGTGGCGGCCAGCAGCCGCCGCGCGGAATCCGGATCGAAGTGGTGGAAGGCGCTGCAGACCGAGCGCAGCCGCGCGTCCGGCGCCGCGGAAGCGGCCGCCTCGGGATCGCACGCATCGAGCGATTCGGGCACGAAGTCGAGGCGCTCGGGCAACGCGGCCTTCGCGCGTTGAAAAGCGTCGAGGTCCGGGTTGAGGTCGCTGAGCGTTACGCGGGGAAGGTCAGTGCCGGATTTTCGCGCGCAGGCGAGCACCGTCTCGACGGGGCCCGCGCCGCCGCTGCCGAGGTCCAGCACGCGCGCGGTCTCGTGCGTAGCCTTCGAGCCCAGGGCCATCCGCGCCCATCGCGCGAAGGGTTCGTGCATGCGGCGGTAGACGCCGTAGAGGCGAAAGCTGAAGTTCAGGCCATCGAGGTATGCCTCGCGCCAGATGCCCTTGAACCAGCGTTGGTCCCCGAACTCGAAGCCCTGCACGCGCGGCGGGGCCTGCCACCAGCGCGAGCTGCGAGGAGCGTTCGGAGCGGCTGCCGCGGACGGGAGGCGCCGCGACGAAAGCGGCGGGCGCGACGCAAGCGGGCGGGGAAGCGCCGCGGTGGTGTCGTGCAGGGTCGTCGGCATGGCGGTTACCTCCGTTGCTTCGCACAAGGGACAGAGCTTCCCCGCACCCGCGTGGGCCTGCCCCGGAAGCGGTCCGGTACCGGTGGAGAATGGGTGCGAACTACGGCGCCTTCTTCTTCAAAAACTCGACCGTACACTGCCCGATCATCTGCGGCTTCTTGTCCTTTTGGGCTAGCGCCTCCAGATTCCGGAACCAGTCTGGAAGGTCCGCGTCTTCGATTTCGCGAATGGAGATATCGGTGATCAGCCAGTTGGCGCAGCACAGGGCCAGTTGGGAACGGCCGGGCGCGACGTCGCAGCGGTACAACTGCGAAGGCAAGTTGAGGTTGCGCAGGTCGCACAGAACGATGTACTGGTCCTTGATGTAAAACCGCCACTTCATGAGGGTCAATGCGGGCAACTGGTAAATATCCGAGATGCCGTACAGCGAGAAGGGCAGCAGCACGTCGCCCTTTAGCCAGACCGGCATGAGGAACTGCAGGCCCTGGCCGCCGGCAGAGGCGTGGAGTTCGACTACCAGGGCCCGGTCGTTGTGGACCGGGAATTTGAGGAAGTACTTCAGCGGATCCTTGGCGCGGGAAGCCAGCACCATGCGCTTGGAGACTTCGCCCCGGCCGTATTCCCAGCCAGCGGTCCGCGGCAATTCGTCCTCGAACGCGCCTTCCTCGAAGTTCCAATGCCAATCGGTGCGCGTGGGAGCGCCGGGCGCAGCTGCGGCCGCGGGCGCCGGCGTCTTCGCAGCGGCGGGGGCTTGCGAGGCCGGGTGCGCTTCGGGCGCGGGCGCTCTTCCATTCCAGTACAAGGCGCCCGCTCCGGCTGCTGCCGCAAGCACCACGGCTGTGATGAGCCCGGCGTGGCTGCTCGAGGCCGCCGTGGCGCGGCGCGTAAGCGTGCGCGCGGTATCGGCGCCCGCTTCCTTCAGGCGCGACAAGGTCTGTGCGGCTAAACCGGGGGGCGTGGGGAGGCCGGTGCAGAGGGCCTCGCCGAGCTGCTCGGCGCCCAGCAGCGGCGCCGCCGTTGCGAAGCCGGCCCTGGCCAGGTTCGCGCGCAAGCGTTCCACGGTGTTCGAGATGCGGTCCGAGACCGTACGCTGCGAAAGGTCCAGCTCCTTGCCGATCTCCGCCTGGGTCAGGCCGGCGCCGAAATAGAGCGCCACGACCTGGCGCGCGGACTCCGGCAGCTCCGCCACGTTTCGGCGCAGGGCGGCGAGCAGTTCTTCGCGTTCGCCGGACACCGTGGAGGCCGCGGATTCGGCGATGGCCGCACCCATGCCGCCCTCGAGCTCCTTGGCTTTCATATCCTTGCGTTGCCTCCTGAGCATCTTGAGCGATTCCCGGGCGGCGATGCGCAGCAGCCAGGGACGCACCTCGCCCTCCTCGGGGCGGTAGGTGCCGGCACGCGTCCATACGCGCAAAAAGGCCTCCTGCGCGGCCTCCTCGGCAAGGACCGGCGAGCCGGTGACCTGGAAAGCCAGACAGAAGGCGGTCTGTTCGTAGCGGCGGAAGAGTTCGCCAAAAGCCGTCTCGTCGCGGCCTGCGGCGATGGCCTGGAGGAGAGAGGCATCGTCGCGTTCGCGCATCGTGGCGTGTCCGGCGGCACGGGCGTTCCGCGCGCCCTGTGCGCCTGCCTTGAGCTGGGTGGTCGTAACGTCCATCCGTGCCTCCGCCCACCCTATCCACCTCGAGGTGGGCATAGAACTTGAATTTTTCACTCAACTTGTAATTTTTATAAACCTTTTTGTAGAAATAACTTACAGACGACATGGAGTGCCATGGACGCTTCCTAATATTTTCCTTGTCTGCCGAATGCGGCCGGTCGTCCACTGGACGGCCCCCCTATGGGTCCGGGGGTCCGTTCCCGCCGGGTCCGGTACCGGCAAAAAAAACGGGGCGCGCCTTTGCGGGCACGCCCCGGTTGCAAGGTTCGAAAAGTTTGACTGTTACGGCTGCTTGGGTTCCGGCGCGCTGGGCGGCGCGTCGCTGACCGGCACGGTTACGCCGACGTTCAACTCGCCGGTGTTGCGCAGGAAGCGGTGCACCTCGTTGAGCTTGTGCGCGATCTTCTTGAACTTCTCCACGTCCTTCTGGGTCAGGCCGCGTGTGGGATCCTCGAGATCCGCGACGTACTGGTCGGCCTGGAAGAAGTTCGAGGGCATGTTCGCCCACGGGTAGTAGGCCTGCGGGTAGCTGAGGAAGCGGCGCAGCCACAGCGGCTTGAAGCGCTGCTTGACGACCTGCAAGTTCGGGCCGACCTCCTTGGGCAGCAGGTACGCGCCCAGGCTGTGACAGGTGGTGCAGGACAGGCCTTCGGGGTTGGTCGGCGTGGCCGGGTAGATCAGCTTGCTCGCTTCCTCCTGGCGTGCGCGGTTGGCACTGCTGAAGGTCGGGAGGTTGAGGTGCCCCAGCGGCGGTTCCTCGCCGATGGTCTGGAAGAACTCGACCAGCTCGGCCGCGGCGTCGGCGACCTTCTCGGGCGAGCCGGCGGGGGGCACGGGTTCGGCGCCGGGGCCGCTGCCGCGCTTACGGACGTTCACCGCGGAGAGGTGGCCGGGGGGGTAGACGCTCTTGACCGCGTCGGGGTCGTTCGACCAGAAGCTGGGCATGCGGATCTTCAGGCCGGGGCGCAGCGGAAGGACATCGTGCAGGAAGGCGTACAGCCAGTCGGGCTGGACCTTGCCGCCTTCGTAGGCCAGGCTGGGCGGAGCGAACTGCTTGGTACCTTCGGCGCCGTGCAGGGAGACCTGGTGGGCGATGATGTGCCCTTCGTGGTCGGTCCAGCGCACCTTGAAGGTAACGGGCTCGTAAGCCTCGCCGGCCGATTTCATCATTTCGGCCTTCAGCGGGCTGATGTAATGCGTGGTGCCTTCGGGGGCGTGGGCCAGGGCAGCGGTGCCGGCCAACCGTTCGTAGGCGCCCTTTTCGACGTACTTGCCGGCGTACTTGGCGTAGGCCTGCGCAGCTTCGGCGGCGGGCAGGAACTCCTTCACCAGCTCAACGAAGTGCGCCTCGGTGATCAACTCGCCGTAGGCGACCCACTCGCCCTTCTTTCCGCGCGTCTGGTTCTTGGAGAGGAAGGTGAAGCCGATCTTCTCCCAGGGCGCCAGGGCGTTGCGGCGCACTTCCTTCTCGGCGGCCAGGATCGGGATCGTGTTCTTAGTGACGTAGGTGCCGTGCCCGAAGTTCAGGAACGACGTCGCGCTGGTGGCGGCATCGCCGGAGTCGTAGTCGACCGAGACCAGGTCCTCGTCGCAGTAGACGCCCAACTTCTCGGCGGCCTCCTGCACCTCCTTGGTCAACAAGGCGGCCAGGACGAGCTTCTTGGGCCTTGGCGCGACGCCTGGCAGGTCCATGCGGCGCTCGACGCCGATCGCGTGGCAGCCGGCGCAGTTGAGCTCGCGGATTACGCGCTCGCCGTGGTCGACGGCCAGGTCCTTGGCCTTGGGGATGTAGCGCATGTCCAGCGGTACGGTCTCGCGGGTGGTGCTGAGCAGGTGCGTGACCAGGGCCTCGACCTCGTTGTGCGTCAAGCCGTGCGGGTCGCTCTGCCCGGTCAGGTCCGGATTCTCGTAGGCCGTCAGGCTGTCGATCGTGTCGTGAGCGCCGCCGCCGGCCGCACGGGCCCGGACGCCGTTGGCCGCGTGGGTTTTTTCGCCGTCGCCGCTGCCGCCGTGGGCGCCGTGGTGCTTCTTGTCGGCGGGGAAGGTGTCGGCCTTGAAGCCGAACCAGGGCATTTTGAGCCGGAAGAGCGGCTCCTTGACCTGCTCCTCTTCAAAGCTCTTGCGGCGGTCGAAGACGCGCGGGCGGGTGATCTTCATGTAGAAGAAGTCCCAGTGGTTCTGGGAGATGGGCGTCTTGCCGAAGTCGAACTTGCCGATGTCCTTGTCGGCTTCGCCGGCCAGGTTCACGCAGTTCAGGGGCGCGTAGGTCCAGCCCTGGACGTTGTGGCAGGCGAAGCAGCCGTAGTGCTGAATCATGTTCTCGCCGACGAAGAAGGCCTTCGCCAGGCGCGCTTCCTCATCCTTGCCCTTGTCCTTCGCCATTGCTTTCAGGGCGCCCACCACCTCGTCAATCTGCACGTCGGTCCACTCGCCGGTGCCGGTGTCCTTGCCGTTCACGTACTTGGCCTTCGCGCGAAGCTTGTTCCGCACCAGGGCCTCGGGGTCCTCGAGCTTCTTGCGGATCGAGAAGTTGGACTCCTTGGAACTGAGGATGTCGTGGACGAGCAGGTCGAAGGCCCAGGCCGGCGCGGGCTTGGGTTCGACGGCCGGATCTTTGCGCTCGGCGTGCATGTCCTTCATCAGGTAGGCGGTCAGGTCTGCGGCTTCCTGGTCGCTCAGGCGCAGGCTGGGCATCTTGGACTCGGGCCAGTACGCGTGGGGGTCCTTGAGCCAGCGGTAGAGCCAGCCGGTGCTGACCTTGTCGCCGATGCGGCTCAGGTCAGGGCCGTGCGTGTTTATCGAGAAATTCTGGCCTTCGGGCGCTTCGGCGGTGCTGTGGCAGCCCAGGCATCCGACGCTCTGGAAGAGTTCCTTGCCCTTGGCGGCGTCGCCTGCGGGCACGGCGGCCTCGAAAGACTTTTCGCGCAACTTGCTGGTCGCGTAGAGGTACGTGACGATCGATTCGATCTCAACCGGATCGCGGGGCAGGGCGTGCGCGCCGGACTCGTCGGCGGGCGGGGTCAGCTCGTCGTTGGCGCGGTTCTCGAGGCCGAAGAGGCGCGGCATCTTGGTGCTGGGGCGGAAGTGCCAGGGGTTGGCGACCCAGTCGTGCGTCCACTGGGGCGTGGTCTTCTCGCCGATGCGGCGCAGGTCTGGGCCGATGCGGCCGACCCAGGCCATGTCGGGATCGGTGTCGCCGGTGTGGCAGTTGGCGCAACCCTTGGAGCGGTACAGTTCGCGGCCCAGGTTCAGGCGCGGGGCTTCGGGGACGTTGTCGACGCCCTTGTGGCACTTGGCGCAGGAGGCCTCGATGTACTGCAGCGGCAGCATGGGGGCGTCCCACAGGGGCTGGCCGGGGACGTGCTGGTCGAGGGTGTTCCAGCCGTGGTCCTTGCGCCACTGTGCGGCCTGCTGGTCGGTCTGCGGGGTGTGGGCGGCGCGCATGAAGCTGGCGCCCATGGGGCGTCCGCTGTGGCAGATGGTGCAGCCGAACTTCTTGCCGTCGCGGAAGGGGTGCTTGGACGAGGCCGCGACGAAAAGATCCAGCCGTGGGTGGCTGAGCAGGACGTTGGGGACGACCTTCTCCTGGAGCGCCTGGGCCTGCGCGGCCTGCTCGGGATCGCCGCTGTTCACCAGCGCCGCGATCTCGGCCTTGATCTTCTCGCGGCCGGCGCGGCTGTAAATCGGGTCGGTGTTGTCGATGGCCTTGTGGCAGACGACGCAGCGGTCGACGCGCTGGCTGAGCGCGAACTTGTAGTCGACGGGCAGGTTCTTCATCACGACCTGGTCGGCCATGTTGAAGCGCGGGTCGGGAATGTCGATGCCGGGCGCGTCGCGGATGACGTTGATGGCCGGGATGCCTTTGAGCTTCGTGAGGCTGCGCTTCAGCTCCGCTTGTCGGGCGATGAAGCCTTCGTAGGCGCGTTTGGCCTCGTTGTAGGCGTGCTCGTTCTCTGTGACGACCTTCTTCATGGCGTCCAGGTCGCGGTTCAGTGCGGCGAGGTACTCGACGGCGTCCGCCAGGTTCTGCTTCTGCTTGGCGTGGCGGGCGAGGGCTGCCTCGAGTGCGGGCCCGCCGCCGTCGGGCTTCTGCTTGGCGTCTTCGACGCCCCAACTGGCGACGCCCAGGTCGGCGTTGGCGAAGTTCTTGATGCGGGTGGCCAGTTCGATCTTGGCGGCCAGTTCCTTGATCTTCCACTCGGCGTAGACGATGTTGCCGGCGATACCCATGGACTTCTCTAGTTCGCCCTGGCGCTTGAGCCGTTCCTGGGCTTCCGCGATGGGCATGGACTCGTTGAGTTCCATCGCCTGGGTCAGTTCGTTCCACGAGGAGCTCAACCGCGCCTTGTTGAATTCGGCCTTGGCGTCGTGGCGGGTGTCTTCGAGGGCCTTCTGGGCCTCCTCCTTCGCCTGCCAGAGCTTGGTGACCTTCCCTTCGTCCATTTCCAGCAGAGCGTCTTCGACTTGCTTCAGCTGGGCGCTAATGCGGGCCTGTTCAAGCTCCAGGTATTTCTCCTGGTGCTTGGGGTACTCGCGCTCGAACTGGTCGTTGTAGAACGCCCACAGCGTCGAGGCGACCAGCAGCGCACTGGCGATCCCGAACGCGATATGGTGGTTGCGGATGGAACGGGTGTCCTTCTTGGGCATGGCGATCCTCTTTCGTTCACCGGTCCGCCGGCCGCGGCTCCATGGGCCTCGCCGGCGGTGCGTCGTTTACGGCGGGTACGGCATCAGCCCATCTTGAGGAACGATCCCGGGCTGCCCCACTGCGCCAAGTCCTCGCGGAACTTGGTGCCGCGGTCGACGATGATGTTGCCGCCCGCGTCCTGGAAGAGCCGGTAGCGCTCCAGCGGGCGCGGCGCGGGGCCTTCGAAGTTGATTCCCGTCATGTAGAAGCCCGAACCGTGGCAGGGGCACTTGAACTTGCCTTCCGTCTCCAGCCAGTTCGGCGTGCAGCCCAGGTGCGTGCAGACCGTCGACAGCGCCACGAGGTGGTCCTCGCCGCCTTCGACCAGCCGCACCAGCCAGACGCCCTGGCCTTCCTTGAACTCCTCGTAGACCTTGCCGACCTCGGGGAAGTCCGACTTGCGGCCGGCCAGGAACTTGGGATCCGGTTCGTACAGCACGCGCGGGAACATGAAGCGCAGGAACAGGTGGCCCACGCCGGCCATCCACAGCCCGAAGATCGACCACGCCCCTAGGCCCCAGGCCAGGAAGCTGCGGCGCGTGGCCAGTACCGGCGGCGGCGGCAGCGGTTCGGCCGGCTTCTTCGCCGGTTTCGCGGCGGCAGCGGCGGCCGGCTTTGCAGCAGCGGGTGCCGCGGGCTTGGGCGCGGCTGCGGCAGCAGCCGGCTTGGGTGCCTCGGGCTTGGCGGCGTCGTCGCCGCCGGCCTGCGGCGCGGGGGTGGAGGATTCGTTAGTCTCGGACATCGCAATGCTCTCTGGTGCCAAAGGTTTTACGGAACACGCCCTCGCCCGCCCCGGTCGGAGCGGCGCAAGTCCCGGCGACAGCCGAAGTGCTTAAAAGCTAAGACCCCAGACTGTATCGAACGCTCGGAATCGGTCAACAGCAGGTGCCGCAACAGCGTCCCTAAACGCCACAGCCCAGGCCGTCGGCGTCGCAGGCAGACACACCCCGGACCGTAATCGGCCAAGGAAGTGCAAATCGGAGGCCGGGTTCATTCCTGAACCGTGCGGAAATTGGGCATTGCACAAAGTGCATTTGCATCCCGAAAGGTGCGTCCTTTTGCCCCGCCGGCTGTTTCGGCAAGACACGTGTCAGGCGCGGCACAAGATGGCATCCAGGACGGCGGCTGTGGCCGGCTCCGAATTCGCAACTCATTTAATGACAGCGATTTGCACTTGATCACCGGCTGCGGAGCGGTGTCTTCTAAGGCACTGCGGTCATTGGACGCGCAATTGCTTTGTGTACTGCGGGGCTGTCGGAAAATGGGAAGGTTTTCGAGGCGTTGAAAAACGAGGTTGCGGCCGAGCCGTTTGCGGTTTGACAGTCCCTGAACGCGTGTTTACAAACGCTTCGGCCACATAGGTGTTCCAACCGTTTTCAGGCGCCCCGTAGACCGGGGTGAGCGGCATTTCGGCCGCGCACAAGCTCAAGTCCAGTTTGGAGGCAAGTACCGTGAACAAGCAGATGCTACTTACGTTGGTTTCCGCTGGTCTCCTGGTTCTCGTTGGTTGCGGCGGCGGCAAGACCGAGGCCGAGTTCGGCTCGTCGGGCGCAGGTGCCGGCAAGCCGACGGCCAAGAAGACCGAGACGACGGCGGCGGTTAAGGGTGGCGGGCCTTCCGCGCCTGCGGCGAGCGGCATTGGCCCGCAGGCCACCGGCGACACGCTCTATCCCGCCGACAAGGGAGTGGGCGTGGTGAAGGGCAAGGTCACGCTGGTTCCTCCATACAAGCCCATGTCGACAATCGACATGACCAGCAACGATTTCTGCAAACAGCAGCACGGCACCCCGATCAAGTTCGAGACCATCATCACCGACGAGAACAAAGGCCTGAAGAACGCGATGGTGTACGTCAGCAAGGGCCTGGAGACCTACCGCTTCGAAGTGCCCAAGGAGCCCGTCGAGGTCGACCAGAAGGGCTGCCAGTACATCCCGCACGTCTTCGGCGTCATGGCCGGGCAAACGCTGAACATCCGCAACAGCGACGAGACCCTGCACAACGTCAACGCCGTCGGGTACTTCAACTTCGGCCAGCCCAAGCCGCAGGTCGATACGCGTAAGTTCGACGATGCCGCGGCGGTGCATTTCAAGTGCGACGCGCACGCCTGGATGTCCTCGAAGTGCAACGTCTTCGACCATTCGTTCTTCGTGGTGACCAAGGACGACGGCAGCTTCGAACTGCCCGGCAAGCTGGTGCCCGGCAAGTACACCATCAGCGCATGGCACGAGGAAGGCGAGAAGTATGCCGCCCCGTCCGTCGACATCGAGGTCAAGGACGACGGCTCGGTAACGCCGGCCGAGGTCAACTTCGCGTTCGACAAGAAGTAAGCGAGCTCAGCCCGAAGTCCTGACGTGACGTCTCGGGATCGGGCGGAGCTTTTCTCCGCCCGATCCTTTTCATGATACGGAAGCAAAAATGGCCGCAGACACAATTGCCTCGCAGACCCAATCGGCGGCCGTTTGCCCCACGCCGCGTTGGGTGCACGTCCTCGCGCTGGTGACCGTGGGCATGACCTTCATCCTCATCTGCGCCGGCGGCAACGTGAAGAGCAAAGGCGCCGGCCTGGCCGTGCCCGACTGGCCCTTCTCGTACGGCCAGCCGTTCGACCGCAGCCCCGCCGTCGGCGCGCTGCTGACCTACCTCGCTGCCGGAACGCTCTTCCTGGCCCTGGCCTGGATCTTCGTACGCGGCAAGGTCCTGGCCGCCGGCGCCATCCTGTGCGCGCTGGGCGTCGCGGCGATCTTCTACCTGTACGGGCCGCAGAG
Source organism: Planctomycetota bacterium (assembly GCA_023150555.1). GTDB lineage: Bacteria > Planctomycetota > SZUA-567 > H5-PLA8 > H5-PLA8 > JAKLKQ01. Next base: position 93,970 of record JAKLKQ010000022.1, read on the forward strand.
TTTCCGGGCCGACGGCACGCCCACCGACGAGCGCTGGTGGCACATGCCCAACGTCCGCGCCGAACACGGCCACCGGCTGATCGCCGGCACAGTGGGCATCTTGATGGCGGTCCTGGCCGCCTCGCTGTGGCAGACCGAACGCCGCCGCGCCGTGCGCAAACTGGGCCTGGTCGCTTTTCTTGCCGTGGTGGCGCAGGCGGTGCTGGGCGGTGTGACGGTGCACATGCAGCTTCCGCCGCTGGTCTCGGCAAGCCACGGCGCGTTGGCGCAGGCCTTCTTCGCGATGGTCGTGACCATCGCCGTGATTACCTCGCCGCGCTGGTTCGCATCAGCCCAGACGCTCTCGCAGAACGGCGACCAGTCCGGACCCGCGCGCGGTGCTTCCCTGCAGCGGCTGTGCGTATGGGCGCTGGCGGCTGTGTACCTGCAGGTGATGCTGGGCACGTCCGTGCGGCACACGCATTACGTGCCGGACAATGGCCGCGGCGTGGAGTTCGCCTGGCACATCGGCGCGCACATCGCCGGCTTCCTCTTCGTCTGCCACACGGTGGCGCGCCTGGCCGTGCGCGTGATCCGGCGCTTCGCCGAAGTCCCCGCGCTGATGCGGCCCGTCACCGCGCTGCTGGTGCTGCTGGGCGTGCAGATGGCCCTCGGCATCGGGTCGCTCTTCTTCCGCCTGCAGGACAGCACGCAGTGGGCGCAGACGCGCCTTTTCTACAAGGAACTGACGGCCACCTCTCACGTCGCGGTGGGCGCGCTGATGGTCGCGACGACGATGTTCCTGACGGTGACGGCCTTCCGCCGCCTGGCGCCGGCCGCCGAACTTCAAGCGCATGCGCAAGCCGCGGAGGTGCGCTCGTGAGCGGCCCCGGCGTGCTGTTGGGCGCGTGGCGCGCCGCGCTGCGCGCGCGCTGGTCGGACCTCAGCGCGGCGACCAAGCTGCGCCTGAACGGCATGGTGCTGCTGGCGACGGCGGCGGGCTTCCACCTGGGCCACCACGGGCCCTGGATGGCGCCGGTCGCGTGGGCCCTGGGGCACACGCTTCTCGGCACGCTGCTAGTGGCCAGCGGCGCGAGCATCCTCAACCAGTACCGCGAACGCCACGCCGACGCGCTGATGCCGCGCACCAGCGGGCGGCCGCTGCCCACCGGGCGCCTGCTGCCCAAGGACGCGCTGGTGCTGGGCGCGCTCTTTGCCGTGCTGGGCACCGCCTACCTGGCGTTCTCGGTCAATCGCCTGGCGGCTTCGGTCGCGGCGCTTTCGCTGCTGCTCTACGTCTTCTGCTACACGCCCATGAAGCGCCGCTCGCCGCTGAACACCGTCGTCGGCGCGGTGCCCGGCGCGCTGCCGCCGCTGATCGGCTGGGGCGCGTCCGGCGGGATCTCCGAGATGGCCAGCGGCCGTCCGTGGGTGCTCTTCGCGATCCTCTTCGTCTGGCAGGTGCCGCACTTCATGGCCATCGCCTGGATCCACCGCGGCGATTATGCGCGCGCGGGCTTCCGGATGCATTCGGTCACGGACCCCAGCGGGCGCTCGGTGGCGCGCCTGGCGCTGCTGTATGCGGCGGCGCTGGTGCCGGTGGCGGTGGCGCCGGCGTGGTGCGGCGTGGCTGGGCCGGCGTACGCGAGCTGGGCGGCGGCGCTTTCGGTGCTCTTCCTGGCCTGCGCGTGCGTCTTCGCACGGCAGCCTTCGCGCTTCTCGGCGCGGCTCCTGTTCATCGCCTCGGTGGTCTACCTCCCGCTGTTGCTGGGCGGGCTGGTCTTCGACACCCTGCCGCCGCTGGGCGCCTGAGATGTCCGCCGCGGAAGCCGCCGTCGCGATCGAGGGTCTCTCGCACCGCTACGGCGAGCGCGAAGCCCTGAAAGGCGTCGGCTTCACGGTCGCGCCGGGCGAGGTCTTCGGCCTGCTGGGCCCCAACGGCAGCGGCAAGACGACGCTCTTCCGAATCCTCAGCACGCTCATCCGCCCGCAGTCGGGCAGTGCGAAGATCCTGGGTTTCGACGTCGCTGCGCAGACCGCCGAGGTGCGGCGGCGCATCGGCGTCGTTTTCCAGGCGCCCAGCCTGGACAAGAAGCTCACGGCCGCCGAGAACCTGCGCCACCAGGGCCACCTCTACGGCCTGCGCGGCGCGGAGCTGGAGCAGCGCATTGGCGAGATGCTCGCGCGGGTCGGCATGGCCGAGCGCAAGGACGAGCTGACCGAGAAACTCAGCGGCGGCCAGCGCCGGCGCGTGGAGCTGGCCAAGGGCCTGCTGCACCGCCCGCAGGTCCTGCTGCTCGACGAGCCCTCCACGGGGCTTGACCCGGGCGCGCGCCGCGACCTGATGCGCTACCTGCGCGAACTGAGCACGAAGGACGGCGTGACCACCCTGCTGACCACGCATTTGATGGAAGAGGCCGAGGACTGCGCGCGGCTGGCCGTCTTCCGCGAGGGCCAACGCATCGCGCTCGATTCGCCCGCCGCGCTGAAGGCGCAGATCGGCGGCGACGTCGTATCGATCGAGAGCGACGAGGCCGAAGCCCTGCGCAGCGAGACGAAAACGAAGCTGGGCGTCGAGGCCGCGGTGCTGGAAGGCAAGCTGCGCGTCGAGTGCGAAGGCGGCGCGGCGTTCGTCGAACGCTTCGCGCAGGCCTTTGCCGGGCGCTTCAAGACCATCCAGCTGGGCAAGCCTACGCTGGCCGACGTCTTCCTGCGCATCACCGGGCACCGCTTCTGGGAAGGGGAAGGCTAGACAATGAGCCTGGTGCTGCCCGTCTACAGCCTCGCGCGGCGCGAGCTGGTGCGCTTCCTGCGCCAGCGCAACCGCGTCGTCGGCGCCTTCCTGACGCCGGTCATCTTCTGGCTGCTCTTCGGCTTCGGCCTCAGCGGTTCTTTTAGACCCGAGGGCGACACGGGCGCCGGCTACATGGAGTTCTTCTTCCCCGGCGTGCTGGTGATGATCCTGCTCTTCACGGCGATCTTCAGCACGATCTCGATCATCGAAGACCGCAAAGAGGGCTTCTTGCAGTCGGTGCTGGTGGCCCCGGTCTCGCGTTCGGCGATCGTGCTGGGCAAGGTCTTCGGCGGCACGGCGCTGGCCGTGGGGCAGGCGGCGGTCTTCCTGATGCTGGCGCCGACGGTGGGGATCCACCTCAACCCGCTGAACGTGCTCGCGATCCTGGGCGCCATGCTTCCCGTGGCCTTCGCGCTGACGGCGCTGGGCTTCGCGCTGGCCTGGGTGATGGACAGCACGCAGGGCTACCACGCGATCATGAACGTCTTCCTGTTCCCCATGTGGCTGCTCAGCGGCGCGTTCTTTCCCGCGAAGGGCGCGCCGGTGGTGCTGGAGTGGGTGATCAAGCTCAATCCGCTGACCTACGGCGTGGCCCTGACGCGCCACGCGCTGTACCTGGACCCGGAAGCCCTGCGCGAGAAGGGCGTGCCGTCGGTGGCGTGCGCCCTCGGCGCGACGCTGGTCTTCGCGGCCGTCACGTTCCTGTGGGCGCACAAGGCGGCCGCCAAGCGCACCAAGGGGGATCTGCAATGATGACGGCACAGACGGCGACGGAAGAGAAACCCGAGCCTCAAGGCGCTCCGCAGCACGGCGTGTCCGGCGAGCCAGCGCCCGGAATCCGGCGCTGGCTGCCGGTGGTGGTGCTGCTGCCGGCGGTGGGCCTGTTCGTGCTGGCGATGAAGGTGAACCTGGGTTTCTCGAAGCCCGTCGAGCCTTCCCTGCCCGTGCTGGGCCAGGTCAACGACATCGAGTTGACCGAACGCAGCGGGCAGAAGATGCACCTGAAGGACCTGGAAGGCAACGTATGGATCGGCGCGCTGGTTTTCACGCAGTGCGGCGGGCCCTGCCCGACCATGTGCGCGCAGCTGGCCGCCCTGCAGCAGGACCTGCTCGCCTACGACAAGATGCGCTTCGTCTGCATCAGCGTCGACCCCGAACACGACACGCCCGAGGTGCTGGCCGCCTATGCGCGTAACTACAACGCCGATCCCGAACGCTGGCTGTTCCTGACCGGCGACCGCAAGGAGATCACGCAGATGGCCCGGCAGTCGTTCCTGCAGGCCGTCGACGTGCTCGACGACGGCACCGTTCTGCACGGCACGCGCTACGTCCTGATCGACCGGTGGGGGCGCCTTCGCGGGTACTACAGCTACGACGATCCGGAAAAGATGAAGCAGATGGCCATCGACGCGGTGAAACTGGTCCGGGAGCGCCCCCGCTGATGGACGCCAACGACTGGCCCCTGTTGCCCACAATCAACGCGAGCCTGAACGCGACGTCCGGCGTGCTGCTGACCGCCGGGTTCATCTGCATCAAGAAGCGCAAGGTCGCCGCGCACAAGGCCTGCATGATCGCGGCGGGCGTGGTGACGGCGTGCTTCCTGTGCTGCTACATTTACTACCACTTCACCACGCAACTGCTGACGAAGTTCCTGGGCGAAGGCTTCATCCGCTACGTCTATTACACGATCCTGATCACCCACACCACGCTGGCCGTGGTGAACCTGCCGCTGGCGATCACGACCTACGTCCGCGCTTTCAAGGGCCAGATCGAGAAGCACAAGCGCCTGGCGCGCATCACGCTGCCGATCTGGTGGTACGTCTCGATCACCGGCGTGCTGGTCTATATGATGCTCTACCACTGGTTCCCGCATACGCAGGGGTGAGCTGGATTTGTAACCGCAAATTCTGAGTATCTCGCTGTGCCGTAGGAGGACCGATGAAGAAATCTGAATTTTTCACATTTTATTGCGATAGCAGGCCAGGGCTCCGGTATTTTGAGGGTCGAGGAAAAGACGAGTTTATTAACCTCATGGAAATTCTTACGGGCGAAAAGACCCTGAAACGACCCATTGAGTTGCGCTTACGCGGGAAAAAGGAAAATGACATTATCCCCGGAAAACTTGTATTTTGCGTGTCGAAAAGGTTCGTTAATATAATGACCAAGAATGGGGTGTCGGGTTGGACTACCTATCCCGTAGCTATGCGTACGGAAAATGGAAAAGTAAAAAAGGATATTGTTGGATTGCGTGTCGTTGGACGAGCCGGTCCGCTAACGGCGAAAGCTAGAAAAGAAGATTATACGGATTTTGACCTAAAAACTTGGGATGGATCCGATTTTTTTTGTTTAGAGGATACAGCGCAAGTCTTAATAACTAGAAAAGTTGCGGATATTCTCGCGAAAGAAAAAATTGCAGGGGCTACCTATAGGCCAATCACTGAACGGCGATGAGTTCTGAATTTGAGTAAGCGTCAGACGGCGGCCATTGTTTTCTGGTCGGCAGATTGCGTGAGAGCCGGTAGGAAGACTTGCTTCCAGTTG
>JAKLKQ010000023.1 GCA_023150555.1 Planctomycetota bacterium
TGGGCGTTCCCTCGACGCCCCCACAAACTAGGTTTCGGCGGGGTGCCCAAGGGACTTAAGAACTTTTCAACAGAGCAGGGATGGTTCAATTCTGGGATCTGAAGGACGGTCAGCAATTGGGACGGCCGATGTCTCGTGGCTATGGGGCAAGTTCATACGCAGGAGAAACGGCGGACTACTGGTGGATAGAGCGGGATTCGTTTAAACAGGAAGGGGGAGATATCGATATTTGGATAAAAGGTAGTAGCAGCTTAATTGCTACGTTAAGACTTGGAGAATTTGGACCGCTTGAAAAGGTGATTGGCAAAGCTGGGGGATTGTACAAGATTGATCGCGATTGGCAGAGTAATCCACGTCTTTGTCGCCTCAGCCGACCTGCTTTCTGGTACGGCTTCCTCTGGCTGCCCGAGTTCTACCTGACCTTGGCGCTCGAGCTGGGGCTGGCGTGGAGCGTCTGGCGCGACCGGAAGTTGTAGAGACTGTCAGCTATCGGCTTTCAGCGTTCAGTTACGGCCACGGCAGGCTCACGCCAAGACGCCAAGGCGCAAAGTAAGGGATGAATCGGGAAGCTCTTTCTGCGGCTTTGCGTCTTAGCGTGAGAAATCCCTCACTCACATCTTCTTCAGGAAGGCCACCGCGTCCTTGTAGCGCGCGTACTTGCGTTCGAGGCGCTTGAATTCGGGGCCGTGCACGCAGCGCTTGCCGTCGGCACGGCGGCCCACGCCGAGGTGCTTGTGGAGCAGCTCGTGGTACATCAGGTAATCGAGCACCCACAGCGGGATCCGGGGCGAGTCGAAGACCTGGCTGACGATCAGCGTGTCGGCTTCCTCGCGGTAGGTGCCGAGGATGCGCCGCGCGCGCGCGGGGCTCCAGCGCAGCTTCGGGCGCGCCATCCGGCCCGCGAAGTACGTCTCGTTCACGCGCGCGAAGCTCTCGTCCAGCGAACGGTGCTTGCCGGGGCCGGCGATGGCCTTGGCCGTGCCGCGCCGCGCGCCGGGCAGGTTGAAGGCGCCCTTGGGCAGCGCGCGCACGAAGGTGTCGAAGGCGTCGCGCGGAAGTTCGCGCCGCGCCTTTTTCGTGCGGCAGAGGATCAGCTGCGCGAGCTGTTCCAGGGCCGCGTCGGGCGCCGTGCGGAAGGCCGTGTGCAGCTGCACGCGCGCGGTGCCGTCGGGTTCGATGCGGTAGCTGTACAGCGTCGAGCGGAACGGGCGGAAGATCACGCGCGCGGCGCGCACGCGATCATGGCGGCGCTGTCGTGCGGTCTCGAGGATCAGAGTCTCGACGTGCGCTTCGCTCTTCAGCGGGGCCAGCGGCGCGAGCTTCAGGGGCGGGGCGGGGGCGGGTGAATCGTTCTCGGGCTCGCCGGCCTCATCGAGCGGAAAGAGCGTCGGCTGGTGCAGGCCGGTGCGCGGGCGGGGTTCGTCGCCAGGGCGCCCGGGTCGCTGGGGGCGCTCAAGGCCGTTGCCGGATTGGGGTTCGAAGGCGTCCACGGCGTTTCCCGAGCGTTTTTGCTTGACGCGTCCCCGCGTTTTCCTGAACAATAGGCGCGTCTCAAGACGATAACGATTGTAGCGCAGTCGGGCATAGAAAGGAACCTGCTGCATGCGTTCCCGAAGCCGACCCTCGCCGCGCAGCCTGCTCCCCGAGAACATCCGCACGCTCTATCGCGAAGGCCTGGTTCCGGACCTGTTCCAGCCCATCGAGCTGGCCTGGCCCGAGGACGCGGCGTTCGAGATCGAGTTCTGCGAGCAGGTGCTGCGCCGCCGCGCGGACCACATCGAGGCCCTGGCGGTGCTGGGCGAGGCCTATACGCGCCGCGGCGACTTTGCCAAGGGCCTGGAGACGGACCTGCGCCTGAGCGAGATACGCCCCGAGAGCAAGCACGTGCAGTACAACCTGGCGTGCAGCTACAGCCTGAACGGACAGAAGCGCGAAGCCCTGCGCGCGCTGCGCCGCGCGCTGGACCTGGGCTTCACCGATTTCGAGCACCTGAACCAGGATGCCGACCTGGCGCCGCTGAAGAGCGAGCCCGAGTTCCAGGCGCTGGTGAAGCGGCTGGACCGCAAGGGCAAGAAAGCGCCGAAGGCGAAGAAGAAATAAGAGTGCGCCCTAAAACCGGACCGTGAGACGGATGCGGAGTGCCGGGCAAGCGGTGCGAGGAAGGCGAACAAGCCTTATCGGGACGAGATACGGCGCGAGAGCCTGACGAAGCAGCGCGCTGGCCGCCATCCGCAGTCGGCCACGGGACGTTTTAGGGCGCACTCTAAGCGCGAAACCGTGTTGAAGCGCCCGCGCGAATGTCGGACACTATGTGGGCCGCATGAACCCCTTCGACGAAACGGAACCGGCCATGACCACCGCTCGACTCCGCCGCTTTGTGCTGCTGCCCCTGCTGGGCCTCGCGCTGGCCTTCGCGCTGGGCACCGGCTGCAAGCGCAACCAGACGACGCTCGACGACCGCACGCTCGAGAACCGGCCTCACGTGGACACCGAAGAGCCCGTCGACCGCAGCGATCCGTTCCGGCCCTGATCTGCGGGGACCGGAGTCTGGCAGCCGGACGCCGGGAAACAGCAAGCTCACGCCAAGACGCCAAGTCGCAGAGAAGAAGGAATCTGTATCCTTCCCTTCTAGCTTGGCGCCTTTGCGTCTTTGCGTGAAATTCCAGTGGCGTGCTACTCGGGGGCTTCGGCCTCGGCCTTGCCGACCATGGCGGGGACCTGCTTGGGCCAGCCGGTTTCCAGCGCCTGCGCATGGGCTTCGGCGGCGGCCTGCGGCGAAGCGGCGTTCGCGGCGGCAGCGCCGTCCTCCACGTCGGACCAGGCCCACAACTCGAGGTACTCGTCGGTGCCGGCCAGTTCCTGCTTCATGGCCAGCGCGTCGACGGCCTGCTGAAAGCGCTCGCTCAGCGGCACGTCGTGCTCGGCGCCCGAGTCGTCGGCGGCCTTCACCTGGGTGGGGATGTTCTTCCAGCACAGCACTTGTATGCGGATCGGCATCGCTATTTTCCTTCGGGTTTCCCGGGGTTGGCGGGGTTCACGGGATTGAGGTGCTCGACGAAGTGCTCCACGCCCTTCGGCGGTTTGAGGTCGATCAGGCGGCGCTCGCCGAGCATTTTCATGAACGCGAGGAGCTTGGGGAACATCGCGACGGGGTGGATCTGGAAGTCGGTGCTCAGCGCGGCCAGGACTTCGCCCAGGCAGGGGCCTTCCGTCAGCAGTTCCCAGATGCGGCAGCCGACGGGGTCGAGCGAGAGGCGCTTGAGCTGCGGCTCCTGCGGGACGCGCAGGACCTTCGCGATCATGCCTCCGGCGGGCGCGGCCTCGTAGACCAGGTCGCCACTCTTGTCCTTGCTGCTCTTTTCCAGGCGCACTTCCTTGCGCGTGCGTACACGGTAGGCCAACTGCAGGCGGCGCCAGTCTTCGGGCGGACCGGCGGGCTTGCGCGGGTCTTTTGCGGCGTCATTTGCGTCGTCCTTCTTGGCGGGCGGCTTGGGGCGTTGCGGGGCTTGGGCTTCGGCCTCGACATACCTGCGCCAGTCGATGCGCGCGTGTTCGATGCGCCCGTGGCAATCGATTTCGGCGATGCGTTGCTCGAGTTCGGCCAGCGCGCCGGCGGCGCCGCAGCGCGCGCCCAGCGCCCAGATGCGGCGGCTCTCCTCGCAGGTCCAGGCCAGCACCGTGGTCTCGCCCTGCCAGCGCTTGGAAAGGAGTCGGATGATCCAGTCTCCCAGTCGCACGTAGAACCAGCGCCGTTCGACCAGGCGCGCGCCGGCGTGGCCGCGAATGCTTGTGTCCTGGGGCTCGGGCGGGTTGCCGCGTTCGATGATCTCGCGGGCCAGGCGCTTGAAGACGGCGTTGCGGGAGCTGTTGTAGAGATGCAGGTCGGAGAACTCCAGGCGCACGAGGTCCAGGCGCTTGCCCGGGGCCTGGAACTGGAGGTAGGCGTGGCCTTCGCGCCCGCGCAGTCCCACGATGCGGTACTCGGAGGGCCACGCCAGCGCCAAGCCGGCGAGCGCGATCACCAGGGGTTCGCCTTCGCCCTGCAGGCCGGCGCTGTTCAGCAGCGTCACGGCGGTGCGTTCGGGTTCGGGGTCGAAGTCGGGCGGGCAGATTGCGGCGGCGAGCAGCGCCTGGCGTTTTTTTGCGGTCAGGTTCACCAGCGCGACCCAGCCGCGGCGGCCGTTCCAGGTGTAGCCCCGCACGCGCCCGTCGACCGGCTGCTTCAGGAAGCTGTCGGCCAGTTGCGTGACGCCGTCCCAGGCGAACGCCGCGCCGACGACCTTGGCCTGGTCCTCGACGGCCTTGCATTCGCGCGTGAAGGCCTTCTCGATGCGCTGCAGCCGCGCGTTGCGGTCTTCCTGCTGGGCGTCGGAGGCGTGCCAGCGCCAGTTGAGTTCCAAGGGCGTGACGGTGAGCGTCTCCCAGCGCACCTTGGCGGACTGCACGGTCCATTCGGAGACTAGCGGGTGCCAGCCCAGCGGCGCTTTCAGGCGCAGGGGCGGCAGGGCGAAGTCGGACCAAGCCAGGTGCGTAATGGGCGGCGCGCCGGTTTCGGAACCGGCGGCCGGCTGGGCGGAAGCCGGCATCGTTCGGGTCAGTCCTCCAGGAAGATCTCGCCGTCGCCGCCGTCGTCGGGCGGTGCCTCGGGGCTGGCCGGGAGGGCCTTTCTCAAGGCTTCCTCGATGCTATCGAGTTCCCGCTCCAGGGCCGCTCGCTTTTCGGTGGCGCACCGGAGGGCGTATTGGAAGCCCGGGTCCTTGTGCAGCGCCGCGAACTCGGGGTTCATCGCGATGGGCTCGACCTGCAGCCAGCCCAGCTCGATGGCCATGTGGAGCGCGTGGATGCATTCGTCGCGCAGGCCGGCGTAGCCGTAGAATCCGGCGGCCTCGAACCAGACCTCGTCGTCCTCGCCGGCGCTTTCCAGCGCCAGTCGGACCTCGGCCAGAGCCTCGTCCTTCTTGCCGGAGGCCCACAGCGGGCGGGCTAGGCGGGTGCGCTGCCAGGCCACCATGTGGGTGTTGGCGGGGTTGTGCAGGGCCAGGGCGCGGCGCAGCTCGACGATGGCGTTCTCGTGCTGCCCGCAGACGAAGTACGACCAGCCCAGCGTGTCGATGAAGTGCTCGCTGGTGGGATTGATCGCCAGCGCGCGCTCGACCATGTCCAGCGCCACCTTGGGCCGCAGGAAGTCCTTGGAGAAGGCGGTGCAGTACAGCCACGCACGGTTGTTGAGGATGGTGGCCTGGTCGCCGTCGGCGCCCAGGAGCGCGCCCCAGCGGTCGAAGGCGGCCTCGCTTTTGTTGTATGCGCCCAACTCGTGGTAGTAGCTGCTGAGCCGGGAGAGGACGCTGCGGGCGAGGGGATCGCGGCGCAGGATGCCTTCCAGCGGCTCGGTGGCGCGCTGCACCAGCCCGCGCTCCTTGTAGACGCGCGCGAGCGCCGCGGCGGCGTACGCGCTGTTAGGATTGCGCAAGTACTCGCGCAGCTGGGTGGAGGCCAGTTCGCGGAAGGCGTCGGCGTCGTTGTTGTAGGCCAGCAGAGCCATCAGCGCATCGGCGTCGCCCTTCTTGGCGGCCTCGCGCAGGCGGGGCAGGCCCTTTTGAATGTGCCATTCGCCGATGCGCGCCATGGCGGTGCCCGCGACGTAGTCGCCGGCGTCGTCGGCCAGGCGGATCAGGCTGCCCTCGCCCTCGGGGTCGCCCAGCGCGGCCAGGGCCTCGGCGGCCAGCAACTGGATGTCGCGTTCGCGGGTGGCGAGCATGCCCTTGAGTTTCGCCGCGGCGTCCTTGTAGCGCAGGGTGGCGACGATCTCGATGGCCATCCGCACCAGGCCGACGTCCTCGTCGTCGAGCAGCTTGGCGGCCAGCGCGCCGTCCTCGGGCTTCAGCATCGAACTGAGCGCGGAGAGGGCAGTCGCCCGGGCCTCGTTCTTGGGGTCGGCGAGCACGGCCTTCAGTTCGGGCACGAAGGTCGGGTCGCGCAGCGCGCCCATGGCCCAGATGGCCATGGCGTGCAGTTCCTTGCGGCTCTCGTCCTTCAGAATCTTGCGCAGCAGCGGGGCGTCCTGGGCATCGCGCAGGCCGGCGAGCCCGCGCAGGGCGTCGGTCTGGATGCCTTCGGGTCCGCCCTTCTCGAGGATCTCGCGGTAGATCGGCCCGGCCTGATCGTCGGCGAGACCGGTGAGCGTATCGAGCGCTTCGCTCTGGACGCTGGCGTCGATGGCGCCTCCGCCGCGGGCCAGGCGCCGGATCTCGGGCAGGCTCTCGCGGTCGCCCATGCGGCGGATCGCGGCCATGGCTTGGACGCACAGGGCGGGGGTCTGCGACTTCAGGGCCTCGCGGACCAACGCGCGGGATTCGGGCGTGGGGAACTTCGCCAGGATGTATAGGACGTCGCCCTTCAGGCTCTCCGGGCAGTGGGCGTGGAACTTCTGGAGGGCGGCGACGCCGTCGGCGCCGATGTTGAGCCACTTCAGGTTGCGCAGGATCGCCTGCTGCACCTGCTCGTCCTTCTCGCCGTCCAGCAGGCCGATCAGCAGGGGTACGGCCGCCGCGCGGGCCTTCTGTGCCAGGCGGTGGACGGCGGCAACGCGCTCTTCCCACTGCATTTCCGCAAAGCGTTCCAGCGATTCGCCGACTTCGCCGCCCAGGGTGCCGACGGCCGCCATGCGGGCCTTGTGCGTCAGCGTGGCGACGCTGCGCGCCAACTCCGGGTCGTCTTCGGTCTTCAGCGCGGCCAGCTGGGGAAGGGCCTCGGCGCCGTAGGGTTCCAACTCCTTCGCGGCGCGGGTGCGTTCGGCCCATTGCTCGCTGCGGAGCCCCTCGATCAGCTTGGCGATGGCCGCGCGGCGTTCGGCGGCGGTCGCTGCCTTGGGCGCGGGCTTCGCGGTGCCGTCACCTGTGGGCGCGTTGTCTTCGGCGGCGCGCGGCGCCGGAGAGGCGGCCAAGGCCAGCGTGAAGAACAGCACGGCTACGCGGCGCATGGTCCGGGTCATCCCCTGTGAGCCGAATGTCCGCAGAAGGCGTGGAGTTCCTGGATGGCCGCGCGGAAGGGCGCGGGCAGGCCCTTCGTAGAGAGGTCGAGGTCGGCCAGCACGGCGATTTTCTCCAGGGCTGCGATCAGGCGCTGGGCGCTGATGCGCCCCAGGTTGACCGCAAAGTGCAGCGCGGTGACGTTGTCTTCCGCCAGGAGCGCGTCGAAGTGCTCGCGGTCCAGCCAGCCGGTCGTGACCGTCGTCCGCGCGCGGATCGTCGCTGTGCGCGGGGCGTGCGTCAGCAGGCCGATCTCGCCGAAGACCGAGGGGCCCTGCAGCTCGGCCAGGCACACCGCGTGCGGTTCGGCGCCCTTGATGACCTCCACCGTGCCCTTGGACAGTACGTAGAGCCCGTTGGGCGGGTCGCCTTCCGAGAGGATCACCGCGCCGGGGGCGTGGGTCTGGCGCTTGAGCCATCCACTGAGTTCCTCGAGACGGTGGAAGTGCAGGCCCTCAAAGACGGGGATCTCGCTGAGTGCCGAGGGGTCCATACGATCCTCCTGCAGGCCTGCTAACGCGGCGGACAGGGGGCCGGTTCAAGCCTGGCCAAAGCATCCTCTATTACGACGCTTCCTGCTCCTTGTTCCCGGCCAAATATTGAGCGCGCACGTGTGCCAGAGCCTGTTCGGGGGTCGTCAACCCGCCTTCCAGTTGCAGGTCCTCCACCTCGGACAGAATCTTACCGTACAGCGGTCCCGGTACCAGTCCGAGCGCCTTCAGGTCGTTCCCGTCGATCAGTGGCGCCGGGCGCAGATCCTCCTCGCCCAGTTCGGCGAGCTTAGCCTCGCAGTAGGCGTGCGCGTCCAGCTTCCCGTGGCTGGCCATGCAATCGAGGCGGTGCAGCGCAAGGTGCTCGTCGAAGTGCGGCTGGCGCAGGAAGCGCTTGAGCTTCGCCGGGCGCATGCGCGGGACATCCTTGAAGGCCATGTGCTGCTTTACCAGGTCGCCGACGCGTTCGATGACTTCGCCGGGAAAGCGCAGGCGCTCGAGCACTTGCGCGGCCATCTCCGCGCCGACCTTCTCGTGTTCGTTGAAGCGCACGCGGTCGGTCTTGGTGTAGGTGGGCGGCTTGCCGATGTCGTGCAGCAGCGCGCCCAGCGCAAGCGTCACCGTCGCGTGCTGCAGCTGCTCCAGCAGCATCAGCGTGTGGACCCAGACGTCGCCTTCGGGGTGGAACTCGGGCGGCTGCTCGACGCCGCACAGCGCCGCGACCTCCGGCAGCACCACGGGCAGGAGCCCGGTCTCGTGCAGCAGCTCGAAGGCGCCCCGGGGATCCGGGCCGGTGAGCATCTTCTCGAGTTCGTCGCGGATGCGTTCGGCCGAGACCGCGGTCACCTCGCTTGCGTGTGCGCACACCGCCGCCAGCGTGGCGGGCTCGATGGAAAAGCCCAGCTCGGCGGCGAAGCGCACCGCGCGCAGCAGGCGCAGCTTGTCCTCGCGGAAGCGCGCGTCCGGATCGCCGATGGCGCGCAGGACCTTGGCTTTCAGATCCGCGCGGCCGCCGACGTAATCGAGGACCTCGTTGGTGAGCGGGTCGAAGAGCAGGCCGTTGACGGTGAAGTCGCGGCGCTGCACGTCGGCCTTCTCGTCGGCGAAGGCGACCTGGTCGGGGTGGCGCCCGTCGCTGTAGCCGGACTCGGTGCGGAACGTCGCGACCTCGACCTGCCGGGGATCGTCGCCCTGGTCCAGCACGCGCACCACGCCGAAGGCTTCGCCCACCGCCACCGTTCTGGGAAACAGGGCCTGCACCTGCTCGGGTCGCGCTGAGGTCGCCACGTCCCAGTCCTTGGGCGTGCGGCCCAGTTCCATGTCGCGCACGCAGCCGCCGGCGAAGAGCGCGCGATACCCAGCCCCCGCCAAGCGGCGCACGATGGCCTCGGCGAAGGCGCGTGGGCCGGCGGAAGCGGGGCGGGGGGCCTGAGGCATCGGGTCTCCGGTCGGCCGGTATCGGAGCGGTTGGCTCTGGCGCGGCTCTCGAAACATCATATCATCGCCCAGGACTCAAGGGGACCGGAGATCGGGGATGGCCAGGCGGGCGGTCGAGGAAGAAGAAGAGGACGTCCTCGAGGACGAAGAGCCGCAAGGCGGTGAGGAGGAGGAGTACGTCGTCTGTCCGGTCTGCCAAGGCCGGGGCCGCGGCTGCCGATTCTGCGACGGCTTCGGTGACGTCCATCCCGACGACGTCGGACCCATCCTGGCCGCGGCCAAGAAGGAAGGCAGCGCCAAGACCCTGCTGATGGTCGGCGGCGGCACCCTGTTCCTGGGGCTGCTGATTGTGATCTTCATACTGGTCAGCAGCGCCAAGCCGGCAGGCGATGACAGCGGCTCGGGCGGCGGCGAAGGCGGTGCTGCGGCGGGCGGAAGCGGCGCCGGCGGCGCGCCGATCGACGAAGGCACCAAGCAGGATCCGGCCGACGAGGAAGCGCGCGGCAATCTGGTGGCCATGAAACTGATGATGAAGGCCAAGCAGTACCAGAAGGCCATCGAGATCGGCGAGAAGGCCCTGGCCACGGCCAAGGACCCGAACCTCAAGAAGAACATCCAGAAGGAACTCGACAAGGCCCGCCAGGCCGGCGGCGGATAGCCGACGCTTTCCCCCTGAATTTTCATTTGCTTCACTTTCCGGCCTCGTCTATTTAAGGTGTTAATATAAAAAGGGTTACGCACATGTGCGCAATGTGCACTAAGAATCTTTCGGACTTTCCGCACTTTCCTGGAAAACCGGGCTTCCTGGCGGCGACGCGCTGGTAGGAGGCGAAAGGGTTCATGAGCGTCACGACGTCGGCCAAAGAGATCCTCGCGCGCACTGCCGCCGGCCCGGATGGCCTTCCCGAGGCCTTCTGGGAGCTGGTGGAGCGCTACCGCGGGGAGCTGGTCAACCAGGCCTACGCCATTCTCGGCAGCCTGCCGGACGCCGAGGACGTCGTTCAGGAATCCCTCTGCGAGGCCTTCAACAACCGCAAGCGGCTGGTGGAGGCGCGCTCGCTGGGCGCGCTGCTGCGTTCCATCAACCGCGCCAACGCGCTGGACCGCCGCCGCAGCGAACGCCGGGAGACGGACAAGTCCCAGCGCAAGCAGCGGCACGCGCCGCAGCGCATGGCCACGACCGGCGGCTTCTCGATGGTCGAACTGCGCGACGCGCTCGCGCAGGCCGTCGAGAAGCTCCCCGCGAAGGAGCGCTCGGTGGTGGTGCTCAAGTACTGGGAGCACCTCTCCTACGAGCAGATCGCGGCGCGGTTGAACCTGCCGCTGACCACCGTCTGGCGGTTGTACTACCAAGCCTCGCAGCGCCTGTTTGCCAAGCTACAGGCCCCCTTGGAAGCCCCGGCCGCGCCCGCACCGGCCCCGGCTCCCGAGCTGCCCGAAAGGACCGAGGCATGATCTCCGTCGACGATTGCCGCACCCTGGAAGAGCTGGTGCCCCCGTACGTGGAAGGCGGCCTGAAGCGCGAGGAACGCGCGGCCGTCGAGGCCCACCTGCAGGGCTGCGCGCGCTGCCGCGAGTCCGTGCGGCGCTTCGAGAAGATGCAGGCCCTGGCCGAAGGCACCTTCGGCGGCAAGGTTCTCAGTAACGACTTCGACCAGAAGACCGGCAGCCGCATGCAGGCCATCTCCACCGGCCCGCTGCCGCGGATGGAAGAGGACGAGGAATCAGTCGAGGCCGCCGCGACTGGCGGATTCCTGGAAAGCCTCTCGCTGCAGTTCGGCGCCGCGCCGTGGTGGATCATCTCCGGCGCCTTCCACGCCCTTCTGATCCTGCTCGTCTTCCTTATCGGCATGGTCGTGATGCAGGCCAAGCAGCAGGACGTGGTCATTGTCACCGACCTCGAGAAGCAGGAGAAGCCGCCCGAGCCGGAGAAGAAGCTCGAGCGCGACATCATCGAGAAGCCCGTCCCCATCGTCCAGAGCGAGGTCGTCAGCGACCAGACGCCCATCGTCACGCATGAGGTCGTCGAGTTCGCCGAGACGGCCGAGACCGACAACGAGAGCGACGCGCACGACACCAAGGGCGAGGACGGTATCAGCGACATCTGGCTGGGCGGGCAGGGCACTGTCGGCTCCATCGGCGTCGGCGGCGGCGGGCGCGCGGGCGCCTTTGGCCGTCCCAACGGCGCGGGCGGGAGGCTGCGCCGGGCGGTGGCCGGCGGCGGCGGCAAAGCCACCGAGTCCTCCGTCGACGCGGCGCTGGCCTGGCTGGCGCGCCACCAGGAAAAGGACGGCTCCTGGGACTGCGACAAGTACCTCGACAACAAGGCCACGCGCTGGGGCTACCAGGCGTCGTTCTCGGCCAAGTACGATCCGGGCATCACCGGGCTGGCCCTGCTGGCCTTCCTGGGCGCCGGCCACAGCTCGAAGATCGGCAAGTACAAGGGCAACGTGAAGGCCGCCATCGACTACCTGCTGGCCCAGCAGGGTCCGGACGGCGACTTCACCAGCAAGGTCAAGCCCTGCCATTCGAACGTGACCATGTACTGCCACTGCATCGCCACGCTGGCCTTGGCCGAAGCGCTGGCTATGGAAGGCGGCGCGCGCGGCAAGATCGACACCTATCAGGCGAGCCAGGGCAAGCTCGGCGGCTTGGCCGGCGCGGTGGCGAAGGGCGTCGACCTGATCCTCAAGTGGCAGGGCCTCAACGGACACGGCGCGTGGAGCTACTCGTTCGGCGGTCCCGAGTTGACCGGTCCGCTCGATCCCACCGCCACCGGCTGGGCGATGATGGCGCTGAAGTCTGCCAAGGTCGCCGGTATCGAGATCCCCATCGACCACTTCCGGCGCGCCAGCGACGGCCTGAAGTCCATCACCTTCATTGACAAGACCAAAGGCGACTACGGTTGGGCGATCGCCGGCTACCGCGCACAGAACGCCATGCCCTTCAACTCCAAAGGCTACGCGTGCACGGCCGCAATGTGCGTTGGGCAGCTGTTCACCGGCGCCGACCGCGCCGAAGCCGGCGTCGACGGCGGCATCGAACTGATCACGCAGGAAGACGCGCTGCCCGCGTGGATCTTCCAGCCCAACGACGCCACCACCGACTACCAGAATCTCTACTACTGGTACTATGGCACGCTGGCCTGTTTCCAGGCCGGCGGCGACGCATGGAAGAAGTGGAACGAGAAGATGAAGACCGCCCTGGTTCCCAACCAGCGCAAGGGCGGCCCGATGGACGGCACGCCGCAGGACATCGACGGCTCGTGGGATCCCAACTGCGTCTGGAGCGCCTGGGCCGGCCGCGTCTTCTCTACGTCCATGGGCGCGCTGTGCCTCGAGGTCTACTACCGCTACCTGCCGATCTACCGCGACAAGTAACCGCTCGCTTTTCCACCGGCGGACGCACGACGGGGCGCTTGACGCGCCCCGTCTGCGTTTGGGCTGTCCCGCGTCCGGCTTTTCGGTAGAGTGACCCTCGCTATTCAACGTACACGAGGCCCCGCGCCATGCCCGTTTCCGGCAAGGAACCCACGCATCCCAATTGGACGCCCGCGCCCGTCGCCACCCCCTGGGACGACCTGCTCGCCGGGATTGCCTCCGCGGACGACTGGGCGAAGAAGCGCCCGTCCGTGCGCGAACGGTTCCTGGCGTTCCTGAAAGACGAGGCCGCGCCGCCGCGCCCGCGCGATCTCGGCCTGCGCGACGAAGGCGATGCCATCGATGCCGGCGGCTTCACGGTCCGGCGCGTCTCGTACAAGGTCGAGAGCGACGAACGCGCGCACGCGTACGTGGCCGTGCCCGACGGCCCCGCGCCGCAGGGCGGCTATCCCGCCGTGCTGTGCGTGCATGGCACGACCAACTGGGGCGCGCGGCAGACGCTGGGCCTGCGGCCCGAGCCAAACGACCCCGACGCGAAGCGCGGCGTCGACGGGAAGGACTTCGCGCGGCAGCTGGTACGCACGGGTTTCGTGACGCTGTCGCCCGAGCACTTCTGCTGCGCGACGCGCTGCCCGAAAGAAGGCCCCTACGACACCGCGGCCTTTTACCGTAAGCACCCGAAGTGGTCGGCGGTGGGTAAGTCCACTTACGAGAACGCCGTCGCGCTGGACGTGCTCGCGTCACTGCCGAACGTCGACGCCGAGCGCCTGGGCGTGACGGGGCACAGCCTGGGCGGGCATAACTCCATTTTCCTGGCCGCCTACGACGAACGCATCCGCTGCGCCGTGCCCAGCTGCGGGGGCCCGACGATCAACCAGAACCCCGCGCCGCTGCACTGGTCGCGCGACCACTGGTACGTCTACCAGCCCGACCTGCGAGAAAAGCTGCTGCGCGGCGAACGCATTGCATGCGATTACCACGAGATGCTCGCGCTGGCCGCGCCGCGCGTGGCGATGCTGGACCTCTTCGCGCTCAACGACGGCGACCCGGCGATGCAGGCGCAGCGCGCGCAGCTGCACCTTGTCGTGCACAGGCTCTACCGGTTGCTCGGCCGCGAAGAGGCGCACGCGTACCTGGCCTTCGGCGACGGGCACAGCATGCCGGACCTCACGCGCACCGCCCTGGTCAGCTGGTTCGCGCGCTGGCTGAACCACGGCGGCGACCCGCGCGGGCAGTGGCAGGTGCCGTATTGACGGTTATCCTTTTAAGTACGCACAACCACATAGGAGACCGGCGATGAAGATTGAGCACGTGGCGTGGCAGGCGAAGGACCCGGTGAAGGTCGCCGGCTGGTACGTCGAGCACCTCGGCTTTCAGGTCAAGCGCGGCTTCAAGGAACCGCCCTACGCTCACTTCCTGGCCGACTCGACGGGGCAGGTGATGATCGAGATCTACAACAACCCCAAGGCCTCCATTCCCGATTACGGGAAGCAGCACCCGCTGCTGCTGCACCTGGCCTTCGTCAGCGAGGACGTCGCCGCCGACCGCGCGCGCCTGATCGCCGCCGGCGCGAAGCCCGAGGGCGAGATCGACAAGCTGCCCGACGGTGACGAACTGTGCATGCTGCGCGACCCGTGGGGCTTCCCGATCCAGCTCGCCAAGCGCGGCAGGCGCATGGTGTAGCGCCCCATTTGCCGCCGCCGAATTTTATGGATAAGGAGACGCCATGACGCCCCGCGAAGCCTACGACCAGCTCGCCACGCACTCGAAGAAGACCTCGGTCTTCGGTTCCATCGGCTCGGTGCTGGGCTGGGACCAGCGCACCTACATGCCCGGAGGCGGGTCGAAGCACCGCAGCGAGCAACTCAGCCTGCTGGCCGGCATGGGACACGCCATGCGCACGGACCCGCGCATCGGCGAATGGCTCGCGGTGGCCGAAGGCAGTGACCTGGCGAAAAATCCCGAGTCGGTCGAGGCCGTCAATCTGCGCGAGTGGCGGCGCGGGTTCGACAAGGCGACGAAGATCCCGCAGGCGCTGGTGGAGGCCCTGAGCAAGGCCACCAGCCGCGGCTACGACGCGTGGGTGCAGGCGCGCAAGGACAATAGCTTCGCGGCCTTCCGCCCGCACCTGGAGGAGATCGTCGGCCTCGTGCGCGAGAAGGCCGACGCGCTGGGCTGGAAGACTTCGCGCTACGACGCGCTGGCCGACAACTACGAGCCCGACGCGACGGCCGCCAGCATCCGCGCGGTCTTCGAGCCCCTGCGCAAGGAATTGGCCGAATTGGTCGCGCGCCTGGCCGCGACCGGCAGGCGCCCCGATCCGTCGGTGATGGACAACGACTACCCGGTTGCCGCGCAGCAGAACCTGTGCCTCGAAGGAGCCAAGGACATCGGCTTCGACTTCGAATGCGGGCGCCTGGATATCACCACCCACCCGTTCTGCAGCTCCTTCGGGCCCGGCGACACGCGCCTGACCACGCGCTACCACCCGCGCCACTTCAGCCACGGCTTCTTCGGCACGCTGCACGAGGCCGGCCACGGCCTGTATGGCCAGGGCCTGCCGCAGGAGCACTTCGGAACGCCCATGGGTAACTCGGTCTCGCTGGGCATCCACGAGTCGCAGTCGCGCATGTGGGAGAACTTCGTGGGCCGCAGCCGCGCGTTCTGGATATTCTTCCTGCCCAAAGCGCAGAAGGCCTTCCCTGGAGCGATGGGCGGCAAGAAGGTGGACGACGTGTACTTTGCCATCAACGAGTCGCAGCGCGACTTCATCCGCGTCGAGGCCGACGAATCCACCTACAACCTGCACATCATGCTGCGCTTCGAGATGGAGCTGAAGCTGATCAAAGGGCAGATCTCGGTCGCCGACGCGCCCGGCGCGTGGAATGAGACCTTCAAGAAGCTGTTGGGCCTGGATGTGCCCGACGACGCCAACGGCATCCTGCAGGACGTCCACTGGAGCGGTGGGGGCTTCGGGTACTTCCCGACCTACTGCATGGGCAACCTCTTTGCCGCGCAGTTCTTCGAGCAGGCCCGCGCTGACGTGGGCGACTTGGATGCGCAGTTCGCGAAGGGCGAGTTCCGCCCGCTATTGGGCTGGCTGCGCGAGAAGATTCACGCGCAAGGCATGCGCTACCGCAGCGCGAAGCTGTGCGAGAAGGTCACCGGCAAGCCGCTGTCCCACGCGCCTTTGATGCGGCACCTCAAGGCCAAGCTCGAGCCGCTCTACGGCCTGGGTTGATCGGTTATTCGGCCGAGCGGTGTTCGAAGCGGCTCACCAGCCAGAAGAATGCCGTCGCGCCCGCGAACAGCAACGTGCCGGCCTCGGGACGCGCGGCGCCGGGGTCCGTCGCAGCGGACGGCTCCTGCGCCTGCGGCGCGAGGAGCACGAACAGCCCGAAGGCCCCGGCCATCAGGCAGGCCATGCCCAGCGCAACCAGCGCCTGCCGGGGCACCCGCGCGCCGAATAAGTGCAGCCCAAGCCCCAGCAGCAACAGCACCAGCGTGAGCGCGAAGACGGGGTCCTGCCCCGCGGGCCTGGGAATCTCCGGAGGCGCGCGCAGGCGCTGGCGCTCGGAGACCTGGAAGTAGCGCGGGTCGGCGGTGCGGCGGTGGTTGATCTCGACGATCTGCTCGTAGGCCAGGTCCGTCGGCAGGGGATCGTTGGGCTCGAGGATCAGAGTCTCGAGCACCACCAGCGGTTGCGTGGGTTGGAAGCTGGCGTAGAGCTCGATCTCGTCGATGTAGCGCATCGTCTGAGTGCCGGGCATCACGCGCGCAAAGACGCTGGCGTGCGTCTCTATGTACGGCGTCGAGCCGGCGTAGATCTGGATCCCTTCCTTGCTCTCGGCCAGTTTCGCGAACATCACGCTGCCGTACAGCACATCGCGCTCGCCGACGTCGGATTGGACCTTGCGCAGAACTTTGCGCTGCGCTGGGGTCAGCGGGACATGGCGCGTGTTCCAGTGCCCCACGACGAACTTCTTCCCGCGCCGGACCTCGTTGATTAACGTGCCGTCGTAAACGCCCGCGCGCGCCAGTTCCAGGAAGTAGCGGCTGGCGTGCGGCGCGACGTCGGGCTGCACCGCGATGCGGAGCCACCCCAGCGTGGTCTTGAAGACCACGTGCTTGGCCAGGTCCTTGTCCACCCAGGCGTTGTTGAAGCGGATCTGGCCCGCCGGCGGGACCTCGGGTTCCGCTGCGTCTCCGCCTTCGCCGGCACGGAGCGTTGAAGTCACCAGAAGCGCCAGCACCGCGAACCGCGCGGCGTGCGGAGCGGAAAAAGTGAGCGAAGCTTTTCGGTTCATGCGCGCGCCTCCGCGTCGCCGCGGGCCTTCCACAGCACGCCGTCCTGGAAGAAGTGGACGATCAGCAGGCCGGATAGCACGGCCGGGCCGGCCAAATGCGCGGGGATGCCCCGCCACGCCAGCATCGCCGGGAAGCCCCGGAACAGCAGCGCGCCGATCGCTACGCAGGCGATGACCGTGTACAGGCCGCGCCGCAGCTGCTTGTTGCCGCCCGCGGCCTCGCCGCCTCGCTCGGGATTCAGAAACGGCGCCGCGTAGAGGTACTGCAGGCCGTGGAAGACGGAGAAGACCGAGAGGTGGAGGAAGAGGTTGTAGTGCGGTTCGCCGGCGCCCGGCACCAGCCAGACGAAATGCGCCAGCGGAGGCAAGAACACGACTCCTGGCGGCAGCCGCCGGTGCTTCCAGTGCGTGTAGGCCGCCAGCCCTGCCAGGCCCAGCAGGCCTGCCAGCACGCCCATTCCCGCCAGCAGGCGCACAAAGGTGCCGGCCGGAAGACTGGGCAGGTCGTGTTGCAGGCTGAGGAAACTCCCTGATTCGGAATGGAGTTCCGCGCAGAGGCTCGAGTAGACGAAGATCGAGAAGGTGCTGAGGCCCAGCAGCCCGCGTACCTTGGCGTCGCATTCCAATCCGGCGCGGCGCACGTAGAGCAGGCTCAGCGCGTACGTCTGCATCGCCAAGTGGTAGCCCCACCACCACAGCGTGACCTTGCACAGGCACGGCAGGACCGTGCGCGGAAACTGGATCGCCAGGAAGACGGCGTACAGCATCAAGACCGGCAGCACCACGGCCGTAAAGGCGTAGCGCTGCACTCGCGCCCGCGAGACGTACAGTGGCCAGGAAGACGCGACCATGTGCGGATACCACAGCAGCAGAGCCAGCACGCCGGCTGCTTCAAGCATCGCCTCCTGCACTCGCGGGTCCTGGCCATCTGCCAGCAGCGCCGAACCGGCCCATGCCGCGATCGCCACTCCACCCATACTCAGGGCGTCGTACCACGCACCAAGGAAGTACAGGCCTTTCGCGGGGACCGTCGGAGCGGCGGAGGCCCCAGCCAGAGGGGGTTCGGGAAGCGGCTTGGCACGCGGGGTAGGCGGGGCGCTCTCGACCGATTCCTGCACGTCGTTACCTCGCAAGGTGCCTAAAAAGGGGGCCAACAAAGCATTGTAAACCCAAACGGCCGCATTCCGACGCCTTTTTCAGCCCTCCAAACCCCTTAAAGTGGTTCCCAAACAATGCTTGACAGAGCGCCCAAAGGCTTCTATTAGTTAAGAGCACGCCACGGTCATGGGGCACAGGACCGGGACCGGACCAAAAGCTGTCGAACAGCCATTGGCCCTTCCGGGACCTGTCGGGAGTCAGCTCGGCTTGGCCTGAAATCCGAGCTCTTCATAATCAGGAGTCTCGATAAGGCTTATGCCCCTATTCGATTTCCTGACCAACTGGCGCACCAGCAGCAAAATCAAGTCGCTGGAAGCGCAGTTGCGTGGACGGCCTACCCCTCAGATCTACCTCCAACTGGCGGACGCCTACAAACAGGCGGGGAACTCGCATAAAGCCGCGCAGATCCTGAAGTTAGGAGCTTCGCGCTTCCCCAGCGCCCCCGAGATCAGCAGGCGCCAGGCCGAGGCGGAGAAAATCGAGCGCGAGAACGAGAAGCGCCGCCTGAAGGAACGCATCCAGACGCACCCCAACCAGATCCTGTACGCCCGGCTGGCCGAACTCTACAAGGCCGACGGAGACATCGACCGCACCGTGGAGATCGCGGAAGCGGGGATCAAGGCCTTCCCGCGGTATGGCGGCACCTACATGGTGCTCGGCCAGGTCTTCATCGATCGCCAGGACTGGGACAAGGCCTGCTCGTACCTCGAGAAGAGCGTCGAGCTGGACAAGTACAACTACATGGCCCTGAAGCTGTTGGCCCAGGTCTATATGCAGTTGGGCCGGCCCGCAGACGCCGCGCGGCGCCTGGAGGACATCCTCTATTTTGCGCCCGGCGACGAGGCGATCCTCGAGCTGCTCAAGAAGGCCAAGGAGGCAGCCGGTGAGTCCATCGAGCCCGCCGCAAAGGTCAGCAGCGCCGAGTCCAGCGTCTTCCCCGATCCGCGCAAGGCCAGTGCTTCCGGCCAGCGCAAGACGATCACGCTCGGGCGCCTAGCCGACCAGCAGGCCGGCAGCCCCACCGCCGCGCGCGACCGCGCGCTGAACGAAGGCGTGGTCGTGATCCGCCAAGTCGAAGGCGTCGACGGCGTCATCCTGGTCGACCAGTACGGCCTGGTGGTCGCCGCGGACCTGGACGAGTCCATCGACGAAGGCTTGGCCGGCGCGCTGATCACGAACGTCTATCGCACGGCCAGCGGCAACGCCGCGCAGCTGGGCGTCGGCGTCTTCGAGGAAGGCCTGATCGAAGGCGAGACCGGCAACGTCCACCTCGCGCAGGTCGGCGAGATGATCCTGGCCGTCTTCGCGAATCGCAAAGTCAAGATGGGGCTACTGGAAAAGAGCATTCGCGATTTCGCGATGAGCGTGATCGAGAGCTGACCGGGAGCCGCGAAAAATGCAGAGCATCCTCGCTAAACTCAACAAGACCCAGGGCGTGCGCGGGTCGATGGTGGTCAACCGCGACGGCATCGTCGTCGCCGCCGACTTCAGCGTGGACCTGGACGAGACCGGCATCGGCGCGGTCGCCAGCAGCATCCTGGCGGCGCTGGAAGGGGCCGTGAAGCGCATCAAGATCGGCAAGTTAAAGCGTTTTGTGATCACGGGTAACGAGAACAAGGTGGCGATGGTCGACACCGGCCCAACGATCCTGCTGGTGATCCTGGACCGCGAAGCCAACATGGGGCTGCTGAACGTGGAACTCAACGAGGCCGTCGCCGAGGTCGCCGCAAACGCCAAGATGTAGGGAACGCATCGTAAATTCGCCGAATCCGAAACGGGCTGCAACAGCCCGTTTTTTCATGCCCTCCGATAGCTCAAACAGACTGTTTGCACTACGCGCACTCCTGCACCTTGTGTGCCAGCCGAATTTGCCCTACTTGGTGCATGTTACATAGGTTGTTATATGTTTTGCACGACGAGCAGCACGGCGTGCAATGTAACACCCCACCCGAGGTGCAGAGCGTTTCACGATGCCGGTTTTTGCACGATGTGTGAATGCCTCGCTAATGACCCCCCCCCCCCCCCGGTCGGTTTGGGGACCGGGGATTTTAGCGGCGGATTGGGGCTGGCCGTTACGGGGCGATCTTCTTGCCGGATTCGGTGAAGACGTTGCTCGGGCTGAGCTTCGCCCGCACCTTGAACATCAGCGGGAGCACGATCGTGTCGTCGACGACGCCGTCGGCCGGCGCGCGGTCGACGAAGACGGTGACGTTGACGATCGGCGAGAGGCCCGTGACCGCAGAGGTCAACGGTGCGCCCTGGTCGAAGGGTTCGAAGTTGCCCTTCATGCACTTCGCGTCCAGCCGGATCCTCGAAGCCTTGTACTTCACGGTGACCTTGGGGAAGAAGTTCGGCCCGAAGAGCGGCCCGAGCTGGCCCTTACCCACGCCGTTGCTGTCCAGGACGATCGAGCTGCCGCCGGCGATGTCGCCGATGGGGCGGCCGTTGAAGTCGAAGGCCAAGCGGTCGCCGGTGTTGAAGACGACGCCTTCGAGCCAGATCTTGGCGTAGTCCTTGCCGCTCTCGGAGTTGCTGGCGGTGGTGGCCTTGTACTTGACCTTGCCGTTGCCGACGAAGAGCCCCTGGTTGTTGATGGACTCGGAGGAGTCTATTTCCACCTCCGCGAAGAGGATCTGTCCCGTGTTCACGTCGGTCACCGTCAGCGTGTAGGTGTACGGCCCGGCCACGGCCGGCGGCGTGACCGTGCCGGGGTCTTCGACCGACGAGGTGAACCCACCGGGCCCGGTCCAGGCGATGAGGTAGACGCCCGACCCGCCGGTGATGGTGCCGGCGAGGCTGATGGAATCGCCGGCGAAGATCTGCAGGCTGGTGCCGGTGATGGTGGTGCCGGCGATGACGTACGTGCCTTCGGCGGTGACGGTCAGGCCCGATTCGACGACGAAGATGTCCAGCGTCGCGGTGCCGGTGAAGCCCAGGCTGTCGGTCACGGTCACCTGCACCGTGTTCAGGCCCGGTACGACCGTGGGCGTGAAGGTTGGCGTGTCGATGATGGGCCCGCTGTGGATCGTGGTGCTGCCGGCGGTGAGGTCCACCCAGGTGGCGTCGACGTAGGTGCCGCCGGCTTGCGGCGAGCCGCCCGTGGCGGTGACGGAAAGCACCGAGGTGCCGCCGCCGGGCAGGGACAGGTCGATGAAGGCCGGGGTCGAGACCGGCACGGGTACGATCGGGTCGACCAGCGTGGCGGTGACGTCGGCGCTGTTGGTGAGGCCATAGGTATCGGTGACCGTGAGAGTGTAGACGACGTTGACCGGGTTTACGGACGTGGAGGTCGGCGTGTCGGAATCGTTCTGCGACGTGGAGTTAAAGGGCTGGGACAACTCATCCCACTCGAAGCTGTAGCTGCCGCTGCCGCCGGTGGCCGATCCGAGCAGGTCCACCGTCTCGCCTTCCACGACGATCACGCTCGTGCCGCTCTGGCTCGTCGGCGTGTGCTCGATGGTGGGGGTGGCCGACAGGGCAGTGCTAACGAAAATGATGTCCACCGTGCCGGTGGCGACGGTGCTGACGTCGTCGGTGACCTGCACCTGAATGGTGATCAGGGTGTCCTGGGGCGAAACGATGGTCGCGGTCGGGTTCTCCAGCGTGTTGTTGTCGAAGGTGACCGTGGCGCCGCCGGTCAGCACCGTCCAGACGTAGGTGTACTCGGGATCCGTCCCGACCGGCGGGATGGGCACGCCGCCGACGGGGTTGGCGAAGAGGTTCCACTGTTCGCCGGTCGCCTCGAAGCCGGCCGCCGGCGTGGCGGTGGGCGCGGTGGACAGCGGCGGCGTGATGAAAACGAGCACGGTCTCGGTGGTGGTGTTGCCCAGGCTGTCGGTGACCGTTACCTGGAAGACATAGTCGCCTTCGGCCGTGAAGAGCTGGCTGAAGCTCTTGTTGGTGTTGTCCGGCACGGCGGGCGCAAGCGCGTCCATGTCCTCCCAGAGGTACGTGTACGGTCCGGTGCCGCCGGTCGGGTTGCTGTCGAAGGTGACGTTGACCGGCGGGCCCTGCGCGAAGGGATTGGCGCCGTTTGCCGTCGCGTTGGCCAGGAACGGCGCGGCGCCGGTCTCGTAGGCGCCGATCGAATCGGCGGCCCCCTGCGGGCGCGCGGTGCCGAGGATGTCGTCGGCCGGAGCAAAGGCGGCCGAGCCGGCGTCCAGGAGCGTGCTGGTGGTGGAAAGCTGGTACGGATCAGGCAGCAGGTTACAGAAGACCGGATCGGCGGTGAGGCTTCCACCGGAGATCGCCTGGTTTGCACCGTTGACGAGAATATTGTTGCTCGTGTTGCCGAAGAAGTCGCAGATCGCGTCGGTCACGGTCATGGTGCCGGTGGTGACGCCGTCGATTACACTGGCGTCGATGCCATTGCCGGCGTTGCCGGCGAAGATCGTATTTTGCGCGGTGACGGTGCTTGTCGAGCCGACGACGTCGCTGACCAGAAACAGGCCGTCGCCGCCGTTGTCCGCGACGGTGCAGTTGACGAGCGTGGCCTGAAAGGGCGCGCCCTTAATGCCGCCGCCCAGGGAAATGTTTCCGATCAACCGAATGCCGTCGCTGCTGTTGTTGGCGACGAGAACATTAGTTGCGTTCAAGATGAAGAATCGCGCGGGCGCGTTACCGTCGTCCTGCTGGCGGAAAAAACCGATACCGCCGTTGTTCGCGATTTTGACACGCGTCAGGTTTACCGTGGAGGCCGTATTGATATGCCAGAAACTCACGTCGTCGAAGGATACGCCGTCGGAAAAGCAGTTTGAGATAGAAGTGTCTGTTATGGAGAAGGTAAAGCCCGGCCCAAAGGAGGGGTTGCCCGAATAAACATCTACCGCAAGCCCCTTGCCGCCGGCGCTGGTTATGCTGCAATCCGAGATCTGGCTGCCGGTCGGGTCACCGATTAGGTAAACGGCATTGCCGGTACCGCTGTTTTGCCCGCCAAGGATGGTGCAATTGCTGGCGGTGATCACACAGGTTAAGGCGGTCCTTGCATATTCCAGATGCACGCCATCTCCATTTGCGCTGATCGTGCAGTCGTTCAAGGTCAAGGCGATGGGCGCGCTGTCGACGTTGCTGGGGTTGAGGAGATGGATGCCGTTCGCTACGCCCGCGAAGTCGAAGAGGTGGAAGGCGATAGTCTTGCCCTCGTCGTGGAAGGTTCCTGTAGCTCTAAAAAAGAAACCGGGTTCGTCCACCGTGCCGTCGCCGTCGGTAACCAGCGTACGCCCGGTCTGGGCCGGCGTGGTGTCCACGTTCTGCCAGCCGCCTTCGAATTCAACGTCGACGTCTCCGGTGTTCTGATTGCGCGTGGCCACGTTGTAGGTGCCTGCCTGCACGTTGACTATAGTGTGCCCCAAACTGTTGCTGAGCGTATTCAGCGCTTTCTGCATCGTCGCGAAGGCGGTGCCCCACGAAAGGCCATCGTTGGTGTCGTTGCCGCTCCCGTCGCCGCGCACGAATAGGACCGAGGGAATGAACCAGTTGGTGGTGCCGCCAGAGTCGACGGACACAAGCGGGTTGACTGGGAAAGAAGCCAGGTTGTTGGAATCCGAAACGTCCAGAAAGATCCTCGTCGTTACGGTGGCTGGATCGATGAAGAATTCCGTTCCGCCAACGGAGGACGCGATCGTCAACAGGGAGCTGAAGGAACTGCCGCTCATCGACAGGTTTCCACTAACCGTTGTCGTGCTGCCTGCCTCGAACAGGACTGTCCTGCCGCCCCCGGTCAATGTGAGGTTGTTGAAGGTGATATCCCCCGTCACGGTGCCTGTGGTGGTCGGCGAGATGGACACCGTCCCGCCGTTGGCATCGAAGGTGCCGCCTGAGAACGTCAGATTGGTCCTAACGGTCAATATGCCTGCTGGGGACTTGAAGGTACCGCTGCTGACCAGAAGGGAGCCAGCGATGGTCATGTTGCCGGTAGCGCCATCGAAGGTGCCGCCCGTAATGTTGCAGTTGCTGTTTACCGTCAAGGTGCTTGTGGTTTTCGTGAAGGTCCCGCCGCTGACCAGGAGGGAGCCAGTGATGGTCATGTTGCCCGAAGAGCCATTGAAGGAGCCGCCCGAAATGTCGCAGTTGCCGCCAACCGTCATGGTGCTTGTTGATTTCGTGAATGTACCGGCGTTGAGAATGAGATCTCCATCCAATGTAATTGTCGTCGAACCGCCGGTAAAGGTTCCCGTGGTGCCTGTGGCCATCGTGAAGTCCGACGCCCGCACGCGCATCGTAAACGTAGATTGGCTCAACGTTCCCGTGTAACCGCTGCGGATTTCAATGCCTGCCACGTCGATGTTGGCGGAAAGCGTACAGCCGGCCGTCGAGGCAAACGCGAAGTCGGTGGTGTCGGTGAAAATGGCGACGTCCGTGGAACCGGGTACGGTGGTGGTCGCGCCGGCCGTGGTTGCCCAATTGCTGGCGTTGCCAAACAACCCGTCGAGTCCAGCATTCGTCCACACCTTGTCCTCCGCGTGCGCGGCGCTCGAACCGAGCGCCACGGCAAGCACCACCGCGAGCAGGGCCAGGGACCGCGTGTTCGTAATCGCTAACCGCGCCATCGTGGGCTACTCCTTACCGAGTAGGGTTCGAATCCTTCGGCCTGAAAGATCCGCAATCCGGAAAATACGAAACGAATCCCAAATGGGATGAGCCTTGAAGGCCCGGCTCAATCCGTAATCAGGGCAGACTAAGATGAAAATTATTATAGGCCGCGCTTGTGCACTGGCAACCCTTTTCGGCCCCCCGACCGCAGCCCTGCCTTTTGCGTAACGCCTGTACGGCCCAACCGTTGGGAATAGCTACGGGAATTAAAGGAGTTCCCGCGCACGAGGTGCACCCAGCCGCCTATGTTAGTGAAATAGGAGGGGTCTGAGGATTACCTAAAATCGGTGGGATGGGATGTTATCGCCAGGCCCATGAACGGGGGCGTGGCACGGCCCGCTACTTCATAGCGTCTGCTGGTTTATGGTCGGCAGCAGCACGGCGAGTACGGCGACCATTCGTTTGAGCTTCATGGCAGAATTTCTTGGCAAACGGGTCGGGCGGCTGCAACCGGGCACTGGCCCGTCGGCCTCCGCCGCCCTCGCGGCGGCGCTCAATTCTCGTTCTCTTGCTCTCCCCGGCCGGGATCGAATGTGGTGGAGATCGCCTTCAAGGTCGCCTTCTCGGTGATCGGGTTGCCGCCGCGGTTCTTGATCTTCACCCGGTAGAGGCCATTGAAAAAGAAGAGGTCGCCGTTTCGCCATACGCCGACAGAGATCGGGTAATCGAACTCGAAGACGCCACCGCCGGAGGCGATATTGACCGGGAAGGCCTCCGAGAAGCCCTTGCCGAGGGAAAGCTTAAGTTTCTTATTCCGAGGCGTCCAGGTGCCCTTGCACTTGATGAATTCGAACGGCGCGAAGCCCAACTCGGTCTTACCCTTCAGCCGTCCGCCCGGGTTGCCCTGCATGATCAGGCCGGGAACCTCGTCGAGTGGAATGAAATTGTCTGCTACAATAAATATCCCCACGTCGTCGCCGGGCAGCAGCTCGATGCCCCGCACCCAGAGCTGAATCCAGTCCATCGGCTTATTGACTCGATGGCTGGTCACGAAGCGCATGTAAGCATTTTCAAGGGTGACTATGGTAGCCAGCGCCCGGGAATCCGCTGCAGCCGGGCTGCTGCTTGCTCGAACGGTTGTCTCGAAGGTCACGCACGATACCGCGATGGCTCCGAGCACGGCGACCAGCAACTTGAGCTTCATGACGTCTCCCTGTCTAAAAACCATTCTTCACGGTCGATGAAGAGAAAAAGTTTAGCAGGTAAATGTTTGTATGCAATCCCATTTGTTGGCACCGGGATTCCGGTCGAGCGCGACTGCCTTTTTCTTGATGGAAAGGCCGGAGAGCACGCGACGCAGCCCGGAGGTTGCGTGCTAAAAATTCAGGCGTGTTCGAAAGGCCGGCGTCCGGTTTAGGTGACGGGTACGGCACCCTTCTTCAGCTTGATATCTTCGATCAGCGGACCGACGGGCGAGTTGGTGAACTTCACCTGGAAGAGAGCCGGCAGGTCGGCCGGAGCGCCGTTCACGTAGATCCGGATGATCATGAAGAAGGGGAAGTTGAAGGCGCCGGCACCCGAGACGGTCGCGTCGATGGGCAGTTCGATCACGGTGCCCTTCTTAAAGGTCAGAACCAGCCGGCCATTTTTGGGCGAGTAGGTGGCGGTGCACTCCGTGAAAGTGTTCGGCCAAGCGCCCAATTGGCCCTTGGCTTTCAGGCGGCCGCCCGGCTTGCCGGAAAGGATCAGTACGTCGCCGGTGGTGGGGTCGCCAATGGGGACGATCCTGTCGGCCCTCAGTTCCAGGGCCAGTTCGTCGCCGGGGGCCAGCGTCATGCCGTCGACGGTGATCTTGATGATGTCCCGGCCCTTCCAGACCTTGTGGCTGGTGACGAACTTCAGAGTGGCTTTCTGGAGCGTAGTCAGGGCGAAGGCGCGGGAGTTGGCATTGCTGGTCGCGCGGGAAGTGCCCTGAAGGAACAGGCAGCACAGGGCCACGCTCGCCAAGGCAGTCACAAGTCGCTTCAACGTCATCGGGAGACTCCCAGTACAAAAGGGCCCTGCCACCAGTAAAGATAACTAGCTTAGGCTCGATTTCGTTTGGGGTCAATCCCATAATTTGAGGAGCGGGGCCCCTGGCACGAGTGCTTGGGCCGAATTCCCGGGCTGCCTGGCGGAAGGGTTCTGGCCAAGGACCCCGGCCTGCTCTATCATGTGCCCGCCTTTTTCGAACAGCCAAGCAGCCGCAGGCTGCCCTCCGTCCGGACCGTCTTCCGGCGGACAGGTGGCGTGTGGCATCGGAACGACCGGACATGGTCCAGGACGAACAACCCAACCGCCCGGGGTCTTCCGGCACAACCGCCGCAGGAGCGGCCGGCGCTGCGGCGAAGGACTACCGCACCGGCCCGAAACTCGACGCGCGCGCCATCGACCGCCTGGCGGGCCTGGACCGCGCGGCCTCGGATTCGCCGACCTGGCGTGGCTGGCTGCTGGGGTTGGGGTCGGTGGCCTTCCTCTCGTTGGCCACGCCCTACGTCGAGTTCGTGCTCAACGGCAGCCAGGTCACCATCCACCTGCTGCCGACCAGCCCGCTGATCATGCTGGTGCTCTTCCTGGCCATTCAGGCCGTGTTGTACAAACTCAGCAGCACGCTGGCGCTGCCGCGCCAGGACCTGGTGCTGGCGACGTGCATGATGATGGTCAGCGCGGCGATTCCCGGCTACGGCTTCATGATCTACGTGACTGGCGTGATGGCCAACGTCCCCTACAACGCACAGGACAAGGCCTTCCAGGAATATCTGCTGCCCTATATCGATTCCCACCTGATTCCGGACCGCGATGCGGTGAAATCGTTCATCGACGGGTTGCCGGCCGACCAGCCGATTCCCTGGCAGTCGTGGGTTGCCCCTTACGGGCTGTGGGCGTTGATGGCGGTGCTGATCTTCGGGATGATGTTCGCGATCTGCAGCGTCCTGCGCAAGCAGTGGGCCGACCGCGAGCGCCTGCCGTTCCCGCTCGCGCAGGTGCCGATGGAGATGATGGAAGGGGTGCAGGGGGCCCACGAGCGCAAGAAACCCTTCCTGCACGACAAGTTTGCATTGATTGGGATCGCCATCCCGCTGGTGCTGCACAGCTGGAACGCGATGCAGGATTACGTCACCAATTGGCCGGCCATTCCGCTGCAATTCAGAAATCTCGACAAGACCTACATGACCGAGCTGCCGTGGAACGCCCTTTCGCCGGTGCACGTTTACATCTTCCCGGCGGTCATCGGGCTGACCTACCTGATCAGCCTGGAGGTCTCCTTCAGCCTCTGGTTCTTCTACTTCGTCCAGAAGATCTGCGCGTACCTGGCGGTGCAGATGGGCCTGGGCAAGAGCCACCAGGACTTCTACGCCAGCGGCGGGCACAAGGGCTTTATGGTCGACCAGGGCGGCGGCGCGCTGGTTGCGATGGTGTTGTTCGGTTTCTGGATGAGCCGCACGCACCTGGCCGAGATCTGGGCGCGCGCCGTGGGCTTGAAGCCCCGCATCGAGGAGGAAGACAGCGAGGGCCTATCGCCGCGCGTTGCGCTGATCCTCTTCGCCGCCTGCTTTGCAGGCTCCGTCGTGTGGCTCACCTACTTCGGATTCGGCCTGGGCCAGGCCCTGCTGACCATCGTCGCGCTGGTGATCATCCTCACCGGCGTCACGCGCCTGGCCTGCGAGGGCGGGCTCTTCTACGTGCAGTCGGACATCTCACCGGCCAGCGTGCTTGACGCGGCCTTCACGCCGCTGGGCGTGGGGCCGCACACCATCGTTCCGCTGGGCATGTGGAGCCGCATCTTCACCTTCGACTGGGGCCGCACCTCTCCGATGCCGGCGATGATGCACAGCCTGAAGCTCAGCAGCGATTTGCGCCTGCGCAAGAAGCCGCTGGTGCTGGGGATCGCGCTGGCCCTGGCCGTGGCTCTGGTGCTGGGCTTCGTCTCGTTCATGAAAACGGCCTACCGCAACGAAGGCGGCGCCGCGCAGTTCGAGGGCGGCGACAGTTGGACCGTCATGTCCGCGCCGAAGACCGACAACAAGCGCAGCGCCACCTACGTCTCGCAGATTCTGGCCCTGGACGCAAAGAAGGACGAGGAATTTGCCGAGCGTGCCATCGGCGCCGCGAAGCTGCGCCGGGAAGAAGCCCGCAGATACCAGGACGAACTGGTTCAGGAACGCAAGGTCGGCAAGCGCACGATGCTGCCCGAGCGGCTGGTCGCGGAAGGAAAGCTCACCAGCGAGGACGCCCAAAAACTGCTCGACCAGGGCGACCTGGTACCGGCCGCGTCGCTGCCCCGGGCCGCCGTGCGCGATTGGCCGCGCATCTTCTGGACCGGCCTTGGCGGCGTGCTGATGGTGGTCTTTATGATCCTGCGCACGCGCGTCTTCTGGTGGCCGCATCCGATCGGCTACGTGGCGTGGATGCACGCCGAGCCCATGGCCAAGCTGTGGTTCTCGATTTTCATGGGCTGGGGCCTGAAATGGGCCATCACCCAATACGGCGGTTACCGCATCTATTACATGCTGAGGCGGCTGTTCGTGGGGCTGGTGGTTGGCGAGGTCGTCGCCGCGGGCCTGTGGATCGCCATCGCGCACTTCTCGGACCACCTCAACGCCTACCCGATTCACATCAACTAGCAGGGCTCTGGTGTGCTTTCGCGGTGGGGAGCTTCTTCGCCGGCGTGGATGGTTCGCCGCGCGGCGGCGCCAGGATCACGGCCAGCAGAAGCAGCAGCGCCAGTGCGAAGGCGGCGCCGATCCCGATGTAGATCTTGGTGCGTTGATCCCTGGTGCCGCCTGCGCCGGCTTCAGTCCGCCGTCTTCGCTGCGGGGGCCGCGGCCTCGGTCTTGGCGGGGGCGTTGACTTTCTGGATGCCCTTCGCGGGGTTGGACATGGTGACCTCGCCGGTGCTGCGCAACTCGATGAGGTAGTATTCGCCCTTCTTCACCTTCTGGTAGACGGCGGTGCCCTGCGCGGCGCGGATGTCGTGCTTCTTGCGCAGGTTCGGGTCGGTCGCGATGTTCCAGAAGTCCTTCCAGATGCCCTTCTCGTAATCGGACGGCGCGTGGCCGGCGGCGTAGGCCAGCGGCGCTTCGCCTTCAACGTCCAGAGCGTACCCTTCGTCGGGCTTGAGCTTGTTCGAGAAGAGGCGCCTGAAGATCATTACCGCCTTGTCCTTCAGCGGCTCCCCGTTCTTGACGTGCTGGTCGAGGTGCTTCAGCACCAGTGCGTCGACGTAGATCTCGTCGCCGTGCAGCGAGATGTTTTCGGCCTGACGCAGCGGGTTGCCGTCCTTGTCCAGCTCCACGAATTTGCAGATGGTCGTGATGTGCCCGTCAGGTGTGGTCTGCTGGTCGTCGATCCACAGGTTCGCGCGGCGCTCGGTGCGCTCCAGATTCTTAACGAAGCCCTCGAGTTCCTCCTTCTCCTTCTTCAGGCGCGCGTTCTCCGCTTCCTTCTTCTTCAGTTCCTCTTCGAGGTGCCGCTCCTTGGCCTTCATGGGCGCTACGACCAGCTGGTCCACGGCGTAGATGCCGCCGCCGGCGGCGCCGGCGATGACGGCCAAGTAGACGATCCACTTGATCGAAGGTCCGCGTTTGGTTGCATCGGCCATGGTTGTCTCTCCTGCCCGGAAGCGGCCTTGGTGCCGCCTCCTTATAGTAATCCTCGTCTAGTATACAGTCATGCACGATGTTCTTTCCGCCCAAGTTTGCCACTTCACTTGTATCTTGGCTCATAACATGGGTTAATGGGATTCATGCCGACTTTACTGAAGGTCCTCGACGCCGGTTCGCCGGCCGCCCAACGAGCCCTCGCCCGCCTGCACGGGCGCTTGGGCGCCATGGAGCGCCTCGACAGTGCGCCCTACCGCGCGCGCGTGAAGGCGCTCTTCGGCAAAGTGCTGCCGCCGGACCGGGTCGTCGCGCGCATCCTCGCCGACGTGCGCGCCCGCGGGGACAAGGCGCTCTTTTCGTACGCCAAACGCATCGACGGCTTCCGCGCGAACGCCCGTACGCTGAAGGTCTCGCGCGCCGAGATTCGCGCCGGCTACCGCCGTACACCGCCGGCCGTGCGCAAGGCCTTGGGCCTGGCCGCGCACCGCATCGCCGACTACCAGAGCCGCCTGATGCCGAAGAACCTGGCGCCCGCCGCCGCCAGGAGCGGCCCGCCCGGTGTGAAGTGCGGCCTGGCCTGGAGCCCCATAACGCGCGCGGGCCTTTACGTGCCGGGCGGGACAGCGGCGTATCCGTCGAGCGTGCTGATGAACGCGGTGCCGGCGATCGTCGCGGGCGTGCGCGAGCTGGCGCTGGCCACGCCCTCCGCGCCCGACGGCAAGCTGAACGACGGCGTGCTTTGCGCGTGCGAGATCCTGGGTTTGACCGAACTCTACCGCATGGGCGGCACGCAGGCGATCGGCGCGCTGGCCTTCGGGACGAAGACGGTTCGGCGCGTCGAGAAGATCGCCGGGCCGGGCAACCTCTTCGTGATGCTGGCCAAGCGCGCGGTCTTCGGCCACGTCGACATCGACATGCTCGCAGGTCCCAGCGAGGTTCTGGTGCTCGCCGACGGCAACGCGCGCGCGGACTGGATCGCCGCGGACCTGCTGGCGCAGGCCGAGCACGATCCGCTGGCCTCGTGCGTGCTCGTTACGCCCAGCCGCGCGCTGGCCCAGCGCGTGCAAAAGGAAGCCGCCGCGCAGTTGAAGACGCTTCCCCGGCGCACCATCGCCGCTGCGTCGCTGCGCGATTGGGGCCTGGCGCTGGTGACGCGGAACATGAACGAAGCCGTCGCAGTGTCGAACGGCCTTGCGCCCGAGCACCTCGAGATCCACGCTCGCAATCCCCGCGCGCTGGCCAAACGCCTGCACACCGCCGGCGCGATCTTCCTGGGTCCGCACGCCACCGAGCCCCTGGGCGACTACGTCGCCGGGCCCAGCCACACGCTGCCCACGGGCGGGACCGCGCGCGCCTTCAGCGGCATCAGCGTGTATACTTTCCTGCGCCGCACGAGCTGGATCGAGGCCGATGCCAAGGGCCTGCGCGCCCTGGGCGGCGCCATCGAGACGCTGGCCGAGACGGAGGGCCTGGAGGCCCACCGCCGCGCAACCGCGATCCGCTTCGGCCGCTAACCGACCACCTTACGTAGAGGAACGCATGCCGCGCTTTCGTCCCAACGTCGCAGCCATGGAGGCCTACCAGCCCGGCGAGCAGCCGCCGGCGGGCGCGAAGGTCATCAAGCTGAACACCAACGAGTGCCCCTATCCGCCGAGCCCGAAGGTGGCCGAGGCCATCCGCGCGGAACTCGACGCCGGCGCCGCGCCCGGCGACCGCCTGCGCCTGTACAGCGACCCCGGCGCCACGGCGCTGCGGCAGGCCGCCGCCGAGGCCTACGGATTCCCCGTCGAGTGCGTGCTGCACGGCAATGGCAGCGACGAGTTGCTCGCGATGCTGATGCGCGCGTTCGTGGGCGAGGGCGAATCGATCGCCTATGCCATGCCGACGTACGTGCTCTACGAGACCCTGGCCAACGCGCAGGCCGCGAAGATCGTCACCTTCGACTACGGGCGCGATTTCGCGCTTCCGCAGGGGCTCTTCGGCTGCGACGCTAAGATCGTCTTCGTCGCGAGTCCGAACTCGCCCAGCGGCACGCTGTACGCGAAAGCCGAACTCGAGAGACTCGCTCGGAGCCTGCCCAACGGCGTGCTGGTGATCGACGAGGCCTACGTCGCGTTCGCCGAGTCGGATGCAATGGAACTCGCGAAAAAGCTGCCGAACGTCGTCGTGCTGCGCACCTTCAGCAAGAGCCACAGTTTGGCCGGGATGCGCCTGGGGCTGCTCTTCGGGCCGAAGGACCTGGTCGCCGGGCTGTGGAAGGTGAAGGACAGCTACAACCTCGACCGCTTGGCCATCGCCGCCGGGGCGGCCTCGCTGCGCGACCCCAACTGGACCGCGGCGAACGTCGCGAAGGTCCGCGCCACGCGCGCGCGCCTCTCGAAAGAGCTGGCCGCGCTGGGGCTGGACGTGCTGCCCAGCCAGGCGAACTTCGTCTTCGCGCGGATGAAAGACGCCGCGACGGCCGAGGGCGCCTATCGTTTCCTCAAGGCGCAGGGCATTCTCGTACGATACTTCCCTGCCCCCCGCCTGCGGCTGCAGGACGGCCTGCGCGTGAGCGTGGGCACGGACGCCGAGATCGACGCGCTGCTGGCGAAGCTCAAGGAGTATCTGGCCCGTGGCTAAGAAGACCGCTTTGAAGACCAAGAAGGCGCCCAAGGCCGCCAAGACGGACGGCCGCGTGGCGGAGATCGCGCGCAAGACGAAGGAGACGGACATCCGCGTGCGCCTGGACCTGGACGGCACGGGCGCGGCGAAGGTCGCCAGCGGCGTGGGGTTCTTCGACCACATGCTCGAGGCGCTCGCCAAGCACGGCGCGTTGGACCTGGAACTGCTGTGCAAGGGCGACACGCACATCGACGACCACCACACGGTCGAGGACATCGGCATCGTGCTGGGGCAGGCGGCGGGCAAGGCCCTGGGCAACAAGGCCGGTATCCGGCGCTTCGGGTTCGCCAGCGTGCCGCTGGACGAGGCCCTGGCGCAGGTGACGATCGACCTCTCCGGCCGCGCGCACGTCTCGTTCGAAGGCGCCAAATTGCTGGGCAAGGGCAAGGTCGGAAACTTCGACGTCGAATTGCTCGAGGACTTCCTCGGCGCTTTCGCCAGCGCTTCGTTGAGCACGCTGCACGTGGAGATCCGCAGCGGGCGCAACCAGCACCACATGATCGAGGCGACCATGAAGGCCTTTGCGCGCGCGCTGCGCCAGGCGGCGGAACGCGACGAACGCATCCGCGGCGTGCCCAGCACCAAGGGCGTGCTGTAACTTCACCCTTTCAACCTATTCTCACAGGTGCAGCACCGGTTCCAGTGTCCGGAAGTGCCGAATTGTGTCGCTTTGGCTAACCACAATTGTCACCGCCCAACCGGTTGGAATTCGAGCGTACGCATAAGGTATTGCCGCGCCGCATCGTAGAAAGTGCATGCACTTCGAAGCAGATCGGTCCAGCGCTTGCATCGGAATTTACCGTCCTGCCGGTCGGGAAGTGCGGGATATAGGGTAGAATAGGAAAAAGGGAAGGACCTGGAGTGCACCCGGATGGAAGACACCGCGATCATCCCTGACGCAACCGGCGAAGGCGAAGCCGAGGGCGAATACTTCAAGTACGCCATCTTCGCGTTCGAGGATGCGGGCCTCGCCGACAACCTCAAGGTCATGGACGAACTCGCGCGCGCGTTCGCCGAACAGCCGCACGGCGCGGACACGGCCTTCCACGTGACGCGCACCATGGACGAAGCCGGCGATGCGATCGACGGTTTCAAGGCGCGAAACTGCGGCAGCGCCTACAGCCTGGCGGTGCTTAACCTCAACAATTTCCCCTCTGCGCCCGAATTGGAGTTCCTGCTCAGCGGGCCGGTGCTGGGCGATCCCAAGACCGTCTTCCTGGCGTCCATGCGCGCGATCAAGGGCCCGGCCTACGCCTTCGCGCGCGCGAAGGTGGACCGCGAGAACAACCGCATCGTCCGCGAGTCGCTGTTCGGGGCGCCGTCGTGCGTCGAGTTCTACGCGCCGGACCGCATCCCTGAGACGGCGGTGCTGGTCGCCGAGTGGTCGCCGAGGTCCTCAACGCGATCCTCGACGATACGGACGCCTCGTCGCGTTCGCGGCAGACCGGCATGGTGCTGCGCGCCCGCGACAGCAGGGCCCGCGAGGTGATGGGGCGCAGCGCGACGCTCTACGCAGGGCGCTATCCTAAAGGCGGCTTCGACGCCAACGCGGCCGTGCACGACAGCGGCCGCCACGATGCCCCGTAACACTCACACAGTACTCGCCAGGTAGTTGACCAGGATGTGGACTGTCACGCCCGGCCACACGCTGCCGGTCCAGCGCCGCATGTTCAGCATCCACCATCCGCCCAGGAACGTGTAGATGAACTGGAAGGCCAGGTAACTCGGCTGCAGGCCGTAAACGCCTGGCCAGTGCCACAACGAGAAAAGCGCCGCGGTGAGCAGCATCGGCGCGGCAAATGCGCCCCGCCAATCGTCGCGCATCTTCTCGTCGCGGCGTTCGCCCCACAGTTCGATCAGCCGTGCGTAAACGAAGCCGGTGAAGAGGTACTCCTGCGCCGCCGATCCCAGCAGCCACTTGTGCCAGGCAATGTCCTCGTAGGGCCTGGAGGTGTAGTCCGCGTAGATGGTGATGACGCTGAGCGGAGGCACGGCCCAGACGAGCAGAATCTTCCAATCGAATCGGCGCCAGCGTTCGAATTCGCCCAGGCCCAGCCCGCAGCGCCGCGGGGTGACGAGGCACAGGCCAAACGCCAGCGCCAGGCTGATCCATGAAACCGCTCCGTTGCCCGGCAGGGCCAAGTGCAGCTTACGAAGGACGGGAATGCAGCCGGCCGACAGCAGCACCAAGCCCAGCACGGTGAATACTTTGCGAAGCGCGGACGTCTTCTGCGGAGGTGTGCCGTCGCTTTTCCCGCTTGGTTCGGGTCTTTCGGGCCCGCGCCAGAAATAAAGCAGCACGGTGCCCAGCAGGACCGCCAACATCAGCCAGCCCAGTTCACGCGGTTGCATGTCCACGTGAATGGGCTCGGTGATGTAGCGCTGGATGAAACCGGCTTCCGTTTCCGTACCGTGGCCGCGCAGCCAGTCCTCGAGATCAGTCAGCGGGCAATGGAGATTGGCGCACTCGAAGACCATCACGACGAGGCAGAACCAGAGGTGCGTATAGCGGAAGACGAAGTTTCGCGCGGCGCGCCATTTTCGCCACAGGCCCGCGAGCAGGAACAGGAAGCCGCCCGCGATGTAGGCGACGATCAAGCCGTGCAGGACGGCGGTCGCATTGGCGAGCAGGTTCCAGGGCATGGGGGCACGATACCGTCGGCGGGCGATGCTGTCACGAGCGGCCGTTAACCTTCGGTTGCGATCCGGGAACCGGTGTATACCCTGTGAGTCCGAAACCGCCGATCCATCGATTCGGGAGGTGCACAACGTGAGGCATTCTGCTCTTTCTCTTGCTCTTCTGGCGGTCGCGGTTTTCGGTTCTTCTGCCGCACAGGCCGAGGACGCTCCGAAGACGGTCGGATGGCGCACCGACGGCACGGGCGAGTACCCCAACGCCGAGCCGCCGACCCAGTGGGCCAAGGACAAGGGCATCCTCTGGTCGGCCGAACTTCCGGGCCGCAGCAATGCGATTCCGGTCATTCTCGGCGACAAGCTGTTCATCAACTGCGATCCTTCCAGCCTGTACTGCGTCAACCTGGCCGACGGCAAGAACGCGTGGACAGCCGAACTGAACTTCAAGGACGTGCTGAGCGCCGAGGACTGGGCCAAGGCCGAGGCCGAGATCCAGGCGGCCAAGGAAATCGCCAAGGAGCTCTCGCCGCTCAACGCCGAAATCACCAAGCTCAACCGCGCGCTGAAGAACGCCGAGAACAAGGCCGAGGCGGAAGCGAAGCTCGAACCGCTCAAGAAGCAGGCCTACGACCTGCAGGTCAAACTGAAGGAACTCAAGCTGGCCGCACAGTACGAAGAGACCAAGACGCATCCCAGCAACACGCACACCACGCCCACGCCCGTCACCGACGGCAAGCACGTCTGGGTGCTGATGGATAGCGGCATCGCCGGCTGCTTCGACCTGGTCGGCAAGCGCGTCTGGGCGCGCCACATCGAGCGGCCGCCGAGCCCCAGCAACTGGGGATACAGCTCTTCGCCTTGTCTGGCCGGTGACAAGCTGATCGTGCACATCAACGACCTGATCGCCCTCGACGCCGCCACCGGCGAGGAGAAGTGGCGCGCCAAGGTCAAGGGCAGCTGGGGCTCGCCCGTCGCGACCCAGATCGGCGGCGAATGGGCGGTGATCACCCCGCGTGGCGACTTCGTGCGCGCGGCCGACGGCAAGGTCATGGGCAACGCGAAAGTGGCCTTGGAATACAACACCCCGGTCGTGAAGGACGGCGTTGCCTACTTCATCCAGAACGGAGGCAAGGCCATCCAACTCCCCGAGAAGTTGGAGGAGAGCATGGAGCTGAAGGCGCTCTGGACCACCCAGCCCAACCGGGACCGCTATTACGCCTCGCCGGTGATCCATGACGGGCTGATCTACGCCGTGAACCGGAAGAACAAGTTCAGCGCCATCGACGCCAAGGACGGCTCGATCGTCTACGAAGAGGAATTGCCTCTGGGCCCCGGCGACACGTTCCCCAGCATCGCCATGGCCGGCAAGTTTCTGTTCGTCGGACACGACCGCGGAAAGCTTGTCGTGCTGGAACCGGGGCGGACTTTCAAGCAAGTCGCCTTGAACGAACTGGAAGGCTTCCGCAGCACGCCCGTCTTCCAGGGCAAGCGGATGTACCTGCGCGCCGAGAAACGCCTGTACTGCATAGGCGAGTGAGAAACCGAGTGTGGGGAGCCGCGGCGAGGCCGAAAAATCCTCGCCCCGAGGAAATTTCGGCAGCGAATCGAAAGATCCCAGAGAATTGTCATAAATCTTTATTTAAAAGCGAGTTATGTATACCTAATATAGATATAACGAGGGCGTCCATTGCATTAAGCACCTAGGCATCTCCGTCATTCCGAAGGGCCGCCGGATAACTGCCAAATCGAAATGGAAGTGCTCAGTAGCCGAGCGCTCGGAGCTTATGCCATGATGAACTCTCCTCGTACTTTCGCGGCGCCATTTCTCCTGAGCCTGCTGATCGTGCTTTCCCCGGCGCGCGGCAGCGAGCGCGTCGCACTGGAGATTCCCGGCGGCACGGTACGCGGCGAGGTCGTTAAGCTGACGGAGAAGGAGGTTGTGCTGAAGGTCCAAGGCCAGGACCGCGTCATCCCGCGCGTCTTCCTGGACAAGGACGGCCTCTTCAAGGTTCGCAAGGCGCTGCTCGATCCCAAAGATGCCAAGGGCCACTACGAACTGGGCACCTACGCCAAGCAGAACGGGTACGACCAGGACGCCGAGAAACTGCTGCTGAAGTCCGTGCAACTGGATCCGAGCCTGAAGGACAAGGCGCTTGGTGCGCTGGACGAGAAGGCCGCGCCGGCACAGATCGAGATCCAGCCCGCCGCCAAGGTCGAGAGTGCCCCGGCGCCCGGCGGCGGCAACGGCGCGGCAAACCTTTCGGTCGCACCGGCGGGCGGCTCGGGCGTCGATACTTTCGTCAACGCGCGCATCCGCTCGGCCGGGTACAGCCCGGCCGCGAAGTGCACCGACGAGGAGTTCGTGCGCCGCGCGTACTTGGATGTCGTCGGCGTGATCCCAACCGCGCTGGCGGTGAAGGCGTTTCTCGCCGACCGCGCCTCCGACAAGCGCGCCAAGCTCATTGATCAGCTCCTGTCCGACGAACGCTACGGCCAGCACTGGGCGACGATCTGGGGCGATCTGCTGCGCGAGCACTCCAACTCGGACCAGGCCGAGGGCACTTATCCCGGTTCCTACCGCGCGTGGCTGAAGAAGGCGCTGAACGACAACCTGCCCTACGACAAGTTCGTCGGCGCGCTGATCACCAGCGAAGGCCGTGCGGACCAGAGCGGCGCGGTGAACTTCTATCTGCGCGACGTCGGCGACCGCGTCGAGACCACCAATACCGTCGCCAGCGCCTTCATGGGCACGCGCATGTCCTGCGCTCAGTGCCACGACCACCCCTTCGACACTTGGGAGCAGAAGGATTTCACCGGGCTGCAGGCCTTCTTCTCGCGTACGCGCGTGAGCATGGACATGCAGGCCACTCTGGAGCGCATGCAGAAGGAAGAGAACGTCCCGGCCGAGTACAAGACGCACATCGGCAACTTCCTCAAGGCCGGCGCCGCGCCCAAGGACGACAAGAACGCCAAGGGCCGCCGGGGCGGGGACGGTGAGTATCGCAACATCAAAGCGCTGGAGGCGGAAGTGGCCAAAGCCCTGGGCCAGGAGAAGGGCGAGGCCTTCCGCAACATGCTCTATCGCTATCGCGTGAACACGGTCACCGAGAACAGCGGCGGCGGCGGCGCGGCCTTCCCGTGGGATT
Source organism: Planctomycetota bacterium (assembly GCA_023150555.1). GTDB lineage: Bacteria > Planctomycetota > SZUA-567 > H5-PLA8 > H5-PLA8 > JAKLKQ01. Next base: position 38,419 of record JAKLKQ010000023.1, read on the forward strand.
CGTCGAAGACCTCGGACGGCAAGGGCGGCCTGCGCGAAGACCTGGTGAAATTTCTCGTCGCCAGCCCGCGCTTCGCCGAAGTGCAGGCAAACCGCGTCTGGTCGAAGCTGATGGGCCGCGGCCTGGTCGAGCCCGTCGACGACTTCCGCGCCAAGAACCCGCCTACGCACCCGGAACTGCTGCAGTACCTCGCACAGGTGCTCGCCGACGCCAAATTCGATACCAAGGTGCTGATTAAGACGATCATGCTCTCCGACGCCTACCAGCGCAGTTCGGTGGCGGCCGGCAAGAGCGCCGAGGACACCGATTGCTACAGCTACCGCCGGCTTCGCCGCATGACCGCCGAGCAGCTCTACGACAGCATCATGGTCGCCACGGGCCTCAAGCCCGGCGTCGCCCCGCCCGGCGCGCAGGCGATGGCCAACAACCCCATGATGCAGATGCAGATGAAGGGCGGCGGCGACGACGACCGCGGCTGGGCCTTCGACCAGCGCACGCCAGCGCAGGCGGGCAACTTCCTGCATACCTTCAACCAGCCCGACCGCGACCAGCTCACCACCGACCGCGATCCCAGCGTCTCGATCATCCAGGCCTTGGAACTTTTCAACGGGCGCGCCATCAACCGCGCCGTCGGCGACGAAAATTCGCTGGGCAGCCGCTTGGTCTCATCCCGCGTTAACATCAAAGACCTGATCGGCGAACTCTACCTCGCGACGCTGAACCGCTACCCCAACAGCGCCGAATACGGCGCGGCGGTCGGCTACCTGCGCGGCACGCCCACCCGCAAGACGGTGGAGGACCTCCACTGGGCGCTGCTGAACACGCGCGAGTTCATGTTCATCAAGTAACGGGGCCCGTACCGGATCTATTGCAAGGAGCCGTGCCCATGAATCGGACATCCAAAGCCTGCCGCGACTGCGACGGACGCGATGGACTCTCGCGCCGCAGCTTCTTGAGGGCCGGTGCCTTGAGTTTCATGGGCCTGGGCCTGCTGGACCTGCTGAGGGTCACCGCTCATGCCGCTGGCGGCAGCTGCGACAGCGTGATCCTGGTCTGGCTCGCCGGCGGACCGAGCCACATCGACACCTTCGATCCCAAGCCCGGCCAGCCGACCGGCGGCGACTTCAAGGCCATCGGCACCGCCGCCAACGGCATCCAGCTCTGCGAGCACTTCCCCAAGCTGGCCAAGCAGATGAAACTCGCCAGCCTGGTGCGCAGCCTGACCAACAAGGAAGGCAGCCACGAGCGCGCCACCTACCAGATGCACACCGGCTATGCGCCGCTGGGCAGCATCAAGCATCCCAGCCTGGGTTCGCTGGTGATCAAAGAGAAGGGGAAGATCAACGAGGACATTCCCGCGTACGTCTCCATCGGACGGCAGGCCTTCGGCGCGGGCTTCCTGGGCACCGAGGTCGCGCCGTTCCTGATCGGCGACCCCAACACCGCGACGCAGAACATCTACCACTCTCGCGAGGTCCCCGAAAAGCGCTTCGCAGACCGCGTCGCCCTGCTGAACAAGCTCGATGCCAGCTTCGCCGCCAGCCACAAGGAGGCGGCCGAGGTCGCCGACTACGGATTCCAGTTCCAGGAAGCCGTTAAGATGATGCGCTCGCGCTCCAAGGACGCCTTCGACTACAAGAAGGAGGAGGCCAAGCTCAAGGACTACGGCGCCAGCGAGTTCGGCAAGAGCATGCTCATCGCCAAACGCCTCATCGAGCAGGGCGTGCGCTTCGTCGAGGTCTCGCTGGCCGGCTGGGACACGCACCAGGACAACTTCAAGCGCCTCCCAGAACTTTGTGGAACCCTGGATAAGGGCCTCGCGACCCTGATCGAAGACCTCAACGCCAGCGGCAAGCTGGCCCGCACGCTGGTGCTGTGCCTGGGTGAGTTCGGCCGCACGCCCAAGATCAACGGGCAGGGCGGGCGCGACCATTATCCGCGCGTTTGGTCGGCATTTATGGCCGGCGGCGGCGTCAAGGGCGGCTACGTGCACGGCGCCAGCGACGCCGAAGGCGGCGCGCCCAAGGACAACCCGGTCTCGCCCGGCGACCTGCACGCGACGATGTTCGAACTGCTCGGCGTCAACCACGCCAAAGAGCACTTCACCAACCAAGGCCGCCCCATCCGCATCGTCGACAAGGGCAAGGCCATCAAGGAACTGATGGCGTAGCGCACGTTCCGCAACATCTCGTTTCGCGGGTCCGGCGGGGATTTCGCCTCGTGCGAACCTCTGTTCACGCGTAATATGCCCGCAGGATCGTCCTCGTCACCGGCCGGCCCCAAGTGCCGCGTGATGAGGAAGCCTGCGCAATGAAGGAGTCCGCCATGGTCTTGAAGTATTCGTTCTGCACCATCGCCTACCGCCACAAGAGCGACGCGACGCTGGCCGGCATCTTCGAGAACCTCGCCGCGGCGGGCTACGACGGCGCGGAGATCTGGTGGCCGCACGTCGAGAACCTATCGCAGGCGCAGCTCGCCGAGGCCAAGGCCTGCGCGAAGCAGCACAAGCTGGCGGTGCCGATCCTGAGCCCCTACCTGGGCAACTTCAATCTCGAGATGACCAACCGAGGCGAGATGATCGAGCGCACGCTTGCCGCCGCGCCGGTCGCGGAGGCGCTGGGCGCGCCCCTTTTGCGCGCGTTTGCGGGGTGGACGTGCGAGTGCAGCAGCCTGACGGCGAAGGAAGACTACTGGCGCTACAACCTGGACGGCTTCAAGGAGATGGTCGCGATCGCGCGCGACCACGGCCTGCGCATCGCCATCGAGACGCACTATGCGACGCTGTGCGACAGCGTCGCTGGGTTCAAGCGTTTTGTCGAGCACTGCGGCGAGACGATCTGCGCGAACCTGCAGCTCGACGACATCGCGAAGAACAGCAGCCTGCCCGGCGGCGTGGCTGTGTACCGCGCGATCCAGGACCGCGTCGTGCACGCGCACGTTCCGCACCGCTACGACGCAGGCCCCGAGGGCGCGGCGAAACTCGACGACCACCGCAAGCTGCTGGCGGCACTGGCCGCCGACGGATTCAAGGGCTTCGTCTCGGTGGAGCACTGCAAGGGCGACGGCGACCCGTTCGAAGCCGCCAAGGCGGGACGCAAGCTCTATACGGCGTAAGAGACTGACAGCGGGTTCAACTCAGAAGTTCTTGATGCCTTCGTGCCTTGGTGGCTAACCAGTCCCACCAATTCAAATTCCCCAATCGGAGTTACTGGCTCAGGTCGAGCTTGATGCTGCCGGGCAGGGCGGGGGACTTCTCTTCTGCGGGGGCGGGCGCGGCCTTTGGTTCGGGTTCGCCCAGGTCTTCACCGTTCTTCTGCTTCTCGCGCAGGACCTTGGCTTCCTCGACCAGGCGCGCGGCCTTGGTGCGGGCGGCCTCGTCGAGGTCCGCGGGCTCGGCCAGGCGCTGCAGTTCGTTGGCGGCGACGAGGGCCACGGGCACGCGGCGCGCGCCGACGGCGGCCTCGAGCTTCCCGAGCTGGACGTGCCAGCGTTCGTCCGCGCTCAGTTCCTGCGCGCCGGTCAGGATCACGCTGAAGGCGTCCAGCGCGTCGGCATAGCGGCCTTCGTTCAGGGCCTGCTGGGCGCGGTCGCGCTGCATGGCATCGCGTACCCGGCGCACTTCGCGGCCGCCGCGGGTGTTGGTGTCCAGCGGGTAGCGCACCTTGAACTCGTCGAGGACCTTGGACACGCCGAACTCGTCGCAGGCGTCGACGCTCATCTGCAGGCGCACGGCGTGGGCGGCCTGCTTGATGCCCTGCACCCACAGCCGCACCGGATCGCTGAGGCCCGCGATGCTGGTGGCCGACAGCCCGGTCAGTACGTCGGCGGCTTCCTCGCGCTTGCCTTTCTGCCGCAGCGCCAGGCCCAGGCCGTAGCTGGCGCCCAGGCTTTCGACGGAGCGCCCGAAGAACTTGGACGCCTCCTCGAAGAGCGGCTCGGGATCGGAGGGCGTCACGGTCACGGCGCTGCCGGCCAAGTCCTTCAGGTTGTACAGCGCCCAAGGCTGGTAGAAGCACGCGATCATCAGCGCCTGCTGGTTGGGATGGTAGGCGTTCATGCGCGCGTTCGCGGCGGGCGCGGTGAAACCGTAGGCGTCCAGACCTTTGGCCTTCTCCACCGCCAGGTCCTTCATGCCGCCCTCGCGCGCCTCGCGGAAGGCGACGACTGCTGCGAGGAACGCGCTCTGCGCGTCGGAGCGGTCCTGCTCGGTACCCGTGGCCAGCAGGGCGCGGCCGCGTTCGTAGTGTGCGAGGGCCTCCAGCACGCGGATGCGCCAGCGGCGTTCATCGGCATGCAGGGTGCCCTCGCCCAGGTTGCGCAGGGCACTCTGGCCCTGGCCCAGCTTGGCGGCGCGGGCGGCCGGTTCGATGGTCTTGGCGGCGTCGGCGAGGAGCGTGACGGCGGCGTTCGCTTCGTCGATGGTGGCGGTGCCGCCCTTGCCGAACTCCACCGTGGTCAGCTCCATGCGGCGCGCAAGTTCCGGCCAGTCGGGATCCTCGGTCAGGCCCAGGCAGGGGCGGTCCTGCGGGCCGTGGGCGCCGGCCTGGGCCCAGTTCTCGGTGCGCGGTTCCAGCGCGTAAAGCGCCTGCACGTCCTGGTTGGGCTGGGGCGACAGGTCGGGGCCGTAGGTCACCCGCGCGGGCGTGGAGTACTCGACGCCGCCGCCGCCGGCGACATAGAAGATGGTGGCCTTGCCGGCCAGCACGGTCATGCAGATGGTGGCGTGTTTGGGCTTGGCGGGCGCCGGGTCGGGCAGGGCCCACGCGGCGGCCCAGTCCGGCCAGCGCGACGCGGTGGGCTGCGCCATCCACAGGTCGACCTGAGCGCCGGGTTCTTCGAGGGAGACGGAGCCGCCGTCGGTCTTGATCAGCAGGCCGATGACCTGCGGCCCGGCCTGGAAGGCCGCGCGTCCGGCCTGCAGGACCAGCATCGGGCTGCGGCCGCCCTTCTCGACCAGGAGTTCGCTGTCCTCGTCGAGGTCCACCACGCTGCCGTCGTTGAACTGCACGCGCACGAATTGCCCGCGCGAGGCGATCAGGCGGTCGCCTTCGTAGACGTTGGCGTCTTCCCCGGGGTTCAGGGGCCTGGGGTCGCCGTTGCCGCGGGCGACGCTGCAGCCGGTGCCATTGGCCAGGAAGCCGGCGCGATCGCGCGGCCGCGCGATCCAGACGGTCATCAGCAGCATCGCGGCGGCGGCCATGGCGTAGAGGAAGCGGCGCCGGCGGATGCGGGCGCGGATCACGTTCTGGCTGCGGCGGTGCTCGGCGAAGAGCGTGGCCAGGACCTTCTCGGCGATGCGCACGGGGGGCTCGCTGAGGTTCTCGAGGCCGGCGCGGAGCAGGCGGTCTTCCTCGCGCAGCGCATCGAGCGTGCGTCGTGCGTCGGCGTCGCCCTTCAGGCGCGCCTCCATCGCCTGCTGCTGCTCGGGCTCGAGGCGGCCCTCGATGTAGCGCAGCAGATCCAGCTCGCCCAGGGGCGCGCCGTGCTCGTTGAGGTTCCCGTGCCGCTCGCTCATAACCTTCCCAACCGTTCGCAGCGGGAAAAAGGTTCACGCCGCGTCCAAAGATTTCGTCGTACGGCTATGCGTCCCGTTCCAGCTTCCGGCGCAACATGCGCTTGGCCCGGTGAATGCGCGTCTCGACCGTCGTCACCGGCACGTCCAGAATCTCCGCGATGCGCTCGTAGCTCATCTCCGACTGGTACCGCAGCAGCAGGACTTCGCGGTACATCACCGGCAGTTCCATCAGGGCCTCGCGCAACTGCGCCGCCTGCACGCGGTGCTCGTAGACCTCTTCGGGCCGCAGCGCTTCCTGATCGACCGAGCGCTCCAGCTCCTCGTCCTCGGCCCCGCGCGGCTTCTTCTTGCGCAGGAAGTCAATGCTCAGGTTCCGTGCAATCCGGTAACACCACTTCAGGTAACCGCCGGACGAGTTCGGATCGACGCTCGACCACGTCCGGTACGTCTGCAGCAACGCCTCCTGCGTGAGGTCCGAGGCGTCCTCCTTGTTGCCCACCAGCCGCAGCACCAGCGTGTAGACGTCCTGCCAGTGCTCCTGCACGAAGCGGGCATAGAGGCGCAGGAGATCGCCGTCCTCCGGGCGGGGTTCGATCGGATCGTCCGCCAAGGGGCTACTCATCGCCTCGCTGCCGGGGCCCTAGGGCCTCCGCAGCCACCAAGGTAACGCGGTGGGTGAAACAAACTTGCAGGTCGAATGCACTTGTGCAGCACATTTTATTGCAAACCCTTCACCTACAGACGTTTATGCAATCCAAGCATCGCCCTAACTAAGAAAAATCTTTCTCAGCCCAGCTCCGGACAGCAGATGGCAAGGATCATTCCGGGCTTTCCGGCGGGCTTTCCCGGACCCAGGGCCATGCGCACGAACGGGCGCTGGTGGGCCAGCCCGCATCGCTTGGCGGTGGGCACCGCCCAGGCGTTCTCCGCGAGCAGATCGACGATGACCGACTCGCCGGCAAGCTTCTGTAGCTGCGCCATCAGCAGGGCTTCGGCCAGCCCATCGTCGCGGGAGACGATGGGCCCCAACTGCTGCGCCTTGGCGCCCTTGCGGGCCAGCGCGTAGCCGGCGACTTCGCCCTCGCGGCGCGCGACAATGGCGGGCTCGGGCCAATCCGCGAGCCACGCTTCGAGCACGCGCCTGCGCGAGGCCCCGAAGGCCGGCGCGTCGAACGCGGCGATGTCGTCGAGGTCGCGTGGCTGAGCGGGCAGCAGTTCCCACGGGCCGAGCACGCCGCCGGGGACCTTGTGTGCGGTGCCTTCCCAGCGTTCGATCTTCCATTCGGCGGTGAAACCGAGCGGCTCGTAGAGCTTCTTCCCCATGGGCGTGGCATCCAGGCGCAGGGTCTCGACGCCGGCATCCTTCAGATAGGCGATGGCGTTCTGAAGCAGCGTCGAGCCGATGCCCAGGCCGCGGCGTTCGGGGTCGGCCAGGACCATGCCGATCCAGGCGAAGCTGCCCGGGCCACCGGCGGGCTCGAAGCGCGTGACGGTGGCGGTTCCGGCGAGCTGGCCGTCCATCTCCGCGGCAAAGCAGCCCCGGGGCTCGAAGGTGAGCAGCCGCTCGAGGTCGCGCTCGGTCTGGTTCCACTTCGCCAACTCGCACAGGCGCCGGGCGCCGGGCAGGTCGGCGGGGGTCAGCAGACGATAGTGGGGCTTCGCCTGGGGCGAGGCATCGCTCACGGACGGCACTCCGGATTGGGAGACAGAACTAGAGGTGTATCCGCGGCGCGGCGCGGCATCAAGTAGCCCGCTGCTAGACCGGGATGTAGTTGCGGTCCTTGGGCACGTCCTTCCAGCTGAAGCAGTCGGTGGGGCAGAGGTCGAAGCAGGTGTGGCAGCCGGTGCAGTTGTAGGGGTTGACCTTGGCCACGAGATTGTTCTTGTTGGCCTTGTGCTTCACGCCGTCGGTGCACTCGATCATCTCGAGCGCGTAGCAGTGGCCGATGGGAATGCAGACCTTGCAGCCCGTGCACTTGCTGGCGTCCACGAAGGCCACGGCCTGTTTCAGCGTGATCTGCTCGGCGTTGCGCACCGCCTTGCGGGTGCGGTCGCGGAGGGATGCCCAATCAGCCATTGCCCTTCTCCTCTTTCTCCGCCATCCACTTCTTCATGCGGGTCAGTTCCTGCGCGAGATAGGCGTAGCCGCGCAACATGGTCTCGGTGCAGACGCCGATCATGTCGGCGCCCATCAGGTTCATCTGAACGTAGTCCTGCCAGGTCGCCATGCCGCCGTAGCCGACGATGTAACAGCGGCGCTTGAGCTTCTCCTCCAGCTTGTTGGCGGCGACGGCCGAGCTGATCGCGTAGGTGTCCTTGAGCGCCAGCGGCTTCAGCCACGGGCCGCTGAGGCACGAGATGCTGGGCTCCTTCTGCAGGTCGTAGGGGCCCTGCTCCGGATTCTCGATGTCGATGGGCGGCACACCCAGGCGGTTGCCGACGCTGGCGACGAAGTCCGCCCCGGCCTCGAAGCACGCCACCGAGAGCGCGCCAAGATTTCCCCACTCGGGGGAGATCTTCACGCACAGCGGGACCTTGGTGCCCTTGCGGACCTCGCGGACGATGTCGGCGACGGTGTCGGTGCACTCGCACATCGACGCGCCGGTGCGCTGGTTGACGTAATGATCGGTGGCCTGCTTGTTGAAGGACATGTTCGGGCAGCACATGTTGAGTTCGTTGCCGTGGATGCCGGCGCCCTCGAAGCGCTTGGCCATGTTGACCCAGCCGTCGATGCCCTTGTCGCCGCAGTAGGTGATGTTGCTGAACCACTTGGTGGTCTTGGTGTTCTTGCGCGCGAAGTCCGCCAGGCGCAGCGCTTCGTCGACGGTGATGCGCTTCTCGGCGGTGAAGCTGTGGAGCTTCTCCTTCTTCCACCACTTGTAGCGCGGCTCGCGCGAAATGTACGGCTCGGGATCGAAGCTCAGCTTCAGGCACGCCGCGCCCCAGCCGGCCTCGTCGATCTGGCGGATCATGCCCACGGTCTTGACCGTCGGGCCGCTGCCAACGACGCACGGGTTGTGGAACTTAAGGCCCGCGGCTTCGAAGGGCAGATGCGTCGCGGCGAATTGGTCCTGCTGGACTTCGGTGGACATGAAGAACGCCTCCCGGATAAAAGCGACCTCAGATGGGCAAGTTTAGCCCGCCGCGGGGGTTTGGCAAGGAGGCCCGGGCGCGTCACACTGGGATACGCTACCTCCGCCGGGGCAAGGGCTTGGGGCGGGCGGAAATGGCCTTGGCAGGCCCGCGCCAGCCGCTACCTTCGAGAGGCCGTTTTTCCAGCGAAACGAGGCGTCTCGCTTTTGCCCGCGGGCGCCGCAGCGATAAAGAAGAGGTCGCCATGGCCAAGGACAAGGTGCGCGTCGGCGTCGTGGGCAGCAAGTTCGCCGCGGACTTCCACGCCGACAGCTACAAGCGCAACGACAAGGTGGAACTGGTTGCCGTCGCGGCCCTGGACGGCCTCGAGGAGTACAAGGCAAAGTGGGGCGTGAAGGACACTTACAAAGACTACAAGGAGATGCTGCAGCGCGACGACATCGACCTAGTCAGCATCTGCGTCCCCAACTTCCTGCACGCGCAGGTGGCCATCGCCTGCGCCGCGGCGGGCAAGGACGTCATCTGCGAGAAGCCCCTGGCGACGAACAGCGCCGACGCGGCCAAGGCCGTGGCCGCGTGCAAGGAAGCCGGCGTAAAGCTGTTCTACGCCGAGGATTGGTGCTTTGCGCCGTCGCTGAAACGGGTCATCGAGATCGTCAAGAAGGGCGGCATCGGCGACGTGCTGTACGTGAAGGCCAAGGAAGTCCACAACGGCACGCACAGCCCCTTCGCCAAGAAAAAGGAGACCTGCGGCGGCGGCAGCCTGATCCACCTCGGCATCCATCCGGTGGGCTGGGCGCTGCACTTGCTGGGCGAGGAAGGCAAGAATCCGGTCGTCGAAGTCATCGGCAAGACCAACGGCGGCAGCGCGGACAACTACGTCCATAAAGACAATACGGGCGAGGACTTCGGACTCGGCATCATCAAGTTCGCGAAGGGCCAGCACGCCTTCGTCGAGGGCAACTACATCACGCTCGGCGGCATGGACGACAAGATCGAGCTCTACGGCACCGCAGGCCGCATCGCCGTCGATCTGACCTTCGGCAGTCCGGTCAGCGTCTACAGTCGCCCGGGCATCGACTACGTCATCGAGAAGACCGACAACACCGTGGGCTGGACGAAGCCGGCGGTCGACGAGTTCTTCAACCTGGGCTACGTAGAGGAGTTAGCCTACTTCGTGGACTGCGTGGCGAAGGACGAACAGCCCTTCTGGGGCGTCAGCGGCGACAACGGGCTGATGTGCCTGCGCGTCATCGAGGCGATGTACAAGTCGAGCGAAGAAGGCCGCACGATCAAACTCGGATAGCCCGAACGCGCGCTCAATTTCAGCAACAAATCGAAACGCGAATGCGCGGCTGGCAATTTTTGTCAGTCGCGAGATCTCGCCAGTTGGGCCCCATGCACAATGGGTGTTATGCAGAATATGCTGTAACCGCCACATCGTGCATTCATGTAAGTCCTTATTGCACGATACGAATGCACCGAGGTGCAAATAGGGTTTACGAGAACGGCGGGTGTTACGTTGCACGGCGTGCTGCGCCAGGTGCAATATACGCATTGCGTATCTATCGGGTACCGGGCTCCGGACGCCGCTATCCGGAAAAGAAGGGCCGAGGGGCGAGGAGTGGGGCACGGCAAGACGGAAAAACCGAAAGCAGCCGCAAGGCCGCAGGGAGGACGGGGCTTCCACCGCCGCACCCAATGGTTCCGCGGTTGATGCCTTTGGCAAATCGCAACTCGATTGCAGGCATACGGTTAGCGGCGCACGCAGATTCGCCCAAAAAATCGTTGTAGGAACACGGCCAGTCCTTTTTAGAAGGCGGGAAGCTCGCCGCGCGCCGCGCTCGCCGTTGGAGCCGCGCGCGCCGGCCCGGCAACCCGCCAATATAAAGGAGGCAGCGGGCCATGGCGGCGGCGGCGATGGCGGTACGGATTCCGGAGGACCTCAAGCGCGTCGATTCGGCGCGCTGGTGCGCGGATCTCCTGCTGGACTGGGCGGTCATCGCGCTCGCGATGGCCGGCGCGATCCACGCCCACCACTGGGTCGCGTGGGCGGCGGCGGTGCTGGTGATCGGCAACCGCCAGCACGCGCTGGGCATTCTGGCGCACGACGCCGCGCACTACCTGGCCTTCCGCAACCGCTTCGCCAACGACCTGGTCTCGAACGCCTGCATCGCGTGGCTGGTGATGTGGTCGACCGAAGGCTACCGCTGGTGGCACCTCAAGCACCACCGCCACACCGGCACGCCCGAAGACCCCGAACTGGACCTCAAGCGCCACGGCGCGCCGGGTTGGGACCTTCCGACCAGCGCAAAGCGTATGCTGTGGGAGACGTTTCTCGATTTCGCCGGCCGCGGCGCGATGATTCTCTTCGCCGGGCTGGTGATGTTCCCTCCGCCCAAGCGCTGGCAGCGCGTCATGACCGTGCTCTGGCCGTTGGCGCTTTCGGCGGCGTTGCTCGCGCTGGGGCATTGGGAGATCGTCGCGCTGTGGTACCTTTCGGCGGCGACGGCCTTCGCGGCGTTCATGCGCACGCGGATGTGGATCGAGCACGTCGGTACCAGCGGCACGCACCGCGTGCGCTTGTCGCGTCTCGAAGCGCTGCTCCTGGCCCCGCACTACACGTGGCTGCACTGGGAGCACCACCACTACCCATTCGTGCCTTGCTTCCATCTCGAATGCGTGCGCGAACTCGATACGAGCGTTCCCGTGGTCACCCTGAGGGAACTCTGGGCGTCGCTGCTGCGCGCGCCAAAGTTGAAGAGCGGGGACGTGCCGCCGGAGAAGAGCCAAGTTCCAAGAACCAAGACCCAAATGGCAGGGGAGAGGGTCACGGAGAAAACGGATTCGGGCGGCCCGCGCCGGCGGAGCGGGCATTCGAGTTCCACGCGCATCCAGGTGCCCACGCTCACCGAGTGACCCGCGGCGCGCTCTTGGGTCTTACCGGCGATCCCGCCGGCGATCCAAACCACTCGGCTTCGCGCATGATTCGAGGACAAATGAAAAAGCCCCCGCGGCGGTGGCCGCGGGGGCGTTGCGGCTACGGGCGCTGCTAGCGCGCTTGGTCCTGGGCGCTCGGGCCTCCGTGCGCCGGTCCGCAGGACGGCGCCTGCGTACACTCCGCCGCATCGAGTAACCCGTAGGGCTTCACCGGTTCCTTCGCGTTGGTGCCTGCCTTCGCGCGGGACCAGTCGTCCCAGGTGGACTGGAAGCGGAAGCCCTTCAGCAGGCTGTCCATCCATTTCGAATTCGGCTGGAGGTAACTGAAGAGCGGGTCTTCGCGGACGGCGCCGCCGCTGGGTGCGCCGCCCAGCATCCCGGTCTTCTTCGCTTCCTCCTGGCCTTCCTTACGCTTTGCGTCCATCCCTTTCGTCTCGACCTTCGGGTCCGGGACGAACTCGCTGACCGCGATCCAGTGCCTGCCGTCCTTGTCCTCGGCGGCGACGCCCTTCACCGCCAGGCGATCGCCCAGCTTCTTCGGGCAGGCGGCCAGCTTCTTCGCTGTGTCTTCGCCGGCGGCATCGGCCTTCCTGAGCCAGTAGCGCGTATCCTTCACATTCAGGACGGGTGCGCACTGTCCGGCCTTGGTCTCCACGGCGTGGTCGCATTTGGCGCAGCCGGGTTTGCCTTCGAACAGCGCGGGTTCTTCCTTCTTCGGTTCCGGCTGCTTCGGCGTGTCCTGGCCGCCGTCTTCCCCGGCGCTCGCGCTGAAGAAGGACGCGAACGCAAGCAACATCGAGAGATGAAATGCACGGACCAACATCGCTGCCTCCTTTCCAGGATCTGCCGGCAGGCCGGGTTCACGAGGCCGACTTGAGCCGTTCGTGCAGGCGCCGTGCCGGCAGCCGTTGTTCGTCCGCCGGCCGCCCGGACTCCCCATGGAGGCCCAGGTGCCGGCTGAGATGCTTGAGCAGGTACGCGCGGGAGACGATGCCGCTGGGGCGTCCGTCCAGGTCGACGATGGGGATATGCCGGAAGCCGTCGACGGTCATGCGGTTGAGCGCGTAGCCGATGGAGTCCCAGGGCCCCAGGGCGATGGGGTTGGGCGTCATGAAGCTGCGGATCGGCATCCAGACGAAGTCGGGGTCCAGATGCGCGATGCGCACCAGGTCGCGTTCGGTGAAGATGCCGCGCAGCGCGCCGCTGGCGGGATCGCACAGCAGCACGGCCGGTGCGTCGTCCCTGCGCATCAGCTGCACCACGTCCAGGACAGTGGCCGCGGTGGAAGCCGTGGCGGCCGGCGGCGGATCGGTCTCCTCCAGGGGTCTGCGAAGGGCGGCGTCGGTGAGGGCCTTCGACTCGGCTCGGAAACAAGTCTTCGTTCCGTAGCTCATACGCGACTCCTTATCGTATTCGCCAAGGGCCAATCGCTTGTCACTTCAGCAGACGCCGGTTCGGCGCGGACCTTCAAAATCGGCAGGCGGGCAAGAGCGCTTTGCGTAAATTCTTGAACGTCAAAAATTTGCGGGGAGGGAGTGGGGCGAAGAGCGGAAAAAAGAAACAGCAAACGGTGATCCGCCGCGCCCGCGCTCGTCCGCACGACGGGGCTGGAAGTTTAAGTCCGTGCGTGTCGCCTGACGTAGCAAGTGCCCCGGAGGGGCACCAGGATAGAGCCCGGGGCCAGCGCGGCGGTAAGCCGCGCGCAGCCCTGGGAACTGGACGCGCACACGCCACGACGCGGCACCACCGTAGCGTCCGGCTCACAGAGCCGGACGCTACGGCGGAATTCGTCCCGAAGCGGCTTTCCAATCGGAAGAGATTCGCTTCGAGACGAATTCGGCGCACGCGACGCGTGCGCCGTGCCGCGGCGGGCAAACGTGGACCGTTTACCCAGGGCTCTAACCTGGCGCCCCTCCGAGGCGCTTTTGGGCTGCTTGACAAAAATCGCCCTACTGGACGAAGTTTAGAATATCTTTGTAGGACTTGAGTACCACGTCGACGGAGCCCGAGCGGCTTCTTGTCGCGTCCCTGTGGGCCGCGACCCGGACGTGGTGACGTCCGGGCCAACCATTCAATACTTCTCTGTGATGCTCTGCGTTCTCTGTGGCTCTGCGTTGAAGTCGTTTGATGCTTGCTGAAAGCCAATCGCCGATAGCTAGATCGCCACCTTCCCCACGATCTCCGAAATATTCTCGTGGCCGTTGGCCTTCAGCCACGCGTCGAGCTGCCCCGGCAGGCGGTTGAGCAGGTCCGGGTCGGCGTAGTTGATCGTGCCCACCTGCACGCAGCAGGCGCCGGCGAGGAAGAACTCCAGCGCGTCGTCCAGGCAGCGGATGCCGCCGATGCCGCAGACCGGCGTCTTCGGGCAGGCCTGCGCCGCCTGGTACACGCAGCGCACCGCGACGGGACGCACCGCAGGGCCGCTCAAGCCGCCCGTCACGTTGGCGATGCGCGGCTTTCTGGTCTTCACGTCGATGGCCATGCCGAGCAAGGTGTTGATCAGCGACAGCGCGTCGGCGCCGTGCTCGACGGCCGCGCGGGCGATCTCGCCGATGTCCGTGACGTTGGGGCTCAGCTTCGCCATCAGCAGCTTCTTCGTCGTTGGGCGCACGGCGCCGAAGAGGCGCGCGCAGTCGGCCGCGTCGGAGGCGAAGCGGGTGCCGTGCTTCACGTTCGGGCACGAAATGTTGATCTCGAAGCCGTCCACCGCTTCCACGCCGTCGAGGCGCTTGCAGATTTCGGCGTACTCCTGGACCGAATGCCCGACGACGTTGACGAGCACCTTCGTGGGGAGCTTCGCGAGGTCCGGGACTTTCTTGGCGAGAAACACGTCGAGCCCGCAGTTTTCGAGGCCGATCGCGTTGAGCATCCCCGCGGGCGTCTCCCAGATGCGTGGCGTGGGGTTGCCTTCGCGGGGTTGCACCGAGAGCGACTTGGTGACGACGGCGCCGAGGTTCTTCAGATCGACGATGGGCGCGTACTCGCTGCCGTAGCCGAAGGTGCCCGACGCGGCCAGGAAGGGCGTGGCGAGGTCGAGGGTCCCTAGTTTTGTCGCGAGGCTGGGCATGGATGCGCTAGTTTCCGGTTTCCTCTTTCCGGTTTCCAGCTCTTTCTCGCGCCAGGATCTCGAAGGCCGCAGCCACGCAAGCCAGGATGACCAGCGCGCTGGCGACGTTCGCGGCCAGGCAGGCGCGGTCGAGCGTCTGGGCGTTCAGCAGTGCGTACCGCCGCAAGGTGAAGATGTCCGCCGTGTCGATGTCGATACCCGACGGGTCGACGCGCGTGTAGAAGGTCCAGGGCCAGCCGTTGGCGCAGATTTCGATGGGGAACTCGAAGGTGCCTTCCACCAGCGGCGCCTGTTGGGGCACGTATTCCATGCGGCGGCGTTCGTGTACGTTGGCCCACAGCAGCAGCCCGGCCGCGATCATGACGGCGACGCAGGTGCTGAGGCGAAGCTGCAAACGCGCCGCCTTCCCATCGCTCACTTTTTGCCGGTCACGCCGGGCCGTTGTCCGCTGAGGCCCGGCTGCCGGCCGCCCGCATCGGGCTTGATCTGCCCGTCGAGCAGGTGCAGCAGGACGTTGGTGGTCAGCATGGTCGCGGCGGCCAGCGACTGGTGGTCCTTCTCGGTCCAGGCTTCGCCTGCGGCGGCCTTGGCGTTCAGGAGCGCCGTGGCGTGGAGCGACTTCTTGAGGAGGCCTTCGGCGACGTCGAGCGTAAGGCCCTGTTGCGCTTCCATAGGATCCCCCTTTCACGGGCGGAGCGGCGTTTGAAGACTATGCCCCGAGTCTACGCGGTGGCTCGTCCGAGACAAGATGCCGCGGCGGGCAAACGTGGACCGTTTACCCAGGGCTGCGGGCCGCTCCGCGTCCCTTGCCCGGGGCTTTAACCTTGCGCCCCTCCGGGGCGCTTAATGGAACTCCTTCTGAACCTGACGGGCCTCGCGCGGCGGTTGCTACACTTTCGCCGCGCCGCCGCTTGCGGCAGAATCGAGTCCGTCCCCGAACGCCCGAACCGAAAAGGAACCCGCTCATGCCGCTGCGCTTCGCCTTCGCCGGCTTCCGGCACCCGCACATCAACGAATGCTACACGTTCGTCCAGGAACGCTCGGAGACCGCGTTGGCCGCCGCCTGTGAGGAAGACGCCGGCGCGCGCGCGGAATTGGCCAAGGCCGGGACGATCAAGATCACCC
Organism: Planctomycetota bacterium; assembly: GCA_023150555.1. Classification (GTDB taxonomy): domain Bacteria; phylum Planctomycetota; class SZUA-567; order H5-PLA8; family H5-PLA8; genus JAKLKQ01. Next base: position 54,159 of record JAKLKQ010000023.1, read on the forward strand.
ACGAGAGTTTTTCGAAGATGTTGGACACGGTGCCCTGCGACGTCGTGGCCATCGGCGACTGCTTCGGACGACGCGGGGCGCTCGCCATCGAGGCCCTCAAGCGCGGCAAGCACGTCATCGCCGACAAGCCGCTCTGCACGCGAATGAAGGAACTCGACGAGATCGAAAAACTCGCGAAGGCGAAGAAGCTGTCCGTCGGCTGCCAGCTGGGCATGCGCTTCGGCGGGAAGTTCCTGCGCCTGAAGGATCTGGTCGAGACCGGGAAACTCGGCGCGGTCCACCAGATCGCCGTCGGCGGGCAGCACCCGCTGAACTACGGCTCGCGCGCGAAGTGGTACTGGGAGCCCGGGATGCACGGCGGCACGATCAACGACATCGCGATCCACCTGTTCAGCACGCTCGAGTGGATGACCGGAAAGGCCGTGCGCAAGGTCGTCGCCGCGCGCGCGTGGAACGCCTTCGCGTCGGAGGTGCCGCACTTCAAGGACTCGGCGCAGTTCCTGCTGGAACTCGACGGCGGCTGCGGGGTCCTCGGCGACATGTCCTACGCGATGCCGTCGGGCCTGGGCTACAAGGTGCCGCAGTACTGGCGTACGACGCTCTTCGGGACCGGCGGCATCGCCGAGACCAGCGCTAGCGTGGACCACGTCACCTTCGTCGGCGCGCAGGACAAGGAGATCGCGAAGCTCGCGCCGCTGCCCGGCGACGAGGGCGGCTACTTCGACTCGTTCCTTAACGAGATCTCCGGCACGGGCGCGGTGAAGCTTTCCACCGCGGAGGTCATCGCCTGTTCGCGCACAGCGCTGCGCGTGCAGGAAGCCGCGGACAGCGGCAAGCGGGACGTGGCGCTGTAACGGCAGTTAAGAGATTAAAGATGAGAGTTGGCAGGTAACTTCGATTCTGTTGCCGGAGTCCGGATACGGGAGCCCGGTCCTCGCAGAGACTACGACTCGGCAGCGGGTTTTGCTTCGGCGGGCTTCTTTTCCTTCGCGTCCGCCGTGCTCTTTTGCGGAAGAAACTCGGCGATGACGAACAGGATCACGCCGCAGGTGATGAAGACGTCGGCGGCGTTGAAGACCGCCCAGTGCCCGATCAGCGGCAGGTCGGGGCGGAAGTCCATGAAGTCGCGGACGTGGCCGAGCGCCAGGCGGTCGATCATGTTGCCCGCCGCGCCCGACAGCAGCAGCCCCTGGCACCACAGCAGCGCCGCGGGGGCCTTCTTCCAGGTGAGCGCGTACCAGCACGCGAGCACCGGCACGGCGACCAGCGAGAAGACCAGCACCACCCACGGCGCGCCGCCGAAGAGGCTGAAGGCCGCGCCCGTGTTCAGGTGCGGCGTGGCGTGCAGGAGATTCGGCGCCAGCGGCAGGGTCGAGCCCTCGGGGATGGCCGCGAAGACCCAGAACTTGGTGAGCTGGTCCGCGGCGATGCCGAGGCAGACCATGAGGGTGAAAGCGACCGGCCGGCGCATGCCACGATTCTACGCGCGCGCGGCGCGGAAGTTAAGAGATGAAAGGCGCGCGCTCCGCCTGCCTGCCGATTAACGGTACATCGGCAGGTAGCGGTAGTAGACCTCCAGGCACAGCGCGCACATGGCCGTCTGGTAGACACGCCCGCCGATCTTGCACCAGACGTCGTCGGGATCCCAGCTTCCGTCGACGTCCTGCAGGCTGCCGTCCAGCGGGCCGCCCTTGCGCTGGTTGGGGACGAGCGCGTTCTTCAGGGCTTCGTTCCAGCGCTTCCAGGGTTCGCCGCCGTTCTGGAAGAGCCCCAGCGTGCCGTAATACCAGTGGTAGCTCGTCTGCGGCGAGCCGCCCAGGTTGTTCGTGGGCGGCCACGCCGGCGGCTGCTGCGCGATGAACTCGGCCTGCCACTTCGTCTCCTCGCCGCGCCCGAAGAACTGGTAGCAGACCATGCCCACGGCGGTCATCGTCTCGCCCTGGTGAGCGCAGTGCGCGACGGTGGGGCTGTAGAGGACCTTGCCGAGCTGCTTGCCGTCGTTAAAGCTCGCGGCCGCGCCTGCGGCGTTCGCGTCGGGCTTGCCGGTGACGCGCTCCAGCGCCGCGATGGCCTTCTCGAAGCAGGCCGGGTCGGTGCCCAGGCCCGCGACCTTGGCGGACTTCATCGCCATCACGTTCCAGCCGATCAGGGAGGTGGACTTCCACGGGCCGTGGTGCCAGGTGCCGTCGTTGTAGTCCTGGTCCTTCACGATCCATTCGACGCCGCGCTGCGCGGCCTTGCCGACTTCGGGATTCCGCGCCATGGCGAAGGCTTCGCACAGCGCCAGCGTGCACAGCGCGACGTCGTACTTCTCGTACTCCTGCCCGTTGCGGTTCTTGGGGCCGCCGAAGCCGCCGTCGGCGTTTTGCTTCGAGATGATCCAGCCGAGCGCGCGCTTGACGTTCTCCTTGTGCTTGCCGGTGCGTTCGGTGTGGCCCGCGCCGAGGAAGGCCAGCAGCGCGATGGCCGAGATGCCTTCGGCGCTGCCGTCGTCCCAGACCTTGCCGCCGCCGCCGTACTTCTTGTAGTCCCAGTGCCCGTCGGCTTCCTGGTGCCGCGCCAGCCAGGCCAGCGCCGCGTCGACCGCGGACTCGGTGGCCTTCCCGCCGCCGCCGGCGACGGCGCGCTTCAGCCGCCCGCCTGCGCCGTTGGGCCGGCCGAAGGCCCCCGCGCGGCCGCCGCCCCCCACGCCCAGCGAGCCGACGGTGCCGTTGCCGCCCAGCCAGACGTCGCTGAGCCCGTCCTCGCCCTTGGTGTCGTGCGCGTCGCTGTCGTTGTCGGTTTCTACCTGCTCGGCGAACTCGACGACCTCGTGCGTGACGATGGGCGTCTGCTCGCTGACGACGTCCGTCTCCTGCACGACGACGGGCTTCTCGAGGACGTCGCGCTCGAGCTTCTTCTCCGGCTCCGGCGGCTTCTCCTGCTTTTCCAGGTTCGTGACGATGACGAGGTCCTGCGACTTCGCCTGCATCACCACCATCCCGATCAGGAAGACGAGCAAGATAAGGAGCGCGTGAAACGCGCCGCTGATGATCCACCACGGCGCGGCGCCCATCGACTGCTGCAGCCGGTCGAAGAAGCCCGGCGCGGGCGCGGGCGGAAGCTCGTCGTACTCGAGGTCCAGGGGCGGCAGCGCGCCGGTGCTGATGGCGTGCATCCGCTGCCCGGTCTTCTCGTTGAAGTCCGAGCTCAGGGCCTGCCCGCCGTACGCGCCGCGCAGGATGCCTTCAACCTCGCCGAAGCGTTCGACGACCTTGCGGCAGCCGGGGCAGCCGCGCAGGTGGTCCTCGATGGCGAGGCGTTCGTCCGCGGAGGCGCTGCCTTCGACGTAGGCGGGCACGCGGCGCGCGAGGTCCTTGCAGCTTTCGATCGCGATCATGACAGGGCTCCCGGGGATGAAGGGGGTTCGTCCTTCGGGAGGTCCTTCCGGTCCGCGCCGTCCTGCAGCACCTGGCCCAGCCGCCCGTGCAGCAGCAGCCCGGCTTCGCACAGCAGCCAGCCGACGGTGCCGGGCGCAAGCTTCAGGCGCTCGGCGATCTGCTCGTAGCTGAGGTGCTCCAGGTAGCGCAGCACGACGACGGCCCGCAGCTTGGGCGGGAGGGCGTCGATGGACTGCGCCACGGCCTCGCGGAGTTCCAGCAGGCTGAAGCCGCCCGTCGTGACCAGGCGCTTGGGGCTGACGCGCTGCTTGCGCTTGGAATGCGCGCGTCCGGTCTTCTCGTCGCGGATGCGGTTGAGCGCGTTGGCCTTGTTGACGGTGCGCAGCCACGCGCCCAGCGAACGGACCGACGAGAGCTTCTCCTGCCGCCGGAAGGCCTCGCAGAAGGTCTCCTGCACGACGTCCTCGGCATCCGCCAGGTTGCCCACGATCGCCAGCGCCTGGTTGACCAGCTCGCCGCGGTAGCGCTCCACCAGCGCCCAGAACTGCTCGGGCAGCGCGGCGGAAGCGCCGGCCGCGGAGGGGTTCTCCACGCGGGCGTCCTGGATGATCTGGTGGGCTGAGGTCGTCGTCGCCATCTGCTCAATGGCCTCCTGCCCCTACGTCCCACCGGCCCGTGCGTTTCTTGGAACTATCCGAAAAATTCCTTCACCGCGGACGTCCGGAGCCTGCACATGTTCATAAATCATTATAAACGATACGGTTACAAGTACACCACGATTCCCGAAACGAATGGGACGGGCGCAAATCAGGCACCCTTCGTGGGTTGCGGTGCCGGGGCTTTGTCGCTGCGCTCGTGCTTCGCCACCGCGCGCCACCACTGGATCCACGCGAGGGCCAGCGTCCCGCTGCAACCCGCGCCGGTCAGCGCCAGGCACTTCTCCCAGACGGACGAAAACCGAAGGTTAAGCAGGACGACGGCGAGGGTGGCCAGCAGCAGCATGGGCATAGGCACCGCAAGCAGCCAGAAGACAAACTGCGCGGTGCGGCGCTTCCGGCGAGCGGCCAGGAAACTCAGGCCGCCCACGAGCAGATATGCGGAGAGGGTTCCGTACAAGAGAGCGCGCGCGTTCTCGCCCTCCAGCTTGCTGAAGTGTTTTGCGGCGAAGACGTACGGCGGCAGCAGCACAAGAAGCCACAGCAGGCTCGCCGCGCCATGCGGGATCCACCGGTCGGCGCGCGGCGAATGCACGCGCCGGGAGAAGGCCAGCGCCAGCAGCAGGCCGCCCAGCAGCATCGCCGGCACGTAACAGGCAAAGAAGGTGTACAGAATGCGGGCGCAGGGATCGCTCTCCCAGACCGGCTCCAGATCAAGCGCGACCCTGAGGAATCCACCGGCCTCTTGGACGAGCGATTGGCCCCAGCTGTCGGGGACGAAGATCAGCACGATGCCCAGCAGCGCGACGGCGCGCCCCAGGCGGCGCCAGCCCTTTCCGGGATCGGCTTCGTGCGCGGGCAACGCGGCGTCCATGGCGCTCCTGCCTCGGTGATAGGAGTCGGGAGGCCTAACCCGCCAGGGCGCCGCGCGGTCACGCGGCCTACAGCGGGATGTTCCCGTGCTTCTTGGGCGGGTTGCGGTCGCGCTTGTTGGCCAGCATGCGGAAGGCGGCGATCAGCTTCGGCCGCGTGCGGCGCGCCTCGATGACCTCGTCCACGTACCCGCGCGCGGCGGCGGCGTAGGGGTTGGCGAACTTCGCGTTGAACTCGGCTTCCTTCTCCGCGGCGGCCTGGGCGTGGTCCTGGGCGGTCGCGATCTCCTTGCGGTACAGGATCTTGACGGCGCCCTTGGCGCCCATCACGGCCATCTCGGCGGTGGGCCAGGCGTAATTGATGTCGCCGCGGATGTGCTTGCTGTTCATCACGTCGTAGGCGCCGCCGTACGCTTTGCGCGTGATGACGGTGACCTTCGGCACGGTGGCCTCGCAGTACGCGTACAGCAGCTTGGCGCCGTGCTTGATGATGCCGCCGTGCTCCTGGCGCACGCCGGGCAAAAAGCCGGGCACGTCCTCGAGCGTCAGGAGCGGGATGTTGAAGCAGTCGCAGGTGCGCACGAAGCGCGCGCCCTTCAGGCTGCCGTCGATGTCCAGGCAGCCGGCCAGGTGCGCGGGCTGGTTGGCCACGACGCCGATGGCTTCGCCGTCGAGGTGGATGTAGCCGACCACGATGTTCGAGGCGTACTGCGGCGCGACTTCCAGAAAGGCCCCGTCGTCGGCGATCGCGCGGATCGCGTGGCGGATGTCGTAGGGCTTCTTGGGATCGTCGGGGACGAGGTCGTCGAGTTCCGCCGCGGTGCGTTCGGCGGGATCCTCCGTCGGGCGGCGCGGCGGCCGTTCGCGGTTGTTCTGCGGCAGGAAGGCGAGCAGTTCGCGGGTGAGCTTCAGCACCGCGAGGTCGTTCGGCGCGGTCAGGTGCGCGACGCCGGACTTGGTGGCGTGCGTCAGCGCGCCGCCCAGGGCCTCGAAGGTGACGTCCTCGTTGGTGACGGTCTTCACCACGTTGGGCCCGGTGACGAACATGTAGCTGGTGCCTTCGACCATCAGCGTGAAGTCGGTGATCGCCGGGCTGTAGACCGCGCCGCCCGCGCAGGGGCCCAGGATCACGCTGATCTGCGGCACGACGCCGCTGGCCAGCGTGTTGCGCAGGAAGATGTCCGCGTAGCCGCCCAGGGACACGACGCCTTCCTGGATGCGCGCGCCGCCGCTGTCGTTGAGGCCGATCACCGGCGCACCGACTTTCATCGCCTGGTCCAGCAGCCGGCAGATCTTCCCCGCGTGCGCCTCGCCCAGCGAACCGCCCAGCACGGTGAAATCCTGGCTGAAAACGAAGACCGTGCGCCCGCCGATGCTGCCGTAGCCGGTCACCACGCCGTCGCCGGGATAGACTTGTTTCTCGAGCCCGAAGTCGCGGCAGCGGTGCTCGACGAGCATTCCCACTTCCTGGAAGGAGTCCGGATCGAGCAGCGCCTCGATGCGTTCGCGCGCGGTCAGCTTGCCCTTGGCGTGCTGCGCCTGGATGCGTTCCCCGCCTCCGCCCATCAGCGCCTGCGCGCGGCGGCGTTCGAGTTCGTCCAGCTTCGCGCCGTGCTTGGCGGGCGCGGCGGGCTTGGCGGGCGCGGCGGCGGGCTTGGCGGGCTTCTTGCGCGATTTCAGCGGCGGCGGGGCGCTCTTGCGGGCGGCCTTGCGTGCGGCCATGGCGCGGGACTCCTTATTGTCGTGGGCAGAGCACGCATGGTAGTCCCGGGCGCGGGAGCGGTAAAGCGAGCTTCCGCGCGCCGACTACCTAAAGGAGGCGGCGGTTGCGGGAATCCGCGGGGCCACGCGCCTGCGGCCCGGTAACTCCATTCCGTGCATTGGCTTGCAAGTGCCGTGAATTCTGGGAATTTCTGTGTACGCGGCGCCTTCGCCCTGTCCGTAAAGGTGGGCGAGGAGCCGGCGGTAATGGCGGCGCGAACGATCACAGCGGAGCCGAGACGAGCGATGCCTGACGCATTCGCGGATTGCGACGACGGAAAGCTGATGGCGCGCGTGGCCGGTGCGCGCGACGAACTGGCCTTCGCCGAGATCCTGCGCCGCCACCAGGCCGCCGCCTTCAACCTCGCCTGTTACCTGACCCGCAACCGCGACGAGGCCGAGGAGGTCTTGCAGGACGCCTTTCTCAAGGTCTGGCGCCACGCCGGAGACTTCCGCGCCGAAGGGAATGCGCGCAACTGGCTGCTGAAAATCGTTGCGCGCGAGACCTTCCGCCGGCGGGAGCGGATCCGCTCGAACGAGGAGAAGAAGGTGCGCGCACTGAATCGCGGGCCGGTCCGGTCCGCCGAAGCACCGGACCAGGGGGCGGAGCACGACGAGTTGCTCGGCGCGCTGCGTGTCCACCTGAGTGGCCTGGGCGAAGACGAACGCCGCGCGGTGGCCTTGTACTACGGCGCCGGCTGCACGCAGGAGGAGATCGGCGAGGCGCTGGCCTGTTCGCAGAACAAGATCTCGTATCTCCTGACCCATGCCCTGGACAAACTGCGCAACAGCCTGACCCAGGCGGGCTATGCCGCGGCGCTGCCGCTGTTGGCCGAGGACGGCCTGCGCAGCGCGATCTGCGGCGGCGGCGAGGCGCCCGCAGGGGTGGTGAAGGCCGTAATGCGAAGTCTGAAGGCTGGGGCGGCGGAGCATTCGCGGCGCGTGGTGGCGGCGAAGGCCGGCTTTGGGGCGGGGCCTTACGTCCTGGCGGCGGTGGCGCTGGCCGGCGCGGGCGCGTGGTGGGCGCTGAGCGCTTCGCCCGGGGTGCCCGCGACGCCCACGATGCCGGAGGCGCCCCGTGTGGCCGCCGCCGCGCCGGAGGCGCCCGCCGTCGAGAGCGTTTACGAGGATTCCTTCGACGGCGCGGCCATCGATCCGTTCTGGGCGTCGATCGAGCCGCCCGCGCGCGAGGGCTACTTCCGTTGCGGGCTCGACAGCGGTTGGCTGCTGGCCTTCGCCGGTACGCCGGAAGCGCGCACGGACATGTCGGCCTTCGGACCAAACAGACAGTTCGACAACTTCCACGTCTTTCCCGAACTGGTCCTGACGACGAAGCCGGTGCCGCTGAACGGCGCGGCGCTTCTTTACCAGCTCACGGAAAAGAGAACGCGAAGCAACAAGGGCTACGAGCTGTGGGTCGAGTTCCTGGGCGGGGATGGGCAGGTGCTGGGCGGGCATTCGCAAGTGCGTGCGTCGGAAAAGGAAGAGGAACCCGTGATCACCCGCTTCCTCAACGGTACGCCGAGCCCCGGCCCCGACTTCAGGAAGAATGACGGACCGGAGGTCCGGGCATCCGACGCTGTGGCGCTGCTGGTGGATCCGGCGGGACGGATCCAGGAGGTGACCCGCGAGGGCAGCCTGTTCGCCTACGCGGGCGTGCCCCATCCGGCGAAGGAGGTGCGCCTGCGCCTGACCCTGAAGGTGCGCGGCTCGAAGGCCTACGCCATGTGGCTTTTCGGCCAGGTGCGTGTGACGCGGGTGCGGGATTGGAACGACCCGCAGGTTTTGCGGAAGGCCGGCGGCTGGGCCGGGGAAGCGCCGAAATGACACCTCCCCGGCGGCGCCTCCTCTAGTTAAGGAGGCGTCACCGGGCCGTCCGGGCTGCTAGGCCACCTGCAGGTCCGAGGTGCAGTGGCCGCAGCGGGTGGCCTTGACCGGAACCTTCATCAGGCAGTGCGGGCAGTCCTTCTCGGTCGGTTCGGCGGCCGGCTTGGGCTTCTCCGTCTTGGCGCGAATCGTGTTCATGACCTTGACCATGATGAAGACGCAGAAGGCCAGGATCGTGAAATCGATCACCACGTTCAGGAACGAGCCGTAGGCGATCACCGGGATGCCGAGTTCCTTTGCCTTGTCGAGCGACTCGAGACCCACCGACTTCTCGGGGTCGAGGCTGATGTAGAGATCCTTGAAGTTGACGCCGCCCAGCGCCTTGCCGATGGGCGGCATCAGGACGTCGCCGACCAGCGAGGCGACGATCTTACCGAAGGCGCCGCCGACGATCACGCCGACCGCCATGTCCATCACGTTGCCGCGCACTGCGAAGTCACGGAATTCCTTGACCAGGCCCATGGGACGCTCCTCTCTCTTCCTCTCCCCTTGTACGGCCGTGCCGTTTCGCGGCGGCCCCGGCGCATTGAAAAGGGCGGCCCGAAGGCCGCCCTTGCGGATCGAAACTGCTAAGCTGCCTAGACGTCCTTAGGTCCGGTGGCGGCCTTCTTGCGCGAGAGCACGATCACCACGCCGATCACGACCACCAGCAGCACCGCGCCGAGGATGATGGCGTTGGTCATGCGGCCGTCGTCGGGCTTGGGCGGAAGCTGAAAGCGCGCGCGCAGCGTGCCGTTCTCGCCGACCTTGCCGCTGATGAAGTCGGCGAACTCGCCTTCCCAGACGACGGTGTTCTCGCCTTCCTGCTTGCCGTTGGTCTCGAGGACCTTGCCGGGGCCCTTGACCTTCAGGACCACCTTGCTGTTCATGGTTTTCTCGCGGGCGCCGTCGATCTGCGCCTTCTCGGGCGCGATGATCTTGCGTTCGAAGATGCGGATGTCGTCGGACTTGGTGACGGTGGTGTGGCCCCAGATGCGCACGATCTCCTTATGCTTGTCCCACTGCGCGAACTTGCCGATGTCGTCGAAGCTGACCTTGCCCTCGAAGACGGTGCGCCCGCCCTCCTTGTCCTCCTTGCTGTACTTCTCAAGCTTAAGGCCCTTGGGCTTCTCCGACTTCATCTTGGCTTCGTCTTCTACGGGGTTGTCGAAATCCCATTCGCTGGCCATCTTGGTGAGGAAGCCCTGCGTGCCGCGTTCGAAGCGGTACTCCAGGTGCCCGGCGCAGTTCTCGTCGAACTCGACGTATTCGTCGTAGTTGAAGCAGCCCGGCAGCACGGCCAGAAGGCCGCATATGGAAAGAAGTTGCAGGATTCTAGGCGATCGCATGGCTATACCTCCCCTTGGGTCCAAGGCGGGTACTCGGTCACGGTTTGGCAATAGAAAGTGTAGGGCGGAGGCCCCGGGGCGTAAAGAGCGGTCGCGCTGCGTTGACAGGTCCGGCGGAGCCTTGTAAAGTCGACTGCACGAGGTGAGTTTTCCGCGCGCCTTCGCTTGGACCACGGGAGTTGAGATGCCGCATTACATCCACGATACCTGCATCGGCTGCACGGCCTGCCTGACGAAGTGCCCCACCGAGGCCATCGTCGGCGACAAGAAGCAGCTCCACGTGATCATCCAGGAGAAGTGCATCGACTGCGGCGTCTGCGGCAACGTCTGCCCCGTCACCTGCATCACGGACCAGTTCGACCGCCTGGTGCCCAAGAAGCAGATGACCGCGCGCCCGCGACCGGTCATCAACAAGGACAACTGCACGGGCTGCGAGTACTGCGTCGACTACTGCCCCGAAGACGTGCTCGCGATGCGCAACTGCGACGACGGGCACGTGAAGGTCAGTCACCTGGTCGGCGAGAAGAAGTGCATCGGCTGCGCGCTCTGCGCCGAGATCTGCCCGCACGACGCGATTCATATGACCGAAGCCGACGAGTGCAAGGAACTGCTCGAGGCCGGCATCATCACCAAGTACTACGTCCGCAACGCCGCCGAGCCCGTCGCCGCGGCGAGCTGAGCGCGTTCACATCGAGTTTGGGTAGTTTTGGGGACGCCGCTTAACGCGGCGTCTTTCGTTTTTGCATTACAGCCGGCTGAGGTTGGAGAACTCTACCGCCGCATCGTCCGTGCGCGGCTTTTCCTTCGGCTGCGCGATGTACAGGTCGAAGACGATCGAGGCGCTCTGCACCAGGATCGCGCTGAGGAACGTCCCTTCGCTTAGCGGCGTCCACTTTCGCAGCATCACTTCCAGCACCGCCACCGCGATCCCCGCCAGCACCTTCCCGCGCTTGCTGCGCGGCACCGTCGTGGGGTTGGCCGCCATGTAGAAGAATCCGATCAGCGTGTACGGGCTGAGCATGTGCACGCTGATGTGCGGATCGCCGGCGAGCGTCAGCAGCGCCAGCATGCAGCCCAGCGCCACCAGCGGCGTGATCCACGTCACCGCGCCGCTGAAGACGATCAGCAGCAGCCCGAAGACCAGCGCCACGCCGCTGGCCCCGCCGATGGGGCCGGGCGTCGAACCCAGCAGCACGTCGATGCCCTGATACTGCCGCACGCCTCCGGCGTCGCCGGCTTTCGCGGCGTCGAGCGGGCGCGGCCCGTAGATGGCCTCGGCGACCTGCCCGTCGGCCGTGCGCGCCGGCGCGTCTTTCTTGCCGAAGAGCACGTCCTCGTATTCGGTGCGGCTGACGGACTTGCGGATGTCCCCGCCGAAGAACTCTTTCACGATGCCCGCCGCTCCGATCGCTTCCTGCTTCGCGGCCAGCGGGCGTGCCAGCACCGGCCAGCACGCGTCGCCGGCCTCGGTCTTGGGGTGCAGGTACATGGCGAAGAAGATGTGCAGCAGCAGCAGGCCCACGGCGGCCGGCTGCAAGAGCGGCATGCCGTCGACCGACAGCCAGTGCTTGCCCAACAGCACGGCCAGCACCGCGCCGGTGAAGGGCACCCAAAGCGGCACCGCCGGCGGCATCAGCAGGCCCACCAGCAGGCCGGTCAATAGCCAGATCCCGTCGCGGCTGCCGTTCGGGTTGTTGAGGATCCAGTGCCCGTTGAAGCGGTGCGTGATGCGGTCCGTCGCGAAGGCCCCCAGCAGCGCGGAAGCCAGCACCAGCGCCGCGTACCAGCCGAAGACGAAGATGCCCGTCATCACCGCAGGCAACAGCGCCACCGCGCAGGTGAGGCGGCTCTTGGCCAGCGCCGGCACATCGGGGTCGACGGAGCTGCGCCAGAGCAGGTAGCTGTGGAGCTTGGCGGGCCTCATGGCTGGAAACGTCCCGGGTCCAATCCGTTCAACGGCAGTGCCTTATGGTAACAGGTCTTTGAGCGTCTGTCCGATTTTTTTGCGGCCGTCCGCGTTGGGGCGGTCCGCATAGGCGCCATCGGTACTGGGATCGACTCGCCAGAGTTTCTCGTCGAGGAAATCCGCCGCCGGCACCGCCCGCGCCCCGTGCGCCTGTACGATGGCCTGGACCTCCTTCCAGAGCACCTCGTGGCGTTCGCGCGAGACCCCGAAGGCCACCGGGCCCACCAGGACCGTCTGCGCAACGCCTGCCTGGGCAAGGCGTTCCAGCAGCATCTCCAGCGCGATGCGGAACAGGCGAGGGTCGGTCCCCGCGCGCAGGTCCTCCGGCGGAAGGACGACCACCGCGCGCAGGCCCTTCGCGTCTTCCTTCAGGCTTTCGATCTGGCGCAGCGCGTCGCCCGCTGCCCGCAGCACCGGCGCGACGCCTTCCAGCGCGTACGGCCCCAGGCCGCCGGCCGGCGTGCCCTCCGGCGCCAGGTCCCCGAAGGCCGGTTGCGCCTTCTCCGGCGGCGTGCCCGGAGCGGAAACGCCCCAACTCGCGGGCAAAAAGAGCCGTGCGTGCTTCGGGCGCGTCGCCGCGTCCTGTTCCTTCATGCCCAGCGCCCAGCGCACCGGCGCCCAGCGCCGGTCGGTCTCGTGCAGGCGCCGCACGGTGACGGGCACCAGTACCGCGCCTTCCGTATCGAGCAGCCTGCCGCTCTCGACGCGCGTCTGCGGCCAGGCTTCGCCCACACGCAGCAGCCGCGCCGTGACCGCGGCGAGCGCCGCGTCGGAGCCGCGCTGCTTGAGCGTGAAGACGATGCGCTGCACGTCCTTGGTCTCGTTGTCGCGCTGGAAGTCGCCGAACTTCCCGCCCGCCACGCGCAGCTTCTCCTTGCCCGTGTAACGGGCCTTGTCCCCGTCGCCGTAGGCGGCGACGGCGATCTCGAGTTCGGCCTCGGCCTTGGTGCGGTTCTCGACGCGCAGGCACGCCGTCAGCCCGTCGCTCTCGTACAGCGCGGCGGGCAGGTAATCGACGATGAGGTAATACGGCGCGGTCTTTTCCAGCGTGGCAGGTTGAGGACCCGAGGGTATCGAGGGCCCGGTGCCGCTGGACGGCGGAGGCTGCGTGCCTTCCTCGGCGAAAAGCCCCGCGGCGAGCGCCCCCAGAGCCAGCGCTAGAAGGAAGGTGCGTGTGCGGAACGGCATCGTTGCTCCGTCAATCCGCCGCGGCGACGGCTTCGAGTTCGATCTTGAAACCGTAGTGCAGGTCGCGCGTGGGGACGACCGCGCGGGCGGGCTTGTGCGTACCGAAGTGCTTGGCGTAGACGGCGTTGACCTTCGGCCAGTCGCCGATGTCGCTGACGTAGACGGTGGTCTTCAGCACCTTGTCCATTGAACTGCCCGCGGCCTTCAGGATCGCGGCGAGGTTCGCGAGAACTTGTTCGGTCTGCTCTTCGACGGGACCGAGTTTCTTCTCGCCGGTGGCCGGGTCGATGGGCAGCTGCCCCGCGACGTAGACGGTGCCGTTGTGCACGACGGCCTGCGAGTAATGCCCCGCGGGCGCGGGTGCGTGTTCGGTGAAGACGGTGCGCATGGCGATCCTTTCGATGCGGAAGGTGAACGGATTATCGCACGCCGGCGCGCAGCGGCACCTGTCTTTTTGCAAGCAAGATCGGGCTGCGGCAAGATCGTATCTCTATTGCACAAATGGACTTGCGATAATCCCTGAATGACGAGGTACGGGACGCGTCTTGTAGCGTGGTAAACTTGATAGTAAGGAAGAGCGGGGACGGTTCGGGCGCGCGCCTTCGCGCGAACCCGGCCGCATCGGCAGGTCAACAACGGGAGGAACGGGTCATGTCGACGGGCAAGTTCGTAAGTGGTTTGAGCGTGATGGCGGTTGCGCTGCTGTTGAGTGCCGCGCCGGCGCTGCGCGCCGAGGAAGGCGATAACGCCAGGGCCGACGAGGCCGCCGCCAAGGCCGCGAAGGAAGCGGCGAAGCAGGCCGAGCGCGAGAAGAAGGACGCCGCCGAGAAGGCGGAGAAGGAAGCCAGGGCCGCGAAGGAAGCCGCCAAGAAGGCCGAGAAGGAGAAGGAAGAGGCCGCCAAGAAAGCCGAGAAGGAAAAGGAGGAAGCGGCCAAGCAGGCGGAGAAGGCCAAGAAGGACGCCGAGAAGAAGGCCAAGGACGGCGGCAGCGAGCAGGCCGCCAAGCCCGCCGAGCCCCACCGCTACGAGGGCGCAGACAACGAGAACCCACTGGTGCGCTTCTTCACGCACACCGTCGGCGAACCCATGCGCAAGGGCCTCCACACCGGCGGCGACAAGATGGAGAAGGGCCTGAAGTCCGGCGCCGGCAAGATCGACGACGCCTTCACCACCAGCGACGAAGAACGCGGCGCGAAAAAGGAGTAACTCCTCGCACGCCCGACGGTCGATAATGAGGGCGCCGCCCCACAAGGCGGCGCCTTTTTCCTTGGGCCGTGCAGGCCTGTCGCGCGGGGGCTCGGTTTGAGGGCACCTGAAGCCGAAATCGACTCGCTAACTTACGCAACGGGTTGCAGTTACGAGTTTACTGGGCGCCGGCGACAGGGCGCGCTCGGCGATTCGTGGTAAAGTACCGCTACAGGGCGGGCACGCACCAAGCACGAGCGGACCAGGGAGGAACGGGGAATGCCGATGGGCAAGCTTACGAGTGTATTTGCGATCCTGGCTGTCGCGCTGCTGGCCGGCGCGCCGCCGTGGGCCGCCGCGGCGGATGACTTGAACAAGGAGGCCGCGGAGGTTGACCAGAAGATCGCGAAAGAACTGGCCGATGCCGAGCGCCTGAAGGAAATGAAGAAACAGCAGGATGCCGAACGCGACGCGAAGGCAAAGGCCGAGGCCGCCGAACGCGACGCGAAGGCCGTCGCCGAGGCCGAGAAGCGCAGGCAGAAGGCCGAAGAGAAGGCCGCGAAAGCCAAGGCCGAAGCCAAAGCGCAGGAAGAGAAGGACCGCGTGGAGCTCGCCAAGCGCGCGGCCAAGGCGAAGGAAGAGAACGAGAAGCGAACGGCAGAGGCCAAGGCGAAGGCCGAGAAAAACCACGCCGAGGCCGTGGTCCTCGCCGAGAAGCGCAAGCAGGAGGCCGAAGAGAAGGCCGCCAAGGAACGCCTGGCGTCCAAGATGCGCGACGCCGAGGCCGTCCGCCACAACGCCGAGCAGGACGTCGACCAGGGCAATCCGATCGTGCGCTTCTTCACGCACACCGTCGGCGCACCCATGCGCAAGGGCCTGCACGGCGCAGGCGACACCATGGAACAGGGCCTGACGGGCAATTAACCCGCCGTCTCGAAGACCGAACATTGAAGAGGGCGCTGCCGAACAGGCGGCGCCCTTGTTCTTTGCAGCCCTTTCCAGTTGGCGTGGGATTAGGGCGCGGCGGGCAAGCGGTCGAGCGCCGGAAGAAAGCGTTGACCTTTCGCGGTCAGACGGTAGCTCGCGGACGGCGGGAATCCGCCGAGGATCTCGCGCTTCAGTAGGCCCACGGCCTCCATCTCCTTTAGCGCCAGCGCCAGCGCGCGCGGCGTGATGTCCGGCAGCATCGCGCGCAACTCTGCGAAGCGCAGGCTCCATCCGTGCAGCGCCGTCGCCACCGGCAGCGTCCAGCGCCGGAAGGCCAGTTCTTCCAGCGCCAACCCTTGCGCCGTCCTGACCAGTTCCACGCACGACGGCGCGATGCGCCTGCCCGCGCGGGTAAGCACGTACGGTGCGCGGGTTCCTGCTTCTTTCCCACGGGCGATCCACGCGGGTTCGGCCAGTGCGCGCAGCGAGCGGCTGAGTGAATCGCGGCTGACGCGCAGCGCCTCGGCCAGCCGGCTGAAGGTGGCTTCGGGCGCGCGTGCCAGTTCGGCCATCACTGGCACATTCCAGCGCAGGCGTGACAAAGTCAATAGTTCGCTTGAAACCGCCATGCCGGAAATTGTAGTTGACCTGTCGATATAGCAAGTATAAAAACAGGACCATTCATGCGCGGCATAGGATGGCCCTGGAGAGGAGGCGACGAGTTATGTCGGCGGCAAAGAAAAGTTCTGCAGGCCCCTTCGCAGAGGTCGAGTCCTGGCTCCAGCAGCCCGAGGCGGACGGCGCTTTCGTCTATCACCTCACGCCAGACGGGCCGGCCGCGAACGCAGGACTGCGTACCGGCGATATTATTGTGCGTATCGGCGAGGCCGATGTGCCGGCCCTGGTGGATTTCTACAACGCGATGCGCCCCACTTCGCCCGAGGACAAAACGCGCAAGCTGAAGGTGCTCCGGCGCGGCGGCGCGTCTGCAAGCCTGGAAATTCCGGCGAGCTTAAAGGGGTTCGAAATCTGCCAAGTTCGGACGAGCGAGCCGGCTTGGGAAGAAATACCGGATTTCGAGGACGAGCCGGACTTCACAGCACTCGAAGACGGCACCGAGCACATTCTGCGCAACAGCTTCGGCGAGGAACCCGCTGGCTTCGAGTGGATCCAAATCGCGCGGCGCAGCGGAAAAATCGAGATGGATCTATCCTTTTGTCTCGGCGGACAAGGCGGCGAGGGCGCGAAGGATACCTGGGAATACTTCACGCGTGCGAGGTCGTTGCACCAGATGGACCGTTGGCTTACGACGGTCAAGAGCGCCTTCTGGGAAGGAAAGCCGGGCGCGGAAACCCTCGACAAGCAGGTGGAGTTGGATGACGACGGCGTTTGGCGTGGACGGCACAAGATTGCCAGAGAGCAAGAGAAACGCATCGAGGTTCCCGCTCGGGTGCCAAGCGCCATCAATGCGTATGCCGTGGCGCTCCTGCCTCTGACCATGCCCTTCCGCGCCGGCGCGAGCCTAACCACCTGCCACATGTCTGACGGCTCGGGCGCCGCAACGTGCCGGCAGCGCATGGAGTGCACCGGCCGCGAGCGCGTAAAGGCCGGAGGGCGTGAAGTCGAGGCTTGGTGCTTCGCTTGGCGGCATTACGGCACGCGCTCGCCCGATGAGGACGAAAGGTTCTTTGTTACCGAAGACCGCAAGTTGGTACGAATGGAATGGGGGCCCGGCTACGGGAATTGCTGGGCGGAAGCGCTGCCGAGGGACCGCGTCTTCGACGGAGTCCCGGCGCATGTCATGGCCGGGGTGCGGTGAGGGGTGTGCGCGTGGCCGCGACGGCCGGCTGGAAGGTGTCGTAGAAGAACGGCGGTTCGTAGGTCTTTCCGCGGCGCAGGCGGCGTTCCTCGCGCCAGAGCTTGAAGCGCACGAAGCGGCCCAGCAGCGGGGCGGTCAGGCGCGCTTTAAGGCCGAACTCGCGGTAGATCTCTTTCAGTGTCTCGGCGATCTTCGCGGACAGGTCGGGCTGGCGGCGGAAGCGCCGCCGCGCGGCCCAGACCATCGCGGCGTAGCTGAGCCCCAAGTCCCGCGCCATCCACCGGAAGCGCCGGCGGATGCGCGGGTCGGGGTGGGCCTTGTAGCGCCGCCAGCCCAGCAGCAGGGTGCGGGCCACGCGCACCAGGCTGGGGCCGTTGGTCTCGAAGTCGCGGTGGAAGGCGCGCAGCAGGAACTCGCTCTCCAGCCCGTCCTTGATGTGCGGGTGGCGCCAGTTGAAGCGCGCTTGCCCGTGCGCGTCGGCCTCGCCGCATTCGGCCGTATCCAGCAGCGAGCCGGCAGCCTGGTGTTCCTGGTGCAGCGGCGTGCCGGGGATGGGGGTGTAGAGCATGAACTGGTGGAACTCGGTGTCGTGCGCGACGGCGTGTTCGATGACCTCGTCGATGTTCTCCGGCGCGTGGTTCTCCATCCCGATGATCGTGCTGCCGACCACGCAGATGCCGTGGGCGCGCAGTTCGCGCACGACCTGTTGCGTGTCGGCGCCGCTGAGTTTCTCGTAGTTGGCGTCCTTGCCTTCCAGGCCCATCCAGACCCACGCGATGCCGAGCCCGATGAGCTGCTCCATCGTGTAGGTGCGCAGTACGTTCGCCGAACTGAAGACGTACAGCGCCCACGCCTTGCCGTGCTGCGCCATCAGCTCCAGCAGCCGCAGTGCGCGGCGGCGATGCAGCAGGAAGTTCTCGTCCATGACGAAGAACGAACGCACCTTCATGCGCCGTTCCATCTCGCTCATGATCGTGAAGAGTTCGTCGCCGGTCTCGTAGAAGTGTTCGAACTTCCCGCGCCCGCCGAACATCGCGGAGGTCGAGCAGAAGTTGCAGCCCATCGGGCAGCCCACGCTGGGGATCAGCGCCGCCGCCGTGTCGCCCCGGCCGGACGCCAGGGACAGGCCCATGGCGCGGGCGTGGATGCCGCTGAGGATCAGCGGGTGCTTCACGGGCTGGTGTTCGTCTTCGCCCAGGAAGCGCCGCATCCAGCGCACGCCTTCGCCGCGAACGACGTGGTCGGCGCCCGTGCGCTGCTGCAAACCGGGCAGGTTGGCGACGTGCCCGCCGATGACGATGGTGGCCTTAGGCAGGTGCTCGCGGACCAGCGCGCACATCTTCTCGACCTTGCCCACGTTGGGGATGATCGCGCCGATGCCGACGACGTCGTAGTTTCCGGCCTTCAGTTCGGCGACGAAGCGGTCCAGCGAGGGGAAATCCAGCAGCGTGCACGGGGCCTGGAGGTTGGCCTGAATCAGCATCAGGCCCCAGCTGCGGTGGAACATGCGCAGCGAGAAGCCCTGCTGCACGCGCGTGACCTGGTTGTGGTAGAGCTCCATCGGGTTGACCGCGCGGCTGCCGAACTCGTCGTCCTGAGCGTAGGGTCCGAAGACGCTGCTGAGCAACACGCGGGCGCGCGAGCCCTTTGGGTGAATGGGATGGGCGGCAGGAATCGACGTTGTGCTGGCGATCATGGAGGGGTGTCCGGGTTGTGGCGTCCGCGCGCGGCGCGGGCGAGCCATGGGATCGAAAGAAAACGAAGAGCAAACATTCAGCCTAGCGTTGCGGCCCCGAGGGTCAACGCTAAAACGCCTATAAGCACCTATTCTTGTCCTTTTATGGCCGGACACGGGGTAGCCGGGGGCTTGGGGCAGCGTGGGTTTATAAGGAGGCGAAGCCGGTTGGGCCCGGGAGAACCGGCCGGCGGGTCACTCGCCTTCGTCCTCTTCCTGCTCGTCGACGTCCCCGTCCTCACCGCGACCGGAATCGTCGTCATCCGCGTCGAAGGCTTCGTCCTCGTCGCGGGCGAGCAGGCCCTGTTCCTCGAGCTCCTGGCACTTCACGCACAGGTCGGCGAAGGGCAGGGCTTCCAGGCGGGCTTTGGGGATCGACGTGTTGCACTCGTCGCAGGTCCCGTAGCTGCCTTCGCGGATGCGGCGCAGCGCGGACTCGACCTTGTGCAGCAGTTCCTCTTCGCTCTCCATGGTGATGAAGGCGAAGTTCTGTTCGTAGACGTCGCTGGCGTTCTCGGCCTCATCCTGCGGGGCCTTGGAGTTCTCGGTGGACTCGGTGGAGCTTGCCGCGTCGGCGGCGAGGTTCTTCACCTGGCCCAGCAGGGCCTCTCGCTTGTCCAGCAGGACTTCACGGAAGGAGGCGATCTCCTTCTTGGTCAGCGGCATGGGGACGGTTCTCCGGGGGATGCGGCTTCCGATGCGGGGCTCTCGTGTGTCGCGGCGTACTCTCATATTCCCGGCGAACGCGGAGTCAAGGCCTTTCGTGCGTGAAGTGGAAATTCAGCGCGCCACGCAAGCGGCGCGCCCGTTCTTCCTTTCTTGACAGGCCGGGGGCGGTGGATAGAACAGTCCTATGGAGCACAACCCCATCTATCGACGGTTGTTCCTGCACCCGAATTTGGCCGGGACCGCAGTGCGTTTTGGCGCGCGGCGCCTGGTATTTGCAGTTTGCGGACGCAAGGAGGGCGCGCGATGAGCGACCCGAGTGGCATCGGCCCCAACGACGACCGCTTCGTCGGCCTGGGCATCACCTTCGACGACGTGCTGCTGCTGCCCGGCGCCAGCGAGATCCTGCCCAAGGACGCCGACACCGCCACGCGCCTGACGAAATCGATCGGACTGAACATCCCGATCCTGTCGGCCGCCATGGACACCGTCACCGAAGCGTCGATGGCCATCGCGCTGGCGCAGGAAGGCGGCATGGGCATCATCCACCGCAACCTGACGCCCGAGGACCAGGCGCGCGAGGTCGTGAAGGTGAAGCGCAGCGCGTCGGGCGTCATCACCGGACCGCTGACGCTGACGCCCGAACTGACCATCGCCGACGCCAAGGCCCTGATGAAGCGCCAGAACATCAGCGGCATCCCGATCGTCGAAGGCCCCGTGCCCGAAGGCAAGCTGCCCAAAGTCGTCGGCATCCTGACCAAGCGCGACCTGCGCTTCCAGGACGACAACCTGGTGCAGATCAAGGACGTGATGTCCCGCAACCTCGTCACCGCTTCGCCCGATACGGACCTGAAGCAGGCCCGCCGCCTTCTCCATCAGAACAAGGTAGAGAAGCTGCTGCTGGTCGACAAGGACGGCGGCCTGGCCGGCATGATTACGATCAAAGACATCGACATGGAACTGCGCTATCCGAAGGCGTGCCAGGACCGCAAGGGCCGCCTGCGGGTCGGCGCGGCCGTGGGCGTTACCGACGAGACCCGCGCGCAGGCCCTGGTCGACGCCGGCGTCGACGTGCTGGTGGTTGACACCGCCCACGGGCACAGCAAGCGCGTCGTCGATGCCGTGCGCCGGCTCAAGAAACGTTACGGCGATCGCGACATCATCGCCGGCAACGTCGCGACCGCCGACGCCGCCAAGGCTCTGGCCGACGCGGGCGCCGACGCCGTGAAGGTGGGCGTGGGCCCCGGCAGCATCTGCACCACCCGCGTCATCGCAGGCGTGGGCGTGCCGCAGGTCACCGCGATCTTGGAAGGGCGCAAGGGCCTGAAGGGCCACCCGAACGTGACGCTGATCAGCGACGGCGGCATCAAGTTCAGCGGCGACATCGTGAAGGCGCTCGCCGCGGGCGCCGACAGCGTGATGATCGGAAACCTCTTCGCCGGCACCGACGAGTCGCCTGGCCGGATCGTGATCTACAAGGGCCGCAGTTTCAAGGTTTACCGAGGCATGGGCAGCCTGGGCGCAATGGTCGAAGGCGGCGCCGCGCGCTACAGCCAGGAAGGCGCCACCCGCGACAAAATGGTGCCCGAAGGCATCGAAGGGCGCGTGCCGTACAAGGGCCCGCTGCCCGAGTTCCTGTACCAGCTCGTCGGCGGCCTGCGCGCCGGGATGGGCTACCTCGGCGCGGCCACCGTCGCCGACCTGCCGAAGAAGGCGCGCTTCCTGCGCCAGACCGCGGCCGGCCTGCGCGAGGCGCACCCGCACGATGTCCAGATCACGCAGGAAGCCCCGAACTACCGCGTCGAGCAGGAAGACGATTAGCGAATGCGGAATTCGCATTGAGGATTATTCAGCCGATAGCTGACCGCTGAAAGCCGAGAGCCAAAAATGTCACACCAGACCGTATTCGTCGTGGACTTCGGAGCCCAGTACGCGCAGCTGATCGCGCGGCGCGTGCGCGAGGCCAACGTCTTTTGCAAGATCGTGCCCTACACCCGCGCGCTGGAAGCCGCCCGCGCCGAGAAGCCCGCGGCGCTGATCTTCAGCGGCGGCCCGGCCAGCGTCTACGCCGACGGCGCGCCGCGCATGGACAGGGCCATCTTCGAGTTGGGCATCCCGATCCTGGGCATCTGCTACGGCGTGCAGTTCACCGCCTTCACGCTGGGCGGGAAGGTCGAGAAGCAGAACCGCCGCGAGTACGGCCACGCGGTGATCAGCGTCGTCGAGCCCGGCGAACTGCTGGCGGGCATCGGCGACCGCACCGAGGTCTGGATGTCTCACGGCGACGCGCTGACGGCGCCGCCGCCGGGCTTCAAGGTGCTCGCCAAGACTTCCGACTGCCCGCTGGCCGCCATCGGCGACCCGGTAAAGAAGATCTACGGCGTGCAGTTTCACCCCGAAGTCACGCACACGCCAAAGGGCCGCGAGATCCTGCGCAACTTCCTCTACAACATCGCCGGCCTGCGCGGCGACTGGAAGATGGCCAATTTCATCGAAGAGCAGAAGAATCTCATCCGCGCGAAGGTCGGCGACGCGCGCGTGATCCTGGGCCTGTCCGGCGGCGTGGATAGCTCGGTGGCGGCCGTGCTGATCCACGAGGCTATCGGCGAGCAGCTGCAGTGCATCTTCGTCGACAACGGTCTGCTGCGGAAGAACGAGCGCGATCGCGTGGAGCGCACCTTCCGCGGGCACTTCCATATCCCGCTGACCGTCATCGACGCCGGCGCTCAGTTCCTGTCCGCGCTGAAGGGCGTGAGCGATCCCGAGAAGAAGCGCGTGATCATCGGGCACGAGTTCGTGCGCGTCTTCGAGGAACAGGCCCGCAAGGTCCAGGGCGCGCGCTTCCTCGCGCAGGGCACGCTGTACCCGGACGTGATCGAGTCCGTCAGCGCGCATGGCGGGCCGACCTCGACGATCAAGACGCATCACAACGTCGGCGGGCTGCCGGCGGACCTCGGGCTATCGCTGCTCGAACCGTTCCGGGAACTCTTCAAGGACGAAGTCCGGCTGATCGGCGTCGAACTGGGCGTCTCGGAAGACATCGTCTGGCGCCAGCCCTTCCCGGGGCCGGGCCTGGGCGTGCGCATCATCGGGCCGATCGACGCCGAGCGCGTGAAGCTGCTGCAGGACGCCGACGAGATCGTGCAGGAGGAGATCCAGGCCGCGGGGCTGTACCGCCGCCTGTGGCAGTCCTTCGCCGTGCTGCTGCCGGTGCGAAGCGTCGGCGTGCTGGGCGACGAGCGCGCCTACGGCGAGACGATCGCGCTGCGCGCCGTCGAGTCCACCGACGCGATGACCGCCGACTGGGCGCGGTTGCCCTACGAAGTGCTGGGGCGCATCAGCGCGCGGATCATGAACGAAGTGCGCGGCATCAACCGCGTCGTCTACGATATCTCGCAGAAGCCGCCGTCCACCATCGAGTGGGAATAAAGGCGCAGCGCCTTTCGGCTACGAGCCTTCCTTCTTCGATCCTTCGGACTTTGTCTCTTCGCTCTTGGGCGCGGCGCGGCCGCCGGCGGGGCCCTTCTTCGGCGAGCCTTCCATGAAGGACTTTTCGCTCTCGATCTTCGTGTTGGGCAGCGCCGCGCGCAGGTCCGCGACGCCCTGTTCGGTGACCTTCGTGCCCTTCAGGAAGACCTGCTTCAGCTTCGTCAGCCCCTTCAGGTGCGCTATGGCCGCGTCGCCGACGGGGCAGTTGCTGAGGTCCAGCACTTCCAGCGCGGCCAGGCCCTTCAAGTGCTCCAGGCTCGCGTCGTCCAGCGGAAGTTCGTAGAGCACCAGGCGGGTCATGGAAGTCATGCCGGCGAGGTGCTTCAGACCCGCGGCGGTGACCTTGCTCTTGCCCAGCGAGATGCCGCCCAGGTCCTTCAGCACGGCGAGTTTCTCGAGCCCCGCGTCGCCGACGTTGGTCTCGCGCAGGCCCAGCCACTGCAGCTTCGTAAGTTTGACCAGGTGCGCGACGCCTTCGTCGCCGACCGGCGTGCCGGCCAAGCCCAGGCGTTCGACGTTGACGAGGTTCGCGAGGTTGGCGACGGCCTCGTCGCCGATCTGCGTGTAGGCCAGGTGCAGGTTCTTCAATCCCGTGCGGTCCTTGATGTGGACCAGGCCGCTGCCGTCCAGCGGCACGCGTTCGGCACCGATGCTGGTCAACTCCGGGAAGGCCGTCAGATGCGCGAAGTCCGCGTCGCTGCCTTTGGTCGTCGAGAGCGTCACGCCGATGACGGGCTTCTCGGGCTTCGAGTTGTCGGTGCGTAGCGTCGCGCCGGCCTTCGCGAGGGCTTCTTTGGCGGCCTCGGGTGTCTCGGCCTCGGGCTTGGGCGCATCTTCCGCACGCGCGGACGCGGCCATGAATCCCAGGGCCAGGACGGCGGCGAGGATGTATCGAATCGCGGGCATGAATGGGCCTCCTTGTATAAGGATGCGACGGACAATAAGGAGTCTAATTCACCCCGTTGCGGGGCCAACCGGGTTTTCGAAGGGTGTGGTAGGGCTACTGGATTGCTAGCGGTCGCGCACGTCCAGCTTCGCGCCGGGGTCGGCGCGCTGGCCGCCGGTGTGCTTGCAGTTGATGAGCGTCAGCGTGCTGCGGTCGGCGGCGATGATGTCGCCTTCGATGGTGCAATTGACCAGCGTCAGCTTCGAGTCGTCGTGCGCGACGATGCGGCAGGCGATGCGGCTGTCGCGAACGTCCATGGTGCTGTGGTCCTTGCTGCCGAAGTAGCCGCCGCTGCCGTCGCAGGTGCTGTCGGCGATGGTCATGCGCGAGAAGGCGAACGTGAGGGCCTCGCCGAAGAGGCAGTCCTCGACCTTCACGTTGGCCTGCTCCGTGCCGTAGATGTTCCACGTCTGCACCGAGGAACCCTTCAGGTCGAGCGCGATCTTCGAAGCGAGCACGGGTTCGGCGCCGTAACGCAGGCCGTTCTTCAGGCCGCGCACCGTGGCGGATTCCTTGCTCTTGAAGAGCAACCCCGTCGTACGAAGGGTGGCGTCGCGCACCATCAGCTGGTTGCCTTCGCTCGGCACCAGGCCCCACATCACGTCCTTTACTGTTGTCATCGTGACGTCCAGGCCCAGGGCCTTGGGCGCGCGCCAGCGGGCGATCTGCTTGCCGTCGGGCAGGTCCAGGCGCCCGCGCGCGCCGGTCTCGGTGTGCAGCCAGACCAGCACGTCGGTGCAGTCGCTCAAGTTCACCTTTGCGCCCGGCCACAGGACCATCTCGCCCGGCGTCGTGACGTCTTTGAAGATCAGTTCGCCGCGGTCCTGCACCGTCGCGGTGAGGTTGTGCATGGGGAATTCGGTCTTCGTGGCGTGCCACGCCGCGCCGGGATTCAGGCCTACGCCCCAGGGCATCGCGGGTGCCAGCTTCACGCCGTCGGTCTCCAGGCGCGCGCCGTCTTCCACCTGCAGGTTGAACTGGTAGTTGTACGTGCTGGGCACGGCGACGAGGCCGCCTTCGAAGCGCAGCGTCGCGCCCTTCTTAACGAACACGGTGGCGGGCAACTCGAGCCACGGCGAAGCGACGGTCACCTTCACGCCCTCGGCGATGATCCAGTACCCCTCGATACGCGCCGTCTCCTTCAGCACCGTGTCCTTCGTGACGGTCCAGTCCTTCCTGACCAGTTCGGGATCCTTGCGCGTGACGGTGATGTCGTCGAGCCACAGCGTGGCGGGGCCTTCGGGCGAGCGCACGATCGCCGCCGCGTCCGCGACCGCGAAGCCCGGCTTCAGACGGCCGGGCTCGACGGCGCGCTTCTTCACGGGCGAATCATCGCTGAGCTTGAAGTCCTTCGGCGCCAGTTCGATCTCCGTCCACCGGTTGGCGGGCAGCATGAAGCCGTGGTGGAACTTCGCGCCGTCGTGGTCCTCCATCGTCACGACGGAAAGTCCGCCGGCGGAAGACTTGACCTGGAATGCGAGGCGCCTGAGGCCCGTGACGTCCACCTGCGCGCCGATAGCCATGAGTACTCCGGGCTTGCGGCTGTAGTCGATGCGGAAGGCGCTCTTGCTCTGGCAGGCCGCGCCGGAGGCGTCGTCGAGGCGCGGCGTGAGGAACTCCGGCTTGCGGCCGGCGGTATTGGGCGGCAGGGGGAGTTCCAGCGCCCAAAACGGCCCGATGCCCGTTTCGAAATCGTAGTGTGCCTCGCTGCACCATGCGCACGAGGCCGTCAGTGCTGCAAGCAGGAAGATGTGCGTTCTCATGGCGGAATGGACGCCGGAACGGCGTCCTTTGTTACGGCGAAAAACGGCGAGCGAGCGTCAGGTGGTTTGGGTGCGCTCGGGGCCGATGGTCTTGTCCTGGCCGCCTTCCTTATCCTTCTCGGGCGCGGCGGGGGGCGGCGATCCGCCGCCGCCGGCCTCCTTGTCCATGCCCAGCTCGATCTTGAACTGCTTGAGCAGCTCCTGGCCCTCGAGTTCCTGCGCCTTGCGTTCGATCTCGATGGACTTCATGTCCACGGATTCCTGGGCCATCAACAGGCGGCCTTCGGCGTCGGCGGCCTTGCCGCGCAGCTTGCTGACCATCTCGTCGTGGGTGGCGTCGACGCCGGCAACTTCGAACTGCTCGAAGACGTCGGCCAGTTCGCTCTTCCACTTCGCGGCCTCGGCTTCGCGAATCACGCGCATGGCCTCGTCGGTCTTGCGGCGCATCTCGCGCATGTAATTTTCTTTGAGCTTCAGCAGGGACTCGTAGCTGGCCTTGGCGGCTGCGGTCTGCTGCTGGTTGCGCTCCAGGGCTTCCATGGTGCGCTTGAGTTCGGTGGCGAACTGCCCGGCAAGGCCTTCGTCCTTGGCCAGCAGGCAGGCCTTGATGCGGGCCTTGAGTTTGCCGATCTGGCTTTCGTATTCGGTGGCTTCGTTCTCGAGCCGCACGATGCCGCCGCGGGCCTTGGCGATGCCCTCGTTCATCTGCGGGACCTTGTCGCGCATGTCGCGGATGTTCTGCTCGAGGATCGACTTGGGATCCTCCATCGAACTGACCACGCCGCCGAAGAAGGCGCGGAAGGCGCGTTTAAGTCTCTCCCACATAGGGCGGCTCTCCTTGCCGGTGTGTGCGCGATTTGCCGGGCATTATGGTACGGCGGGGGCGCCGGTGTAAAGGGGGGAAATCCAGGTGGCGCCAGGGGTTCCGGTGGCGCAGGAGGTCGCGCCTATTTCTCGGGCACGTCCTTTAGAGGGATGGTTTTCTCGGCGTGGTAGCCCAGTTTCACGCTGAGCAGACGCGCGTTGCCCTGGTCGGCGATAAAGAGCCGCCGGTCGGTGTGCGACGCGACGAAACAGGCGTGGAAGAGCGCGACTTCGTCGCCGCCGATACTGCTTGCCGCGGGCGGCCCGCCCTCGGCGGCCAGGGGCTTGCCGTCGTCGACGTTGCCGTAGTCGCCCAGGCGCAGGACCAGGTTGCCGTTGCCGTCCAGCACCGCGACGCGGTAGGCGACCTGCTCGGGCGCGAAGGAACGGTTGAAGTAGTCGAGGTCGAAGCGCGTGTTGACGCAGATGCAGCCCTTGGGCGTACAGAAGCCCACGCCGCCGTAGATCCACTGCAGGCCCTCGACCCACTGCCCGCGCATCTCGGTGGGACGCTTGGGCTGCGAACCGTCGGGCAGCGGGACGGGCATCGCCGCGCCGGCCGGGCCGGCGGTGAGAACTTTGTTCTTGCCGGCAGCGACCTTCAGCAGCGTGCCGGACCAGTCCTCCTTCAGCGTGGGGTCGTAGCCCTTGCCGTCGATGGTGCGCTTTTTGGCGGCGAGCAGGTACAGGTTGTCGTCGTCGTCGATGCCGATGCCGTTGAGGTGCCCCAGGCCGGGCACGGCGTCCTCGACCACCAGCGTGCCGTGGCGGTCCCAGATGTGGATCTCGCCCCACTTGTTGCGCCCGGGATAGAGGCGCGGCAGGTAGGGCTTGCCCTCGTACTTGAAGTTGTTGCGGCCTTCCTCCATGTGCATGTCTTCGCCAGCCTTGCCGTTGCAGGTGGTGACGACGAGGTGCCCCTTCAGCGAGACGTCGATGCCGCCGAGGTGCCAGAAGTTGTGCGATCGGTGCCCGGGCGTCTTCAGGCCCGCGACGAAACTCGCCGCGCGCGCGCCCATGCCGAAGCTGTGGCCCTCCTCCTCTTGTCCGTAGTCCCAGGGAACCTCTCGCCAGGTGCGCGCGTCGTAGCGCCCCACGTAGGTGTCGCTGCGCAGGTAGGCGAGCCCATCGTTGCCGAAACAGAGGTCCTCGCTGCCCAGCGGCAGGTCCAGGAGCTTGGTCTTGCCGTTCTCGGGATTGATCTCGACGAGCTGGTTCACGGATTTGTTGACGCCGCTGTCGCCTTCGGCGATGTAGACGTGGCCGTTGGCGGGATTGACGTACAGGCGCTGGCGCCACTGGCCCTGGGGCTGGATGCGCACGACGTCGTCGGCGGCCTGCTTGGTGAAGGACAAGCGCTGTTCGAGCTTCTTGCCTTTCTCGACCAGCAGCACGACGCCGGCCTTGTCCCAGGCGTCGACAGTGCTGCCGTTGCCGCTGTGCGCGTGCTGCGCCGAGCCGTTGAGGAGCCAGATGGTGGGCTCCTTGGCCCAGCTGTCCAGCGCGAGGTTGAACTGCAGGCCGCTGAGGTTGTTCCAGGCAAAGGCCTCGCTGTGGCCGACCAGCGGCAGCGGGCACTTGCACAGGACCTTGGGATCGTCGACGGGCCCCAGGCGCGTGTAGAAGGGCTTGGTGCCCTCCTGCTTGTTCCAGCGGCTGACCAGCAGCCAGGAGAAGACGTAGATCTCGCCGGACGTTTTATGGACCTGCACGAAGACGGGGCGGTCGATCGGGATGACCTTGTAGAGCTTGCCGTCGGGCGTGAAGACCTGGATGCGGTTGTTGTGGTAGTCGGTGACGTAGACGCGTCCCTGCGCGTCGACATCCAGGCTGGTCGCGGCGGTGAACTTGCCGGGCTCGGCGCCGGTCTCGTCCTGCTTCAGGCTGCCGCAGAAGGTCTCGGGCTCGGCGTCCTTGTCGAACTCGACGCGCGCGACGCCGTGCAGCCAGTCGTGGTAATAGGCTTCGTTGGCATTCCAGAGGTAGCCGGCCATGTAGAGGTACTTGCCGTCGGGGCTGAAAGCCGCGCTGCGCGGGCGGCCCCAGACGTGCGTCTTGCCGGGCAGCGCGTAGCGCAGTTTTTCCTGGAAGCCGACGACGGGTCCGTGCAGCTTCACGCCGCCGCTGGAGCCGTCGGTGGCGAAGCGGTTGAGGCGCTCGAAGGCCACCGCCACGCGCGAACCCTGCACGGCGAAGGCCGTGGGCAGAGGCCCGCCACCGCCGTCGTTCTTGAACTCGGTGTCGAGCAGCGTCGACTGGTAGTAGCCCTCTTTCAGCGGCAGCGTCTTGCCCAATCGGGTGAATTCGTGCATGGGCAAGCCGGCGACCTGGCCGACCTTCGCGCTGGGGAACGGATAGACCGTGCGCACGTACTTGCCGTCGTGGTCGAAGAGCTTGACCATGCTGCCGCCGTACTGGTTGTGGTCTAGCGCGTAGTTCTCGAAGACGTACATGCCCTCGGGCGCGGCGCAGAACAGCGGTATAGGCGAACTGACGCGCTTGTGGGGCGACCAGAAGAGCGTGCGCTCGAACTGCGGCTTGAGGCCCAGCGATACGCGGATGCTGTGGCTGTCCTTGTCGTCGACGTACTTTCCGCTGTCGTCCTTGCCGTCCCAGACGACCGACTGCCGCAGGCTGTCTTTCTCGAAGGGCGGCGGCGCGTTGCTGCCCAGCACGCCGCTGGCGAGGTGCCGGATGATCTTGCCGTCGCTGTTCTCCACGGCGACGGTGACGTCGCAGGCGGCCTTTGCGGCGAAGACGACCTGCACGCGGTCGCCGTTGCGCGTCACGGCCGGCGCTTCGGCGAACTCGAAGACTTCCGCGCGCCTTATGCGGAACTCGTCGTAGGCGTCCTGCGCGGCGGACCGCGCAGGCGCTAGTGCGCTGAGGGCCAGGGCCAGGAACAGGATCCGCACGGGATGCATAGCGATTGCCCCCATCTATAGTGTGGCGGCGCGCTTTGTGTCCAAGCGCCGCGTCACACGTCCCAGGACTTCTCCAGCTTCGCGCCGCGCCGCAGGACCTCTTCGGCCGGCTGCGGTTCGACCAGGCGCGAAGGCACGTAGGTGCGGCAGGCGGGCGCGTGCGGGTAGGCGGCGCGCATCTCCAGCCGCTGCAGCGCCAGTTCGGCCATCTCCTGCGGGCGCCACAGCACCGCGGCGGGCACCGACTCGCCCAAAAACTCCGGTGCGAACGCCTCGCGGTATTCCTCCTCGGAACTCCAGAAGACCAGGTCGATGTCGCGGCCGACCTTTAGCCCCGCGTCGCGCACGCCCTGGATAGCGCCCAGCGCGATCTGCTGCCACATGCACACCAGCGCGCTGGGGCGGGCCTTGCTCGCCAGCAGCTTCGCTACTTTCTCGCGAGCCTCGTCGCGTGCTTCGTTGTTCTGGACTTCGACCAGGTGCTTCGGGTCGAAGGCCTTGCCGTAGTCGTACATCGCCGCGCACGAACCGGCGTAGCGCTCGCGGTAGTGCACGAGGTTCCGCCCGCCTTCGCTGTCGCTGACGCTGGTCGCATTCAGCCGGGCGCGTTCGGCGTCGCTCAGCCGTGAGGTCCCCACCCAGCCGATGGCGTCGTGGCCTCGTTCCAGGAGGTACTCCGTTGCCGCACGGGCGCCGTTGAAGTTGTCCTGCAGCACCACGTCGATGCCGCGGTGATCCAGGAAGGAGTCCACCACGACGCACGGATGCCCGCGCCGCATGGCTTCGCGCGCGAGGTCCAGCCAGCAGCCGTCCAGGACGACGCCCCAGAGGTCGCTGTCGGCGAGTTCGTCGTAGAGTTCGACCGGGTCGCGCCCGCGCGCGCCGACGCCCAGCAGCTTGCGGCGGCGGTCGAAGGCCGCGCGATTAAAGGCCGCGAAGATGCGCGCGTGGCTGCTGTCCCAGGGATCGCCGGGCCCGACGGCGGAGAGGACGTAGGCGAGCGTGCCGCGTTCGGTGCGGGGCCGTTCGCGCACGGGCCGGTACCCGCAGGACGGCACCGACTCGATCAGGCCTTCGCGGACGAGGCTGCTGAGCGCGCGGCGAACGGTGACGCGGCTGACCTTGAACTGGCGCTCGAGGGTGCGCTCCGGCGGCAGGTAGGCGCCTTCTTCAACCTTGCCTTCGGCAATCAGCGTGCGCAGATTCTCGGCCAAGCGATCGGAGAGTCGCTTTCGAGAAACCTTCATGCTTACCCCCCGTCGTCGCTGTTACTCCTTCGTTTAAAACGGATTAGGGAACCCACAGTTGGTATTAGTTTGGTATTTTAACGCTCTTATAACGGTATCCATCGGTCTGCATACACCCCGGAATCGAGGCGTGGCGGGGAAATCTCAGAGTGGCCTTCTTCCGGTCTGAGGCGGCGCGGCTTACATCTGCGTCGCGAACTGCGCGAAGCGGCTCTTGTCGGTGGCCTTCATGTAGGCCTCGTTGCCGCTGACGCGCTTGGCCTGTAGCTGCTTCCAGATGGCGTCGTCCATCAGCTGCATGCCGAGGTTGCCGCCGCCCTGGATGACGTTGCGGATGTTGGCGATGTTGCCCTCGCGGATGCTGGAGCTGAGGCCCGACGTCGCAAGCAGGATCTCGTTGACGGCGACGCGCTTGCCGTCGGTGGTCTTCAGCAGCAGCTGCGCGCAGATGCCCTTCAGGCTGTCGGCGAGCATGGTGCGGATCTGCGGCTGCTGGGGCGCGGGGAAGACGTCGATGATGCGGTCGATGGTCTTGACCGCGGAGTTTGTGTGCAGCGTGCCGTAGACCAGGCTGCCCATGCTGGCGGCGGTGATGGCCAGCGAGATGGTCTCGTGGTCGCGCATTTCGCCGACCAGCACCACGTCGCAGTCCTGGCGGATGGCGGTGCGCAGGCCGTCGGCGAAGCTGTCGACGTCGATGCCGACTTCGCGCTGGCACAGGAACGACTTCTTGTTGGGATGGACGAACTCGATGGGTTCCTCGATGGTCAGGATGTGCCGCGCCTCGCGCTGGTTGATGTAGTCGATGATCGCCGCCAGCGTGGTGGATTTGCCGCTGCCGGTGGGCCCGGTGACCAGGATCAGGCCGCTGCGCGCGGTGGCGAAGGTCTTGAGGATTGGCGGGAGGTTGAGTTCCTCCAGCGTCTTGATGCGGCTGGGGATCAGGCGGAAGACGGCGCCCATGCCGTGGCTCTGGTAAAAGTAGTTGCTGCGGAAGCGCGCTTCGGTGCCCATGCCGTAGGCGAAGTCCAGGTCGCGGTTCTCGAGGAAGTGCTTCCAGCGGTCGGGCGCGCAGATCTCCTGAAGGTATTCCTTCATCATCTCCGACGTCAGCACGGGGTGGTTCAGCGCCGTCAGGCGGCCGTGCACGCGGACCTTGGGCGGCTGGCCCTCCGACATGTGCAGGTCCGAGGCGTCGAACTTCAACAGCGCCTTGAAGAGGTTGTCGATCTTCGGCATGGTCCGGCTCCTCTTGCCAACGGACGATTAGACCTTGGGGGCCCACTGCATGAACTGTTCGCGGTTGTCGGCCGCATAGAAGGCTTCGGTGCCGTCGATCACGCCCTGGTTGACCAGGTTCAGCAGGCTGTTGTCCATCAGGATCATGCCCAGCTTGCGGCCGGTCTGCATCACCGACGGCAGCTGGTGCAACTTGCGCTCGCGGATGGTGTTCGCCACCGCCGGGGTGTTGAAGAGCACTTCCAGCGCCAGCGCGCGGCCGTTGCCGTCCTTGCGCGGGATCAACTGCTGGCAGACGATGCCGCGGATCGATTCGCTGATCATCGCGCGGATCTGGCCCTGCTCGTCGGGCGGGAAGACGTCCAGCACGCGGTCGATGGTGCGCGCCGCCGAGATCGTGTGCAGCGTGCCGAAGACCAGGTGCCCGGTCTCGGCGGCGGTGATCGCCAGCGAGGTCGTCTCCAGGTCGCGCAGTTCGCCGATCATGATCACGTCGGGGTCTTCGCGCAGGCTGGCGCGCAGCGCGGCACTGAACGTCTTGGTGTGGCTGCCGACTTCGCGCTGGTTAATGTGCGACTTCTGGATGTTGAACAGGTATTCGACGGGGTCCTCGATCGTAATGATGTGCTCATCGCGGTTGCGGTTGATCAGGTCGACCATCGCCGCCAGCGTGGTGGATTTGCCGCAGCCGCTGGGTCCCGTCACCAGCACCAGGCCCTGCGCGAACTCGGTCAGGCGCTTGAGTTCATCGGGCAGGCCCAGTTCCTCGAACGTCGGAACGTTCGTGTTGATCACGCGGAACGCGCCGTCCCAGCCCAGGCGCTGGCGCAGGATGCAGGTGCGGTAACGGTTGCCGTCGCGGTCCCGGTAACAGAAGTCCAGCGCCTTCGACTTCCGGATCTCCTGGCGCTGCGTGGTACTGAGCGCGCTCATCAGCAGCTTTTCCGTCTCCTCGGCCGCCAGCGGCCCGCGGTTCATCGGCTGCAGGCGCCCGTGCCGCCGGATCACCGGCTGGCAGCCGGTGTTCAGGTGCAGGTCGCTGGCCTGCAGGCGCCGCGCTTCGAGCAGGAAGTCGTCCAGTTCTCCGGCGCCCAGGCCGCCGCCGGGCGCGCTGCTGGCCGAGGCTCCGCCCAGGGCGATGCGTCCGCGTGCACTCGTGGAGGCCGGCGCGGCGGCAGGTGCCGCAGCGCTTGCGGGCTCGGCGGGCGCGCCGGTCTGCTTGGCCTTGTAGGCGGCGAACATCTGGCGGATCGACGCGCTGCGGTCCGCCGCGACGGCGCCTTGTTCGACCAGCACGGCGAGCAGGCTCTTGCCGGGCGCGGAGACCATGGCCTGCTTGGCGCTGCTTACTTGGTCGGGCGAGGCGAGTTTATTGTGCAAGACCACCTTCTCGACGAAGAGGTCCTCGGTGTTCATGCAGACGGCCTCCTCTATTAGGATCGATACGATAGAGTTCGAATGCGGGAGTGTAGTTAAAGAGAGGAGGCATTGCCACCGCAGGCGGCGGAACTTTTGGCGCTGTTTCTGCACCGTGCAGTATGGAAGGGACGGGCATGGACTATTCGCTGCGCGGGCCGATGATCAAGCCGCCGTCCTCTTCGGTCTTGGCGGCGGGTTCTTCGGGCGGAGCAACCGGCGGCGCGTCGGGCGGGGCATCGGGCGGCTTGGCATTCTTCGGGTCCTGCGGCCCCTGAGGCGGCGGAACGGGAATCTGCAGGGCTTTGTTCTTCTCCCACCACTCCTCGTACTTCTTCGAGTCGAGCCCGAAGGACTGTCCGGTCAGCATGGCCAGAGCGGCAGCCGCGCCTTTCTTGCGGTCGATGCCGGGTTCCTTCTTCAGCGCGCCGATCAGGACCGGCACGGCCGGCAGGCCCAGCAGCCGCACCATGCCCTGGACGTGCTCGCGGACTTTGGGGTTGGGGTCCCAGAGGCCCTCCATCCAGACCGGCAGGCCGTTCTCGCCGATGGCGACCAGCGACTGCGTCAGCAGTTCGACGAAGTCCTCGCCGATCACGAAGCCGACGGTGTCGTAGAGCATCCCGCGCAGGCCGCCGCTTTCCTTGATGCTCTTCATCAGCGTCTTGCGGCCGCCGCGGTAGCCGGGCAGCGGGGCGCTGTCCTTCACGGCCTGGTCGCTGGCGGTGGCGCCGGGGCTCAGCAGCCCGGCGAGTTCCTTCTGGACCTTGGCGATCTCGCGGTCGACGGCGTCCCAGGTGGCCTTGTCGCGGGCCTGCTTCTGGCGTGCTTGCAGCGCGTCGAGGGTCTTGCGCAGGTCCTTGATCCGAGCTTCGACGTCGTCCTTCTCGTCCTGCAGCCCGTCGCCGCTGCGGCGCAGTTCCTCGCGCAGGTGCTCCCACAGCTGCGGCGCGGCGCCGGGTCCGATCTCCTTCATGATCTGGACGATTTCCTTCATGTACTGCTCGCGCTTGGCCATCAGGTCGGGGAACTCGGTCCAGGCGATGTTGTCCTTGTTGATGTAGGCCATCGTCGCGATCATCTCGTGGATGTACGCGCGGCGCAGTTGCTCGGGGGTGCGCTTGGCCGGCTTCGCGCCGGGCTTGTCGAGTCCGGCTTCGATCTTGTACGAGGTGATGCCCTCGCGCAGGTCGTTCATGGCGCTCTGCAGCGCCGCGCGGCGTTCGGGATCTTTCTCCTTCTCGAAGCTTTCGCGCAGGGCTTCGAACTTCTTCTCCGCCGCTTCCAGGTCGTCGACTTTGAGCTTGGGTGCGGTGTGTTTGGGATCCTCGGCCAGGCCGGTGCCCTTGCCGAAGCCCAGGCGGTCCCTGTTCTTTTCCCAGTAGGCGAGTGGGCTGGTTAGCAGCGGCGGGCTGTGCCAGCCGTCGGCGCGGGCGGGGTTGGACTCCAGCGCTCCCGCGGCCAGCAGCAGCGCGCCGGCCAGCAGGAACACCAGGGAGCCACGACGTTCGGGTCTATGCATACGCATATATACGTTCAGACGGATCGAAACGGGCGGTTGGAGCTCGAAAATCGGGCGGTCAGACCTTGCGCATCACCAGGCCGCTGAGGACCTTCGGATAGAAATAGGTGGACTTCTGCGGCATGCGCTCGCCGGTCTCGCTGACGGCGCAGACCTGGTCGATGCGCGTGGGGCGCATCACCACGCCGAAGTCGTAGGGGCCGTTCGCCGAGACGTCCTTCAGCGCGTCGCCGGCGTCCTTGGTGAAGGCGATGCCGTTCTTGCGCTTGCTGCCTTCGGCGCCGATCCCCAGGAAGCCCTTCAGCAGAAGTTCGTGCAGCACCGCGACGTCGAGTTCGCGCCAGGCGGCGCTCTTTTCGCCGACGGTCTTCTTCATCGCGGCCTCGACGTCCGGCTTCGCGGTGACCTGAAGCCTGCGGCCGTCGGGGAAGACGAGGCCGAAGGCCACGGGCCCGTCGGTCTGCTCGGCCAGCGCGACCAGCTGCGCGTCGGTGGCGGGCTTGACCGTGAAAAGGTCCTCGCACTTCTTCAGGAAGGCCGCGGCGTCGAAGCCCGGATCCTTCTTGATCAGGCGGTGCGTGGGCAGGATGTGCAGCCCGGGGTCGCTCATGGGCACGCAATGTATGAGGATCGACTCGTACGCGCGCGGGCGCTTGTCGCCCGGGCGCGAGTCGTTCTTCTTGCGGTCTTCGCAGTAGGTGCAGGCCGTCTCGTAGCGGTGGTGGCCGTCGGCGATGAAGACGCCGCGGGGCGCGAAGGCCCGGCCCAGCTTCTCGGCGAAACCGGGGTCCTCGACGATCCAGAGGCGGTGCTCGACGTCGTCCTCGTCGACGACTTCCACGTCGGCCTTGCGGGCCTTGG
The DNA here is from genome assembly GCA_023150555.1 of Planctomycetota bacterium. Classification (GTDB taxonomy): domain Bacteria; phylum Planctomycetota; class SZUA-567; order H5-PLA8; family H5-PLA8; genus JAKLKQ01. The sequence goes on from JAKLKQ010000023.1 coordinate 89,800, forward strand.
CGGCACCGGCGAGCAGGTTCAGGATGGCGTTGTCGGCGTCGGGCACCAGGCCGAAGATCGACTCGGTGTTCGCGCGCGTGGCCTGCATCAGGCTGTAGCGGTCGGCCTTGTGGCTGGGGAAGGTCTCTTCGTGCGGATAGACCTTGCCCGAGCCGAAGGGCTCCAGCTTCAGCGCCACCAGCACGCCGCGGCGCACGTACTTCTTCGGTTGGGCGCCGGCGTTGACCGTGTAAGTCTGTTCGTAGACGTAGTACGCCGGATGCGCGTCCTCGGTCAGTACGCCGGCATCGAGCCAGGTGTTCAGCTTGCGCGCGGAGCGGGTGTAACGGTTGTCGTCGGGGCCGTCGCCGTCGTACTGCCGATTGAGGATGATGCGGACGACATTGTGAGGGCTGCGCTTGTAGAGGTCGTCTTGCTGGGCGAGGGAGAGCACGTCGTAGGGCGGGGAGACCACCGACTTCAGCGGACCATTCACCCTGTCGGGGTTGTAGCGGATGGCTTGGAAGGGCGAGATTACGGCCATGCGGATCCCCTTCTTGTTTCATCTCCCATGCACATGTGCAGGGTAGTAGGAACTCGAATATGTGTCAACAGTTAAGTTAGTATGTAAATTGTGAAGATCTCCCAAAGGCACAGGTGCATTCCTTGCAGGTTATAATGGTTGCCCCGATATAGTTGACCGTCGAGTCAGTCGCCTCCTGATTCGTCCGGCTCACGGTTTCGGATCGAGGAAAATCCGCGCCCGGTTTGACGCCGCCGGGCCGACTGGGGTAGGTTGCAGTCCGTTACGCGCGCAAAGGAACCGCGATGGCACCGTTCGTTTACGCCTACTATCGGTATTCCTGCTAGCTTCCCGCTCGCGCGCGATCCCTTTACATCCCCTTTGAAGGTCGCCGCGGCGCGGGCGCTTGCCTTGCGCGTGAACTTTCCTTTTGGGCAGAAATCGGGGAGCATACCGCCATGCCGATCACAGATGTCGTTGCCGAACTCCAGTGGCGCGGGCTGGTCCACCAGTCCACCGATCCCGACCTGGGCAAGAAGCTTCTGGCCGGGCCCGTCTCGGTCTACTGCGGCTTCGACCCCAGCGGCGACTCGCTGCACGTCGGCAACCTGCTGGGCCTGATCAACCTGCGGCGCTTCCAGAAAGCCGGGCACCGCCCCATCGCGCTCGCCGGCGGCGGCACCGGCTTCATCGGCGACCCCAGCGGCAAGTCCGAGGAGCGCAGCCTGCTTACGAAGGAACAACTCGAGAAGAACATCGCCGGCATCAAGAGCGAGATGGCGCGCGTGCTGGATTTCAGCGCGAAGGGCGAGAACGCCGCGCTGCTGGTGAACAACGCCGACTGGCTGACGAAGTTCAGCTTCATCGACTTCCTTCGCGACGTCGGCAAGCACTTCACCGTCAACCACATGATGGAGAAGGAGTCCGTCCGCGCTCGGCTGGAAGACCGCGAGCACGGCATCAGCTTCACCGAGTTCAGCTACATGCTCTTGCAGGCGTACGACTTCCTGCACCTGCACGATGCATTCGGCTGCACACTGCAGGTCGGCGGCAGCGACCAGTTCGGCAACATCACCGCCGGGTGCGAATTGATCCGCCGCACCTACGCGAAGCAGGGCGTCGAGAAACACGCGCACGGCCTGACCTGGCCGCTGCTGACGCGCAGCGACGGCAAGAAGTTCGGCAAGACCGAGGAAGGCGCGATCTACCTCAGCCCGCATCGCACTTCGCCCTACGCCTTCTACCAGTACTTCATCAACGTCCCCGACGCCGACGCGACAGCCATGCTGCGCACCTTCACGGATTTCACGAAGGAGGAGATCGCGCAACTTGAAGCGCAGGCGCAGAAGGAACCGCAGGCGCGCCACGCGCAGCGCGCCTTGGCGAAGGCGTTGACCGAACTCGTGCACGGCGTCACCGAGCGCGGGAAGGCTGAACAGGCCGCCGCGGTGCTTTTTGGCGGCGGAAAGGGCGGGGCGGGCGGCGGGCTGAAGGACCTGGACGAGGCCGCGCTGCTGGAACTGGTCAAGGAGGCGCCCAACGGGACCGTAACGAAGTCCCGGCTGGCCGGCGAGGGCGCGCCGCTGGTGGAGCTGATGGCCGAGAGCGGCCTGTGGCCGAGCAAGGGCGAGGCCAAGAATGCCGCCAAGGCCGGCGGCGTGTACCTCAACAACGAGCAGGTCAAGGACCCGGCCGCGAAAGTAACGGGCGCCGAGCTGTTGCATGGCAAGTACCTGGTCCTGCGCAAAGGCAAGAAGCATTACTTCCTCTTCAAGGCCGAGTGACCCGCGGCGCGCCCGGCGCTTGCAGGGCTCCGGGGGCGGCCAGGGGTTAGGTGCCAGGGGTGAGGGGCGGAGCGCCTGACGGCGCACCTTCCTGAAAAAATCGCTTACGCCCGGATCCCGAAGCCTGATTCCATTCGCCCAATTTGCCCTGCGCTTTCGTTCTTAATTCATCGCGCTCTTTGCCTTTCAATCCGCAATCCGAACTCCGCAATCCGCAATCGAATTGCCTGTCCCGGGCCCCTCGGCATGACACCGAAACTCAGGGGCGCGGCTTTTTCGCGGTGCGCTTCGCGTTCGCAGCCGCGAAGCGCGCGGAGAATGTCGCGTACAAAAGAACCG
>JAKLKQ010000024.1 GCA_023150555.1 Planctomycetota bacterium
GAAGGTATAGCGCGAGAAAGGGCGGTTTCCTGCTTCCCGTTTCCTGTTTCGCATTCGCATAGCCAAAACTGGAAACCAGAGACCGGGAAACGGTTTTCCGTTCTCTGTGCGCTCTGTGGTGAACGCCGTTCAGCGGTCCAGGATCGCGCGGGCGAGCACGGCCAGCGAGTGCCCCCGCGCGCCGGCGGCGACCTTTTCGAGGTGCGCCTGCGCCGCAGCGGCTTCGGGCGTCGGTTTGCCGTCCTTGCGTTCCCGCGCGATAAAACCCAGGGCTTCCAGCGCGAGCGTCTCGCGCACGCCGCCGCGCGGCAGCGGCGTCGAAAGGCCGTCGGCGACCCGCGCGCGCGCTTCGATCGGCGCCGATTCGCTCAGGGCGAGCAGCGCCTGGCGGCGGTCGGCGTCGAGTTCGCGCAGTTCGTCGCTCGCGCGCTGCCGTTCGGTGTAGGACTCGCTGTTGAGGCGCTTGAGCAGTTCGGCCAGCGGCGCGTTGCCGGCGGCCAGCGGCGGCGGGACCTTTTCCGCGAGAAACGGCACGGCGCGCGCCGGGACTTTCAGGAAGCCGCGCATCGCGCCGATGCGCACGCTGTAGGTTTCGCTGCGCATCAGCGCCCAGAGGCGTTCGAGGTCCGCGGGGTCGGCTTCGCCTGCGGCGCCGTCGGGCAGCGGCGGGCGCCCGGCCAGGTCCCACAGGTAGGTGTTCCCGTTGAAGTCGAGGGTCATCATGCGGCGCCCGCGCTCGTCGACGGCCAAGCGCCGGATGCCGGCGGTCGCGCCGGTCCACCAGCCGATCTCCTGGCCGCTGCGCAGGTCCCAGCGCCGGATCGAGCCGTCCAGGCAGCCGGTGATCAGGGACTGTCCGTCGGGGTGGAAGACCACCGCGCTGCCGTTGCCCGTCTGCCCGGCCAGCACCTGCACGTCCTCGCCGCCGGGGATCGCGAAGATATGCCACGTGTGGTCGCCGCGCGTGGTGACGCCCAGGCGCCCGTCGGGGCTGATGGCGAGGCCGGGGATCTGCCCGTCGCGTTCGGGCAGCACGCGGATGGGCTGGCGGCGTCCGGCGTCCCACAGGCGCGCGGTCACGTCGCTGGCTTCGCTGAGGATCGTGCGGCCGTCGCGGCTGAAGTCGAGCCCCGCGACTTCGGCTTCGTGCCCTTCGAAGGTGTGGAGGCACGAACCGCTCGCGGCGTCCCAGAGCTTGAGGGTCGCGTCCTTGGACGCCGTCGCCACCTGCGCGCCGTCGGGCGAGAAGGCGGCGCCGTCGACGCCCATGCCGTGGCCCAGGAGCGTCGATTCCAGTTTGTCGGTGGCGAGGTCCCAGACGCGCGCGCTGGCGTCTTCGCTCGCGCTGGCCAGCCGCTTGCCGCCGGGGGAGAAGACGATGCGGTTGATGTTGCCGGTGTGCCCGGTCAGCCTGCGCGCCGGCCGGTCGCCGTCGACTTCGACCAGCAGCACCAGCGGCGCGGCGCCGCCCACCGCCAGCGCCAGGGTCTTGCCGTCGGGCGAGAGCGCCACGTCCTGCAGCGCGCGGTTCATCGTCGAGAAGGCTCGCAGCGCGCCTTGCGGCAGGCTGGGGTCGGGCGTGGCGGCCTCCTCGGCGGCGGGCGCGGCCAGCGCGGCGAGGCTGGCGGCGAGCATCAAGACGCGGCGTCTCATGGCGCGGCGAGTATACCTCAAGGCCAGTTGGCACGAAGGCACAATGCGCATAGCTATACGACGTGCCGAGAAGCGCCGCCGCCTGTAAAAACCCGCGTCTCACCCGCAGGCCCGGCGCGGAATTTTCGCAGACCGCCCCTTCTTGCGGCGTCCTGGAGAGAACGTTAAGATGGCTTTCCTGCTTTTACCAAAGTCCATAGCGGGCAGAGAGTTGTGATCCCTGCCGCGCCCGCCTCTTCAAGGAACCTTGCGATGCCGTGGCTCAAGTTTCTTCTCCGCCTGGCCATTGGCACGGCCCTGCTCGCGTATCTTTTTTACGAGCACGAACTGAACCTCGCCGAGGTCGGCCGGCGGATGCTTGACCTTCCGCTGGCGGCGCTGGGCGGGGTGCTGCTGCTGGACCTCGTGGGCCAGAGCCTCAGCGCGTTCCGCTGGTCGCGCGTGCTGGGCCTGGGCGGCAAGCCGGTGGGTTTTTCCGCGGCGTGGCCGGTGTACTTTTCGGGGATGTTCTTCAACATCTGCCTGCCGACGTCCATCGGCGGCGACGTGTACAAGGCCGTCACGCTGGGCCTGCGGGCGGGCGGGCGTTCGGTGGGCCTGGCCTCGGTCTTCATGGACCGCAACGTGGGCCTGGCCGCGCTGCTGACGCTGGGGCTGGGCGCGTCGCTGCTGGCGCCGTCGTCGGTGGAGGCCACCTTCTTCGGCGAACGCTACGTCATGCCGCTGTGGCCGGCGTTCCTGCTGCTGATCGCCGGGTACATCGCGGCGAACGTGATTCTCTTCGGCACGAGCATCTACGACCTCGCCGAGCGCATGGTCCTGTGCCGCCTGCCGAAGGCCCTCGCCGATAAGATCGCGCGCCTGCACGCGGCGCTGTCGGCCTACCGCCGCCCGCTGCATCACTTCCTGCCGGTCTACGGCGTCTCGCTGCTGTACCAGGCCAGCGAATGCGGCGCCGTGTGGCTGCTGGCGCACGGCCTGGGGCTGCCGGCGTCGTTCGCGCTGGTCGCGGCGATGGTGACCTTCACCGCCGTGGGCGGCCTGCTGCCGCTGACGGTGAACAACATCGGCGTGCGCGAGTACGTCTTCTGCGCGGTGCTGATGGGCCAGGCCGCGGCGCTGCACACGACCGAGATGGCCGTCAAGCCGCTGGCCATGACGCTGGCGCTGGCCTACTTCGGCATGGTGGTCGTCTCGGGGCTCTTCGGCGGCATGGTGTACCTGTTCAGCGGTTCGCGCCCGTCGGCGCAGGACGCGCGCGACGGCGCGGGCCTCTCGGCGGCCGCCGCGGCAGCGGACAAGTGAGCGTGCCCGCGATGACGGCACCCGCCGCAACGTCTTCCCGCCGCGTGCGCAGCGTCACCGTCGTCACGCCCATCCACAACGAGGAAGCCTGCATTCCGGAGCTGGTCGAGCGCGTCGAGAGGACGATGGAACAGTGGCGCGAAGGCGTCGAAGGCCGCGAGTGGGAGCACCTCGCCTGCGACGACCACTCCACCGACGGCAGCTTCGCGCTGCTGCAAAAGCTTCACGAGACGCACCCGCGCCTGCGCGTGGAAAGGAATCCGCGCCGCAGCGGGCAGACGGGCGGCTTCGAGACCGGCTTCCGCCACGCGAAGTGCGACTGGGTCGTGACGATGGACGCCGACCTGCAGCTGTTCCCCGAGGATATCCCGCTGCTGCTGGCGCCGATCGAGGAAGGCCGCCTGGACCTGACCAACGCGATCCGCACCAAGCGCCGCCACGCGGCGTCGCTGATCGCGATCTCGCGCCTGGGCAACCTGCTGATCCGCATGCTGCTGACCTGCCCGGTGGCCGACGCGGCCAGCAACTTCACCGCGCTGCCGGCGAAGCTGGCGAAGAACCTGACGCTGGTCGAGAACGACCACCGCTACATCATTCCCATCCTGGTTCGCCGCGGCCTCGATCCCAAGCGGGTGGGGGACGTGGACGTGCGCCACGCCGCGCGCAAGCACGGCGCCAGCAAGTACAAGGCGCTGCGCAAGGCCGTGACCGGCTTTCCCGAACTGCTGCGCTTCCGCAAGCGCCTGAAGCGCGGCGCATACGACCTGGGCGCCGGGACGCCGGTGTTGGACGCTTCGGCCGCGAAGTCCGAACCGGCGCGGGCCGCCAAGCAATGAATGCCGCGCCGTCCGCCCTGCCGTACGTGCTGCCGCTGATCGTGATCGGCATGGCCGTGCACGCCTGGAACCTGCACCACCAGCAGATCGAGAACCCCGACGAGCCGCGCTACGCGTGCCCGGCGCGGGAACTGGCCGAAGGCCGCAGCGGCGAAGGCGCCTCGACCTGGACCGTGCCGATGTTCAACGGCAAGCCGCGCCTGGTGAAGCCGGTCCTGATCTACTGGGCGCTGGGCGTGGCCGGCAAGGCGGGCCTGGCGCTGGGCGTGGAACCGGCGACGGCCTTCCGCTGGGTGCCGGTGCTCTTCTCGCTCGCGTCGGTGCTGCTGCTCTTTCTTCTGGGCCGGCGGCTTTTCGATGAGCGCATCGGCTTCCTTGCCGCGCTGCTGCTGCTGACCAACTATTCCTTTCACGCCTTCGGGCGCGAGATTTTGATCGACCCGATGCTGACGGCGCTGCTGCTGGGCGCGTGGTACTGCTTCGCCGCGATCGTGCAGCGCCTGGAATCCGAGCCGCACCGCACGCCGTGGGCGCACCTTTTGCCGTTCTACGTGCTGCTGGGCCTGGCCGCGCTGGCCAAGACCCCGCAGCTGGTCGCGGTCTTCGCCGTCTGCCCGATGGCTCTGTACCTGTTCTGGGAGCGCAAGCGCTACCTGCCCGACCAGGGGAAGCTGGGCTTCGTCGCCGCGCGCACGGGCCTCTGGTGGGGCGTGCCGCTGGCGCTGGCGATCGTGGCGAGTTGGATCGCGATGCTGCACCGCGCCGGCCGCCTGGACGAAGTCCTGGGCATCATGGAACAGCAGACCGTGCAGCGCGCGATGGGCAACGTCGATCACAACTCCGGCGACCGCATCTTTCCGTTCATCTACTACGTCCACGACCTGCCGGAGCACTTCCTGCCCTGGAGCCTGCTGTTCATCCCGGCCTTCGCGTGGCTCTTCGTGGGAGCGGAACGAAATTGCCGGCGGCTGCTGTGGATCGCGCTGGCCGTCACGGCCGCGTTCCTGGGCGCGGCGCAGGGCGCGGAGGACTTCCTGCGCGCGCAACCGGCGGCGGCGTGGGTGCTGAGCCTGCTCTTCGCCGGTTCGTGGATCGCGTGCGGCGTGGCGCGCTTCCGCGAGCGCGCACAACGTCCCGTCTCGTGGCAGGCCAAACTGCTGCTGTGCGCGATCGTGGTGCCGTGGGCGCTGATGGGCGTCGCGGCCAGCAAACGCACGCTGTACATGCTGCCGCTTTATCCGGCGCTCAGCCTGTGGCTGGCGCTGGCGTGGGTCCGCGTATTCAACGCCGACGACGGCGCCGCCCTGCGCAAGCTCTGGAGCGCGCTGCAGGGCTTCCTCGCCGTGCTGGCGGGCGTAGGGGCCGCCGCCTTCGCCGTGGTGCTGGTTCTGGGGCTCGGTGACCGGCTCGGGATCGCCATCACATTCTCCACCGGCGAGATCGGACTTGCCTGCGTCTTCGGCGTGGGGCTGGCAGCGTTGGCGGTGCTGGTGCTGCGCGACTTTAAGACCGGCCGCAGCGCCGATGCGAGTTTCCAGGCGCTCTTTTCCGTCGCGGCGCTGCTGATGGCGCAGGAGGCCGTGATCCGCCCGGCGCAGGAACGCTTCGAGAACCGGGCCGAGTTCTACGCCGCGGTCGCGCAGGCCTCCGGCGGCCGCACGCTGGTGATGCTGGGCACGTCCAGCAACGAGGCGGTCTGGTACCTCGACCGCCCGGTGGACGACGTTTCCATGCTGGCCTTGAAGGACGCCTTCTTCGGCACGCCCGGCGCGGTGCTGCTGCTGGACGAGCAGGAGTACCGCAAAAAGGAGAAGCTGCGTGCGGCGGTGCGCAAGCTCGCGTCGATCCAGTACGGGGCCACCGAGTACCACCTCGTGGAACCCGATCCCGCGCATCCGCCGGACGAGTCGATGTTCGAACGCCGGGGCGGGCGGGAGCGGGACGGCGCGGCCGAGGACTGAGGACTCCGCCGCCCGCGCTGGACCCCGGCGCGCGGGCTGTTACCATGCCCTTTTCCCTCCACGGAGAACGGAAGACATGGCTGGCGTTCGGCGCGTAATGATCACGGGCGGTTGCGGGTTCATCGGTTCGTACCTGGCGAAGCGCCTGCACGAGAAGGGCTACGAATTGCTGCTGTTCGACGCCTTCCTGAACTACATCTCGCCGTTCATCTCGCGCTACCAGGATTTCCTGAAGGCCCGCATGGCCCCGCTGCTGGGCAAGCCGAACGTGCGCATCGAGCGCGGCGACGTGCGCGTGCAGAAGCGCGTGCACCAGATCATGGCCGAGTGGAAGCCCGAGGCCGTGGTGCACCTGGCCGCGCTGCCCAGCGCCAAGGAATCCACGATGTACCCCACCGAGGCCCTGCAGATCAACATCGACGGCACGCTCTCCGTGCTCGAAGGCGTGAAGGCCGCGGGCACGGTCAAGCGCTTCGTCTTTGCCAGTTCCAGCTTCGTGTATGGGCACTTCAAGACGGAGGTCGCCGACGAGACGCACACCACCGAGCCCATCGACGTGTACGGCGGCACCAAGCTGACCGGCGAGATCCTCACGCGCAGCTACTCGGCGGGGCACGGCTTCGAGCACGTCATCGTGCGCCCCAGCGCGGTGTACGGCTTCGGCGACGCCAACCGCCGCGTCTCGCAGATCCTGATCGAGAACGCCATGGCCGGCAAGCCGCTGGTGCTGCACGACGGCGGGCGCTCGCGCATCGACTTCACCTACTGCACCGACATCGCCGACGGCCTGGCGCGCTGCGTCGAAGTGCCCGCGGCGGCCAACCAGACCTTCAACATCACGCGCGGCAACGCACGCTCGGTGAAGGAATTCGCCGAGCAGGTGAAGAAGCATTTCCCCAACGTGGTGCTGGAAGAGCGCGAGCCGGACACGTCGCGCCCCAACCGCGGCACGCTCTCCATCGAGAAAGCCCGCAAGCTATTGGGCTACGATCCGAAGGTGGACATCGAGCAGGGCGTGGACGAGTACATCCGCATGCTCAAGGAGCACGGGTAAAACCTATTCGCGCAGCGGAGCGGCCTTCGCGCGCAGGGCCTCGAACGCATCGGCGCTCTGCTGGTACAGCACGGCCAGTTTCGCATCGCCCTTCTTGTTTCCGCCGGTGATCGTTCCGATCAGGCCGCCTTCGCCGCGCTCCTTCTTCGCCGCGGCGTCGAAGCGCTTCTTGCCCTCGTTGACGCCGTCGTGGAACTTGTCGGCGTAGGCCTTCGCGTCGTCCACCATCGCCGGCAGCTTGCCGTAGTTTCCGCGCTCGAAGAGGTCCCGCGCATGTTCGCGCTTGCGCGGGATGCGTTCCTGCTCCTCGCGGAACTGCGCCAGCAGCTTTCCGGCGAGGCCATCCTCCAGGTCGTTCTCGGTGGCGGCCTTCGCGGTTTCCACGGCCTGCGGAAACAGCGGCGCCAGTTCGTCGAGGATCGTCTCGATCTTCTCGAGCGCGCCCAGGCCCTGGTCCATCGAGAGCAGGCCCTCATCCTGCGGGCGCTCCTGGCGCGCCTCGTTCAGCAGCTTGCGCGCGTCGCTTAAGCTTCCGTTCTTCACGTGCGCGCGGATGCGTTCGGGCAGCGGCAGGTTGTCCGGCACGGGCGCGGGCGCAGGTGCGGTTCCGTTCGGCGCGGGCGTCTTCACGGCGCTTGTCCCGTTCGAGCCGCCGTTGCTCTTCGGCGTCTTCGTGTCGCCAGGCGCGACAAGCGGCCCGGCATTGCCCGAACTGCTCGAGTCGCTCGCGGCGGGGCGCTTTTCGCCGCCGCCGAAGATCAGCGTCCATGCGATCACCGCGACGACCAGCAGCGCGAGGAGCATCCCGGCGAGAGCCAACGGCCCGCGCGCGGCGGACGGCTCCCGGGCGGGCGCCAGGTCCGCGCCGGCCAGGTCGGGGCTGCTCTGCAGGGCCTTCAGCGGCGACTCGAACGGCGGCGGTTCCGGAATCTTCTCGCCCTTCTTTAGGCCATCGATCAGCTCGGCCAGCCGCGCGGCGCTCTGCACGCGCTGCTCCGGCTTCTTCGCCATCAGCGTCAGGAGCAGGTTGTTGAGGCTGCGGCTCATGGCCGGCAGCACGCTGCTGGGCGCGGGCGGCTCCTCGAAGCGGTGCTTGAAGAGCAGGTTCAGCGCGGTCTCGGCGGTGAAGGGCGGGCGCCCGGTGAAGGCCTCGTAGAAGGTCACGCCCAGGGCGTAGAGGTCGCTGCGCGCGTCGGCCTTCTCGCCGTCGGCCTGCTCGGCGCTCATGTACTGCGGCGTGCCCAGGTACGCGCCGGTGGCGGTCAGCTGCGTGTCGCTGGCGGAGTCGGTGACGAGGCCGAAGTCCACGATGCGCAGATGCTTGCGGTCCTTGTCCAGCAGCATGTTGTCGGGTTTGACGTCGCGGTGGACCAGGCCTTTGACGTGCGCGGCGGCCAAGCCCAGCGCGGCCTGCGCCATCAGCTCCAGGCCCTCCTCCTCGCTCAGGCGCTTCTTTTCCTGAAGGTGCTTCTTCAGCGAGACGCCGTCGACCAGTTCCATCGCGATGTAGTACTTCCCGTTTTCCTCGCCGGCGTCGTAGACCTGTACGACGTGGTCGTTGCGGATCGTGGCGACGGTGCGGGCTTCGCGCAGGAAGCGCGCGACGGACTCGGGGTTGTTCGTGTATTCGTGGGGCAGGAACTTCAGCGCGACGGGGCGTTCGAGCGTCTCGTGGACGGCCCTGTAAACGACGCCCATCGCGCCGCGCCCGAGTTCGCCTTCGAGGCGGTAGCCGCCGATGTGCGTGGGGACGCCGGGGCTGCTGGATTCTGCGGGTGCGTTCATGGTCTCGTTTCCGGCCGCCGGAACGAGAGCATACTACCGCATTTTCGCGGCCTGTCAGCCGGGCTTACTTGGCCTCCACTTCCTGCTGGGCGTCGTAGTCGAAGCGCACCACCACGATGCGGCGGTTGATCGAGTCGCTGATGTACAGCTTTTCCCGAGCGTAGCTGGCATAGCCGGGGCAGGCCAGCGCGATGGCGGGCTCCGGCACGGCGCTGCCCGGGCCGGCGCTGTCGGCGTTGCCGTAGCGCCCGATGCGCGCGATCGGGTTGCCGGCGGTGTCGAGCATCTGGATCGTGGCGCCGAAGACGTGCACGCCGTAGACGCGCCCGAACGGATCGCAGGTCAGGTGCGAGTTGAAGCAGACGCAGCCCGGGTCGGGCGAGGGCCCGTCGCTGGAACTGGGGATGTTGCTCACGCCGAACCAGCTCCACTCGGCGCCGGCGACGCGGACCTCGCGGCCCAGGTACGCGCTGGTGTATTCGGCGCTGCCTTCGGGCGCGTTCTTGGCGTCGATGACGGCCTGCGTGCGCTTCTCCTCGCGCGCGGCGATGTCCTGGCCGTAGAAGGCGCCGCCGGCGGGCGGGAACTTGAAGACGCTGCCGACGTGGAAGAGGTAGGTGTTGTAGTACATGTAGTGCCAGGGCTTCTCGCGCTTGCCCTTGTTCCACCAGATCCAGCGGTCGACGGGGACCTTGCCGGCGAAGGGCGCGGGGTAGGGCGTCGCCTTGGGCTTCACGTTCGCGCCGACGTAGACGTTGCCGCGCGCGTCGACGCCCAGGCCGCAGTCGCCGTAGCCCAGGCCGTTGACCAGGCTGTCCTTCTTCATCTTCCCGTCGGGCCCGAAGACGTGCACGCGGCTGCCGATGGTCGCCGCCGGGCCGTAGTTCGTCGACGCGATCACGTAGATGTCGCCGTTGGGCGCGACGCAGTGCCCGCGCAGCCCGATGTTGGGTCCGTAGCCGCGGTAGACGAAGCTGATCTTGTTCGACGTTCCGCCTTCGAACGGCAGCGGCTTGCCCTCGGGCGTGTAGCGCGACAGCGAGTCCTTGCCGTAGCCGTCCATCACGTACAGGTTGCCGGCGCGGTCCAGCGCGACGTCGTAACCCTTCACCTTCAGCTGCGTGATCTTGTTCGTCTCGAGATCGACGCTGAACAGCCCTGCGGGGCGTTCGCGGAAGATCACGCGGTGGCGTTCGGGGTCGGCGGCGACGAACATGGGGAACTCCATGCCCACGTCGTTGTCGTTGACCTGCGGAAGCGCCTTGAACGCCGCGCCTTCGTCGAGCACCGGGACCAGCAGCTTCTTCTTGTCGATCACCGTCCACAGCTTCGGTGGCGAGGCCTCGCCGTCCAGCGCGAACTGGTCCGTGCCGGGCGCGTTCAGGCGCGCGAGTTCCTTCGGCGCCTCGCCGTCCTTGAAGGCTGCGAACTTAAGCAGCGTCGCGGGTTCCTCGTGCTTGCTGGTCTTGCGCGAGAGCACGTAGATCTCGCCGCTCTTCGGATGCACCGCGATCTCCTGCGGCGTGGGCAGGGCGAACTTCCCGCGCAGTTTGCCGTCCTTCGCGTAGACCATCACGCGCGCGTTGCCCTGGTCGCAGACGTAGATGCTGCCGTCGGCGCCGCAGGCGATGCCCATCGGGTTGTTCAGATGCGCGTCGTCGCTGCCGGCTTCCTTGTCCACGCCCAGGAAGGCCTTGCCCAGGTTGGCGTCGGTGGCCTTCACGCGGAAGACGGCGTGGCGTTGGGGCACCAGCGTGCGCTTGTCGGTCTTCTCGTCCATCTCCTTGAACGTCGCGAAATAGATCCACTCGCCGTCGGGGCTCGCGGCCAGGTGGTCGAAGCAGTACGCGGGGCCCTCGCCGGCGCCGCCCATGAAGCCGCGCGGCGGGACGAACTCGGGGCCGACGAACGGAATGCCGTCCGGCGCGCCGCCGCGCTTGTCCAGCGCCAGCAGGTGCCGCGGCGGGCCGTGCTCGGCCATGGTGCCCACCGCGCCGGCCAGGACGAGGTAGCCCTTGGGATGGTACGCCATCGCCTGCTTCTTCATGCCGGCCGTCAGCGGATGCAGCGTGTGGTTGTGCCCGCTGAAGACCATCGGCACGCGCTCGCCGTCCTCGGCGATGAAATGCCCGATGGACTCGGTGCGCTCCGGCGGCGTGGTCGAAGGGTAGGGCATGATCGTGCGCAGGTACTTGCCGTCGCGGTCGAGCACCCGCACTTCGCTGCGGCCCCAGAAGCTGTCGGACAGCAGCACGAAGACTTCGCCGCCCGGGCCCACCGAGATGCTGTTGATCGGCGAGAATGTCTTCGGATTCCAGCCGACGATCTTGTCGAACGCGGGCTTAACGCCCGCCGCGACGCGGATCTTGAACGGTCCGCCCTGCGCGGCGGCGCCGAGGTCGTCGGTGCCGTCCCAGGCGACGCGCTGCTTGAGGGAATCCTTCGCGAAAGGCGGCGGCGCGTTCTTGCCGAGCACGCCCGCGGCGAGGTGCCGCACGACGTTGCCCTTGGCGTCGAGCACCGCGACCAGCACGTCGCAGGGCTTGGAGACGGCGAAGGTCACGGCCCAGTTCGCGCCGTCCTTCGCGACGGCCGGGGCCTCGCTGAAGGCTACCGGCGCGGCGGGCTCGCCGGCGGAAAGGTTCGCGGCGAAGATGATCAGAGGGAGCAACACGGCGGCACGATTGCGCATGGAGGGCCTCCTTTGGATAGGCGTGTGCTATTGTGTCGTCTGCCGAGCGCAGCGGCAAGGGGCAGGCGCGCGAAACTTTTCGATTTCTGGCAATCGGCGTCCGGGCGCATAGAATTAGTCTCATGAATGCTTCATCAACCGGGCAGCCTGAGCAGCCCCCACTGCCTCCACCGCCTGCGCAGGCCGCACAGCCCGCGCAATCCAATGTGCCGTCGGTGTGGGAAAGCAGACCTTCCATGCAGCGGGCCATGGCGCTGTCCATCGAGGTCTGGCAGAAGGGCAGGGGCCGCAATCCGCGCGTCTGGAATGCCGCGCACGGATTGCTGCGCGTGCCGTCGGCCTGGGGTTTTCTACCCGTAGGCAATGCCGCGCTGACCCGCACCGTGAAAAAACTCGGGCCGGTCTGGACGCGCGTGCGCGGCGCGCGCGGCAGCGACCATACGCAGACCGTCGGCTACTACGTGCCCATCGAGAACATCGTCAAGGCGCAAGCGCTGCTGGCCGAACAGGGGAAGGCTTTCGTACTGCCGGCGCCCAAGCCGCGCCCCAAGCGCCGCAAGGCCAAGCCCAAGCCCCCGCGCAAGCCCAAGAAGCCTGCCATGTCGCGTCAAGAGCGGCTCGCTCGGCGCCGCAGGGCCTACCGGGTGAAGCAACGGAAGGAGGAGGCGGTCTACCGGAACCAGTTCCACAGCGCAGTGGTGAATTGGCTTAAGTTCGCGCCCGAACACCGGAAGCTGGCAGGCAAAATCGCCAAGGCCGCGACGCACCGCGCCTGCAAGGTCGGAAGCGGCGCAGTGGGACGCAACAAGCAGCTGCCGATGGAGGCGAAGGCGAAGCGCGCGGCGCTGAGCCACATCCGGCACCACTGCACCGAGTACGACCGCGAACTGAGCCGCGCGCAGAACTTAAACTCCGGCAAAGGCAAGAATTTTCAGAAGGCCTACAGCACGATCAAGAAGAATGCCGCCGAACAGGCGCGCCAGTTCGTCGAGAGACACCGCAAAGGCGGCGGCGATTGAAGCGGGGGCCGTGTGCGCGACTGATTTCATTTACCTCGTCATTTCGGATTCCATTCGCCGGGATAAATTAATCCGAAATGCGTGGCCCGGGCACGTGCACGGCTTGCAGCATTTGATTTGACGGCTCAAAAAGATGCGGTAATTTGGGCCGTGCTACAGCCGAGTTTCTCCGAGGCACGGAGAAAACGGGGGACCCGATCCGTTGGGGTGCATTCCGGTGCCGTGCGGCCGGAAGGGGAACCTGGAATCCCTAACCCTGCAGCTAACCTCGTAGGCATTTTCAGGGCGCCTCCACCAAGAGCACCGCCCCGTCTCGTTCACCGGAGTTCGAACGCACCGATCCCCAGCGGGCGCTTTGCGCCCACCGAATAGCCCTGCCTGATTCCGGCGCCCGTGATGCGCCGGGGTTGGCTGTGGGCTTTTGCCCGGAAGTCCGCTTCCGGGCGCGGGGCGGTTGCGTGCCGTCCGGTAAGGAGCCTGTCGTGACGCATGGGATTTCATCGCGGGAACGTCCTCGTGAATTGCGGTGGTACCACGCCGCCGGGCTGCTGTTCGGCGACTGGGGCACTTCGCGCCTGTACGTGCTGGGGCTGGCCTTCGTGCTCAGCGGGCATGCCTCGTTCTGGTACGTGGCGGCGATGTCGCTGTTGGTGGCGGTAGTCGGGTTCTCCTACACGATCATCTGCGCGCATTTTCCCGACGGCGGCGGCGTCTATTCGGCGGCCAAGCAGCGGTCGCCTACGCTGGGCGTGGTCGGCGCGCTGCTGCTAACGGCCGACTACGTCATCACGGCAGCGCTGAGCGCCTATGCGGGCTTCCGCTACATCCTGCCCGAGGACGCCAGCTCGCAGGACGCGCTGTACCTCGCGATCCTCTCGCTGGTGGCCATCGGCGTGCTGAACTGGTTCGGCCCGCGCCGCGCGGGGTTCCTGGCGGTGCTGGTGGGCGTTGCCTGCGCGGCCTTCTACCTCGTGATTGGCGTCTCGGCGCTGCCGTCGCTGGGATCGACGATGGTGGAAGCGCCCGCCGGGAGCATGCCCGAGCAGTGGAGCCACTTCGTCAACGTGATCCTGGCGCTCTCGGGCGTCGAGGCCATCGCGAACATGACGGGCATCATGGCCCAGCCGGTGGCCGGCAACGCACGGCGAGCGATCTTCGCCGTGCTGGGCGAAGTCGTCGTGCTGAATCTCCTCATGGCCCTGGCGATGAACGCGCTGCCCGAACTGGCTTCGGTGAACGTGCAGGCGCTCGATCCGGCCGCGCGCGACCGTTTGCAGGACCAGATGGTGCGCATCCTGGCCGAGGAGCACCTGGGCCAGGCCTTCGCCACCGTCGCGTCGGTGGGCTTCGGGTTGCTGCTGCTTTCGGCGGCCAACACCGCCATCGGCGACCTGGTCAGCATTCAGTATCTGATGGGGCGCGACCGGGAGCTGCCCAGGGGCTTCACGCGCCTGAACACGTTCGGCATGCCGTGGCTGGGCCTGTGCTCGGCCGTGGCCATGCCCATCGCCGTGCTGCTGTGGGTCGGCAACGACCTCGCGCGGCTCGCGGAACTCTACGCCATCGGCGTGGTGGGCGCGATTACGATTAACTTGTGGGCCTGCGGCACCAACCGCAAGCTGCGCCTGAAGACCTGGGAGCACGTCGTGCTGCTGGGCACGGGGGTCGTCGTGGGCCTGGTCTGGATCACCATCGCCTGGGAGAAGACCCACGCGCTGGCCTTCGCCGGCAGCATCCTCGCGGCGGGGCTGATCGCGCGCGGCTTCGCGGGGAAGGCGAAGGAAGGCTTGCGCGTCGTCACGGCGGCCGTGGCCACGGGCATGGAGGCGACGGCCGGCGCCCTGCGTTCGACGGCGGCGTTGAACAAGCCGCGCATCCTGGTGGCCACGCGCGGCGGCAACCCAAAGCTGGTCAAGTTCGCTGCGGAGTACGCGCGCGACCGCGGCGGCGTGCTGTACGTGCTCTTCGTCCGCGAGGTCTCGCTGGCATTCAAGGAGCGCGGCGAGGTCCTGGCCGCGGAGGACATGCTGATCGAGAAGGACCCCGAAGCGCAGCGGATCTTCGAGCAGGCCGAAGGCTTCGCCGAAGCCGCCGGCGTGCAGATGGTCCGCCGTTACGTCGTGCACGACTCGCCGTCGGAGATCATCCTCGACGAGGCCGCCATGCTGGGCGCCGACGCGCTGCTGATGGGCGTCTCGCAGCGCGGCGCCCTGTGGCGCACGCTGCGCGGCGACATGCTGCAGGAAGTCAGCCGGCATCTGCCGGAAGGCATCCCGCTGCTGCTGCATGCGTGATTGCGGCGGATGGGATCACTTCGCGGACGGCCGGTTCGGCACCTCCGTGCCGGGCTCCACGACCACGCGCAGGTCTTTGACCGTCGCCTCGGGGTCCTTCATCTCAAGCGGCAGTTCGGCGGGATCGATCTCGCGCATCTCCAGGCTGTGCAGTACGATGTTCTCGCCCGTGAAGCAGAGCGTGGATCCTGTGGCCGGCCGCATGGCCTGCCGGACCACGTGCAGGTTCTCGCCCGCATAGAGGAAGAACCAGTCCTCGTTCACGTAGGCGTCGATCGTCTGCACCTCCGCCATCGGCCAGAAGTTGTCGTCCTTCTGCCACACGCGGGCGGGCAGGACGGCGCCATCCTTCATGGCGGAATACGTGAACGTCATGTTCTGCTTCTTGCGGTACTTCTCGATGACGGCGCGGAGGTGCACCGGCCGCGCCGGCAGCGGCACGCGGATCGCGTAGCCCGAATCGTAGTGCTTTTCGAAGAAGAGGCCCTTGCGGCCCGAGTTAGTCGGGGCGTAGCGATGTTTGCCGTCCGCCGCCGCAACGATCTCCGGCGGCAGCTTGCCGTCGAAGGTCCAGCGGTAGTCGAGCGGCTGGGTGGGCCGCAGGAGCGTGGTTTTGTCGGGTACCTGCGCGGTCTCCGCCTGCGTTTCCGCCGAAGGTCCTTGCGTTTCTCCTTCGGCTGTTGTCTGCGCGGCCCACCACCAGCCACCGGCGGCGAGTGCCACCACGGCGGCGGCGCCGAATGCCGCACGGGCAGCGTTCGCCGCGCTCGCGGCGGCGGCCTTGCCCGAGAGCGCGCTGCCCGCTTCGGCGATGCGGTGCGCCACGGCGTCCGCCAGGCCGGGCGGCGCCGGCTCGGATCCCAGCAGCGCGCTGCGCAGCGATTCGGCGGCCAGGAGCGGCGCGGCCGCGGCGAAGCCCGCGCGGTCCAGGTGCCCGCGCAGTTGCGCCAGCAGATCGTGGATCGCCCGAGAGACCGTGGTCTGCTGCATGTCGAGTTCTTTGCCGATCTCCGCCTGGCTCAACCCCGCGCCGAAGTACAGCGCCAGCAGCACGCGCTGCCGTTCGGGCAGGCCCGCCAGGGTGCGGCGCAGTTCAGCGAGTTCCTCGCGGTTCTCCGCCGCGGCCGCCTGGGCGGCGGCGGCGGCGCGGGGCGCGCCGGCGCTGTTGTGTTCGATGCGCTTCGATTCGGCGGAATTCCTGCGGTACGCGCGGATGGCTTCGCGCGCGACGATGCGCAACAGCCAACTGCGCACCGATCCGTCGGTTCGGAAGGTGGCCGCGCTGGTCCACGCGCGCAGCATGGCTTCCTGGACGGCATCCTCGGCGGCCTCGCGGGTGGGCGAGAGGTGCCGGGCGAGGTTGTACGCGTCGGTCTGATGGCGCTCGAAAAGCCGGGCGAAGGCCTTGCGGTCGCGGTCTTCCGCGACGGCCCGCATCAGCGCGCGGTCTTCCGCGTCGGCGCCGCTGTCCGAAACGTCCGCCTGCGCGGCGGCGGTCTTTTCCACGAGCGTCCTCGCCGAAGCCATGGCCGGTCCTCACGTCTGCCCGCGATGCCCTTCACGGGTTCCAACCGAGCCACGGCGCATGTTATGCGAAAATCCAGAAAGATCCGAAGCGTACTCTTTCGGAATTTTCCGTCATCATAAGTTCTTTCGGAGAAACGTATTGCGAGATGACCAGCGGTCTAGCCCTGTTCCGGCGGCGCACTTTTTCGCATAGCCGTTCGCGCCGCTGGGTTGGGTTTGCCGAAGGAGCCAAGGGACGGTTGGAGGCAAAGCCTATGGAAATGGAACAGACCCTTGAAAGGGCGGAGCGTTCGGCGGAAGCCGCAGTCCTGCGCGGCCCCTGCGGCGTGCGCCTGGAGCGTTCGCCCGAACTGATGGAGGACGTGCGGCGGCTGTCGGAGATCAACGCGTGGCGCGCGGCGTGGGCCATCGCGCGGCAGTGGGCGATCATCGCGGCGGCGGTGGGCTTCGTCGTCTGGAGCGGCCACCACTGGGGCGCGTACGTGCTCTCCGGGATCGTGATCGCGACGCGGCAGCACACGCTGGGCGTGATCATGCACGACGCCACGCACTACCGGCTCTTCGCGAACACGCGCGTGGCCGACTGGATCAGCGATCTCTTCTGTGCCTTCCCGATCGGCTTCACGACGGACCTGTACCGCCGCGAGCACCTGGCGCACCACCGCCACACGAACTCCGACCGCGACCCCGACTTCCAAGTGATGCGCGCCGATCCGGAATGGGACTGGCCCAAGGGCCAGTGGGAGACGCTGAAGATCTTCGTCTTCGACCTGCTGGGCATCCACTTCACGCGGCTGTTCCGCTGGTCGAAGCCGTGGTCGCCGTACGCCAACTTCGTGAAGCCGCAGAAGCCCACCACGCGGCTGAACCCCGGCGAACGCGCGCGCTTTCTGCTCTGGCTGGGCGCGCTGGCCGCGTTCCTGGCGTGGACCGGCGCGTGGCACATGTACCTGCTGTTGTGGTTCTTGCCCGCGGCGACGTGGGTGACGCTCTTCATCCGCCTGCGCGGTTCGGCCGAACACCTGCTGCTGCCGGCGGAGCACGAACTGAACGGCACGCGCCACGTCGACGGCACGTGGCTGGAACGGCACAGCATCGCGCCGCTGAACATCAACGTGCACGTCGCCCACCACCTGTTCCCTTCGGTGCCGTTCTACAACCTGCCCGCGCTGCACCGGCGGCTGTTGCGGGAACCCGCGTACCGCGACCACGCGCCGGTGCTGCGCACCTACACCAGCCTCCGCGACGGATTCCTTTCGATGCTCGTGCGCTGAAGCGCGGCGCCTCGCCTCACGGCTTGTACTTGAACGCGTAGACGGCGTCGGCGAGCGCCAGGAAGACCTTGTGCCGCGTGTCGTAGACGACGCACTCGGCGATCTTCGGCGCGGGCGGATCGGCCGCCAGCAGCTTCCAGGCGTTCTCCTTCACCGTGTAGATCAGCGTCTTGCCTTCGCCCGCCAGCAGCACCGCGTCGGTCTCGGGGTCGTACGCCGTCGCCGGGCGGCCGACGCCCGTGGGCGCTTCGCCCTTCGGCGCCAGGTCCTTCCACGCGCCGGCGGCCGCGTCGTAGGCGAGCGTCTTCGCGCTGTCCTTGTCGCTTTCGATGACGAACATCGCCTTGAGCGTGTCCACGTAGCACGCGTAGGTGTACTGCATCGCGCGCACGGGCGCCTGGTCGGCCCAGGCGCACGCGGCCGGATCGAGCACCGTCACGTTGGGGACCTGCCACGCCTGCTTCGAGACCACCACGACGCGCTTGTTCGCGCGGTCGTAGCAGTTCACGACGCCCACGCCCGCGCCGCGGCCGGTGGTCTTGCGCAGTTCGAAGCGGTCCTTGAGGCCGTCGTAGATCCACGTGCCAGAGCCGTCCCAGCCCGGCGGCAGGCTGTAGGCGAGCTGGTTGCCCGAGGTCCCGCCCTGGAACCACGTGACCTTGTGCTCGGGGTCGTAGGTGTAGCTGCGCGTGCAGCCGTTGGCCGGGCGCGGCGGCCCGCACGGATCGACCCAGCGCAGCGCGATCCAGCGTTCGGTGGCCGGATCGTACGCGCACAGGTCGTTGCCGTAGCCGCTGGCGAAGGTCGTGCCGCCGTTGTTGCAGCCGCCGTACTTCAGCACGAAGCCGGTGGCCTCGTCGTACGTCCAGGGCACTTCGCCGCCGCCCAGGCGCCCGCCGCCGCCGAGTTTCACCCAGGTGTTGGGCTTGATCTCGAGCAGCTTCTTGTTGGGCTCGGCGGGTGGGAAGACGGGATCCTTCGGCGCTTCGATCTTCTCCGCCGCCGGCAGCGCCGCGCATTTCAGTTCGGGAAGCGCGGCCGCGCCTTCGGGGCGCAGGCGCAGTGCCCAGACGCCCATCGTCGGCGCGGCGAGCACGATCGCCTGGCGCGCGCTGTCGTAGTCCATGGCGCAGACCAGTTCGAAGCGGCGGCCGCCTTCGCCGTGGAGTTTCGGGATCGCGGGCGCGCCCACGTCGAGCTTGCGCCACTGGCCCTTGGCCGCGTCCAGCGCCCAGGTCTCGTGCAGCTGCACGCCGCCGCCGCGGAAGAGGTACCCGTAGGCGCCCTTCACGCCGCCGACGCCGCCGTAGAGCACCACGGCCTTCGCGACGGGGTCGTAGCACGCGCCGGGCGCGGCCGCGCCGGGCGGGTTCTCCTTCGACTCGAGTTTCTTCCACGCGCCGGCCGCCGCATCGAAGGTCCAGGTCTCGGCGGGACCGTCGGCGCCGCCGGGCTTGACGTAGACGCACACGCCCGCATCGGGCTCGTAGACGAACGCCGCGGAGAGCGCGTTCTTGGGGCCGCCGGGCGTCTTGCGCGCTTCCCAGACGTTCTTCTCGGGCGAGTAAACCCACGTCTGGTCGCGGTTGTGCATCGCGGCCCATTCGCCGTCGTAGGCGGGCGCGCGCACGACGAGGTCGTTCTTCGCGTCGTAGACGATGCGCGTGGTGGCGCTGAGCTTCGGGAAGCCCTTGCTCTTCATGGCCGTGAACGTGCCCTTGGCCGGGTCGTACTGCCAGAGGTCATCGAAGAGGGCCGCGTGCGTGCGCGCGGCCACGCCCGAGCCGCAGGCGAACCACACGACCTTGCGCTTGGCGTCGTACGCGGCGCTCCACCACGCGCCGGCGCCCGGGCGGTCTTCCGGCGGCGGCCATGCGTAATTGCTCTTCAGCGGGTTGGCCCATTTGCGCTGGGCGAGGTCGAAGGTCCAGAGCGCGTTGTCGTCGGTGGGCGTGTAGCCGCCGTAGCGCAGGAAGGCCTTGCTCTGCGGCTCGAAGCACCAGAACGCGCCGCGTCCGGGCTCGAGTTCGCGGCCCAGCGGGTCGGCGGGGACCTCGGCGATCTTGAACCACTTGTTCTCGGGCACGGCGCATTCGCCGGCGGGCGCGTCGACTTTCGGCGGGGGCGGGGGAATCTTCTCCTTCTCGGGCTCCCCGGCGCGCAGCGCGGCGCAGACGAGCAGCAGCGATAAGGCCACGAGCGCGATGATGGTTCGCATGGGACCTCCGGAGTCGAAGGAGTCGGGGCGTTCGAACGGCGCAGGGATGATACCACCGCCGGCGCGCCGTGTCAGGGCCGGGGCACGCGGAAGCAGGCTCATCTTTTTTCGATCCGGTCGGGCATGGGGTGCGCCGGCGGTGTAAGTATACTGGTCGTCGAACCGCTTCAACAAGAAGGAGGATTTGCCCGTGCGCGTTTCCCGGTGGATTCCGTTCGTCCTGGCGGCGGTGCTGGCGTGCGGCTGGGCCGTACGCGCGGAGGTCAAACTCCCGCGCATCTTCGGCGATCACATGATGGTCCAGCGCGGGCAGCCGCTGAACGTCTGGGGCACGGCCGCGCCGGGCGCCAAGGTCACGCTGAAACTGGGCGGGAACTCGGCCGAGGCCACCGCCGGGCCGGACGGACGCTGGCAGGGGCAGCTTCCGGCGCTCGCCGAGGGCGAGGGCTTGGAACTGGCCGTCGCCGAGCAGAACGCGATCACGATCAAGGATGTCATCGTCGGCGACGTGTGGCTGTGCAGCGGGCAGTCGAACATGGAGTACAAGACCGGCGGCATGGCCGCGATTGCGAAGGACGAGATCGACACGGCGAACTTCCCCAAGATCCGCCTCTTCCGCGTGGACGGCCCGGCGACGCCGTATCCGCAGGGCGATGTCGCAGGCGCATGGGCGGTCTGCGAGCCCAAGAGCGTGCCGGGCATCACCGCGGTGGGCTATTTCTTCGCGCGCGAGATCCACGAGAAGACCAAGGTTCCCATCGGCATCGTCGAGAGCGCCTGGGGCGGGACGCGCATCGAGCCCTGGATCAATCCCGAGGGCCTCAAGATGGTCCCCGAGTTGAAGGGCGAACAGGAGAAGATCGATAAGGCGCGCGCCGACTGGCTGGCCACGGTTCCGAAATTGGCCGACGACGCGGAAAAGTGGGCCGCGGCCGCGCGTGAGGCGGCCAAGGCGGGCGCCGAGGTGCCGCCGGTGCCGGCGTTGCCCGGTCCGCCGGGCACCGGTGCGCGCGACTACTGGCACAACATCTACAACGGGCGGATCTTGCCGCTGGTGCGCTTCCCGATCAAGGGCGCGCTGTGGTACCAGGGCGAGTCCAACGGCAGCGAAGGCGGCACGTACACCGACAAGATGAAGGCGCTGATCGGCGGCTGGCGTGCGGTCTGGAAGCAGGGCGACTTCCCGTTCTACTTTGTGCAGCTGGCGAACTTCGGCAACGCGAACGAAATTCCGGCCGGCGGCGACGGCTGGGCGAAGGTCCGCTGCGCGCAGACCGACGCGCTGAAGATCCCCAACACCGGCATGGCGGTGATCATCGACATCGGCGAATCGAAGGACATCCACCCGAAAGACAAGCTCAACGTGGGCCGGCGCCTGGCGCGCTGGGCGCTGGCGCGCGACTACGGCGAGAAGGACCTGGTGCCCAGCGGGCCGCTCTACAAGGAGATGAAGGTCGAAGGCGGCGCGATCCGGGTCTCGTTCGAGTACGCCGGCGCGGGGCTGATGGTGGGCAAGAAGGGCGCGCTCGAGACCAAGGACGCGGACTGGCGTTCGCCGGCCACCGAGGACGCCGGCGGGAAGCTCAAGCGCTTCGCCATCGCCGGCGAGGACAAGGTCTGGCACTGGGCCGACGCGGTGATCGACGGCGAGACGGTGGTGGTCTCGTCGCCCGAAGTCAAGGCGCCGGTGGCGGTGCGCTACGCCTTCTCGCACAACCCGCAGGGCGCGAACCTGTACAACAAGGACGGCCTGCCGGCCTCACCCTTCCGCACCGACAACTGGTAGCGTTCGATAGCGGATTGCGGATTGAACGGGAATAACAGCGGAGGATTAGTTTTCTGCCGCGCGCGCGCGTTCGCGGCGGCGGAGAGGAAGTTCGCAAGCTAGGGCGGTTGCGCCAAGGAGGGCGAGGCCTACGCCAAAGTTCAGAAGCATAGGGCCCAAGAGCCAGCGTTGGAAAGGTCTGCCAGCCCATTGTTCTGTGTTGGAGCGGCGAGAGCTTTCATATCCCGACTCATAGCAAATTAGAGGGCATCCATTTCCTGTGCCAATATTGGAATAATTATCGCCCGATCCACACCACCTCATCGTTACACTTACATTCGCCCATATGAGTCCCCCCGCGACGAACACCAGCACCACGCACGTGCTGAGGTGGAGTTGGAACCAGGGGCGTTTTTTCGGCGGCGCGTTCGTCACGGCGCGGGCTCCTGTGCGGCGCGCGCGCGTTCGCGGCGGCGAATGATCCACTCGCAGGCGAGGGCGGTGACGGCGAGGATGGAAAGTCCTACGAGCGCATTCTTCAAGGCGCGCGCGGCAATCTTTCCCCATGGATTGTTCAATGCAGAAGTTCCTGGTTTGGTAGCGGCCTCGTAACGGTCGATTGATCTTATGAATCGCCCGTTTTCGAATCTCTCGACGTCCGTGAATTCAGTCCACACATCCCAAGGCCATCCGTAGGTCCTGTAGGTATAGACTAAGCGTTCGGAGCCATCTGCGTTCTCTGCGTAGCCTTTTCGGCCGAGGCAGTTCGCGCCGACAATCGCCCCAGCCAAAATCATCAGCACCACGCACGAGCTGAGGTGCAGTTGGAACCAGGGGCGCTTCTTCGGCGGCGCGTTCGTCACGGCGCGGGCTCCTGTGCGGCGCGCGCGCGTTCGCGGGTGGCGGCGAGGATGGCGACGGCAAACGCCGCGTTCCAGGCAATGCCGTAGGGAGAGGGTCCGAAAAAGGGCGGATTGAAGGTTTGTTGGTCCTTCCCAATATCCGGGATCCATGCGTCCTGCGGAAATCCGTAGACCTCATACCGACCGATCGAATGGTAGGTACCGATGTTTATTCCCACGAGAGCGCCCGCGATGAACATCAGCACCACGCACGTGCTGAGGTGCAGTTGGAACCAGGGGCGCTTCTTCGGCGGCGCGTCGGTCATGCCCCCAGTATAGAAGCCAGAAGGTGCAACGCCGCAAGTGCCCCGGAGGGGCACGAGGATAAAGCCCAGGGCAAGGGCCGCGAAGAGCGGACCGCTGCCCTGGGATTGCGGCGTGTAACGGTTGGAGCCCCGGAGGGGCGACAGGAGCAAGGCAGAGACGGCGCTTCTGCCGCCCCTCCGGGGCGCTTTTCCTGCGGGGGATCCCACCGGACCGAGCGTGCTCGAAACGCGCGTAAGCGCTCCGGACGCTTCTTGTCGCGGCGCAAAGCGCCGCGACCCGGACGTGGTGACGTCCGGGCCAACCCAAGCAAGGTCTGACGCGCCCTGGCTTTCAGGCTGAAAGCTGACCGCCGAATGCTGATTGCTGTCCACGCCCTCATTTGCCGACTTGCGCGGAGCGGGTAAGATGCCGGCTTCCGAACCGGAGAACGTCAACGTGAGCGCCGCCGATAAACCGTCCGAAGGCAAGCCCAAACCGGAGCGCCCCGAGCGCGAGGTCCCGCTCTGTATCCCCGACATGGGCGACGAAGAGATCGCCGCCGTCGCCGAGGTCATCCGCAGCGGGTGGCTGGCGCACGGGCCCAAGAACAAGGAATTCGAGAGCCTCTTTGCCGAGTACCACGGCGTCGCGCACGCGGTGAGCCTGAACAGCTGCGCCTCGGCGCTCTTTCTCGCGCTCCACGCCAGCGGCATCCGCGGCGAGGTGATCCTGCCCAGCTTCACCTTCGTCGCCAGCGCCAACGCCGTCGTCGCCGCCGGCGGCACGCCCGTCTTCGCCGACGTCGCGCCCGACACCTGCAACCTGGATCCCGAGGCCGTCGAGGCCGTCCTCACCGAGCGCACCGAGGCCATCATGCCCGTGCACTACGCGGGCCACGCCGCGCAGATGGGTGCGCTGGCTTCGATCGCGGCCAAGCGCAAACTGCTGCTGGTGGAGGACTCCGCCGAGGCCATCGGCGCGACGTGGAACGGCAAGCGCACCGGCGGGTGGGGGACCGGCTGCTTCAGCTTTTATCCGACGAAGAACCTCTCGACCGGCGAAGGCGGCATGCTGACGACCAACGACGCGGCGCTGGCCGAGAAAGTCCGCGCGATCGCCGGGCACGGCGTGGCGAGCAGCACCTGGGCGCGGGAGAAGAAGGAGAAGCCCTGGCTGCGCGCGGCGACCTTCGCGGGCTACAACTTCCGCATGTCGAACGTGCTGGCGGCGATCGGCGTCGTGCAGATGAGCAAGCTCGAGCGCATGAACGAGGCGCGCCGCGTGCACGCCATGCGTTACAACGAGCTGCTCGATCGCGACGCCTTCGAGCTGCCCGCCGAACGCCCCGGCTGCCGCCACGTCTACCAGATGTACACGGTCAAGCTGCGCCGCGGCGACCGCACGAAGCTGCTGGCCGAACTGCGCGGGAAGGGCATCGGCGCGAGCGTCCACTTCGACCCGCCGGTTCATGCGCAGCCGTACTACGTCGAGCACTACGGCTCGGCGTGGAAGCTGCCCGTCACCGAGCGGCTCGCGGCGAGCCTCGTCACGCTGCCGATCTACCCCGGGATGCGTCAGGACGACGTCGAATACGTCGCGAAGGCCGCCAACGCGGCGGCCAAGTCGTGCGTCTAGCGTTCTCGTAAGTCATTATTGCACGTCGAGCAGGCGGAAATGCACTTTGTAAGAATCGTGAAAGGATCGATACAGATCGATTTTGCCCAAAGAATCGATTCAAAACGCGTGAAAAACGCTCTCGGTCAGGCCAGTCGTTCGACCAGCGCGGCCTCGACCATCTCGAGTTCCTCGCTGCTGCGCGGGTCGGGGGTGAAGAGCCCCTTGAGCGTGAAGCCCTTCTCCGAGCCGGCGCCCTTGGCCTTGCGCCCGCTGGAAGTGCCGTCGCCGTCGAGGTTTCGGAGGAAGCGGCGGACCAGCGCGCGAATCAGCATGCTGCGGCTGAGCTTGACGCCGCCGCCGTGGATCGAGATCTCTGCAAGTTGTTTGTCCAACTCGAGATAGAGCGCCCGGTCCAAGATCACGGTGACCTGCTCGTAGTCCTGCCCGCGCACGCGCCGGCGGAACTCCTTCTGCTTGCGCGCCTCGGCGATTCGAAGTTCTAACTCATTCTCTGGTGAGGAGTTACGCTTGCCTCGAGACGGACGTACAGCATGCGAGCCCATGATTCCCTGCTCTCCGGTTGCGGGGGATTTTGGTTCGGAACAGGGGTTGGAGAGCCGCGGGGGGGGGGAGTGGCGTCCCTTCCAACCCCTGTTCATTCCGTCCGAACCGATTTCTTCATCGGCAAGCGGGCCGTAAGGCTTGAGCAGTTTTCCGCGAAATTTTTTCCCGCGAGACTGCAACCCGTTTCAGAGCATGCCGTTATCGCACACGCAGCGTCACGTGATGCTGCGTAATGGAATGCCGTTTCGCGTGATGAAATGGCGTTCGCGAGATACGCATTCGGTATTACACGACTTTTACGCGGGCAGGGCGGAGCGGGGGATAAACTGTCCGCAAGCGCGCGATTTCCCTGCGTGGCGGGAACCTTCTTCGCTGTTACAATCCGCGCCCTAAGGCACTGGCCGGCTTGCCGTTGTGCGTTCGAAGCCGGGTTCTGCTCGACGAAGGAACGGCGGCCCGCGCATGCCCGAGACTCCCCAAGCGTCCGCGCCTACGACGCCGCCCGCGCCCGCCCGCCGCGGCGGCTTGGCGGGTTTGCTGATCGCCTTCCTGCGCAGCCCCTACTTCAAGTTCCTGCTTGCCGCGGGGATCCTGTACGCGCTCTACGCCAGCGGCCGCGTGGACCTGCACGCCTTCGCGGAG
The DNA here is from genome assembly GCA_023150555.1 of Planctomycetota bacterium. Classification (GTDB taxonomy): domain Bacteria; phylum Planctomycetota; class SZUA-567; order H5-PLA8; family H5-PLA8; genus JAKLKQ01. The sequence continues at coordinate 25,355 of JAKLKQ010000024.1, forward strand.
ACGAAGGAGCATTGGCCGTGGGTGGCTTTGGCGGCGGGGATCATGCTGCCGAGTTTCCTCATCAGCGCCGTCCGCTTCTGGATCACCTTGCACGCGCTGGACTTGCCGTGCCGCTTCCGGCAGGCGCTCTCGTGGACCATGATCGGCTGCTTCTTCGACGCCGTGATGCCGCTGTCCACCGGAGGCGACCTGGTGAAGGGCCTCTACGTCTGGAATGCCTACGGCCCGGGCCGCCGCGGGATGGCGGCGCTGAGCGTCCTGCTGGACCGGCTGATCGGCCTGGGCGGGCTCTTCTTTCTCGCGCTGGCGTTCTCGCTGCTGAACTGGAGCGCCATGGAGTCCAATCCCAAGATGGCGCCGCTGCCGTGGTTCCTGATCGCCGTCTGCGTGGCGATGGTGATCACCTTCTTCTTCCTGGCCAGCGACTTCTTCGCCAACAGCAAGCTGCGCAAGGGTTTGATGGCGCGGCTGCCGCAGGCGGACAAGTTCGAGAAGATCTACGTCGGTTTCGCGAACCTGCGCCGCAAGCCCTTGTCGCTGTTCGCGATGCTGGCGCTGTCGGTGCTCAACCACCTGACCTGGTGTTTCGTGCTGGTCTCGATCGGGTACGGGCTGGACCTGGACTTCAACCTGCTCGACGGGCTGGTCATCATGCCGCTGGCGCTCTTCGGCAACACCTTCGGCGTGGCGGGTGGCATCGGCGCGGGCGAAGCCGCCTTCGAGTACCTCTTCCATTACTTCCTCGACACGCCGATGGGCAAGGGCACCGCTCTGGCAATCGTGTTTCACGTGCTGTACATCCTTGTGCGCATTGTGGGGTTGCCGTTCTATCTTGCGGCGGGCAAACCGCTTCCGGCCGGGGAGATCGACCCCGCCCACGGCGGCCGGGTGCTCCACGGCGGTGCCGGCGCCAGCAAGGCCGGCGGCGAGTCGAATCCGGGAAATCCCCCGGGAATTTAAAGCTCTTCGAAAGGCTTGGTGCGTCTAGAGTAAGAGCGCTTTAGCCGCGTCGTTTCTAGTGCGAACTGGACCCCTGGGATGCCCCTATGTCTTCTGCTGTCTCGAAGCGCCTGCTTTTGCTGGCCGCCATCGCCAGCATCGTTCCGCTATCGCCGCTTCGCGCCGAAGATGCCGGCGCCGCCGAAGCGTCCAAGGACAAGGCCAAGAACGCGTTGCTGGGCTGCTGGGAGAGCCTGTCGGAGAAGGGCTACCTGATCCGATTCGAGCCCGCGCGCGTGGTGGCTTCCATGGAGGGCCACTTGCAGCTCTACAAGGCGCGCTACGACGGCGGCAAGGTCTTCGTGCAGATGGGCGGGCAGGAGGGGACGCTCGATACGTCGGTCACCGGCGGCGAGCTGGTGGTGAAGGGCCGCGAGGGCGACCAGCGCTTCAAGCGCCTCGAACAGGTGCCTGAGGACCTCGAGGTGCGGGCGCTGAAGCTCGGCGAAGCGGTGAAGCTCGAACCCGGGCGCGTGAAGAAGATCCAGGACGAGCTGGCGGCGCGCTTGCAGCGCGACCAGGCCGTGCGCACCGATCCCACGCAGCAGGACAAGATGGGCGAGGTCGACGGGGAGAACACCGACTACCTCGTGAAGCTGGTCCAGGAGATCGGCTGGATCGACACCGAACGCTTCGGCGCGGAGGCCGCCAACGCGGCGTTCCTGATCGTGCAGCACAGCGGGCACCTGAAGCTGATGATGGCCGCGCTGCCGCCCATCGAGAAGGACGTGCGCGCGAAGAAGCTCGACGGGCAGCCTTACGCGCTGCTCTACGACCGCCTGCAGCTGAACCTGGGCGAGAAGCAGCGCTTCGGTTCTCAGGTGGGCGCCGGAGCCAACGGCGAACTGGTGGTGCTGCCGCTGGAGGACCGCGAGAACGTCGACGTGTACCGCGCCGAGATGAACATGATCCCGCTGCAGATGTACCTGGACTTCTTCAAGGAGCAGAACGGCGGCAAGGAGATCAAGTTCGCCGACGACGCGGAGTAGCCGTTGGCTATCAGCTATCAGCTATCAGCATTCAGCAATCGGCTTTTGGCGCAATAGTCTTGGCGTGGGAACGCCTGGGCTCACCTCAGGCGAAACGACATATCCTTTATTTTCCAATCGCCTTTTTCCTTAACCAACAGGAGCAGGAATTTCAGCTTCTCGCCTTTCAGGTCGACGCAGGCGCGCGCCTCATTCCCGTCTGCGCGCCAATCGCAATCACCATCATTCAGAATTTCGAGGCCGGCCAGGAGATTGTCCTTGTTCTGCGCGGAATAACCTTTGATCGTGATCGCCTTTGCCGGTGCATCTAGGCTTTCCCACTTTTCGCGAAAGCTGGCGCAAAATAAGGTCCCAAAAAGATCATCGCATTTTCCTTTGTCCACCTTTTCGCGTATCTGTACGGCAAATTGGGCCAGTTCCTTGATCGCCTCTGACGAAGCATTCTTGGCCGTTCTCCAGCGTTCCTCCTCGGTCTCCAGAGCGGCCACTTCGGCGCGCCTCTTGTCATCCGTTAGTCGGCAGCCAAATTCGACTATTTTCAGCGTTTCCGCGACCTTGAGTCCGTATAGCCATTCCGTGGCCATCTTGCCTCTTGTGGGAATCTTGATCGTGTCCAGCGAATCGTTTGCTTTCCGAAATACCTCGATTACAGCGTCTCTATTCATCTGGCTTCTTCCGCAAAGGGCGCGGAATAGGCTCATTGCTTCCTCTCGTTCGAGCGCTTTGTTGCTCTCGACGGTTGCGCTGATCTCGAATTCGGTCCGGCCGCCCCAAAGGCCGTCGAGGACGGTGAGGTTGGACAATGAGGTTGGCGCAAAGATGCCAGTCAGTTCTGCGGAATTTCCTTTCGAAACCGAATATCCTTGGAGTTCGGCTTTGCCGATGAAGATGCGATTTTCATGGATCAATTTTCTGGTGGCCACTACTAGGTCTCCGCCTGGGTAGCGCAATATCAAGTAGCCCATGCTGCTTTCCGGGTCGAAAAATATGCTCTGCGGTTCCGATTGAACGTCGATATCGTGGCGGAAGCAGAATCTTCTGATGGTAGCTACGTTGTCTTCTAAGATTCTTGAGAACTCGCTCCTGTGGTCCTGCCCCTCGGGAATCATTTTCCCGAAAAGGGTTCGGACGTTGCCGCCCGGACTTTTGACCTTCTCGGCTAAGGCCCAAATCTGCTCATTGGACGGAATAAGCTCCCCGATATTGGTTTTCGATTCCGGGAATCTGAGTGCCGCGAGCAGCCTGCGTTGGAAAGCAAGATTGGCTTCTTTGGTGACCGCATTGTCCTGTGCGGCCAGGCTGGTGCAGACGGCAGCCGCCAGGACCAAAAGTTTTCTTGCGGGGGTCATTTCCTTCACCTCGCCCGACTCTTGCCGTCAGTCCTCGATCGGCCTAGCCGGGACGCCGGCCACGCGCGCGCCGGGCGGGACGTCGCGGTTGACGACGCTGCCTGCGCCGATGACGGCGCCCTCACCGATGGTCACCCCGCAGACGATGGTGCAGCCGCTGCCGATGCTGGCGCGGCGCTTCACGACCGTCGGAACCACCTTCCAATCCTTCTCGGTCTGAAGGCTGCCGTCGGGGTTGGTGGCGCGCGGGTACTTGTCGTTGATGAACGAGACGTTGTGCCCGACGAAGACCTCGTCCTCGATCGTCACGCCCGTGCAGATGAAGGTGTGGCTGGAGATCTTGCAGCGCTTGCCCACCGCCGCGCCCTTCTGGATCTCGACGAAGGTCCCGACCTTGGTCTCGTCGCCGATCGTGCAGCCGTAGAGGTTCACGAAGCCGTGGATGATCACGTCCTTGCCCAGCTTCACGTCCGGCGCGATGCGCGCGAAGTCCATAGCACGAGTCTACGCGGGGCTCGGGCCGCCGAAAGCCCGAAACGGCGCCCCTTGCCGCGCGCCGGGGACTCTGGCAAGATGTTCATTGTATAGTGCGGAGGGCTGGGCGTATGCCGGTGGCTATTGAAGTATCCCGCGAGCCGGACTATGCCGAACTAAAGGTTGCCGGACCCTGGACGGAAGCGACCGCCAGACAGGTGATCGACCGGGCGCGCATGGAAGCCGACGGTGCGGGGCAGCAGCGCATCCTGCTGGACCTGACGGACTTCGAGCCGCCCAAAGACGAGATGGTCCGGTACTATTCGGGCGTTTATCTCGCGGAGGTCCTGCTCCCGCCGTTCCGCATCGGCGCGTTCAGCAAGCCTTCCTCCATCAACCGATTCGCCATGACGGTGGCGGTAAACCGCGGCGTGTGCATTTCCGTCTTCCCCGAGCGCCAAGCTGCCGTCGATTGGCTATTGAGCGACGCGCGGCCCTGACCGCGCGTTGAGAAAAAGCACGCCTGCGCGGCGTTGGCATCGCGCGGCGAAAGCCATAGAATCCCAAAAGTAGCCATTCGTCCCGAACCAGCGGAGGAACCGCGCGTGAACGACGGTGTCTGCCGGTTGCTGCTCGCACTCCTGGTCTTCGTTGCGGGCCTGCCTGCCCCGCGAGGCGAAGAGGCTCCGGAAGCGGGCCTCGAGGCGATGCTTCCGGCGAAAACGCTCGCCGGGCTGCTGGTCTCGGACGTCGAGACCGCCCTGAAGGAGGCCAAGGCGGGCCGCCTGGGCCGGATGATCGCTCAGCCGGAGCTGCAGGCCTACTTCGCGCCGATCTTCGCGAACATGAAGGCCGTGTACGAGGACCTGCGCGCCGGGCATCCCGAGTTGCTGTCGGTCGAAGACCTGGAGCGCAGCGTGTTGCGGGGCTCGGCCTGCGCGGCGGTGTACAAGCGGGACGCCGGCGAGGCCCTGGGCTTCCTGGCCGTGGTGAAGCCCGGCGATCCGGCCACCTTGGCGCGCGTGCTGCCGCCGAATATGACCGTTCACGCCGGGCGCAATTCGGTGGTGGCGTGGCGCGACGGCTGCCTGATCTACGGCAAGCCGGCCGAGGACCTGAAGGGCATCCTGGCGGCGAAGCCGGGCGCTGTAAAGTTGGGAGTGCTGCGCGCGCGCCTGGACGCGAAGGAGGTCCTGGCCTGGGCGGACGTCGCGGCGATTTACGAGCAGATGGCCGACGCGCAGGACGACGAGACCTCCATGCGGATGCGTGCGGTCCTGGGCGGGCTGGGCCTCTTTCAGGTCAAGCGCGTGCGGATGGGGCTGGGCTTCCATGCCGGAGAGGCCGTGCTCGAGACGTGCCTCGACTGGCGCGACGCCGTCGACGCGAAGGCGCTGCAGGGCGTCTTCCGGCTCTTCGAGCCCGGCGAACCCTTCGCGGCCGGTGCGTTCAAGATCGCTGGTCCGGACGCGCCCTACGTCGGCGCCGGATATTTCCACTGGGACCGCTTGCAGCCGCTGGTGCTGGACCTGGTGGCGCGGCAGGACCCCGCGCGCGCGGCGGAGGTCGCAGGCTTCCTGAAGCAGGTGGATACGGCGCTGGGCTTCGACCTGCAGAAGGACCTGCTCGCGAACCTGGGCGGCGCGTACGTCCTCGCGGAGTCCAGCATCGACACGTCGGTGCCGTTCTCGTCGATGCCCGGCCTGGTCTTCTCGTTTCCGGCGAAGGACCCGGCGAAAGTCGAGGCCTGCCTGCAGAAGTTCCACGCCTGGTTCACCGCGCGCATCGGGGAACTGGGCAGCGGCATCGGCGGCTTCGTCCTGCGCAAATACGCCCAGGGCGACCGAACGATCTATGCGCTTACCGGCAAACTGCTGGGCGGTCCGCTGGTGGCGTGGAGCGTCAGCGACGGGCGGATGCTGGTTGGCACCACGGTCAACGCCCTGCGCCGCGGCATGGAGCAGCTAGGCCGCACCGACAGCATCCTGGACAATCCCGAGTTCGCCAAGACCGTCGCGCGGCTGGCCGGCAAGCCGTTCGACGCCAAGAACCTGCCTCAGGGCCTGGCCTACGGGTCGGACCGTTCGACGGGGCTGGGGACCTTCGCGCTCTCGAGCCTGGGCGTCGCGAGCGGCACGATCGCCCTGTCGGCGATAGTGGAGAGCGCCCAGAAGCGCGCGCGGGGGCCGCGCCCGCACACCGGTGAAGACCGGGCGCTTGCCTTCCTGGCCGGCCCGGCGGGGCAGGCGCTGCTGAAGGTGGCCAATACGGTGGACGTGGAACTCTGGCCGGACGCCACCTTCTTCGAACGCTACCGCGTGGCGCGCGGTTCGCTCTCGCGCTGGGATCCCGAGGGGCTGTTCGTGCGCTGCGAGTTGCCCTTCCCGGTGCCGGGCGCGTCGGCCGGCAACGGTTCACCCTCGGCGCTGACCACGGTTTCGGTGGCCGCGGTCGGCGCGGGCCTGCTGCTGCCGGTGCTGGCGCGCGCGCGGGAATCGGCACGGCGCAGTTCGAGCATGAGCAACCTCTCGCAGATGGGCAAGGCAATGGCGATGTACTCGATGGATCAGGGCCGCCAGGGCAAGTTTCCGCCCACGGCAGCGGACCTCTATCCCGACTACGTCAGGGACGCGCGAGTCTTCCTGCGGCCGGGCTGGTCCCAACTCCATCCGGCGCATTACATGTACATTCCCGGCTCCGAGCAGGAGGACGGCATCACCGTCGTGGCCTTCGAGAATCCGCCGGAAGACCAGTTTGGCGACGGCCGCAACGTGCTGGTAGCGGCGGGCTCGGTGGAATGGATGAGCAACGACGAATTTGCGAATGCGTTGCGGGAGACCGCTGCCGTCCTCATGAAGAAGGGCATCGAGATGAAGCCGGTGCCGATCGTTTACGAAGAGATCATCAGGAAGAAGTGACGGCCGGGCCTCCGGCCGGCGGCTTGGGCACGACGATCGCGTCGCCGTCGGGCTTTATCCTTGGATGGGGCAGGGGTTCGTACCGTTCGCGCGGCGCGACGTAGGTGCCCAGCAGCCAGTCCAGCACCGGGAAGGTGACGCAGTAGTTCCCCGCCGGCGAGTGGAAGTGGTGCTCGTAGTGGCAGCCCTTCCACCAGCGGAAGAGCCGGCTGCCGCGTACGAAGCCCGGCAGCAGCGCCTCGTAGTGCATCAGCGCGTGGCAGATCTCGTAGACGATCACGACGTGCCAGAAGGCCCCGCCCCAGACGCACAACACCGGCACCCAGCCCCAGAGCAGCATCAGCGGCGAGGCCGCCAGCAGCACGCCCAGGAAGAAGACGATGTCCATGCGCGGATCGGCGGTGCGCCGCGCGACGGTCTTCTCGTCGAGGTGGAAGAACTCGCGGTGGTGCCCGATGTGGAAGCCCAGCGAGAAGCGGTGCATGATCCAATGCAGCAGGTATTCGAGGAAGACCCCTGCGCCCCAGCCGCCCAGGAAGCACCACGCTGCGATTTCCATGCGGGCATTCTACCGCATTCCGCAATCGGATCACCTGCCGGCCTTCAGGCGCTCCCATTCGGACTTGCAGTAGGCGTACAGCGTGCGCTCGACGTCGTTGGCCGGCGTGTAGGCGTTGATGAAGGCGTAAAGCTTGTTCTGCGCGGAGAAGCGCGTGTTGATCTCGCCCTTCACGCTCAGGCACAGGCAGGCGTGCGCGGCGGCGTCGAAGTCCTTGCCGCCCTCGGCCATGTCCAGCACCGCTTTGAAGGCGTAGCCGGCGTCGTCGTAGAACTTGAAGGCCTCCTTGGCCTGGGCCTGCAGGCCGGCGGCTTTGCGCTGGACCTCCAGCAGCGGCGGGTGGCTCTTGTTGAAGCGTTTGAAGGTGCCGCGCGTGGTGCGGTATTCCTGCCAGGCGCCCCTGTACGCCTCGCGGTATTCCTGCTCGGCCTGTTCGAACTGCGGCAGCAGGCGATCCTTGATCTGCTGCGCGCGGCCGAAGTACGCGTGGGCCAGCTGGCGCTGCGTCTCGATGTCCTTCTTGGCCTTAAGGGCTTCCAGGCAGGTCTTGATCGCGGCGTCGTAGTCGCCGCCGTCGGCCTGACGCTTGGCCGCCTGCGCCTGCTCGGGCAGGGCCGGCGCCGGCGTCTTGTTCTCGGCGGCCTGGCGCCGGCTGGCGAAGCGCTCCTGGGCCTCGCGGGCGTGGGCGAGGGCCTTCAGCGAATAGTCCGTGCCGCTGGTTTGGTCGGCGACCTGGAACCAGCGCAGGGCGACGGCATAGTCGTCGCTGGCGTTGCTCCTCGCGTACATCTCACCCTCGGAGAAGAGGCGCTTGGCGTCCTGCAGCGGGCTGGGCGCTTCCTCCTGTTCCTCGGGCTTCTTCTGCACGGGCTTGGGCGGATCGTGCTTGACGGGCGTGGGCGTCCCGCCCTGCTTGCGCTGGATCGCGGAGATGATGTCCATCGTGGTGAACTTGCGGGCCCAGAAGAGCGCGGTCGTGCATTCCTGCAGCAGCTTCTCGTCGGGTGAGGCCTGCGCTTCGAGGATGTCGAGCGCCTTCTCCAGCTTGACGACGGCCTCGGCGTATTGCTCGGGCGGCACCGTCATCCCGCTGCCCTGCTGCAGGATCTTGACGGCCTCGTCCTTCATCTGGCGCGGGTCGCCCGCGGACTCGGCGCGGACGCTCGACGCGGCCAGCAATACGCTCAGGAACACCCACAGAACATGCTTCGCCATCGATTTCAATCCTTCCCTGGAAGCCAACCCCCTCACGGGACCTATGGCGGTGAGACGCATTTTTCATTCACCACCATGCGAGAAAGGGGCCACGCCCTTTCTCGGATTTCCTGCACTGGTGCAGCAACTCCTTATAGGACAGTGACTTAGCCGGTTGCCTGCCCTCTGGCCTTACTCCATGCCTTGCATGAGGTTACAGACGCCCAGGCCGCGTTTTCGTTTCCGGAATTCTTGTATCGATTACGTAAAACTTGGCGTTTCATTCGGCTGCGTGACGTTTTTGGGACGGGCCGGGGAAGCGAGGGAAAGGGCGGGACGGGCGAAACCGGAGCGATGGCTGAGGTCAGGTGCTGCCTCCGGGCAGGTCGTCCTCCTGGGTCGGTCCGATTCCCGATTTCTTGGCCAGGCCGCGGAAGCGGGCCAGCAGCGCGCCGAGGTGCGCTTCCAGGCCCGGGACGGTGACGCGTTCGGCCACGCGGTAGAAGGCCACCACGCGGTCGGACGGGATCGCGATCTGCGCGCGGGCCAGGCATTCCTTGATGCGCGGGATCAGCTGCTGGTCGACGACCCACTGCTGCTGGGGCCAGACTCCCAGGTTCAGGCGCACGAAGGTCTCCTCGGTGCCCAGCGAGAGGATCTTCAGGACGTGGGGCGGGGAGAGGATTGCGCCGTCGAACTGCCGGCCGATCTCCTCTCCGAGTTTCTCGAGCAGCGGCTGGACCTGCTGCGCGGCCTGGGCGTCGGGCACGGCCACGTCGATGTAGGCATCCAGCGCGCCCTTGCTGTAGTTGCTAACGGAGGTGATGGCGCGGTTGGGTAGCACGACGACCTGGCCCAGGTAATTGGCGATTTTTGTGGTGCGCAGACCCAGTTCCTGCACGACGCCGTTCTGCCCGCTGATCTCGACCATGTCGCCGACGTCGAACTGGCCTTCCAGCAGCAGGAAGAAGCCCGTCACCATGTCCTGCACCAGGCCCTGGCTGCCGAACCCGAGGGCCAGGCCGATGACCGACAGCGACGCGAGGTACGCCATGTAGTTGATGCCGAGTTCTGAGAGGATGTACCCCAGCGCGACCGCGTAGAGCAGGTATTTGCAGACGTTCAGGACCAGCGCGTGGATCGTCGCCGCACGGCGCTTGTTGTTCTTGTAGACGACCTTCAACGGGCCCCACTCGCTGAAGATCATCGCGTTGCTGACGGTATGGCCGAGGCGGATCAGCGCGAGGCCGGCCAGGAGCACCACCAGGATCACGCCGACGCGGTAGGCCTTGCGCTTGGCGCCGTCCAGTGTCAGGCCGAAGAGCCACGTGATGAAGCCGGTGATCTCGGGCTTGCGCGTGAACTTGACGGGCTCGGCCAGGTCGCCGCCGCTGAGCGTCAACGCGGTGTCGGTCAGCGCGAAGGTGTAGCCGACCCTAGCACCGCCGTCGGTGAGTTCCAGCCTGTTCCCGCGCACCGTGAAAGTGCCTACGCGGCCGTCCAGGTGCCAATCTCCCTTGCGCGAGAAGCGCAGCGCCAGGTGCATGCTGCCGACTTCGGCGAGCCACTCGCCGTCGAGCGCCTGCACGACCATGGCCTCGCGCGCGGCGTTGACCAGCGCGGGCTGGGGCGCGTCGGCGCCTTCCTGGGCGAAGGCAAAGGAATAGACGCAAAGCATGAGCGCCAGGGCGGCGAGAAGACGTCCCGTTGATGTGCTGCGGTGGATGGCGGGCGGCTCGAAGCGAGCCATGGCATTTGGGTTCCCGGAGTTAGGCGCTTCGCTCAGCGCACCTTCACGGCGCCGCCTTCGTGGGCGGATTTGCGCATGGCGTGGCAGACCTTCAGGCTGTACAGCGCCTCGCGTACGGGCACGTCGGTGGGCTTGCCGGCGCGCAGGCGTTCGAGGAAGTGCCGCAGGCCCGGGTCGCCGCGCTTGTCGGTCTCGTCCTCGTCGTTGCCCGGGTCCAGCACGTGCGCGGGGGCGAACTCGACGTCGCCTTCCTTGCTGTAGCGCAGCAGCGTCTTGCCCAGGGCGCTGGCCATCGAGACGCCGCCCTTGGTGCCGATCACGCCGCCGGGGTGTTCGCGCAGGATGCCGATCTGGTCGCCCATGTTGCCGATGGCGCCGTTCTTGAACTTCATCGTGGCCCAGCAGACTTCCTCGGCCATCAGTTCCTTCGGCGCGGTGGTCTGCACCGCGCAGTAGACCTCGTCGACTTCGCCCGCGACCCAGATGCAGTAGTCGACGATGTGGCACATGTGGTGGACGATCCAGCCGCCGGACTCGGCGGGGTCGACGATCGCGCGGTGGCGCGCGCCGTTGACGTAGAATCCGTGCCCGCGGAAGTTGTTCGCCCAGACGGTCAGGAGTTTGCCCAGTTCGCCGCTGTCGGCCATGCGCTTCATCTTCACGTACGGCGCCGAGTAGCGCAGGCTGTAGTTCACGCCGTTGATCAGGCCCGCCTTCTCGGTGGCCTCGACCATCTCCGTGCCTTCCTCGACGGTCAGCGCCAGCGGCTTCTCGATGAAGTAGGGGATGCCGGCCTTCGCGCAGGCCAGCGCGGCGGGCTTGTGCGCCTGGTTGTTCGAGAGGATCAGCATGAAGTCCAGTCCGTGCGCGACGAGGTCCTCGACCTTCTCGTAGGCCTTGATCCCGTAGTCGCGTTCGGCGATGTCGCGCTTCTCCTTGCCGCGGTTGCAGGCCGCGACGATCTGCACGTCGTCTCCGAAGCACTTCTGCCGGTTGGTCTCGCGGGTCATCTTCTGGCCGACGCCGCCGAAGCCGAACACGCCGCCTTTAAGCATCTGGACGCTCCTTGGGCGCGGCGCTTTTGCGCCGGCCTGGTTTCAAAGGGTTGGAGAAGCCAGGATACCCAACGAGCGCGGGTTGTCCAATCGACCTCTGCCTGCGCCGGGTCAAAGGCGTTTGAGCCCCTCGCCGAAAACGGGTAGCATGCTTTAAGGGAAATAACTCATTCACAGGTACTCCATGCGCGCGCTTGCTTGAGGCGCCGGTTGGATAGACTGCGCACGCCGGATCGGAGGCCGCACCGGACCGTGCCAGAGGGGATTGGATGCCCATCTTTCTCCGAGTCGTAAAGGGACCCGCCGAAGCCCTCAACCGACAACTGCTCATGCCGAAGGCCGTCAGCACCGTCGGCAGCGGGCCGGCGGTGGACATCGCCATTCCCGGCAGCGCGGCCCTGGGCGTTTCGCCCCTGCACGCCATGGTCTGGATCGACGGCCGCGACATGATCGTGCAGGCCCTCGAGAACTGTTCCGTAAAGGTCGGCGGCCAGCACGCCATCCAGCACCGCATCGCCTTGAACGGGCTCTTCGCCCTCGGCGACGGCGTGGAGGTGCGCTTCGAGCACGTGCCCAGCGCGGTGGCCAAGCTCCAGGCCACGCCCATGGTCGCGGTCACGCCGCCGGTTCCCGCGTCCACGCCGGTGAGTTCCGATCCCGCCATCCAGACCGTGATCATGCCCAAAGGCGAAGGGGACGCGGCTGCGAAGCCGGCCGAGACGCCCGCGCAGCCCGGGCTGCGGTCGGCGGGCCTGCTGGCGCAGCTGCGGTCCGACTCTCAGCGGCGCACGACGGCCATCGCGCGCAAGGTCTCGGACGGCATGCCGCTGCCGGCGCCGAAGAAAGCGGACCCCGCCGCCCCAAGCGCACCCGACGAGGAAGCCTCGCCCGTAGCTCCGGCGCCTTCCGCCGCGGCGGATGCGCTGCTGCAGGAGTTGAAGGCCACGGAAGCGCAGAAGGCTCCGCCGGCGCCCACTCAGCCCGCCGAAGCGAAGGTCGAGCCCAAGAAGGAAGAGCCGAAGCCTGTGGCAGCACCCGCTGAACCGAAGCCCGAGCCGAAAGAAGACTCCAAGCCCTCTGCTCCCGTTGTGGCACCGCCTGCTGCGCCCGCTATGGCCAAAGCCCCGAAGCCTGAAGCCAAGCCGGAAGCGCCGCAGGTGCCTCAAGCGGAGGCGAAGGAAGAAAAGAAGGAAGAGCCCAAACCTGCGGATCCCAAAGCCCAGCCCGCTCTGGCCGAAGCCAAGCCCGCCGCACCTGCTGCAAAGCCCGCGGCCTCCGCGCAAGCGGCCAAGCCTCCTGTGCCGGCCGCAGCCGCGAAGCCCGCCGCGCCCGCCGCGGCCAAACCGCCCGCGCCGCCGGCGCCCGTCCGCGTGCTGGCGGAGGCGATGCTCGAAGGCGAAGCCCTGGGCGTCGAGGAGTTGATGGAGATCCCGATCTTCAAGGGCATCCCGATAAACCAGCTTCAGCGCCTGCCGGGCGCGATCGTGCGCCGGCGCTTCAAGCCCGGCGAGATCATCTGCCGGGAGGGCGAGTTCGGCTCGACGGCCTACGTGATACTGGAAGGCAGCGTGGACATTTACCTGCGCACGACGATGGCGCGCGTCTCGCAGAAGAAAGAGGTCGAAGACCACGGCTCGTTCTTCGGCCTCGTCAGCCAGATCAAGACGAAACTCATCGGCCGCAGGAAGGCCGCGAAGGACGAGGAGGCCGACAGCCACCCGTCGCGGTACCTGTCCGCCGACGCCAGCGCCTACCTGCCGATGGGCAACCCCGTCGCGAAGCTGGGGCCGGGGGACATCTTCGGCGAGCAGACCTGTCTGAACTTCTATCCGCGCTCGGCCACGGTGCGCGCGCGGGAAGGTTGCGTGGTTCTGGAACTGCTGCGCAACGTGCTGCAGGTGCTGGAGAAGTCGAAGGGCTTCAAGGAGAAACTCCAGCAGGCCTACCGCGAGCGCGCGCTGGCCCAGCACCTGCGCAGCGTGCCGATCCTTTCCGGGCTCGACGACAGCTTCATCGCGCAACTGCGCAACCGCGTGGACCTGGTCTTCTACGAACCCGGGCAGACCATCTTCAAGCAGGGCGACAAGGCCGACGCGTTCTACCTGATCCGCCTCGGCACCGTGAAGGTCAGCCAGCAGCACCCCGGCGGCGACCTGGTGCTCGCGTATCTGGGTTCGGGCGAACTCTTCGGCGAGATGGGCCTGCTGCAGAGCGGCCTGCGCGACAGCACCTGCACCGCGCTGGACCACGTGGAACTGGTGAAGATCCAGAAGGCCGACTTCGATTTCATGCTCGGCTGGTTCGACGATATCCGCGAGAAGTTCGAGAAGAGCTACGAGGAGCGCAAGGTAGCCGCCGCGCGCATGGCTTCGAACCCGCCCAAGATGCCGCTGGAAGACTTCCTCAACCAGGGCCTGATGCACGGCAAGAGCCTGCTGCTGCTGGATCTGGAGAAGTGCACGCGCTGCGACGAATGCGTGAAGGCCTGCGCCGACACTCACGACGGCATTACGCGGCTGGTGCGCGAAGGCCTGCGCTTCGACAAGTACCTGGTGCCGACGTCCTGCCGCTGCTGCATGGACCCGGTCTGCATGATCGGCTGCCCGGTGGGCTCCATCCGGCGCAAGGTCTCGATGGAGATCATCATCGAGGACTGGTGCATCGGCTGCAAACGGTGCGCGAACCAGTGCCCCTACGGCAACATCAGCATGCACGAATTCCCGGTCAACGAGGGCCTCATCAAACTCAAGCCCGGCGCGCCGCTGCTGGTGGAACTGGTCCAGCGCAAAGTCGTCGACGATGCCAATCCCAACCTGCTGAAGGGTACCATCATCGCCGAGGCCCCCACGCACCTAACCATGGAATTCGAGTCGGGCCATGCGCAGCAGATCCCGCGCGAACAGATCGAGTCCTACGAACGATTCAGCACCGGCGCCAAGGCGGCGCCGAAGATGAAGGAGAAGGCCGTCACCTGCGACCTGTGCACGGAGTATGACGAGCCCAGTTGCGTGTACGCCTGCCCGCACGACGCCGCGCACCGCGTCGACGCGCGCACCTTCTTCATGCTGGGCGGCAAGGAATTGACGGAATACAAGAGCGGATAGGGCGGGGAACGAACCGGACCGTGCTGATCAACTACTCGCACAAGCGCTGGGCGACCGCCACGCTGGCCCTGACGCTGGCCGGCGCCGCCGTTTACGCGGTGCACCACTATCGATCCATCGCCGCCGGACGCACGTGGCCGTCGGGCGGGAGTTGGCCTGGCCTGGGCTTCGGCTTCCTGGCCCTGGGCCTGATGCTCTTCTGCGCCGCGTACGGATTGCGCAAGAAGCTGCGCCGGCTGCGTCTGGGCAAGGCGCAGACCTGGCTGCGCGCGCATCTGTGGCTGGGGCTCTTGACGGGCCCGCTGGTGCTCTTCCACTCGGGCTTCTCGCTGGGCCACAACCTAACCGCGTGGATCATGCTGCTGCTGCTGATCGTGTTCGTCTCCGGCATCGTAGGCCTGGTGCTGCAGAACCTCCTGCCCCGCGCGATGCTGCGGCAGGTGACGAGCGAGGTCACCTACGAGCAGATCCCATACGTGGTCGAGGCCCTGCGCAAGGAGGCCGACGCGCTGGTCGCCGACGCCTGCGGGCCCCTGGGCTTCGAGCCGCAGCCGACGGCCGAAGAGCTGGAGAAGATGAAAAAGAAGAAGGAGAAGCCCAAGGAACCCAAGAAGGGCTCGGCGCCGCTGAAGGCGTATTACCTCAGCGAGGTCCGCCCGTTCCTCGAGGCCGCCTACCGCTCGAGTTCGCCGCTGGCGCTGCCGCAAAGCGCCACGGCGCAGTTCGAGCACACGCGCACGCTGATTCCCGAGGATCTGCACGAGCCGCTGAAGGACCTGAGCACGATCTGCGACGAGCGCCGGCAGCTCGCGAAGCAGGCGCGCATTCATTTTTGGCTGCACGCGTGGCTGATGTTCCATGGGCCCGTCGCCTACGCGTTGACCCTGCTGGCCGTCTACCATGCGGCCGTCGGCCTCATGGGCGCCTGGTAAGGCGATCGATTCGGGAACAGGATTCGACATGGCGCGCGACCTGACCGACAAGAACCCGATCCACCGCCAGAAGGCGCGGGCGCAGCGGATCGACCACGCCTATCACGCCAAGCCCCATCCGTGGCGGCGCCGGCTCTTTCGGCTCTCGGTGGGCCTGCCGCTGGCCGCCGTGGCGGTGATCCTCGTCGCGACGCGCTTTCCCCAGGGCCGCCGCCTGCATCTGCCCGGACCGGTCTCGTCGCGCCACGCGGTCTTCGGCGATCGCTGCCAGGAATGCCACGCCCAGGAAGCCGGCGGGTGGGGGCGGGTGCTCGACGAAAAGTGCATGGCCTGCCACGACGGCCCGGTCCATCACGTCAACATGGTCCACGACGGCGGCAATTGGACCAAGGGTTTCGACCCCGCCAAGGGCGAACCCGTGGATGTCCAGACGCCGCAGTGCGCAACCTGCCACGCCGAGCACCGCGACCGCCCGCGCCTGACGGAGATCGCCGCCGCCCAGTGCGCCCAGTGCCACGCCGACCTGAAGGTCACCGGCGGCGAGCCGCGCTTCGCCACCAAGATCCGATCGTTCACGGATGGGCACCCCGAGTTCGCCGCCATGCGCGCAGGCGCGCCGCCCGATGGCGCGCGGCTGAAATTCAACCACAAGCGGCACCTGGAAAAAGCGACCTTCCCCGCGGGCTCGCCGCTGGCCGGTAGCAACGTGGTCTGCAGCCATTGCCACAAGCTCGACCAGAACCGCACCTACATGCAGCCCATCACCTACGAAGCCAACTGCCAGGTCTGCCACGCTCTGGAAGTGCCCAGCGCATCGAACATCGGGCCCGTCGCCATCGCGCACGGCGACCCGGAACTCGTCGCCGGGGCCGTGCGCCGCGCCTTCGACCGTTTCCTCGTCCAGAACGGCGGCAAGCTGCCCAAGCGCAAGGTGCCCAACCCGAACTACGTCGAACCGCTGCCGGGCATGCCGGCGGCGGAGCCGGAATTCCTCGAGCAGGACGACGCCCGCAGCACCGAAGACTGGGCGCTCGAGAACACCGCGCAGACGCTCGCCGGTTTCTTCCACCCCAAGGGCACGCCGCGCGGCGCATGCATCAAGTGCCACTATGTCGAGGACGTGAAGGGCGGCGACGCAGTGAAGATCGTGGACCCTGCCGTCCCGCACGTCTGGTTCAAGCACGCGACCTTCAACCACGAGACCCACCGCGTGCTGGGGTGCACTGAATGCCATACCGGCGTCTACCAAAGCCAGGCGACCGCGGACGTCAACCTGCCCAACATCAAGTCCTGCCAGGAATGCCACGCGCCTTCCGGCGGCGCGCAGACCGACTGCGTGACCTGCCACCTGTACCACAACCGCAAGGACGCCAACTTCGCCGGCATGGCGAAGATCGAGCACATAAAGCACGGCTTCAAGGAAGGCGCCGCCCCCGCCGAAGCGCCCTCGACCGGCCCCGGGAAGACTCCGGAGCCCACGGCGGTGGCGCCCGCGAAGACCGAAACGCCTCCCGCGACGGTGAAGACCGAGGCCCCGCCGGACGTCAAGACTCCGGAGCAGGCGAAGACGGAAGTAAAGACCGAGGTCTCGGCGGAGATCAAGACGGAAGCGAAGACGGAAGTAAAGACCCTGGTCTCGGCGGAGGTCAAGACGGAAGCGAAAACGGAAGTACAGACCGAGGTAAAGACGGAGGCGCTCCCGAAGGCGGCCGATACGAAGCCGGCGATCCAGAAGGGCCGGTCCGTCATCTGTCCCAAGTGCGGCCTGCACGCGACGACCGGCACGCGCTTCTGCGCGCGCTGCGGCGCCAAGCTCAAGTAGTCCGTCCGGCGCGAACGAAGGGGGTTGCGACGGCCTTGCGCAGGGGGTAACGTCGCGCTCCGCCGGACCCGAAGACCGAACGACGGGGATTCAAGCATGAGCGGAATGAAACGCGGCGCGGCGGTGTGGTGCGGCGGCCTGTGCGCGCTGGCGGCCTTGCTGGCCTGGCCGTTCGGCACGCCCGAAGGCTGGCACGGCGAGGCTCGCGCCGAGCCCAGCGGGCCAAAGTTCACCGGCTCCTCGTCCTGCCAGGGCTGTCACGGCGAATCCGCGCCCAAGCCCAAGTACGACGGCGACGTCCAGCACACCGAGTTCACCGCGTGGGCCAGCGGCAAGGACCCGCACTTCTGGGCCTTCGGCATCCCCGAGGCGGACCTCGACAAGGAGGCCGGCGAAAAACTGCGCGGCTTGCAGATGCCCGAGGCCGCCGCGATCGCCAAGCGCCTGGGCATCGCCGACCCCCGCGAGAGCGACCGCTGCCTGACCTGCCATGCGACCTCGCGCTTCAGCGACGCCGGCGGCAAGCGCGCCGCGCTCAACAAGGCTGACGTCGTGGAAGGCAAGAGCCTGCGCGAAGAGAGTGTCGCCTGCGAGGCCTGCCACGGGCCCAGCGAGAAGTGGCAGAAGCCGCACCAGGAGAAGGCCTGGGCTGGTACGCAGCGCAAAGGGCTGGGCAGCGGCAAGCTGTGGAGCGACTTCGGCTTCGCCGACCTTCGGAACGTGAAGGTGCGCGCCAACGCTTGCATCTCCTGCCACTTGCAGATCGACCACAACCTGCTCGCCGCCGGGCATCCGCACATCAAGTTCGAGTTGAGCGTCTTCGGCGGTTACGAGTGGGCGCACTGGCGCGACAAGGGCGCCTGGTTCGGGACCAAGGCTTGGGCCGCCGGGCAGGCCGTCAGCCTGCGCGACGCCGCGCGGCAGCTGGGCGCGCATGCGGCCGGCGGCGCCGGCGCGCAGCAACTCCAGTACAGCTACTTCAAGATGCTCGGGCACGCGCTGATGGCACGGCAGCTGGCGGCGGCGATCGACGCGCCGGCGCTGGGCGCCATCGACGCGCAGCTTAAGGCCGCGCAGGCCGCCGGCTCGGATGCGAAGAAACTCGCCGCACCGCTGGGCGAACTCGAGCGACTCGGCGAGGCGCTCGCCGACAAGGTCCAGGCGCAGGCCTTCGACCAGGCGTTGACGGAGAAGCTGCTGGCCGGCGTCGCCGCCGAGGGTCCGGCCGCGGGCGGGCTCGATTTCCGCTGCGCCGAGCAGTATTTCTATTCGATCTTCGGCCTGATGCGCACGCTGGCCGCCGACGCCAAGCCCGCCGACGCGGCGGCGAAGACGAAGGAGGTCGGCGCGCTGTACGGTCCGCTGGGCAGCCTGCCGGGCAAGTACAAGAAGGCCGACTTCGTGACCGTCGCGCAGAAACTGGCGGCGGTCTTCCCCGGCGGCAAGGCGCTGGCGCTTCCGGAAGGCGTAGGCAGCGCCGGGCCCACCGTGGCCACGACCGACCCTGCGCCGGCCGTGACGCCGAAGGCGGGCAGCGAGCCCGGCCCGGTCGTGGCCGACACCGGCGACCCCAAGAGCGCCACCGAGCCGGCGAACAAGGGCAAGCCGCCGGAGGCCGGCATGGGCCAGCTTCCCGATCCCAATCGCCAGCCGCTGCCCGACGAGGAGCAGGGGAAGCTCTACATCTTCTGTACCTGGTGCGGGACGAAGTGGTTCAAGGAGCACAACTACTGCGGGCGCTGCGGCGCGAAGCTGAGCAAAGAACACCTCGGCGACTGGTAAGTCCGCTGCACACCGCTCTCGCGAAATTGCATTTACGCGAAAATGTTCGTCGACGAACATTTTCGCGATTATCTCCATAACCACTTGACCTCAAAGGGTTGCCCATTGTGCAAAGTGTTACATTGCACGAAGTAGGTTCAATGTCCGTTAGGTGAGCACGTCGTGCTGCACCTTTTGCCGTATTTTCAAGACTTACAAGAACGACCAGGTGTGAAAGGACTGGGAAGGGAAAAGGTGCGCGGACCCATGGCATAGAGCGAACTGTGCGAAATCAGGAGTTTCAGTTGGTAGAGCCCGGCAGCGCTTCGTTTCATCTGCGGACGCGAAGGCACCCGAAACTGGGCGATTGGATTATGCTTGCGACCTCAAAGATCGATGCCAGGAGCCGACGAACGCGCATGAGCGCACCAGATCCCGAACAGGACCTCGCCCAAGCCGCCGCGCGCGGCGACCAGGAGGCCTTCGCGGCGCTGGTGGAGCGCCACCAGTCCGTCCTCTTCAATCTCGCCCGTTACATGACCGGCAAGGACGCACTTGCCGAGGAGTGCGTTCAGGACAGCCTGCTGCGGGCGTGGGAGCGCTTTGGCCGCTTCGAGTACCAGGGCGAAGGCAGCCTGCGCGGGTGGCTTTTGCGCCTGACGTCCAACGCGTGTCTGGACGCCTTGCGAAAACAGAGATCGGAAGCCCACCAGATGAAGCGAATTCAGGAACGGAACGCCGCGCGGGAGCGCGATGCCAGGACCGCGCGGGACGCCGAGGCGGAACGCGCCGAGCAGATTGCGTCGTTGCGGAGCCAACTCGACCAATTGGCCCAGGAAGACAGGCTGCTGGTGGCGCTCTACTACGGCGCCGAGATGACGCAGACGGCCATCGCCGAGACCTTGGACATTCCGCAGCAGACGATCTCCAGCCGCATCCAGCGCGTGCTGGCGCGCCTGCGCGGGGCCTTGACGGAAGCCGGTGCTGCCGCCGCCCTGCCGCTGCTGGCCGAGCAAGGGCTGCGGGAGGCGGTCACGACCGGCGCGGCGGCGCCGCCGTCGCTGGGCGCTGTCCTGAAGTCGAAGCTGGCCACGGCGGCCAGGGCGACGGCGCGGCGTTCGGCTCGGTGGGCGGGAGCCGCGGGCCCGAAGGCGGCCCTCCTCTGTGCAGCCGCGGTAGGCCTGGCGGCGGCAGGCGCCTTCGTCTGGCAGCAGCAGGCACCCGGCGCGCGCGTCGAACCGGAAGCGCCGCCTTCGGCGGATCCGGCGCCGCAGGTCGTGTACGAAAGCGATTTCACGATAAGCAGCCTGCCGGAATTCTGGGCAAAGGTGGAACCCCTGAAATCGGAGAATCTGCTTTCGTACGGCTTCAGCGGCGGACAACTGAGCCTGTTGGCGGCAGGCAGCAAGGAGCAGAACACCGCTTTCGTCCTCCTCGGCGGAAAGAAAGTGGACGTTCGGCCGGCGGTCTCGGTGGCTTCGAAGCCGGTGGCGCTGGCAGGCGGGGCTCTCGAGATCCGGGTGGCCATCGGACGGTACCACGTGGAGGGCTCCGCGGAGGCCGGCGTCGAGGTGCGGGACGAGCAGGACCTCGTGCTGGCCTCGTTCGTGCTCCGAGGTGGTTCGCGGGGCATTGGAGATCACCAAGAGATTCCACTCGAAGGCGCATGGACCCTGGGCGAGCGGAGCTCGCAGGCCCAGGCCGCCGAGCTGCGCCTTCGGGTGACAGCCGACGGCCGGATTGCGCGGCTGGACGGCGAAGGGCGCGAAGCGGAGTCCGTCCAGGCGGCGGCGCAGAGCGTCTCGCTGAGGCTCTGGGCGCGCTCGCAGGGCGCTACCAGCCAGGTGCGGATGGACTTCGCGAAGATTCGCGTCGAACGTGCGGCGGCGCACCCTTAGAGCCTGCCGGCAGCGCCGCTGCGCGCGGATTTCCAGATCTTACTCGAATCGGCGGCCGCCGGCCGCCCGGGAAGACCCGTCGCGTACGGGTTGCGGTGCAACACGCGCGCACGGACAGGAGGAAGCCCCATGAGCGACGCGATGGGTAGGTGCGGAGGAAGCCGGACGGCCTGTGCGGACTGGCCCGAGGTGCGGCTGGCCGCGACGCCGGAGGAGTACGAAGCGTCCTTTCGCATGGCCTATGGCGCGTACCGCGCGTTGGGCTTTGCGCCGTTCTCCGAGCACGGCCTGCGCGTGACGCCGCAGCACCTGAAGCCGACATCGGTCGTCTTCTGCGCGTACCGGGCGGGCGAACTGGCCGGGACGATCAGTATCTTCGAGGACGACGGAGACCTGCCGTCCGCGGCCGGCTGGGGCGCGGAACTCGACCGCTTGCGCCGCAGGCGCAAGCGGATCTTCGAACTGGGCGCCTTGATGGTGCGGCCGGGCGAGCCCTGCAGCCATCGCGTCTGGCTGGCGCTCTTCAAGCACGCCTGGATCTACGCCCGCGCGTTCCGCCGCGCCGACGCCCTGTGCGCGTTCGTGGTCGCCCACCACGCCCCATTCTACTGCGGCGTCCTGGGCTTCCGGCGATTCGGCGCCGACCACTTTCACGACTGCAACGGCCTGGCCGTCGCGGGCGTCGCGCCGGTTTACCTGCCGCTGGACAACGCGGAGGCGCGCTTCCGCCGGCGCTTCGAGCACTGGGGCGGCCGTTCGCGCAATCTGTACCGGTACTTTGTCGAGGAAGATCGCGGCGGGTGCGAGGGCCGTATCGCCGAGGGCCTGCGCCTTCGGAACGGCGTCTTCGGGAGATTGCAGCGGCGCTTTGCGCCTTTTCTGCAGCAGCCGGCGGCGGCCGCCGCCTTGGAGGGATGACCCATGTACGCATTCGATCCGCAGACGGCCTTCGGCCGCAACATCGGTGTGGTGACGGAAGAGGAACAGAAGCGGATCTTCGCCTCGCGCGTGGCCCTGGCCGGGCTTGGCGGCGTGGGCGGCTTCTATGCCCACGGGCTGGCGCGCGCGGGCATGGGCGCCTTCCACCTGGCCGACGGCGACCGCTTCGAGATGGCGAACTTCAACCGGCAGGCCGGCGGCACCATGGATTCCCTGGGCCGTAACAAGGCGGACGAGATGGCGCGTCAGATCGCCGCCATCCACCCGCACGCGGAACTGGAGGTCTGGCGCGAGAATCTCTGCGAGGCGAACATCGACGCCTTTCTAGCGCACACGCACCTGGCCATCGACGGGTTGGACGCGTTCTCCATACCGGCGCACCGCCTACTCTTTCGCCACGCCCGCGCCCGCGGCATTCCGGTTCTTTTGGCGGCGCCGCTGGGCCTGACCGCAGCGCTGCTGGTCTTTGCGCCGGACGGGATGCCCGCGGACGAGTACTTCGACTGGCACGACGGGCAGAGCGACTTTGAGCAGCGCGTCAATTTCGTCCTGGGCCTGGCGCCTGCGCTGCTGCACATGAATCAGATCGATCTCTCTCGCGTGGACCTGGTGGCGGGCAAGGGGCCGTCCCACGGCGCGGCGTGCCTGCTTTGCGCGAGCCTGGTGGTCAGCGAGGCCCTGCGCTGGCTGCTGCGTCGTCCGGGCCGCCGGGCCGCGCCCCAGTATGCGCAGATGGACCTCGTGGGTATGAAGATCCGAAGCGGACGCCTGTCGGGAGGAAACCGCAATCCGATTCAGCGCCTCAAACGCTGGCTGGCGGTCCGCAGCTACAACCGCAGCCGGCCGGGCGCGCGTCAATCGCGGTGGCCCATGGCGTCGTAGGTGGCGTACTTGTAAAGATCGCCGAGGGTCGGGTAGTTGAAGCAGGCGCGGATGAAGAGGTCCGATGTGGCGTCGGCGAGCATCGCGGCGAGGCCGATGTGGACCAGCTCGGTCGCCTGTTCGCCGATCACGTGCACGCCCATCAGCTTCATGTCGCTGCGGCGGAAGAGCAGTTTCAGGAAGCCGTCGTAGTCGCCGATGATCTCGCCGCGCGGGTTGTTGCCGTAACTGGCCTTGCCGGCGACGAAGTCGATCTTCTTCTCGCGCAGAGACTCCTCGGTCTCGCCCGCCATGCTGACCTCGGGGATGGTGTAGATCCCGAAGGGCAGGATAGGCGAGACTTCCTTCTTGTAGCCCAGCTGGAAGGCGTGGACCATGGCCAGGCGCGCCTGTTCCATGCTGGTGCTGGCCAGCGCGGGGAAGCCAATCACGTCGCCGGCGGCGTAGATGTGGGGCACGTTGGTCTGGAAGTGCTCGTTGACCTTCAGGAGGCCGCGTTCCCCGACGTCCACGCCGGCGGCCTGGAGGTTGAGCTTGCCGGTGTTGCTGATGCGGCCGGCGGCGACGAGCACCGCGTCGACGTCGAGCGTGCGGCCGCTTTCCAGGATCACCTGGCAAGCCTTGTCGTCTGCGCTGCACGCCTTGACCTTTTCGGGCATGACCATCTCGATGCCGAGCTGGACCATGCGGTGCTTGATGGCGCTGGAGATCTCGCCGTCGAGGAAGGTTAGCAGCTTGTCGCGACCGTCGATCAGGAAGACCTTTGCACCCAGCGCGGCGAAGGTGCAGGCGTACTCGCTGCCGATCACGCCGCCGCCGACGACGGCCATGGTCTTGGGCATGAACTCGAGCAGCAGGATCTCGTTGCTGTCCCACACGCGCGGATGGGCGAAGGGGAACATCTCGGGCGTCCGGGGGCTGCTGCCGGTCGAGATCAGGACCTTTTCGGCGGTGAGCGTCTCTTCTTCGCCGCTCTTATGCGTGACCTTGATCGTGTGGGGGTCGACGAACGAGCCGAGCCCCTGGAACAGGCTCACGCGGTGGCGTTCGAGGTTCTTGAGGATGCGCCCGCGCTCGGTCTCCTTGACCATCTTTTCGCGGTGGAGGAAGTCGCGGACCCTGACCTCGCGGCGGATCGAGAGATCCACGCCGTAGAGCCCGCGGGCGCGGAAGCCCGAGAGCATCAGCGCGGTTTCGCGCAGGGTCTTGCTGGGCAGGGTTCCGGTGTTGGCCGCCGCGCCGCCGACCACGGGCTCGGCCTCGATCATCGCGACTTTCTTGCCGAAGTAGGCGGCCTGGGCCGCGCCCTTCTCGCCGGCCGGTCCGGAACCGATCACGACCAGGTCGTATTGGTAACCGCTCAAAATAGCCTCCCGGATCATCTTTGTGCCGCGGGTGCCGTCTCGAATTGAACGATAGACTTATTGCTGCGTGTCGGCAAGGGCCGCGCGGGCCTCGTCGACGGGGTCGGTGGGCGTCAGGCGGTGCTCGGTCTTTTCCGCCCCCGCGGCCTTGGTCCGTTTGTAGCTCAGGTGGCGGTACACGGCCGCGCCGGTGAAGAGAAGGTCCAGTCCGAGGATTACCGCGATGTAGTTGTTGGCGGCGCCCTCGCCGAAGCCGTAGCTGTGCAAGCCCTTGCCGAGCACGAAGTTCACGCCGTACCAGGCCATCACCACGGCCTGGAAGCAGACCAGCGCGCCGACGCTGAGTCCGAAGTTGCCCCAGTAGCCGGTGAAGCGCCCGTGCAGCACGACCAGGTAGCAGAGCAGCGCGATGAAGGCCCACGTCTCCTTGGGGTCCCAGCCCCAGAAGCGCCCCCACGAGTAGTACGCCCATACGCCGCCCAGGATCGTGCCCGTGGCCAGCAGCAGCACGCCGATCTGGATCACGCGGTAGAGGTATTGGTGCATCTGGTGGTGTTCAGTCGTTTCGCCCGGACGCGCGAGGTGCTTGTACATCGTCGCGTGTGCCAGCAACCAAGCCAGCGCGAAGGCCGAGTAACTGAGTGTGATCGACAGCACGTGCACCGTCAGCCAGAAGTTATCGCGCAGCACCGGCACCAGCGGCCCGATGGACGGGTCGAAGCCCGAGACCGTCGGCTTGCCGCTGAAGACCGGCAGCAGGTCCATCAGCACCAAGCACAGGAAGCCGCCGGCGGCGCCGCAGAGCAGGTAGTAGCGCGGGCGGTGCCTCAGTTCGAAGACCAGTCCGAAGAAGACGATCCCGAAGCCGACCCAGATCACGGACTCGTACATGTTCGTGACCGGCGGACGCCCGGCGATCCAGCAGCGCAGCACGAAGGCGTAGACGTGCAGCGCCAGGCCGGCCAAGAAAAAGGCCCACGCCGGCGCGAAGGGCCAAGTTGCTTTCGCGCGGAAGGCCAGCAGGCCGGATAGCAGCGCCAGCAGATAGAAGCCCCAGGCCCAGGCGAAGGGGCGCAACTGGTTGTAGTGGATCTCGCGGGACACTGCCGCCGGATCGGGGTAGCCGACGGCGCTCAGGAGCGCCACGGCCTCGCGGAACTCGCGGCCCGCCGCCGTGAACGCTGCGGCGTCGCGCGAGCGGTAGCTGCCGATCAGTTTCTGGAATCCGGAGATTGCGGCGTCGACCTTGCTCCCCGCTTTTGCCAGGCTGCGCAGGTAGGCCTCCACCATCACGCCGGCTTCCTGGAAATCCCCTTCGAAATAGTTCTGCGCCGCCGATTCCAGGGCGCGCTCCGGGTTGGTCACGATCAGACGGAAGGTATTCATGGAGACCCATACGCCGTTGTCGTCGGCGGGATGGGGCACAACGGGCACTTCGCCGTGTCGGATGCCCGAGATCAGGTTGATGCGCTGCCAGACGATGCGGGCCTCGCGCTCCATCGTGGTCAGATCTTCCTGCTTGGCGCTCTTTCCCTGCGCCTCGGTCAGGATCCTGCGAAGTTCCTCGGCGCCTGGGCCGCGGTTCCAGAGTTCGTTCAGGGAGAAGCGCTTCTTCTCGGGGCTCAGGCCCAACTTCTCCACCAGCGGACGGTAACTGACCAGGATTACGGATTCCTCGTCCCAGTCGCGGGTGGCGAACCAGATCGAGAAGAGCAGATCCACGGGGCCCAGTTTCTGGCCGCCGGCGGTCTGGTAGGAGGGCGCGCCGCCCATGAAGCCGCGCCCGGTCAGTTCCGCGGCCAACTCGTTCGCGTAGGTGTGCAGAGGCTTCAGTCGCCCGCCGTCCTGCACCACCAGGCCTTCGGCGAAGGAGAAGTCCAGGTCGCCGGTCAGCACCGCCGGCGGCAGGCCGTCTCCATGATCGTGATCGTGCCCATCGCCGTGGTCGTGGACGTGCCCCTGCGCGGCGGCCTCTTCGTCCTGCACCGACGGCCCGTGGGATTCGGGTTCCATGACTTCCGCTTGTGCGCACGGCAGTGCGCAGAAAGCCGCGAAAAGGACGGCGGGCAGAACCGGCGAGATACGCTTTGCGTTCATGCGTTGGTTTCCTTACTGGCGGAGGCGGTGGCAATCCCGGCGGGAGCGGAAGCTTTAGATATGGTAGGTTCCGCGGCGACGGCGGCCGCGACGGGCCTGGCGGCGGGGGCCCGGCGAAAGTACGGCTTCAGGTAAAACATGGTGAAGATGCCGAAGCAGATCATCAGGCTTCCGACCCACTTGGGCAGCCAGCCCGGATCGCGCAGCACCTGCACGGTGGAGAAATCGCTGCGGCCCTTCTCGAAGCCGGACTGGGAGAACTTGTAGGTGGTGCCGGTCCACGGGCCCCACCACACCTCGGGGTAGCTGGTGGGGTTGTTCATATAGATCTTGCGCGTGTTTCGTACGACGTCCGACACCTGGTTGCGCGGAAGCCGGAATTCGGCGCCGTTGGCGGTGGCGAGGGTCAGGTCGGCGGGGTTCTCGGCGACGACCGCGCACTTCAAGGTGCGGTCCTCGAGGAACTCGCCCAGGTGTTCGCGAATGGCCGGCAGGTCCTGGGCGTCGGCCTTCAGGGTCACGCGGTCGTAGCGGTCGTCGAAGCAGAGGTTGCTCTCGAAGGTCCGGAACATGTCGCTGCCCTGCTCGCGCGGCGCGTGGAAGCGCATCAGCGCGACGGTGAAGGGGATCTTCTGAGTGATGCTGGAGAACGTAAGCAGCACCCGCTGGCCGCCGACCTCCACGTCCGCCGGCGCCAGGCGTTTGGGGTCGTGACTGGGCGGAACGAGCACGGTCTGATCCTCTCCGCCGGCCGCGACGCGGCAGCGCAGGACGTACTGCTGGCTCTCGTCGTCGGCCGCTTGCTCCGGCGGGATCTCCTTGTAGTTGGTGCGCGCCACGGAGCGGGGCAGGAACTCGTCCACCGTAAAAGTTGCGCCCTTGGCGAAGCCGGTCTCCAGGGCCTGGCCGATCACCACCTCGCCGTTCTTCTCGCCCGACTTGCGCG
This sequence comes from Planctomycetota bacterium, assembly GCA_023150555.1. Taxonomy (GTDB): domain Bacteria; phylum Planctomycetota; class SZUA-567; order H5-PLA8; family H5-PLA8; genus JAKLKQ01. The sequence goes on from JAKLKQ010000024.1 coordinate 52,387, forward strand.
ACTTGAGGTGGTAGCGCAGCTTGCCGTCGTCGCCGAGATACAGGGTCATGACGTTCAGGCTCGGGTCGCCGAAGCCTTCGCGTCCCGATGCGCCGCCGCCGTGCGGATCGCCCGCCTGCGCGTCCGGCGCCGGCGTGGCGCTTTTCTCAACGGGCGGGCCCACGAGTTGGAATTCGACGGCCGGATTCTTGGATTCCGCGCTGCGGTTGGTCTTCTTGCCGTCGACGATGATGAAATCGTGGTAGTAGCCGACGATGCGGAGGTGCCACGGTCCTTCGAGCCCCTCGAGTTCGTAGTGCTTCTCCAGGTTCTCGCGCACCGGGATCTCGAAATCCTTGCCGCGCATCGTCACCTTGAGCACCGGGTGTTCGCCCTTGGCGTCTACCGCCAGCGCCGCCTTGGCGCCGGTCGCCGGGCCGGCGAGCTGCTTTACCGTGGGCATGTCCGGATGGTTGGCGAAGACGAACTGGACTTCGGTGTGCGCGGCCTTCTCGTCGCTCCCGGCGACTGTCTTTGGTGCGGCCTCGGGCGGGAGCCCTCGGCGGAAGTGGAGGGTCGCGGGCCCCAGGGAGATGCGGTCATTCAGGAGGATGCTTCCGGGGTGTGCGCCGCCCATCATCTCCCCGAAGAAGGTCCAGCGCACGCCGGGCGTGGCGTGCTGGTCGGGCAGGTCCATCGCGCGAACGGCCTCGTAGTCGCTCATGAAGCCGCGAACGGGTACCGCGCCAAGGACCTCGACCTGGATCCCCGGATCGCCGCTGGCCACCGACACGCGGGGGTCGCGCGTATTGGCGAGGTAATCGACCTTCAGCGGCGTGCGCGCGGGTTCGCCGGACCCGGCTCCGGTGGGGCGGAAGACGAGCATCTCCTGCTCGCGCAGGTTCATCGTGTCGGAAGGTGCATCGCCGACGGTGAGGCCGACGTAGCCTTCGACGCCCCACTTGCGGTCGATCATGCCGCCGATCAGGAGCAGGATGATTCCGGCGTGCGTGATCACGAAGCCGGTCTGGTGCGGCTTCCAGGGGTAGCGGATTGCCGCCGCGCAGAAGAGGTTGGTGACGAGCAGCACCAGCCAGGCGTTGAACCACGGGGCGTTGTAGACCCAATGGCGCGCGACCTCGGCGTTGACCCGGGACTCGTAGATCGTGCCGATGGCGCAGGCGACGATCAGCACGGTCAGCAGGAACAGCGCCAGGTGCAGCGAGGCCAGGAATCTGAAGACGGTTTTGAACATGAAGCGGGCTCGATGCATCCGAAAGGGCTATGGGCAAAGGGGCGCGCGGGCGCGGGCGCGAAAAATCCCCAGAAACAGGACGCCCGAAAGCGGACCTCCTTGATCCCGTTTGGCCAGATAAAGTTACCGTAACCCCCTGAAGGATCAACGGGTTTTGGAATTTTCGCTAGGACCCTCGAAACAGATCCGGGGGAATCGGCCGTGGAATCCGGCCCGGACCCGCGTCTATGCTCTACGTCGCCCCGGCAATGGCCGCGGGCCACCCTAACCAGACCTATAGAGACGGGGGGAACCAATCATGGCCAAGAAGAAGGCTTCCAAGAAGTCCGTCCGCAAGCCCGCCAAGAAAGCGCGGCCCACGCGCAAACAGGCCCCGCGCACCGCTAAGAAGACAGCCGCGAAGGCTCAGGGCATGCCCTTTCCCTTCAACGCCATCACGCATACTCAGATTCCCGCCCCGAACTTGGCCAAGGCTCAGGCCTTTTACGGCAAGACCTTTGGCTGGAAGTTCCAGGCGGTCCCGGGCATGGCCGAATACGTGCTCTTCAAGGACGGCCTCTCGGGCGGCGGGCTGAACGCGTTTCCCGGCGCCGTCGAGAGCGGCACACAGCCGTACATCACGGTGAAGGATATCACGTCGACGATGGCGAACGTCGTTGCGGCCGGCGGCAGTGTGGTTCAAGAGAAGTGCGAGATTCCCGGCGGGCAAGGCTTCGTCGCGCAGTTCTCCGATCCGAACGGCATCAAGATCGGGCTCTGGTCGGCATCGTAACGGCAGGGGCGAGGGGAGAGGGGCGAGAAGCTTCTCACCCCTCAAAATCAAGAAAATGCCCCGTCGTTCTTGAGCGTCTGGCGCCAGCGCTGGATCTCGGCGGAGACCATCTGCGGGTTGCTGCTGCCGGCGCTCTTGTAGCCCTGGATCACGCCCTCGGCACCCAGCTCGGCGCGCACTTCCTCGCTCAGCAGCGCGTGGACCTCGCGCAGGTCGTCGACTTCCAGGTCGCTCAGCGTCACCTTCTTGCGCATGGCCAGGTTGACCAGGCGCCCGGCGGCGTAGTGGGCCTGGCGGAACGGGATGCCACGCCCGACGAGGTACTCGGCGAGCGACGTGGCGTCCATGAAGCCGGCTTCGCAGGTGTCCTTCATCTTGTCGACGCGGAAGCGCACGTTGCGCATGAAGACCTCCATGATCTGGAGGCACCCCTTGAAGTGCTTGGTGGCGTCGAAGAGCACTTCCTTGTCTTCCTGGAAGTCGCGGTTGTAGGTCAGCGGCAGGCCCTTGACGAGCATCATCAGCTGGTTCAGGCAGCCGACGCTGCGGCCGGCCTTGCCGCGCACCAGTTCCAGGACGTCGGGGTTGCGCTTCTGAGGCATGATCGAGCTGCCCGTGCTGAAAGCGTCGTCGATCTCCAGGATCCCGAACTCGGCGGTGGCGTACAGTATCAGGTCTTCGGCCAGGCGCGAGAGGTGCAGGCTCGCGACGCTCATGCAGTACGCGAAGTCCAGCAGGTAATCGCGGTCGGCGGTGGTGTCCATGCTGTTGCGCGTGACGCCGTCGAACTTCAGCAGCTTGGCGACGATGGAGCGGTCGATGGGCAGGCTGGTGCCGGCCAGCGCGCAGGCGCCCAGGGGCAGCACGTTGGCGCGCTTACGCGCGTCTCGGAAACGGCTCTTGTCACGCTCCAGCATCTCGACGTACGCCAGCAGGTAATGGCCGCAGGTCACCGGCTGGGCGCGCTGCAGGTGCGTGTAGCCGGGCATCACGTCGGCGGCGTGAGGCGCGGCGAGGTCCAGCAGGCTGATCTGCAGCATGGACAGCAGGCGCACGCATTCGTCGTGCTCGTCGCGCACCCACAGGCGCTCGTCGAGCGCGATCTGGTCGTTGCGGCTGCGCGCGGTGTGGAGTTTGCCGGCGGGCTCTCCGATCTTCTCCATCAGCGCGTGCTCGATGTTCATGTGGATGTCTTCGCACTCGGGACGGAAGCGGAAGCTGCCGTCCTCGATCTCGTTCAGGATCTCGGTGAGCCCGGTGACGATGGCGTCCTTCTCGCTGCGCTTGATCAGGCCGACCTGGTTGAGCATCTCGACGTGCGCGACCGAGCCGGCGATGTCGTACTTGTACAGCGCGCGGTCGAAGCTGATCGACTGCGTGAAGGCCTCCAGGAGCGGGTCTGCGGGCTTGCCGAAGACACCGCTGCGCGAAGGCGATCCGCCCTTGCCCTTGCCGGACTCTGCCATGACGAAGATCTCCAAAAGCGGGTGCGGCCGCGGCGCGCGATAGCGAGCGGCACTGCTCGGACAGGCCTGGGCGCCGCGCGCGGGGCCACGCCTGGTCCGGCGGACGGCCGCCCGCGCGGCTCTTGGGAGCCGGCGGGCGCGCTGTCACGCCAAAGCGTTACTTCTTCTTGCGGCGATTGCGGCGGTTGCGGCGTTTCTTGCTGCCGATTTTTCGGCGGCGGCGTGGCTTAAAGCCCATGGTCTTCTCCCTGCGCGGCAGGCGCGGCGCCCGAGGCGGGGCCGCTTTCTGGCCTGTTGGCGCTCCCATTATGCCGCACGCGCGCAACCTTGCAAGATGAGGGCGGGGGATGGCTAAACGTCCGGCTCCCAAGCGTCTTTTTGAAAGGACCAGCGCAGAATGAGGCCGTTTGGGTAGACCTTCAGTGTTCCCCATCGGTCAAAACGCTCTCGAAGATCATTGCCGTAGGCGACCTCGCAGGACCGAAGGCTGCGGTTATCGATGAAATAGCAGGGCCTCGATGCGCGCCGTTTGAATGCTGCGAAGGTCGGCGATCGCTCCAGTAGGCGCTCGAGGCGGGCATCTTCTGATTCCGGCTTTGGCATCAAAGATTCCGGCGCATAGGTGACCAGAGCACTCGGAACTGCCAGAGCTAGAAAGAAAAACAGTCTCTTTTTATGCATGTCGACGCCTCAAGGGCCGCTCCGATGTATCGACCGTCGCAGTTGCGGAAACTCCTGAAATGGGGGTAGGGTATGGGCATGGCCAGCAGCGTCTGCATCAACCACACCGACCGCACCGCCACCGCGCGGTGCCACACCTGCCACAAGCCGCTGTGCGCCGATTGCGCCCTGAAGGGCGAGGCCGGGACGTTCTGCTCGGTCAACTGCCAGGACAACTACGAGAAGTTCATGGGCCAGTACGAGGTCCGCCGCCGCCCGGGCTTCTTCACCAAGCTCAAGAACCTGATCGTGACGCTGTTCGCGCTGGGCCTGGTCGCCGCCCTGGTGCTCTTCGTCGGCGGCAAGATCATGCACTGGGGCTGGTGCATGGATCTACTGAAGCGGTTGGGGCTGTAGCCTACCGCTCGTACCTCGGATGCGTGAAGCGCTGGCCCAGTTGCAGGATCCCGGTCTTCGGGTCGCGCGGGCCGGTCTCGAACGGGTCCTTCGTCTCCTTCATCCAAATCTTCAAGCGCGCTTCGAGGGCCTCCTGCAAGCCGCGCGTCTCGGGGCGCCCCGCGAGGTTGACCATCTGCCACGGGTCGAGTTCGTTGTCGAAGAGCAGCGTCTCCTGCTCCTCGTTCAGCCAGCGCGCGTAGGTGAATCGCCCAGTGGTGAGCCCGCGCCAGAATCCGACCCACTTCCCGTTGCCCGGCCAGCCAGGCCCCAGGATCTGAAGGTACGCCGAATCGGCGCGCTCGGCATCCTTTCCAAGCACGTGGCACGAACGGTCCACGCCCTGCACGCCCTTGGGCTTGCGCACGCCGCACAGGCCCAGCAGCGTCGGCATCAGGTCCACGGCCGCCAGGATCGCGTCGGTGCGGGTGCCCGCCGGCACGCCCGGCCCACGCACCAGGAACGGCACGCGGATCGACTCGGCGTACGGCGTGGCTTTGGATGCGCGCCGCGAATGGTGCATCCAGCGGTCGCCGAACTTGCCGTAGCCGTGGCTGCTCAGGTGGTCGCCGTGGTCCGACGTGAAGATCACGTAGGTGTTGTCGGCGAGTTTCATCTTCTCGAGGCCGGCCATCAACCGGCCGAACTGCGCGTCGAGGCCGCTCACGTTGCCGTAGTAGTGCGCCAGTTCGCGCCGCGCGAAGGCTTCCATCTGCACCGGCACGTTCGGCGGCAGCTCGATGCGATCCGGGTCGTAGGTGTCGAACTCTTTTGGGTAGTGGTCGTAGGGCCAGTGCGGCGGACCCCAGCCGAGCACCAACGCGAAGGGCTTCTTCGGGTCGTCTTTTTGGTGGCGTTCCATGAAACGCAGCGCCAGGTCGGTCTCGTGCTCGGGCGCCCAGCCCTTGATCGGGATCGGACCTTCCTCGTTCTCGTGGTACGCGACGTCGAAGTAGGCGTGCTCGCAGTTGTTCGCGGCCAGGTAGTCGAAGCCGTGGCGCTTCTCTTCGGTGTACGGCCCGTAGCCGAGGTGCCACTTGCCGATGTAGCCGGTGCGGTAGCCGGCCTTGCCCAGGGCCTGCGCCAGGGTGGGGACCTTGGGGTTCAGCGCGTACTCGTTGTCGATCACGCCGCTGGCGTGCGGGTAGCGGCCGCTCAGCAGGATGCCGCGGTACGGCCCGCTGATCGGGCACGTCGAGATGCACTGTTCGAAGAGCCGGCCCTGTTCGGCGAAGCGGTCGAAGTTTGGCGTACGGACATCGCGGTTGCCGTAAGCCCCGAGCGCGCTGTGGCGGTGCTGGTCGTCGAAGACGAAGAGGAGATTGGGCTTCTTGTGTGCAGGCATGGCCTCAGTAGAGCATCACGGCACGCGGATGCAAGCGAGGCCCGCTCTGCATCACTCCTTGATCGAACCGTCGCCGTAGAGGCGCTTGGCGTTCAGACTCTTGCCGATGGGAATAAAGAGCGGGCGGTCGGCGCTTCCCAGCGCGGTGCGGCTGTACAGCAGCGCCTGGCCGCTCTCGGGGCAGAGCAGCTTGCCCGAGGCGTCGTGCGAGAGCAGCGTCTCGTCGAGGTAGTGGCCTTCGGACAGCGCCGAAAGCCTCGGGGCCGGCTCGCCCTTCTCGGCCTGGTATTTCTTCAGCGCCTGGTAGTACGCAGCGAAGACTTCGTCGCGCGTCTTTCCCGCGCGCGCCGCCGGCGTGTCGGGCTTGCCGGAAGCAGGCTTGGCGGTTGTATCGGGCGGCGTAGTCTTGGGCTGAACCGGCGGATTGTCATCTGGGGCGGGACCCTTTACCGCGACGGCCGGTCCTTTCGGCGTCTCGGGCGTGACGGGCTTGGTCGTCGTGTCGGGCGTTGCGGGCGTAACCGGCTTGGCGGTGGCTTCCGAATTTCCGGCGTCGGCGGTCTCGGCGCCCAAGCGCCCCTTAACTTTATCCAGCGCGCCTTGGATGTTGTTGGAGAGACCCTTGCCCTTGGTCTTGCCATCGAGCAGCCGCATCTGGGCCTGGGCCCAGGTCTGGTACTTGATGCGATCGCTCTGGACGAGGTCCTGGAGCTCGGAGAAGTCCATCTTGGGCAGCTGACGTTTGGCGATGGCGAGCGCCTCACGATCCCAGCGCGGATGCTTGAACAGCGCCAGGGCGGCCTCGAACCAGGCCTTGGCCGCGTCGGGTTCGGCACCATCACGGCGCAGGAGTTCGCCGATCAGGTAAGCGGTTCGAGCGGGTTCGACGCGGTCGGACTCGGAGCCGAAGTACAGGATCTGCATCAGCTGGTCGGCGGCGCGGTATTGGTGCTCGCGCTCCATCTTGAGGCAGGTCAGGCGCTGGTCTACTACTTCGCGCAGCTTCGTGACCTGCCGCTCGATGTAGCCGACCAGGTCCTTATCGGCCTGGCTGCCGCCGGCGTTAGGCGTGCGCCCGCTGATCACCTGGCGCGCGGCCTCCAGGGCTTTGACCGCGTCGGCGTAGCGTCCCTGGCGGTCCAGGAAGCCGGCATGGTCCAGATGCAGGACGAACATATCGCCCGCGGTAAAGATGCTGGCCTCGACGGTGCGCTGGTCCTGGCCCTCGGTTACCTGACGGGTGACCATCTGGTTGCCCTTCTCAATGATGCGCTGGGCGGCCAGTTCCAGGATGTCGGGGTCGGATTCGACGGCGTTCGGATCGACGAGCGGTTCCTTGCGCGCGAGCCGCAGTTCGATGCATTCCTTGGCCAGGAAGTTGTTGATCTTGCGGATCGATTTGCTGAGGGAATCGAAGAGCACCGGGTCCATGCCGCTGACGGAAACCTCGCTGCAGACGAAGTGCCGGCAGGCATAGGCGGCCTCGATCTCCAGCTTGGCCAGCACGGTGTGCGGGACCTTGAGTTTGGCGGCCTCGATGAGCTTCAGCGCGTTGTCGTATTTGACCCAGTCGGGGATCTGGGTCTGACGGATGTAGGTGCCGAACTTCAGCAACTGCGGGTCGTAGACGGGCTCGCCGTCCTGGTTCTGCTTGACCGGCTTGAGCCCCGCCAGTTCGATCATACGCTTGCGCGTGGGCGCGGCCAGGGTCTCGCGGACTGCGCTGACGGTTTCCGGCCCGATGTCCTTGGCCAGGTCGTCGGGGCGTTTGCCCCAGAAGCGCCCCACCGCCGCGTAGCCGCACTCGGGGCACATCCAGACGCTGCTGTACACGGCAATCTTGCCTACGCTGTGGGGGCAGAAGTCGCGGTCTTCACCTTCGCCGATGTTGATGTTGCCCTGCTGGGCGGCCTTGAAGGGCGCGGTGCAGACCGGGCAGGTGACGTCGATCTCGCGGATCTCCTGCAGCTGCCCGTTCTTCTTTGTGTCGGGTACGCACCTGAATTCCGGATCGGCATGCTTGAACAGGGGCTGGCCGCAGACGTTGCAGAGGCTCGCCTGGGCGGGATCGACCTGCATCGGCTGGCCGCTCTTGCCGCGCTCGATGAGCAGATCGATCATGGTCTTCTGATGATTGGGGTCGGTCGGTTGGGGCGAAGTCCCCGAGATGACATCGGGGCCTTGACCCGCTACGGCCGTTCCGGCGGATAGGAGCAACAGCGCGACGAAAGGCCAGCACCAGCGTCTCACGGGAAGACTCCTTGAAACGGACAGGCAAACCTGCATTCTACGGCTAATCCTCAATCCTGACAACAGGTTAGAAAAGCCCTGAGGTCACGTTTTCCGTCGCAAATCGTCGGTCTTGGCCGACCCCTTAGACGTGCGTTGCCGCCGCCGCGTTCCGCACCTAGTATAGACTTTATGAGCGAGTTGGACCTGATCCGCTTCTTCCGCAAGTACCCACAGGGCCACCCATGGCTGAAGGTCGGCCCGGGCCATGATTGCGCTATCCTGAAGTGGGACGCGGACCGCGACCTGGCCTTCAAGATCGACCAAATCGTCGAGGACACGCACTTCGTGCTGGCCGGACCCGAGGCCGCCAGTCCGATGGAGGTTGGCTGGAAGGCCGTGGCGAAGGCGCTCAGCGATATCGCCGCCGCCGGTGCCGAACCCGTCGCCGCGACGGTGGCCGTGCATCTGCGAAAAGGGCTAGGCGACGCTTGGGCGCGGGAACTTCATGGTGGCATCGCCGCGTGCTGCGAAGGCTACGGCCTCGCCTTGGCCGGCGGGGACATCACCTCCGGAAACGGTCCCGCCAGCGTGTGTGTCTCGATGATCGGGCAATGCACCAAGGACGGCGCGTGGACGCGCGGCGGCGCGATGCCCGGTGACGTGCTTGTGCTCACCGGGCAGATTGGGGGCTCGCGCGGGGCGGCGAAGAAGCACCTGATCTTCGAACCCCGCATTAAGGAGGCGCGGGCGATTCGCGAAGCCGTCGGCGCGGGTGTGCACGCCTGCATCGACGTCACCGATGGCCTGTCCCGCGACGCCGGGCATCTCTGCGCGGAGAGCGGCTGCGGCGTGGAGATCGACGAAGCCGCGCTGCCCATCCATCCCGATGCGCTGGCCATGGAAAAGGCCGGGCAGGGCGAGGCGCTCGAGCACGCGCTGGGCGACGGCGAGGACTTCGAGCTGCTGCTGGCGATCGAACACGCCGCTGCGGACCGGCTGTTGGCCGGCTGGAAGCTTGCCACGCCGCTGACGCGTATCGGGCGCGTGACGAAAGCTTCCTCCGGGCGTACACTCAAGCGTAAGGCCGGCGCGATTGAGGCGCTGCCGGACCGTGGGTACGAGCACGGGACGTGAGGACAACCATGAGCGACGCCACGCCGCGCGCCGGCTACACCCTTCAGACGCATGCGCCCGAGGAGACCGAGGCGCTGGGCCGGCTGTTAGGCCAGAGCACGCCTCTGGGCAGCGTGATCGCCCTGCGGGGGCAGCTGGGCGCGGGCAAGACCGTATTCGTGCGCGGCATCGCGCTGGGGCTGCTGGCTCCGGATCTGATCGAGGTCACCAGTCCGACGTACGTGCTGCTGCACGTCTACCGGCGCGAAGGGGCCGCCGCGCCGTCGCTGTACCACATCGACGCCTACCGCCTCGACGGGGGCGGCGCGGCCTTTGAGGGTGCGGGCCTGAAGGAATGCCTGGCCGACACACAGGGCTTGGTCTGCATCGAGTGGCCCGAACGGGTCAGCGAGGTCCTGCCGGCCGATCGCCTGGAGGTCGATCTGGAGCACTGCGCGCCGACCGAGCGCCGCGTGCGAATGATGGCCACGGGAGAGGGCTCGGCAAAGGTCGTCGAGGCGCTGGTCCACAAGGCCGGGTCGCGGTCGCAACTCCTTTCAAATATGAAAGTTGCACGAATCGGCGGCGCTGCCATCGACCGCGGTCCGGGCCTCTGCTAAGGCTTGCCTGCCGGACCGCGTTCAGGTCCATTCAACCCGTGGACAGCCGGGGACGATATCAGTAAAGTTAATGTAGAGCATTCGACCCGGCGTTTCCCACCTCGAGGAAAGGTTCCCCATGAAGACGCGCAAGGCCAGCGGCAAAGACCAGGCTACGGCGGCCAAGGCCAAGAACGGCAACGGCAAGGGCCAGCCCGCGGAGCCCGGCAGCGCCGCCGCGGAAACCGTACGAACCCGAGCGGGGACCCAGGCGAGTTTCAGCGCGGCGCGCCCCGCCGTGCCCCTGCGACACAACCTGTGGGAACAGTCTCTGCACCAACTCGACGACACCGCCGGCCGCATCAAGCTCGATCAGCGGTTCCACGAGATGCTGCGGCATTGCAAGCGCACGCTGGAAGTTGCCGTGCCCGTGCAGATGGACGACGGGCGCGTGGAGGTTTTCCAGGGCTATCGCGTGCACCACAACCAGTTCCGCGGGCCGGCCAAGGGTGGGCTTCGCTACCACCCCGAAGTGAGCATGGACGAAGTGAAGGCCCTGGCCATGCTGATGACCTGGAAGTGCGCGCTGATGAACATCCCGTACGGCGGCGCGAAAGGCGGGGTGGTCGTCGAACCCAAGGCTCTGAGCCACCGCGAACTCGAGGCCCTGACCCGGCGCTTCACCTCCGAGATCATGATCATCATCGGCCCGGACAAGGACATCCCCGCGCCGGACATGGGCACCAACGCCCAGGTGATGGCCTGGATCTACGACACCTACAACATGACCACGGGCCACGCGGTGCCGCAGATCGTCACCGGCAAACCCGTCTCCCTGGGCGGTTCGCTAGGGCGCATCGAGGCCACCGGGCGCGGCGTCAGCTACGTGGTGGCCGCCGTCGCCAAGGAAATGGGCATGAACCTGAAGGGCCTGCGCGTTGCGATCCAGGGCAGCGGCAACGTGGGCAGCAACGCGGCCAAGGCCCTTCATGAGATGGGCGCCCGCATCATCGCGCTCAGCGACGTCAAAGGCGGCATCTACAGCGAGAGCGGCATCGATCCCTTCCGCATCTTCGGCGGCCAGGACGGCCAGTCCGGCGAACTGGGCTCAGTACCGGGCACGGAGACCATCACCAACGCGGAACTGCTGGCCATCGACGCCGATATCCTGATCCCTGCCGCGCTGGGCGGCGTGCTGAACGGAGAAAACGCCAAGGACGTGCGCGCCAAGATCGTCGTCGAGGGCGCCAACGGCCCCACCACGCCGGAAGCCGACGAGATCTTCAAGGAGCGCAAGATCGTCGTCGTGCCCGACATTCTTGCCAACGCCGGCGGCGTGACGGTGAGCTACTTCGAGTGGGTACAGGGCATCCAGTACTACTTCTGGGAACTCGACGAGATCAACACGCGCCTGCACAAGATCATGAGCAAAGCCTTCTCGAGCCTGTGGGCCCTCTCGCGCCGCGAGCGCGTGCCCATGCGCAGCGCCGCGATGATGATTGCCGTGCAGCGCGTCGCCGACGCCGCCAAGAGCCTGGGACTCTTCCCATAGAAGCAGGGGTGAGGCTCAATATCCATCCACGGCCACCTGTACTTCGGCTACTTCAGCAGCCCCTTCACCGCTTCGGGCGCCAGGTCGGCGGGCGTGCGCCCGTTGTTGTCCTTGGCATCGGTCTTCGCGCCGAACTTCCGCAGCAGGTTGATCAGTTCGGCGTTGCCCTGGGCGGCAGCCAGGTGCAACGGTGTCCGGCCGTTGGCGTCCTTGGCGTTGGGGTCGGCCTTTGCGCCCAGCAGCAACCGGGCCCATTCCAGCTTCAGCCAGCCGACCGCGAACAGGAGGGGCGTCTGCCCGTCGGCGCCGGCGGCTTGCACGTCCGCGCCGTTCTCCAGCAGCAACCGCGCGGTCTCGAGCCGGCCCGGCAGGCCCACGATGCAGCGCAGCGGCGTGCGGCCCTGCCCGTCCTTTGCGTTAACCTCCGCGCCCGAATCCAGCAGGCACGCGACCAAAGACGACGGCATTCCGACGGCGTAGCTGTGCAGGGCCGTATCGCCGGCCTTGTTGGCGGCCTTCACGTCCGCGCCGCTCTTCAGGAGCAGGGTCAGCAGCCCGCGCGCTTCGCCGACCTCGTCGTCGGTGGGTGTCTCGCCTGCGGCATGCACGCGGAGGAGGTGCAGCGCTGTCTCGCCGGCGGCGTTGGCGGAGCGCACGGACAGGCCTTTTTCGACCAGCAGGCTCACCAATTGGGTCGAGCCGCCGCGCACCGAGGCCAGAAGCAGATCCTCGCCGCCGAAGGCGGCCTGCTCCGGTTTGGCCCCGGCTTCGAGCAGGGCCTTCGCGGCTTCCGCGTGTCCGAATTGCGCGGCCTCCGCCAGAGGCGAACGCACCACCGCGCCGGCGCCGCCCGGCGGATCGGCCGGCGTGCCCGCCTTCAACAGCGCCACCAACGTCGCCGTTCTTCCGCGAATGGCGGCCAAGTGCAGCGGCGTGAGGCCATGGGCGTTGCGGGCGAGCAGGTTGGCGCCGCCCTTGGCGAGAGCGTTCACGATCCCGGCTCCGGAGTCGTTCTCGGCGGCCAGGTGCAGGGGTGTCTGCCCATGTGGGTGGGTGCGTGCGTTGGGGTCAAGGCCGGCTTCCAGCAGGCACTGGGCGATGGCCGTCTGGCCGCTGGTGGCTGCGACGTGCAGATGCGTGATGCCGTCGGGCGGCGTGGCCTTCAGCGCTTCAGGCGCCAAGGCGCCCAGCGTGCGGAAGAAGCCCGCGTTGCCTTCCCGCATGGGAAAGGAGAAATCCAGATCGCCGTTCCGGGCCAGGCCCAAGGCCAGGTCCTTGTAACCATTCTGGTAGGCCAACTCGATGGGCGTCTTGCCCTGCGCGTTGCCCGCGGTGACCTGCGCGTGATGGGGAAGCAGCACGCGTGCCAGTTCGGCCTGTCCTTCCTGCGCGGCCAGGTTCAGGGGCGTGTTCTCATCGTCGTCCTTGACGAAGGCGGAAGCCCCCTTGTCGAGCAGCGCCTGGACGGTCGCCGCACTCCAATGCTGCAGCACCGCCACGTGCAGCGCCGCGCGGCCTTCGGTGTCACGCACGTTGACCGGCGGCCGCTGCTTGAGCAGTTCGGTTACGATCGCCACCGCATGCGCATCGTCCTTCTCGCTGCGTTCCAGCGCCAGGTGCAGGGGCGTGCAGCCGCGTTCGTCCTGGTCCTCGCCCAGGCGCGGGTTCTCCGCGAGCAGGCGCTTCACAGCCTCCAGGTCCCCGGCCTTGACGGCGCGGTGCACATCGTTGACGTGCGCGCGATGGACCCTCGGCGGGAATGCCGGCGGCGCATCCTTGCCCGGATTCGAAAGGGGCGAGGCCGGCAGCGGGCTGGTGCCGGGCGGCTTGCCCGGGTCCGAGCAGCCCGAAACGCAAAGCAGCAGCGCCGCGAGGAACCACGGAGCCGCCGGCCGGGCAAACAAGGTAGGCTGCGACTTGTTCATCGAACGCCGGAAGTCCAATCTGTGGGTGGACAGATCCATCCTATAGTCCTTCAGTAGCCTGCGCCGGGCAAAAAAGGACAGAAAAATGGACCCTAAACCGGGATAACCGGTGCGTCCTGAATGCCATATAGGTACGCCGGGTGTATTCCAACCTGGCGGATCCAGCGTATTGCCAGTGAAGAGGGGAGGCCCGAATGATCGGTTCGTGCGCGAGGCGAAAGTACACGTTTCGGCTGGTGCTGAGGGTTGCCTGCGTTGCGGCCCTTTTGGCGGCTGCCAATCTTTGCGCCATTGAAGTCGTCGCGTTGCGCGGGGCATCGCACGAGGCGCCCGAGAACTCCATTCCGGCGATCCGGTTGGCCTGGAAGCAGGCCGCCGATGCCGTCCTGTTGAACCTGCAGATCACCAAGGACCTGCAACTGGTCCTGATGCACGACCTCTATCCCAGCGCCGAAGGTGGGAGCGCAGAACCCGTCTCCCGGTTGACGCATACGCAGTTGAAGGCGTTCGATATCGGCAAAGCCAAGGGCGAGGCGTATGCGGGAACGCGCATCCCGGCACTGACCGATGTGTGGGAAACGGTGCCTGAGAAGGGGCGGGTGTTCCTGGTCATGGAGACGGGGAACCACCTGCACACGGCCACCGCCAACGTTCTCGAGAAGACCGAGCTCAAGAACCGAGTGGTTCTGATGAGCCCGTTCGTGAAGAACCTGGTCGAGGTCAGGAAGCGCCTTCCGGACCTCCCGGGCATCTGGATGCCCAGCCTCGAGGAAAAGGAGCCTGGGAAGTGGGCGCCCAGCCCGGAGAGCCTGGTCTCCAAGCTGAACGCGGACAAGCTCGACGGGCTGTATCTCCTGGACTGCGCAGGCATCGACGAGCGCTTCGTGACCACGCTACATGCGGCGAAGAAGAAGATCTACGTCTGGAACGTGACCAAGGAAGAGGCGGTCAAGCGCCTCCGGAAGCTTGGAGTGGACGGGATCATGTCCGAACGCCCCGAATGGCTGCGCACGGTGCTGGAGACGCCCGAACCGTCCGAAACCGACGGACTGGACCCGCCCGTGATGAAGGCGGCTATCCGCGGGCTCAACCTCGGCGAGTTGAAGAAGACCGTGACCGCCAAGTTCGAGGCCTCCAAGCTCAAGCACGGCCAGCTCGACACCCACGGCCTGTTCTACGAATCGGACTACCTGGAAGGCTGTCTGAGCGGCGACCAGACGGTAAGCGAGATCCGGGTCCGCTATGCCAAGGACCGCTTGAAGCTGGTCGAGGTCTGCTTCAAGCCCGAGGTCGATCTCAAGGCGCTCGAGAAGCGCCTGAACGCGGAGAAGAATCTGAAGTTCTCGAAGCGCATGGAAAAGGACGTGGGCGATCCCAAGCAGCGGACCGAGATCTACCTGCTCTATGAGGACGCCACGTTGGACCAGCCGGTGAAGATCTACATCCAGTGCGCGCGCGTCTATCAGTACGACCATGACCGGCTCGTGGGAAGCCGGATCTCCGAGCCCGTGCTCATCTACGACTACACGGCGCTGGAAACGCACTGAGGCGGGAATGGCTCCGGCGTGGTCGCATTGCCACACTAGCTTGATCCAGGCGATGTCTTTTTTGTCAGCGAAAGGAAACGCAGAAAGTTAGTAAGTGGGTATAATCGTGCAATCCAACTCCAAGCCCCGAAGGTGGTTTCAATTCCACCTGCTCACAGCCTTGGGCATCGCCCTGGCGGCTGGCACTGTCATGGGCCTGAATTTCCATTCGTGGCGCATCGACCATATTCGTTATTCACGGCCCGCATCCGACGGGGCACCGGTAGTGGAGGACGTTGCCGTCGAACGGTTTGGCTGGCCCGTCCGGTTTCCAGCACGAGTGGAAAGAGATGGTGGATACATGGAGTTTGACACGAGCACGAATACGGTCCTAAACATCGCGTCGTGGATCGGTATACTTGCGTTGACCACCGTCGTATTCGAGCTGTGGATTCGTAGGCGAAGGACTTCGGCTCCACCAAACGCATGACCGCCGCCGAGACGCTAGACGCGCAGTTCCTGCACGTGGATGCGAACGAATCGTTCAGCGAAGCGCTCGTCACGCTGCGCGACGGCACGCGGCTTGGGTTCGTCCACCGCGTCGGCGAACGCAAAGCGGTGGCGGTGGGACCGGTAGGCCGGGAAGGGGAGACCGGCGCGGCGGGGCATCTGCTCGAACACCTCGCGCACTTCCGCCTCAACGCGAAGCACCTCGAACTGGTCTTTGGCGACGGCAGCCGCTGGGCGCGCAAGCCGGCCGCGCAGGCGTAGCCCCTGCATTCAGTACGTCCGGTACTGCACCACCCAGAAGTACTCGAGACAGCGGACCTTCACGTCCTGTCCCACCCGCGAGAACTGAGCCTCTAATCCCGCTTCGGAAGGAAAGTTCTTCAGGGCCTCGTGCTTCGATCCATCCTTCAACTTTCGCACCTGGTAGGTGTTGCCTTCCTTGTCCGTCCGCGAGATGGGCGTGCTGCTGCCTTCGACATAGCGGTTGTCGGCAAGGACGACCTTGGCATTGGGGCGGAGCTTTCCGTGCAGGGCCACCAGGAAGTCGAGCTGGCGTTTTGCGGGCACGTGGGACCACCAGAATCCGGCGAAGGCGGACTCCTGGAACGTCGGCACGCCAATGAGTTCGTAGGCGTCCGACTGCAAGAAGGTGACCCGGCAACGGCCGTAGTCCTTGGCGCGGGCAACGTCCAATACTTCCCGGCTGGCATCGGTGGCGAGGAGGCTCCGAGCCGAATGTGCGATAATCTGGGTCCAATAGCCGGTTCCGCAGGCGATCTCCAGGACCTCGAGGCCTTCGAACGCCCCGCTCAAGAACGAGCGAATCTTCTTCAAGTCGTCCTGGCGTTCCGGCTTGGCGTAGACCTCCTCGTACTCCCGCGCGCGCTGCGCGTAGTAGGCCTTCATCGCCTCGTCGAGTTCTCGGCGTGCCGCCGCCATAGGCGCAATCTCTCTGTGGCCTGAAAAATGGTGGAGGTGCGGCTAAGAACGCAGCCTACTCGAAAAAGGCGGCTCGGGAACGCAAAAAGAAAGCGGGCTCCGGCTGCCCGGAGCCCGCGGGATTGCAGAGGGTTGCGTACGAAATCGTTAGTGCTTAACGATCGGCATGTAGCGGTAGTAGACCTCCAGGCACAGCGCGCCGGTGGCGGTCATGTAGACGCGGCCGCCCATCTTGTCGTCGGCGCCGCCCATGGGGTCCCAGCTGCCGTCCTCGTCGCCGCCGACGCGCTGCTTGGGCAGCAGCATCGTCTTCAGCGACTCGTTCCACTGCTTCCAGTAGTGGCCGCCCATCTGGAACATGGTCAGGGTGCCGTAGTAGGTGTAGTACATCGGGAAGCAGCTCTGGTTGACGCCGCCCTGGCCCAGCTTGGGGTCCCAGGTGGGCAGGTTCTGCGCGAGGTACTCGGCGCCGCCCTGCAGTTCGTCGGCCTTGCGGCCCAGGAACAGGTTGCAGAGGATGCCGATGGCGGTCGTATTCAGGGCGACTTTCTTGCCCTTCTGGTAGGGGAACTTTCCGCCGCCGTACGGGCCGTTGTTGTTTTCCTTGACCTCGATGCTGTCGTACCACTTCAGCGCGCCCTCGAAGCTGGCCGGGTCGACCGGAAGCCCCGCGATCTTGGCGCTCTTGAGCTGCATCACGAACCAGCCGCTGACCGAAGCGTCACCTTCCTTGTCTTTCTGGTGGTAGCGCCAGGCCTGCTTCTCGGACTGGCCGTCGCCGGCTTGGTGGATGTCCTGCGTGTACTGGATGGCCTTGGTAGCGGCCTGCACGGTGGCCGGCACGCGCGCCATCGCGGCGGCTTCGGCCAGCGCTAGCCCGCACATCGAGTGGTGGTAGGCGTAGCCGGGGTGCCAGAATTCCTTGTAGGCCTTGCCGATGGAGCCGTCGGCTTCCTGCTTGCTGATGATCCAGTTCACCGCGCGCTGGACGTTGTCCTTGTACTTGCCGACCTTCTCGGTGTGCCCGGCGCCCAGGAAGGCCAGCAGCGCCAGCGCCGTCACGCCCGGGTCGACTTCGTGGGAGCCCTCGTACTTCTTCGTGTCCCAGTGGCCGTCGGGTTCCTGGTGCTTGGCGAGCCATTCCAACGCCTTATCGACGGCGCTCTCGGTAGCCTTGCCGCCGCCACCGGCCACCGCACGGCGCATACGGCCGCCGGCGCCGTTGGGCCGGCCGAAGGCGCCCGCGCGCCCGCCACCGCCGACGCCGATGGAGCCGACGGTGCCCTGTCCGCCCAGCCAGATGTCGCTGATGCCGTCTTCGCCTTTGGTGTCGTGGGCGTCGCTGTCGTTGTCGGTCTCGACCTGCTCGGCGAATTCGACGACTTCATGCGTGACGATAGGCTGCTGGTCGGTGACGACTTCGTTCTCGGTGACGACGGGGATGGGCTTCTCGATGATGTCGCGCTCGAGTTTCTTCTCCGGCTCGGGCGGCTTCTCCTGCTTCTCGAGGTTGGTGACGATGACCAGGTCTTCCTGCTTGGCCTGCATCACGACCATGCCAATCAGGAAGACGAGCAGGATCAGCAGGGCGTGGAAGGCGCCTGAGATGATCCACCACGGCGCGGAGCCGAACTGCGCGCTGAGGCTGTCCATGAAGCCGCCGGCGGCGGCGACCGGCTCGCCTTCCTCCTCTTCCGGCGAGATGGAGTCGATGCCCAGGCCGGTGGTGGAGATGTCCCGGGCGGAGGTCTTCAGGCCCTGGGCCTCGCGCTCGCGCATGACCTTGTTGCGGCGGTCCAGGCGCCCACTGGCCTTCTGGTCGAAATCGTTGCTGATTTGCATGGAGCCGACGCTGCCGGCGACCAGGCCCAGGACCTGGCAGCGCTTCTCGAATGCGCGCTTCAGGGCCGGGTCGGCATCGAGTTGCTCGTTGAGCGTCTCGATTTCGCCGGAATTCAGTTCGCCGTCGGAGAAGGCGCGGGCCATCTCCGAGACGTTCTGAGGGGTGACGGTCAGCTCTTCGCTGTCGGCCTGGGCCATCCGTCCGCTGGGGCGTCTGCGCATGGGTTTAGCTCTCCGCCTGATGGGCGTCGGACGCGGGGGCGTCCTCGGCGCGCTCGAGGAACTTGTTCAGGCGTCGTTCGAGCAGGGCATCGGCGCGAGCCAGCTGGCTCTTGACGGTGCCGATTGGGATGTTCAGGCGGGCGGCCAGGTCCTGGTAGGAGCAGTGCTCCCAGTAGCGCAGGACCACCAGCTCGCGCAAGGCGGCGGGGAGGCCGTCGATGGCGCGGGCCACCGCTTCTCGGATATCCACCTTCGAATACCCGCCGGTGACCGCCTCCATCCGTCCCGATTCCTTGCGCGCGCGTTCGACTTTGGACCGCTCGCTCTTTCGGCTGCGCAGCAGGTCCAGCGCGTTGCGCCGGTTGATCTGCCGCAGCCAATTGCCCAGCATCCGGGGGTCCTTCAAGGACGACAGGTCCTGGAAGGCCTCGCACAGGCTCTCCTGGGCCACGTCCTCGGCGTCGGGCTGGTTGCCGAGAATCGCGAAACCCTGGTTGACGAGGTCCGCCCGGAAGCGCTCGACCAACTGCCAGAAGTACTCGGGAGGAATGGTGTCCAAGCCCGCACCGTTTTCGCGGTGCTGGACCAGCGCCTGGATCATCAGGTCGGTGGTGGGCATGAGCGTTTCAGTCCTCTCCGTTCCTGCAAGCAGGGCGCGAGCTGGAAGGGCGGGGTTCTCCCAAAACCCCAAAAAATGTAACGCACAAAGTGCATTTCGTCGATAGACTTTTATCCTTGAACTGCAAAGGACTTATAGGAACAGGTGCATTGGAGGCGCGGAAAAGGGGTTCAGACTCCCGGTCAGACGGCCGAATTGGAAGGAGTCACCTACCCACCGCGCGCTGCGCGGGCTCTTTCAAAGTGAATCCATGCGCCAGAGACTGGCCTCCTGTCCGCGGATTGGCAAATTGCCATCCATTTTGCAATTTTCCAGATTGGAGCTGTTACTAGATGATATTAAATATATTACAGAAAATGTACCGTGGTACCTTTTAATATAACTGACCTATTGAACCGTTTTCTTCCATTTCGTCGACTCGTTTCGATTGAATCAATCAATCATAATTCAGTGTTCGGAGGCCAGCCCTGCGGCCCGGTCACTGCTCCGTTTGGACCTTCCGCGGCAGGGCTACGAAGAACGTGGCGCCCTTGCCTGGCTGGGACTCGACCCAGACCCGCCCGCCATGGCGCACGACAATGCGTTTCACAAAGGCCAGGCCGATCCCGGAGCCTTCGTATTCCTCGTCGGTGTGCAGGCGCTGGAAGGGGTCGAATATCTTGTCCACGTACTTCATGTCCAGGCCGATCCCGTTGTCCCTGACGAAGAGGATGTCTTCGTTCAGGCTCTCCATGGTTCCCACGGAGATAACGGCTTGGCCGTTATGGGCGGAGAACTTCATGGCGTTGGCCAGGAGGTTGAAGAACAGCTGTCTCAGCAGAGTGGGATCGGCGTAGACTTCGGGCAGGGGGCCGATCCGCCACTCGACGGGCTTTTTTCCATTGGTGTTCCGGTCCAGCAAGGCCACCACGTCCGAGACCAGCGGCGCGACGGGGATCTGGGCCTTCTTCATTCCGCTGCGGCCCATGCGGCTGAAGGCCAATAGGGCCTCTAGCAGGGCGTCCATCTTCTTGGCCGAGTCCAGAACCAGATTGGTGTACGTTTGCCCTTTTTCGTCGAGGAGGTGGCCGGATTCCTCCTGAAGCAGTTCCATGAACCCCAAGATGTGCCGAAGGGGCGCGCGGAGGTCGTGGGAGACCGAATAGCTGAAGCCCTCGAGTTCCTTGTTCAGTTCAACCAGGGCCGCCGTGCGGCCCGCCACGCGGCGTTCCAACTGGTCATTGGCGTCGAACAAGGCCTGTTCCGCAGCTTTGCGCTCGGTGATATCCACGACCGCGCTGAGCACGAAGATCTCCTCGCCGACCCTCATCGGGTTGAGTCCGATCTCGATGGGAAATTCGCTGCCGTCCTTGCGCAGACCGAACAGGTCGCGGCCCGCTCCCATGGGCCGCGCGGCGGGGTTCTTAATGAACGAGTCGCGCAGGGCGGGGTGCCCCACGGCGAAACGGTCGGGCACCAGTATCTCGATCGGCTGGTTCAAGAGTTCCTGGACCTTGTAGCCGAACAGACGTCCGGCCTCCTGGTTCGCCAGGACGATCTTGCCGTTCGAATCGATCAGGATCATGCCGGACGGCGAGGACTCGATGGTCAGCTTGAAGCGGTCTTCGGCGATCCGGCGTTCCTGGACTTCGGCAGTCAACCGGTCCTGCTCGATGCGCAGGTCTTCCATGACGCTGAGCATGGCGCGGCCGCGCCGGCTGAGGTCGTCCTGATGCGAGCGGAGGGTTTCGACGTTGCGGGCCAGGGCCTCGGTGCGTTCCCGGAAGTCCCGGTTCAGGACCTGGAGGCGGCGCAGCAGAACTATGGCGCCCGCCAAGGCTGCCAGAATCAGGCCTCGATTGATCAGGACCGATTCAAGCTTGGCAGGTCCGGGCGAGAAGACGGCGCCCAGCAGGGTAAGAACCATGCAAACGGCGCCTGTGGACCAGAGCCAGCCCGGTCTTTGGGCGACGAAGACGATACCCAGCACTAGGAGGTACAGGATGGGCACGGCGCTCGCGGAGGCGAATGCGCAATCCAGAAACAGGCCCAGCCCCGCGACCAGAGCTGCGAGGGGCAGGAACCAAGGGCGCAGGAGCTCTTGGAGCATTTCGCGACCTACGATGAGTACCGGGGTTCGCGGCCCATTTCCTGAAGCAGCGCATTGATCTCCCGCTTCAACTCGATGACGCGGTCCTCGCGATTTACCACCGTGTTCGTAAAGCGTTCCAGTTCCTCGTTCGTGCGGCGCAGGGCCTCGGACTGTTCCTTCAGCGCCGCCTCGGCCTGGCGGCGCTCGGCGATCTCGGCCTCCAGGCGTTGGTTGACCGCGGCAAGTTCGGGCATCTTCATGGCCTTGGGGATTACCGGGATCAGCGCGACGACGGTGCCCCAACTGACCAGGGCCGTGCAGACCTTTACGAACCCCGAAAACCGGTACCAGGGGTGCCAGAAGATGGTGGCTTCGACCAGATGTCCAAATCCGCAGGAGAAGATGAAGGCGGCAAACAGCCAGAAGATCGGAAGGAACGGGATGTCGCGGCGGCGGAACGCGAAGAAGGCCAGCAGGAGCGGAATTGCCATGTAGGCGCCAAAAATTAGGCTGTCGGAAACGATATGAGTCCAGCCGTGAAGCGCCGTCCAGTTGCCGCAGGTCCAGCGGGCCGGAAAATCGGAGGTATCGAAGAGCTCTAGCATATGAGGCCGGCCTCCGCTTAGTGGCCAAGGATTCAAGCCTGTCCCTAAACGCATCATATCCCGAAAAGAGCCATTGGAGGGTTTCTAACACCCGTTTTAGGGCACGTGTGCAGCGGACCTCATAAGACCGCATATCTGGTGGCATCAGCCTGGCCTAATTTGATGCCTAGAAAACACTACATAACATAGATTATCGGACGTTCCGAAGCGGGGCCGCAAAGCCGGCGGCGGCGGGTCCGGACGCCAGGCTCAGGTCCCTACGGCCGGCCGATGCCGTAGTACTCGAAGCCCAGGTCGCGCAGTTTCTGCGGGTCGTAGATGTTCCGGCCGTCGAAAACACCCGGACGGTCGGCGCCCAGCAGCTGCTTCACGCGCGCCCAGTCCGGCGTGCGAAACTCGTTCCATTCCGTGACCAGGACCAGCGCGCGGGCACCTTCCAGGGCCGCGTACGGGTTTTCGGCGAAGGCGATCTTCTCGCCCAGGAGCTTGCGGACGTTATTCATGGCCTCCGGATCGAAGGCGCGGACCTTGACCCCGGCAGCCAGGAGTTTCTCGACGATGGCCAGCGCGGGCGCTTCGCGGATGTCGTCGGTCTTGGGCTTGAAGGCCAGGCCCCACAGCGCGACGGTCTGGCCGGATGGCTTAGCCTCCCCGCCCGACAGGAATTTCAGGATCTTCGGGACCAGGACCGTCTTCTGCTCGACGTTGACGGCCTCGGCCGCGTCCACGATCGCCACGTTCAGGCCCTTGGCCTTGGCGCTGGCGACCAGCGCGCGGGTGTCCTTCGGGAAGCACGACCCGCCGTAGCCCAAGCCCGGGAACAGGAAGGCCTTGCCGATGCGCGGGTCCAGGCTGATGCCCTTGCGGACCTGCTCGACATCCGCGCCGTAGGCCTCGCAGACCCGCGCGACCTCGTTCATGAAGCTGATCTTGGTCGCGAGGAACCCATTGGCGGCGTACTTTGTCAGCTCGGCGCTGGCCGGGTCCATGCGCAGGATCGGCGCGCCGGTGCGGCAGTACGGTTCGTAGAGCGTCTTGAGCGCCTCGAAGGCCTCTTCGTCGTTCACGCCGATGACCACGCGGTCGGGCTTCGAGAAATCCTCGACGGCGGCGCCTTCCTTCAGGAACTCGGGGTTCGAGGCCACCGCGAAGGGCTTCTTGAGCGTCTTGGCGATCGCGTCTCGAACCCGCGCATTGGTTCCGACGGGCACGGTGCTCTTGAGGACGAAGATGGGCTTGGCGGTGGCCTTTCCGGCTTGCAGGCTCGCGGCCAGTTCGGTCACGGCGGCGAGTACGTACTTCACGTCGGCGCTGCCGTCCTCGCTGGGCGGCGTCGGCAGGCATAGGAAGAAGACGGATGCGTGCGCGACGGCCTCGTCGTAGCTGGTCGAGAAACGCAGGCGGCCTTCACGGGCGTTACGCTTGAAGAGGTCGCTCAGGCCGGGCTCGTAGATGGGGATCTCGCCGGCGGCCAGGCGTTTGACCTTGGCGGCGTCGATGTCGAGGCACAGGACGTCGTTGCCGGTCTCCGCGAAGCAGGTGCCCGCGACCAGGCCGACGTAGCCGGTCCCGACGATGGTGATGCGCATGAGGCGGCGGTGCTCCTTCCTGTCCTTGTGGTATCGGCTGCGACCGAGGCCGCAAGGTATCCGATCCCCCCACCCCGGTCAAAATCCCGAAAAGGTGCTCCTCGGGACTCCGGTCCTTCAATCGGTATTACAGGCTTGGTACAGTTGGGGTCAGGTGATTAGTGCCGAATAGCGAAAAGGTTTTCGCCCTGAACCGGAATATCCCCTACATGCACGACCATGCGAGCAAGAGCAGCATTTTCCTTAGGTGCATGGTGGCGTGCTTGCTGGCGGGGGTCTGGGTTTTCTTCGCCAACCTGGGCGCGCCTCCGGCCTGGCTCACGCCGAATGTATGCAATCTGGCCATTGCGCTGACCTTTGTCGTGGTGTTCGCGTTTCCGTGGGGCAACAGGTGGCCTGTTCGGCAAGGCGATGCCGAAGCTGCGTTCCCGGAACGAAAGCACGGGCTCTTGCCGGTCGCCACTGCGTTGGGTGCTAATGTCTGCGGCTTGGCGCTCCTGTTCTGGCTGCTATTGCTGCGCCCTGACCAGTCGTCGCGTGCGTCGGGCATACCGTTGGAGAATTACAAACCCGCAAACGGGACGGGTGTTGTCCTGACAATAGTCGTGGGCTTGTGCCTGTTAGGCGTAGCGACGCTATCCTGGCGCGACTGGAAAAAGCAGGCTCCATGCGAACGGACCCTCCAGAAAATGACTATGGCCGTCCTGTTCGTTTCCTACCTGATCTGGACGTTCCTCCTGCTTGCCCTGTGCATTCCAGCCATATTCATTGATATCATTAATTCCTAGCAGCCTCCCCAGTCTGAGGCCTTGGTGGGGTTGCTGGCCAGTTTCCTGAATTCCTTGCTTAAACCGGCACCCTGTCGAGTAGTAAGCCGCGACGGGGCCTGGGCCGGCGGCCTAGCGGTTGCATCTTGTGCACTCAGCCGCCATGATGGGCGAAATGCTGGAAAATGCTTGTGAGAGCCGGCCCCGGATCATTCTACGGTAATAAGGGCGGCGCCTGGGGTTAGGCGCCAGCGCCGGGGGCGGCGCCAAGCGGGCGGCGGGGATACACGAGGAGGCCAACCGTGATCGGCGTACGCGGAATAGTCCTGGCGGGCGGAACGGGCTCGCGCCTGATGCCGCTCACCAAGGTCACCAACAAGCACCTGCTGCCCGTCGGCGACCGGCCGATGATCCTGCATCCGGTCGGCAAGCTCGTCGAGGCCGGCATCGACGACATCATGATCATCACCGGCCCCGAACACATGGGCGCTATCGTCAACCTGCTGGGCTCGGGCAAGGACTACAACTGCCGCTTCACGTACCGCGTGCAGGATGAGGCCGGCGGCATTGCGCAGGCGCTGGGCCTCTGCGCCGACTTCGTCGGCCGCGACCACTGCTGCGTGATCCTGGGCGACAACATCTTCACCTCGCCGCTGACGCCTTACGCGCAGCGCTTCGCCAAGCAGCGGTCGGGCGCGATGATCCTGCTGAAGAAGGTCCCCGATCCGGGCCGCTACGGCGTCGCGGAACTGAGCGCCGACGGTTCGAAGGTCGTCTCCATCGAGGAGAAGCCCAAAGAGCCCAAGACCGACTTGGCCGTGACGGGCATGTACTTCTACGACGCGCGGGTCTTCGACGTCGCCCGGACGCTGAAGCCCAGCAAGCGCGGGGAACTCGAGATCACCGACGTCAACAACGACTACATCAAGCGCGGCGAGATGGCCTGGGACGAACTGCCCGGCGACTGGACCGACGCCGGCACCTTCCCCAGCCTGTACCGCGCCAACGAGATCATGGCGGGGCAGGGAAAGAAGGACTGAGTATGCCCGCGCGGGCCTTCCGCAACGCCGCCGCGATCCTGCCCGGCCGCGTCGTCGAAGACGCCGTAGTCGTCTGCGTGGACGGCCGCATAAAGGCGGTGGGCCCCGCGAAGGACGTCGCGATTCCCCGCGACGCCGAGACCACCGACGCAGGCGGCGGCTACCTGGCGCCCGGCTACGTGGACCTGCACGTCCACGGCGGCGCCGGCCACGACTATATGGACGGCACGCCCGAAGCCGTGCGCGCGGCCAACCGCTGCCACGCCCGCCACGGCACGACGACCATCTTCCCCACCACGACCACCGGCAGCCCGAAGCAGATCGACGCGATGCTGCGCGCCTGCAAGGACGTCCGCGACGGCTGGAAAATCGCCGACGGCGCGCGCATTGGCGGCGCGCACTTCTACGGCCCCTACTTCGCCGAGGAGAAGGTCGGCTGCCACGCCGCGAGCGGCCGGCGCGACCCGTCGCCCGACGAATACCGCCGTGCCTTCGGCCTCGGCATCGTGAAGATCGCCACCTGCGCGGCCGAACTGCCCGGCATGGAGGCCTTCTACCGCGAGGCGCGCGAACGCGGGTACCTGGCGACCTGCGGACACTCGAATGCCTCGTGGAACGAGATGGCTCGAGCCTTCGCGGCCGGGATGCGCCACGTCGACCACTTCTGGTGCGCGATGAGTTCCGTGCCGTCGATCCGCGAACGCCTGGGCCCGCCGATGCAGGGCAGCATGGAACAGTTCGTGCTGGCCGAGCCGGAGATGAGCACCGAGGTCATCGCCGACGGGCAGCATTTGGCGCCCGAACTCCTGCGCTTCGCCTGGCGCATGAAGGGCGTCTCGAGATTGTGCCTGGTCACCGACGCCAACCGCGCGGTGGACTTGCCGCCGGGCCAGTACCGCTTTGGGCCGCAGGAAGACGGTGAACTTTTCCGCAGCAACGGCAAAGTCGGCTATCAGGAAGGCAAAGGCCTGGCCAGCTCGGTCGTCGGCATGGACACGATGGTGCGCACGATGCACAGGCTGGCCGATATTCCACTCCACGAGGCCGTGCGCATGGGCAGCCTGACGCCCGCCGAACGCGCCGGCGTGGCGAAGGACGTGGGCTCGCTGGAAGCCGGCAAGTCCGCCGATGTGCTGGTGTTGGATCGCGACCTGAAGGTGCGGCAGGTCTACATCGCGGGTGAACGCTTTACGCACACGGAGAACGCATCATGAAATTGCTCGTCACCGGCGGCGCGGGGTTCATCGGCTCGAGTTTCGTGCGTCTGGCGCTGAAGGACGGCCACGCCGTGACCGTACTCGACGCGCTGACCTACTGCGGGAACCTCGCGAACCTCGATCCGGTGAAGAGCCACGCCAAGTACCGCTTCGTCAAGGGCGACGTGCGCGACGGGAAGCTGGCCGACGAATTGCTCGCGAACAAGGAGCACGGCGCGCCCTTCGATTGCCTGGTCCACTTCGCCGCCGAGTCCCACGTCGACCGCAGCATCCTGGACGCCTCGCCCTTCATCTCGACGAACATCGCCGGCACGCAGGTGCTGCTCGACGCCGCGCGCCGCCACGTCGCCGCCGGCGGCAAGCTGCGCTACCTGCAAGTCTCGACCGACGAAGTCTACGGTTCGGCCGACGACGGCAAGCCCTTCACCGAGTCCACGCCGATCAAGCCCAACAGCCCCTACGCCGCCAGCAAGGCCAGCGCGGATCTGCTGGTGCGCGCCTACCACCATACCTACAAGCTCGACACGGTGATCACGCGCTGCAGCAACAACTACGGCCCGTACCAGTTCCCCGAGAAGCTGATCCCGCTCTTCACGACGAACCTCTTCGAAGGCCGCAAGGTCCCCGTCTACGGCGACGGGATGCAGGTGCGCGACTGGATCCACTGCGACGATCACAGCCGCGGCGTTCTGGCGGTGCTCGCGAAGGGCAAGAGCGGCGAGGTCTACAACCTCGGCGGCGGCAATCCGATGCCGAACCTCGAGATCACCAAGCGTTTGATCAAGGCCACGGGGCGCGACGAGTCCTCCATCGAGTACGTGAAGGACCGCCCCGGCCACGACCGCGTCTACCTGATTGACCACACGAAGGTCACGCGCGAACTGGGCTGGGAGCCGCAGGTGCCCTTCGGCGAAGGCCTGGCCGCGACCGTGCAATGGTACCGCGACAACGAGGCGTGGTGGCGCGCGATCAAGTCCGGCGAGTACCTGAAGTACTACGAGCAGCAGTACGTGAAACGTTAAGAAAGCTGCCAGCTATCGGCGATCAGCTTTCAACAAAATCATCAAAATAGATGCGCGCGAGGCGCGCGGCCAACAGAGCGCCGTAGGCGCGAAAGATAGTAGCCCAGGGCTAGGTTCGCGAAGCGAACCGCCGCCCTGGGATTGGGACGCATAATTGCGTCGCGGCACGGCACACGCTTGCGTGTGCCGATTTCGTTTCGATTCGAATCGAAATCCCGATCGGTTCAGATCGGGTGCCGCGACGGAACTCAAGGTGATTCTCAATTCCTGGGGCTGCGTGCAGCTTCGTTGCACTTACCCCAGGCAATTGTCTTTCGCGCCTTTGGCGCTCTACTTCATTTCTCCCCCGCCCTGTTTCCCCGTTCGGTGTAAAGTGTAATGTGTCCGCGCCAAGCCCACCGCGCCCTTTGCATCGAGAGGACGGGATGCCCCGGATGCTCGCCGCCACGCTGCTGTTAGCGCTCTGCGCCTGCCTCTTCCTCGCCGCGGAGCCGCACGCTGCGGAGAAACCCAAGGCCTGGTCGCTGGGCACGATCAAGCTCCCCGACCCGCCGCAGCACCCGCTGCTGGCCGCCACGCCGGAGGAGTTGGCCCGCGTCCGCGCCGCCTACAAGAGCGACAAGCCCGAACGCAAGCCCGTCGCCGCGTGGGTCGAGAAGGCCGGCAAGGCGATGGCGGCCAAGCTCGAGTTCCCGCCGCGCGGAGGGCAGCACAACCAGTGGTACCAGTGCGAGAAGTGCCAGATGGGCCTCGTCGCCGCCGAGGCCGGCCACCAGTGCCCGAAATGCAAGAAGGTCTACACGGGCGCGCCCTACGACGACGTGATCTTCGCCAAGGAGCACGGCCGCAACCTCAGCCGCGCGCTTGCCTGCGCCTGGGCCTACGCGATCACGGAAGACGCGAAGTACGCGAAGTACGCGAAGGACGCGGCCGCGGTGCTGCTGGGCTACGCCGAGCGCTACGAGAAGTACCCGTACCACGACAACGCCTGCCGAACCGGCGAGAAGGCCAGCGCGAGCGGCGGGCACCTGAGCGAACAGACGCTGGGCGAGGCCAGCGACATGGCGCGCTACATCGCGCCGGCCTACGACCTCGTGTGGCCCGCATTGAGCGACGCCGAACGAAAGCAGATCCGCGACGGCTTGATCGTGCCGATGCTCAAGAACATCGACAATCACAAGGCCGGCAAGAGCAACTGGCAGACCTGGCACAACGCCGCGATGCTCACCGGCGGCATAGCCCTGGATGAAGTGAGCTGGGTGAAGAAGGCCCTGACGCAGGGCGGCAACGGGTTCGACTCGCAGATGCAGGAGTCCGTCACGGCCGACGGGATGTGGTACGAGAACAGCTGGGGCTACCACTTCTACACGCTCAGCGCGCTGGTCGAGATCGCCGAAGGCGCGCGGCGCATCGGCCTCGACGTCTGGAGCCACTCGAACTTCAAGAAGATGTTCACGCTGCCCGCACAATACGCGATGGCCGACGGCAGCCTGCCGCGCTTCGGCGACGATGTGAACTCGTCGGCTCGCGGCGACAGCCGCATGGAGGCCGCCTACCGCGCCTACCAGGATCCCGCGATCCTGGCGCTGCTTTCGCCTGAGCCCAGTTGGGACAGCGTGCTGCAAGGGCGCGACGTCAACGCGAAGGCGCCGGACGTGGTACTGGCCAGCGGCATCTTTCCTTTCGCTGGCCACGCGATCCTGCGCGGTGGCGAACCCGCGGGCCTCACCGCGGCCTTCACCTTCGGGCCATTCGGTGGTTTCCATGGGCACTTCGACAAACTCAGCTTCGTCAGCGCTGCCTTCAACGAGGAACTCGGGTACGACCCCGGCCGCGCCAAGAGCCAGGCCTACCGCCTGCCCATCCACGCCAACTGGTACCGCGCGACGCTGGCTCACAACACGGTGGTGGTGGATCGCCAGTCGCAGGAGGGCGCCGAGGGCGAGTTCCTCGGCGACACCACCGGCAAAGACGCCTACGCACAAATCGCAGGCGCGCGCTGCACCAAGGCATATAAAGGCGTCGCGCACACGCGCTGGCTGGCGGCCGCGCCCACGTACCTGCTCGTCTTCGACGATCTGGAGAGCAAGGACGAGCACGCCTACGATTGGTGGTACCACAATCGCGGCACGGTGGCCGTCTGCGAGGCCGCCACGAGGGACGGCGGCTACGAGAAGGGCTACGCCGGCACGGAGTACGTCCAGCGCGAGAAGTCCGGCTCGTCCGACGACCTGCTGCGCGTGCGCTTCGATGGCCCCAAGGTCACCAACCACCTGACGATGAACGCCGAGAAGAGCACGGGCGTGATCGTCGGCGACGGCGTGGGAACGTCGGTCGAAGACCGCGTGCCGCTGGCCGTCGTGCGGCGCAGCGGCAAGACGGCGCGCTTCGCGGCGGTGCTCGAGCCGGTCAAGACCGGCGAGACGCCCGCCGTGACGGACGTCTCGTGGAAAGAAGAGGGCGAAACATTTGTTGTGACGGTGAAGCGCGGGACTTCGACCGACCGCTACATCATTCCGCGTCCGGCCAAGGCCGACGGCAAGGCGGTGGTCCGCGTCGAGGTCGACGGCAAGCAGGTCCAGCCAGAGAAGTAGTCGCTAAGCCAGCATCTGCTTCAGGTCTTCGAGCAGATCGTCCGCGTGCTCGATGCCGACGCTGATGCGCAGCAGGTCGTCGGGCGTGCGCGTGCCGGGGCCTTCGCTGGACGCGCGGTGCTCGATCAGGCTCTCCACGCCGCCCAGGCTCGTCGCGCGAACGAAGACCTTCGCCTTCGCCACGGCGGCCAGCGCGCCGTCACGCCCGCCTTTCACCTGCGCGGAAACCATCCCGCCAAAGCCGCCGGACATCTGGCGCTGCGCGATCGCGTGGCCGGGGTGGTTTTCGAGCCCCGGATAATGCACCGCCGAGATGGCGCGGTGGCTTTCCAGGTACTGCGCGACGCGCGCGGCGTTCGCGCAGTGTTCTCGCATGCGCAGCGGCAGGGTGCGCAGCCCGCGCAGCAGCAGCCAGCAGTCGAAGGGCGACGGCACGCCTCCGCCCAAGCCCTGGATCATGCGCACCTTCTGAGCGAATGCATCGTTGGCCTTGAAGATCGCGGCGCCGCCCAGCGCATCGCTGTGCCCGTTGAGGTACTTCGTCGTGGCGTAGACCACCGCGTCGGCGCCGAGGTCCAGCGGGCGCTGCAAGACCGGCGTGGCGAAGGTATTGTCGACGGCCAGGCGCGCGCCGCCTTTGTGCGCGATCTCGGCCAGCGCAGCGAGGTCGGTGATCTTCAGGAACGGGTTGCTGGGCGACTCCACGAAGACCAGCTTCGTCTGCGGCGTCAGCGCGGCCTTCACGCGCGCGGGATCGGTCGCGTCGACAAACGTCAGCTTCACGCCCCACGGTTCGAGCAGCGCACGCAGCGACTTGGCCGTGCCGAAGTACAGGTCCTCGCCCAGCACCGCGTGCGTGCCGGGCTCGAGCGCGTGGAAGAGCGCCACGATGGCGGCGGTACCCGAGGAGAACGCGACGGACTCCTGCCCGCCGTCGAGGTTCATCAGGCAGAGTTCCAACGCGTCGCGGTTGGGGTTGTGCATGCGCGTGTAGACGTAGCCGCGCGCGTAACCGCCGTCTTCGCTGCGTTCAAAGGTCGTCGAGAGATGCAGCGGCGGCGCGACCGAACCCGTGGCCGGATCGGGCCCGCCGCCGTTGTGGACCAAGCGCGTCTGGATGTGCATGCGGGCCTCGCTTCCGTGAAAATGATTACTTACCTTTTGCCAGCAGGTCCTTCAGCGCGCCGACGAGGTACAGCGAACCCGCGCAGAGCACCACGCCGTTCTCCCCCGCCCTACGCTTCGCTTCGGCAAGTGCCGCGGCAAGGTCGCGGTTCACCGTAGCGCCTTCCGCGCCGCCGGCGGCCTTCCACTGGGTGGCCAGTTCGGCGGGCTCGACGCCGCGCGGGTTGCCCGAATGGGTGAAGACCGCGCCGTCCACGCCCTTCGCCATGATCTTGAGGATCGCTGGCACGTCCTTGTCCTTGGCGCAGGCGAAGAGCGCCACGTGGGGCGCGGCATCCGGCAGCAGCGCGCGCAGCTCCTTCAGAACTTTCTCGATCGAGTCGTCGTTGTGCGCGCCGTCGAGGATCACGAGCGGCTCACCGGGCGCGCGCGGAAGCTCTTCCAGCCGCCCGGGCCAGTCGACCTCGCGCGAGCCCTTCGCCACCGCGCGTTCGGGCAGCGCGCTGCCGCGCAGGCGTTTGTACGCGATCTGCGCCAGGCGCACGGCCACGGCCCAGTTCTCGGCCTGGAAAGCGCCTGGCAGGCCCAGTTCGCCCATGGCGGCATCGTGCCCGTCGAGGAAGACCAGCGTCGCCTCGGTGCGCGGGAGCGACTTTCCGTGCGGCGGATCGAGGGGCGCGAGTTCCATGCGCGTGCCCTTGCCGATGAACTCCAGCGGTGCGCCGGCTTTCCGCGCAACGGCCTCGATCGCGGCGGCGGCCTCGGGATGCTGCGGCGCGCTGACCGCGTGGACCTTGGGCTTGAGAATCCCGGCCTTCTCGCGTGCGATCAGGGTCAGCGTGTCGCCCAGGATCGCCATGTGGTCCCGGCTGATGCGCGTCAGGCCGCAGGCCGCGGGTTCGACGATGTTCGTCGCGTCCAGGCGTCCGCCCAGGCCGACCTCGACGACGGCGACGTTCACGCGCTGCTCAGCGAAGTGCATGAACGCCAGGTGCGTCAGGGCCTCGAAGTAGGTCGGGCGGCGCGTACCTTCGGGCAGCGCGCGCATGACCTCCAGGTGCGGCCTGCAGGCCTCGAGCAGACGCGCGAAGTCCGCCTCGGGAATGGGCGCGCCGTCGACGCGGATGCGTTCGCGCAGGTCGCGCAGGTGCGGCGAGGTGTACAGGCCGACCTTCAGGCCCGCGGCGCGCAGGATCGAAGCGGCGAAGGCGCAGCAGCTGCCTTTGCCTTTCGTTCCGGCAACGTGGACCGACGGGAAGGCCCGCTGGGGATCGCCCAGGCGCGCGGCCAGTTCGAGGATGCGCGAGAGGTCGAAGGCGGCGCGTTCGTCGCGGCCGGGCATGCCGCGCTCGTAGTTGACGAATCCGTCGAGGTAGGAGATCGCTTCGGCGTAGGTCATGCGGCGTGCTCGCCTGCCTCAGCCTTTCTTCGGCGGGTCGTCGGCGTTCTGCGGCAGCAGGGTGTTCTGCGCGCCGGGGCGCAGCGGGCGCACGTCGATCTTCTCGGCCTCGATGTACGCCTTGACCTGCTCGTTGATTCGCATCAGCAGTTCCAGCAGCGGCGGCAAATCGTCGATGCGCAGCATGTTGGGGCCGTCGCTGAGCGCCTTGTCGGGGTCCTGGTGGGCCTCGATGAAGATGCCGTCGACGCCTGCGGCCACGGCGGCGCGCGCCAGCGGCGGGACGAAGCCGCGGTCGCCGCCCGAACGGTTGCCCAGCCCGCCGGGGATCTGGACGCTGTGCGTCGCGTCGAAGACGACGGGATAGCCCAGGCGGCGCATGCCCGGCAGCGCGCGCATATCGTTGATCAGGTAGTGGTAGCCGAAGGACGTGCCGCGTTCGGTGAGGATGATGTCCTCGTTGTCGGTGGATTTGATCTTGTCGACGACGTTGCGCATGTCGCCGGGGGCCATGAACTGGCCCTTCTTGACGTTCACGGCCTTGCCGGTGCGCGCGGCAGCCAGGACCAGGTCGGTCTGGCGGCAGAGCATCGCCGGAATCTGCAGGATGTCGACGACTTCCGCGGCGGCCTCGGCCTGCTCGGGCTCATGGATGTCCGTCAGCGTGGCCAGGCCCAATTCCTTTCGGACGGCGAGCAGCACCTTCAGGCCTTCCTTCAGGCCGGGCCCGCGGTAGCTGGTCGCGCTGGAACGATTGGCCTTGTCGAAGCTGGCCTTGAAGACGAGCGGGATCTTCACGGTCGCGGCGATCTGCTTCAGCTTGCGCGCGGCGTCCAGGCACAGTTCAGGGCTCTCGATCACGCACGGCCCGCAGATGAGGAAGAGCTGGTTGCCGCCGCCGAACTTCAGCTTGCCGATCTGGATCTCGCGCGTGCGCACGCTGGTGGCCTCCGGGTGGTTTCCGAACGCAACCAGCTTATGCCGTGCCGAGAGGATTGCCAGCGAAGCGGCCCCACCAGTGGCGCATGGCGGCTGGAGGCGTTACCATAGTCCGGAGTTCCGTCCACGAGAGGGTTGGTTGGGTGGAAAAAACTTCCAGATCCCGGCCTTGGTACTACGCGATCGAGTTGGCGCCCGGCGAGGAAACGGACGGCCAGGTTCACGGTAACCTGGCGCTGTCGCGGTCACTGCTGCGCGGCGTGAACTTGAACGGGCAGGCCTGCCTAGACCTGGGTTCCATGGAAGGCGTGATGCCGACCTTGATGTGCAGGGCCGGTGCACGGCCCGTGGTTTCGTACGACCGCCTGGACCTCTCCGAACGCATTGAACGGGTCCGTAAGGCCTACGGCGTCTCATTTGATTATATCGGCGGGTTGCAGCTCGCCGAGCTGCCCGCCGAACTGGATCGCCGGGGAAAACGATTCTTCGATGTCGTCAACTTTTCCGGCGTGATGTATCACGCGATCAATCCGCTTGGTCTTCTGGGTTTGGCGCGCGGGTTTTGCCGGACCGGCGGCCTGTTTCTGGTCGAGACGGCCGTGAAACACACCGAGTCGCCCGATCTGTATTTCAACGCAGGCGGCAAGCTCTACGAAGGAAGCACCTACTTTGTTCCTTCCATCTCGTTTCTGGATTACGCCTTGCGTATGTTGCGGCTTGAGCCCCTGGGATGCCGCTATCTGCGAAACGTCCTGAGGCTCGGCACGGGCGTCACGCGGGCCGCGGTGCTCTGCCGCTCACTCACTCGTCCCTGCCCCCTGGATCCGGGCGACGACTGGATCGGAAAGCCGTGGATTCGAGCGGACTTCCAGACCGAATCCCATATCGACTGGAAGGGCATGACGGATAACGGACAGGGACGCCCCGAAGTGCCCATCGCCGACCCGCGCATCTGCAACGTCGATGCCCGCTCGCTTTACCACGTGATGAGCTCGACGGAGCGCTACGTGGTCCAGCCCTGGGAAGGCAAACTGGGCCTGGACCAGCGCATGTAGGTTCAGGGGACCATCAGGTACACACGCCCGTCCTCGATGACCGTGCGGTAGGTTTTCAGCCGGCAGCGCGGGTCGTGGAGGCTCTTCCCGTCGCGCAGGTCGAACTCCCAGCCGTGCCAGGGACACGCCAGCACGCAGCCGGCGGCGTCCCAGTCGAAGCTTCCCACGCCGGAGGGCCTGTTGGTCCCGCCGCACCTGCCTTGGCAGACGGGCGCCCGTTCGTGCGGGCAGACGTCCAGCGCGGCGTAGATCGTCCCGGCGATGTTGAAGACGCCGACGCGGTTGCGGCCCACCTGCACGAATGTTCGCGTGCCCGGAGGCAGCTCGAAGAGCGCGGCGACGTCGATGCGGCGAGTGTTGGTGGCCTGGGTCTGGGTGGCGGGCATGTTGGAGATCTCCCGTATCAGCGGATGTCGTAAAATTCGCACGCGTTGCCGGCCAGCACGCGCTGCTTGAAGGGCTCCCCGAATCCGCGCAGCGCGAAGTCGGGCGTATCTCCGTCCCAGTGCGGGAAGTCGCTGGCGAAGAAGAGCAGGTGCTCGAAGTCGAGCATCCTGAAGAGCTGCTTCAGGTGCTCGTGCTTCGCGGGCTCCTCGATCGGCTGCGTCGTCAGGCGCACGTGCTCGGCCAGGTACGCGCTGGGCGGGCGCTTGACCCAGGGCGTCTCGCTGCGAAGCGCTTTCCAGTTTTTGTCGAAGCGCCACAGCAGCGGCGGCAGCCACGCGACGCCGCCTTCCACCAGCACGAAGCGCAGCTTCGGGAAGCGCTCGAAGACGCCTTCCGTGATCAGGCTGACCAGGTGCGCCTGGAAGTTCTGCGCCAGGCAGGTGTGCCAGGCCAGGTAGCGGCTGACCCACCCCGCGGCGGTGGGAGCGCCGCTGACGCCCGCGCCCTCCGCGCCGGGATGGATCGCGATCGGAAGGTTGTGCCGTGCGCAGGCCTCGTAGAGCGCATGGTAGTAGCGCTCGCCCAGTGGCATCGGCTGTGCGCTGCCGATGGCGACCTGAACCAGGCGAGGCGCGCCGGCCAGCCGTTCGACTTCCCGGACGGCCTCCGCGATGTCGCGCGTCGAGACGCAGATCGAGCCGAAGT
The DNA here is from genome assembly GCA_023150555.1 of Planctomycetota bacterium. Classification (GTDB taxonomy): domain Bacteria; phylum Planctomycetota; class SZUA-567; order H5-PLA8; family H5-PLA8; genus JAKLKQ01. The sequence goes on from JAKLKQ010000024.1 coordinate 87,914, forward strand.
AGCGCGGATGCGGCTCGACCCAGTGCTTGAGGAAATACTCGTTGCTCGCGCGGCAGTGCGCGGCGGCGGCGTCGGGGTCGGGCCAAGTGCTGGCGGCCAGCGCGCTGCTTGGGATCAGGATGCCGCGGTCGATGCCGTAGCGGTCCAGGTGCTCGCGCAGCGTGGCTTCCGGGTCTCCGGCGATCGACCGTCCGTCCGCCAAGTAGGCGTCGCGCCGGTGCACGCCGTGCGGGTTGTGGAAGCCGTGCGCGGGCCCGCCGCCGCCGCGGCTGCGCCAGGGCTCGGGCAGGAACGCGGCGAAGGCCTCGCGCGAGTGGACGCTCGGATGCACGTCGCAATCGACGCAGCGCACGGCCTGCGCGGCAAGCGTGGCGCTCGTTTCCAGGGCGGCGGTCTGGGGCATGGCGATGGAACTCCTGTTGGAGGAAAGCAAAACCGTCACGATCCACTTGCCGGATATACCCTCATGGTCTGGCCTTTTCACTTGTGAGCTTTGCCCATTACTTGTCTAATACACGCGTAATGCCCCGAAACGCCCCCCGCCCTGCCCGTCCCCGACCAGACCTTTACGAAGGCGCCGTCTGGTGGACCGACCTGGCCGGTTATGCGGGCTTGGCACGTATCTTCCTGCAGCGCATGCAGCCCGGCGGGCCCGACGGGCGCGGCTTTCACACGCACAGCGGCGCGCAGTTCCTGCTGGCCGTCCACGGGCACGCCGAACTCGAAGTGCGCGGCGCGGGCCGGATCGCGCTGCGAGCCGGCGAAGCCTGCGCGGTCGCGGAACGCGTTCCGCATCGCTGGGATGCCATCCCCGACGGCGGCATCGACGTCTTCTCGGTGATCCTGGCCGCCGCCGCGCCGCTGGAGACCGCGCGCCTGGGCGCGCAACTCGTTCAAGCCGGGCGCTTCGCGATGCCCGGCAAGCCGGCGGAGTGGAACGCGCGCCTGGCCGAACTGGGCGCGGAGATAGTCGGGCGTTCGGCGGGCCGCACCGCCCTGGTGGCGTCGAAGGCGCTCTCCATCCTGGTCGAAGCGGCGCGCCACGCGCCTGCGCAGGCCAATCCGGCCGAAGGCGCCGGAGGCGGCAGCGTCGCCCGGGCCGAAACCCACTTCGCGAAGCATCTGGCCGAGCCCGTCAGCCTGGACGCTGCGGCGCAGGCCGCGGGCGTCAGCGCCGGGCATCTGGTGCGGCTCTTCAAGGCCGAGCGCGGCACGACGCCCATGCGCGCGCTGGCGCGGCTGCGCGTCGAAGCGGCCAAGACGCTTCTCTTGACTACCGACTGGGACACGCAGCGCATTGCCGTCGCGGTGGGCCTGGGCAACGCGCAGTACTTCAGCCGCGTCTTCCGGCAGGTGGCGCAGGAGCCGCCGCGGACCTTCCGCCGCCGCATGCGCCGCTCGGGGTTGGAGTGAGAACGGCCAGAGGTCCCGTGTTTTCACCGGGCCGCAACCCTGTTCTGCGGTTAGAGTAAGCGGATGCCTTGCGCCGGAGCGCGCGGTCGGATAGGAAAGGTGCCATGCTCGCCAAACGCATCATCCCCTGCCTGGACGTGAAGGAAGGCCGCGTCGTGAAGGGGATCAACTTCGAGGGCCTGCGCGACGCCGGTGATCCCGTGGAGGTCGCCAAGCGCTACGACGAGCAGGGCGCCGACGAGATCTGCTTCCTCGACATCACCGCCAGCCACGAAGGCCGCGACACGATCCTGCAAGTCGTCGAGAAGACCGCCGCGCAGTGCTTCTGCCCGCTGACGGTCGGAGGCGGCGTGCGTACCGTGGGCGACGTGCGGCGGCTGCTGCGCGCGGGCGCCGACAAGGTCAGCATCAATTCCGCGGCGGTGAAGAGCCCCGACCTGCTGCAGAAGGCCTCGCAGGCCTTCGGCTCGCAGTGCATCGTGCTGGCCATCGACGCCAAGCGCGAGCCCATGCCCGGCAGCGGCGGCATGTACGACAGCGAGGTAGGCCAGTCGGGGCTCTGCGAGGCCCTGGGCCTCAACATCCGCCAGATGATGGATTGGATGCACGGGATTAAGACGCGCATGGACGAACTGCCCAAGCGCGCGCGCGACCCCAGGGCGCCGGAATGGACCGTCTTCATCCACGGCGGGCGCATCAACACGACGCTGAACGCCGTCGACTGGGCGCGGTTGGGCACGGCGCTGGGCGCCGGCGAGATCCTGCTGACCAGCATGGACGCCGACGGCACCCAGAAGGGCTACGACCTGGGGCTGACGCGGGCCATCGCCGAGGCCGTCGACGTGCCGGTGATCGCCAGCGGCGGCGCCGGCGGCCTGGAGCACCTGGTCCAGGCCTTCACCGAAGGCAAGGCGGACGCGGCGCTGGCCGCGAGCATCTTCCACTACGGCACGCACACGATCTCGGAGGCGCGGCAGGTGCTGCGCTCGCGCGGCATCGAGGTCCGCGATCCGTAACGGTTTTCCGGAGCGCCACGGAGCTTTCAGGAAATGGAATCCAACGCCAACGCCCCCGCCCCCGAGCCGGCGCCGCGCGAGATCGACAAGCTCTTCGGCGCGGCCGCCAAGAACGGCGCCAGCGACCTGCACCTGAAGGCCGGTTCGCCGCCGATGTTCCGCATCCAGGGGCGCATCGTCCGCGCCAAGTCCACGCCGCTGACCAGCGAGCAGATCCGCAAGCTGGTCGCCGATATCATGGGCCCCGCGCAGGACAAGGAACTGCTCGAACGCGGCGCCGCCGACTTCGCCGTGGGCGTGAAGGGCGTGGGGCGCTTCCGCGTGAACATCTTCCAGCAGCGCGGCAGCCTCTCGCTGGCCGCCCGCCGCGTGCAGGTGGATATCCCAACCGTCGAGCAGCTGCACCTGCCCAAGGCGCTGGAGTCGATCTCGACCATGGAGCAGGGCCTGGTGTTGGTCGCCGGCATCACGGGCTCGGGCAAGTCCACCACCCTGGCCGCGCTGATTCAGGTCATCAACCAGACCCAGGCCGTGCACATCGTCACGATCGAGAACCCCATCGAGTACCTGTTCCGCGACGAGAAGGCCTTCGTGAACCAGCGCGAGATCGGCCTGGACGTGCCGACCTTCCAGGACGGCCTGCGCTACGCGCTGCGCCAGGACCCCGACGTGATCCTGATCGGCGAAATGCGCGACGCGGAGACCTTCGAGACCGCGCTGATGGCCAGCGAGACGGGGCACCTCGTCTTCGGCACGATCCATTCCTCGAACGCGCCGCAGACCATCGGGCGCGTGCTGGACCACTTTCCCGCCGACCGCCACCACCAGGTCCGCCAGCTGCTGCACTTCAACCTGCGCGCCGTGGTGGTGC
>JAKLKQ010000025.1 GCA_023150555.1 Planctomycetota bacterium
TCGCTGGAGAAAGAACACGCGAAGGAAACAACCGAGCCGATCATCTTCTGTGTCCCACTTTCGTTGACCATATACACATTCGACCACTTCTCCCCCGTCCTCGCAGTTAGAAGCATTAAACCCCGAGCCCCGACTCCAGTCAAGGGAAATGTCACATAGTTTTTAATTATATAAGGTATAGTAGCATATATAATTAGGTATATATAATAATGTTATATGATCTTTTGTTGAGGAAATGCCTGTACAGCAGTGGTCAGGGGGTGAGGAATGGCGTTTCTGGTTTCGTGTTTCTGGTTCCAGCGTGGCGGCGATGGGTTGCCCGAAGAAAAGTTCTCTGCAGACTCGGAATCTTGGGTCGTCAGGTTGGATGGCGAGATGCCAAAACCAGAAACGAGAAACCCGGAACGAGAAACTTTCCTTAACTACTCGGGCGCGATCTCGAACGTCGTGTTGTCGATCAGGCGCGTGGTGCCGATCTTTACGGCCAGCGCGCAGAGCACGTGGCCTTCGAGGATCTCCAGGTCCTGCATCGTCTCGGCGTTGACGAGCGCGATGTAATCGACTTCCGCGTCGGGCTGTTCCTGGACCAGATTCGTCATCGCTTCGATGAGTTTGATCGCGTTGCGTTCGCCGCCGTCGACCTGGCGTTCGCACAGCTGCAGGGCCTGGTTCAGGCAGCGCGCCTGCCTGCGTTCCTCGACCGAGAGGTAGCGGTTGCGGCTGCTGACGGCCACGCCGTCGGGGTCGCGCACGATCGGGCAGCCGACGACCTCGCAGCCCAGGTTCAGGTCGCGGACCATGACCTCGACGATGCGCAGCTGCTGAGCGTCCTTGCGCCCGAAGTACGCGCGGTCGGGGCGCACGATGGAAAGCAGTTTCGCGACGACCGTCGCCACGCCGCGGAAGTGCCCGGGGCGCGATAAGCCGCAGAGGTTGTCGGCGAGGCCGCCGACCTCGACCCAGGTGCGCATGTCGCGGTCGTACATCGCCTCGGGGCTGGGCGCGAAGACCGCGTCGACATCGTGCGCCTCGCACAGCGCCAGATCGGCCTCGAAGGGGCGCGGGTACTTGGCGAAGTCCTCGCTCGGGCCGAACTGCGTGGGGTTGACGAAGATGGAGACGGCGACGGCGTCGTTCTCCTGCTTGGCGCGGTCGATCAGGCTGCCGTGGGCCTCGTGCAACGCGCCCATGGTGGGGACGAAGCCCAGCGTCATGTCGCGGCGGCCGACTTCGACGGCCCACTCGGTCATGGCCTGCGGCGTGTCGATGACGATGGGTTCGGGCATGGCGTTCTCCGGGTGCATCCTTTTTGAATTCGAAGCGTCGCGCGCGATTATAGCCCGCCCGGCGCGGGCGGTTGGGGAGATTCGGCGGCGATTGGCTTCGAGAATTTGCAGCCGGCCCAGACGCCGACGCCGGAGAGCACAACTGGGGGGATAAGAAGAAGGGCAAAGAGTAGGAACATTGAGATCGCATAGCTAAATTGCAACGCCAGCAAAGTGTCGATGGAATAAAATTGAAAGGTGGCCCAAACGGCGGTCTGGCCTGCAACGAAGCCAAGTATGGTTGCCAGGAAATTACGCGATCCCAGGCCGGCGCAGATTCCGGCTGCGCCTCCAAGAATGCTAAACGGCACCCAAAAGTAATCGTCGCTGGACGGTCCCAGCTTCTCGGAGAGGACAAACCCCAGGAGGATGGCGCTCATGCATAGGCCGCAATTAAGTGCGGTGCGGCGCCACGTTCGGCGCAAGGCGGTTTCGGCAAGGCCAGCGACCAGGCCAACATATCCATGCAGGATCAAGGTGGCGACATCAACCCCCAATAGCAGAGTGCTGTTGTGGTAGAGCTTTGGTGCGTACACGAAACCGCAAAAAAGAAATGCGAATACGGATGCCAGTATCCAGAGCGCACCCCGCACCAATATCTCGTGCTTCCACTCCCCGGCCTTGGGATCGATGCGTTGGGACCAGATCATTCTTGATTATCGCCCAGCACGGCGAGCAGTTCGGCGATCGTGCGCTTTTCCACCGGATGCACGAATTCGGGCGCGATCTCGGCCAGCGGTTTCAGCACGAAGGCGCGCTTGGTCATGCGCGGGTGGGGCAGGCACAGGCCCGCTTCCTCGAAGGCGAGGTCGTCGTAAAGGAGCAGGTCCAGGTCGGCGGTGCGCGGGGCGTTGCGTTCGCCTTCGGTGCGCGTGCGGCCCAGGTCGCGTTCGACTTCCAGCAGCAGGTCCAGCAGCGCGCGCGGCGGCAGCACGGTGCGCACGCGCGCGGCGCCGTTGAGGTACTTCTGCGACTCGGTGCCGGGCGGCGCGTCGACGGGGTCGGTCTCGATGAACGAACTGACGGCTTCGACCTGCACGCCGCGGGCCTTGAGCGCGTCGAGGGCCTCGCGCAGGTTGGCGTCGCGGTCGCCGAGGTTCGCGCCGAGCGCGATGTAGGCGGTGTGGAACATGGCGGGGCCTTGGCGCTGCGCGCGGTGGGCTACTCCTTCTCCTTCTTGCGCTTCTTCGACTTGGGGTAGTACGTCGCCGTCTCGCTCTGGCGGTCCTTGCGCAGGGCTTCCTTGAGCTTCTTCAACGCGCGCGGCGCGAGCACCTGCAGCACCAGCCCGCAGTGGGGGCAGGCGGCGCGGTTGAGTTCCAGGCGGTCGATGATCCAGCCCTTGGGCCGGAAGACGGGCGGCTCTTCGGTGAGCGGGTTGAAGCCCCCGACGACCAGTCCCTTCTTGCGGCAAGCCGGGCAGCGGTCACCGGTTATGTGAAGGCCCATGGGTTTCCTTTCCGCGCACGTTATACCTTGGCGGTGCCGTGCGGAGCAAGTGGCCCAAAGGGTGCATCATCGGTTAATATGGGGGCCATGAACGTCTCGTGCCCCGTCTGCAGCAGCCAGGTCTCGGTCGACCTCAAGGCCGGCCGCGACGGCGCGTGGCGCGTCACCTGCCCGAACTGCCGCCAGATCTTTGACGGCCGCGAACAGATCGCCAAGGAGAACGCTTCGCGCCCCGGCGGCACGCCCAACCGCCGCGCCAGCGGCCGCCAGGCGCAGGCCGCGCAATCCGCGCCGGCTTCGCACGAACGCCCGCCGTCGGGCCGGCGGGGGCGGTGGCCCAAGCGCATCGGGCCGTACGAGGTGCTCGAGGAGATCAGCCGCGGCGGGATGGGCATCGTCTACAAGGCGCAGGACGTGCACCTGCAGCGCATGGTCGCGATCAAGGTGCTGCTGGCCGGCGAAGGCGCCACCGACGAGGACGTGCAGCGCTTCCAGCGCGAAGCCCGCGCGGCGGCGCGGTTGCAGCACAGCAACATCGTGCCGATCCACAGCGTCGGCGAGTTCGAAGGCAAGCCGTTCTTCGTGATGGACTTCGTCGAGGGGCAGACGGTCAAGCAGCTGCTGGAGGAAGGCCGCGTCTCGCCGCGCCTGGCGCTCTCGATCACCAAGGACGCGGCCGAGGCCCTGGACCACGCCGCGCGGCAGGGCGTGGTGCACCGCGACGTGAAGCCCGCAAACATCATCGTCGACAAGTTCGGCACCGCGCGCATCATGGACTTCGGCCTGGCGAAGCGCGTCGACGAAGACATGCACATCACCCAGTCCGGCACGACCATGGGCACGCCCAGCTACATGGCGCCCGAGCAGGCCGAAGGCGATCTGGCCAGCGTCGACGCGCGCAGCGACGTCTACAGCCTGGGCGCGGTGCTGTACGAGATGCTCACCGGCATCCCGCCCTTCGAGGGCCAGACGACGCTGCAGGTGCTGCGCAAGGTGATCGAGGAGTATCCCGTCCCGCCGCGCAAGCTCAACCCGCGCATCCACGGCGACATCGAGACGATATGCCTCAAGTGCCTGGAGAAGGAGAAGGAACGCCGCTACGAAAGCGGCACCGCGCTGGCCGAGGACATCCGCCGATTCAACGCCGGCGAACCGATCGCGGCCGTGCCGCTGGCGCTGGGCGCGCGGATCAGCCGCGCCGCCCGCAAGCACCTGCACATCACGCTCTCGATTCTGGCCGTCGCCGCCTTCGGCCTTGCGACGCTACTCTACGTCTGGCACACCAGCAACCAGGCCGAGGAAAAACGAATCGCCGCGCGCCGCGTGGGCATCGACAACGCCCTGCGCGAAGGCAAGAAGAAACTCGAGGACCTGCGCGACCAGATGCAGCGCCTGGCCAACGTGCGCGACGAGAACTTCCGCGCGCAGGAGCAGGTCGTGCGCGCGGCCCTGGGCGACGCGCAGGTGGGCTTCCAGCGCGTCCAGAGCCTGGATCCCGAGAACGTCGCCGTCGAGATGGGCCTGGGCGAGATCGCGTCCATCAACACCAAGCTCGAGGCCGAGCGCTTCCTCTTTATGGCTCGCTCTTTCCTGCACCCGCGCGCCGCGGAAGGCGGCCTTGTGCTGCCGCCCAACTTCCAGGCGGCCCAGGCCTTCGCCGAACTGGCGCTGGAACACGACGCCGAGAACGCCGCCGCGCAGAAGCTGCGCCGCGAGGCCATCGGCTTCCGCGCGGTGCAGATCGAGACGCCCGGCGTGAAGGCCAACGTCGCCGCGCGGCGCATCGCCTTCGTGCCCGGCCAGCCGCTGCCGAAGGACGTCGAGGAGCAGTCCCGCCAGAAGGACCTCGATACCACGCCCGTGCGTGCCGTGGAACTTCCGCCCGGTCTGTACGTGCTGACCTTCACGGCCGCCGGCATGCAGCCGCAGGAGGCCACGCTGCTGGTCTCGCGCACCAGCGACACCGCGCTGCGCCTGCCGCTGGGCGCCGCCGAACAGAACATGGTGCGCATCCCGGCGGGGCGGGTGAGCGTGCCCTTCCAGGGCGACCTGGAGGTCGGCGCGTTCCTGATCGACCGCTACGAGTACCCCAACCGCGCCGGCAGCGTGCCCAAGACCGAAGTGTTGACGCTCGTCGAGGCCAAGCGCCTCTGCGAAGCGCAGGGCAAGATGCTGTGCAGCCGCGCCCAATGGATGCGCGCCTGCATGGGCGATGAGCAGCGCGCGTTTCCCTACGGCACGTCGTGGGACAACCGCCGCTGCGCCACCGGCTACGAACCCGGCGACCGCGACTACGCGAGGCCCTTCGCCAGCGGCGCCTTCCCGCTGTGCCGCACCGCCGAAGGCGTCTACGACATGTCCGGCAACGTCAGCGAGTGGACCCTGGGCGAGCCCAGCGACGAGATCGTGCTCGGCGGCGACTGGACCGAGAACGTCCGCGCGCCCGACCTGACGCTCAGCTGCCGCGCCGGCCAGGAGCCGGACCTGGTCAACAAGAACCGCGCCGGCCTGCGCTGCTGCAAGAGCCTGGAGGGCCCCGCGCCGGACCCCGTATTAGAGGAAAAATGAACGGAAATTCGCCCGGAGGCCCGCCGCCGTTCGGGCGAATTCCTGATCCCAAACGCCCCCCGCGAACCGTCTTATTGAAGAGCGCGGGAGGCTACCGATGGCGGCCGTGCACGGACCGATGAGCGAGACGATCCTCTACTGCGAGAAGTGCGGGAAGCTGATCCCGCCCGAGGAAGCCGAGGCCGAGGACTTCGCGCTGATCGGCGGCGCGCCCGTCTGCCCCGCCTGCCTGGCCAAGACCGATCCCGACCGCAAGAAGCGTTTCGACACCGCGCGCCACACGCGCCTGGTGAAGCGCATCAAGACGAAGGAAGACCTCGGCGTCGCGGTGCCGCCGCGCCAGACCTTCCCCGCGCCCAGCACCTACGAGCCCGACACGGCCACGCGCACCGAGGTCAAACTGCTGCGCGAAGAGATCCTCGCCGAACTGCAGAGCGACTTCGAGACCAAGGACAAGCTTCCCGCCGCGAAGGCGGACGCAGGCGCAAACGAAGAACTCGAACCGATGCCGCCGGACGAGGCCAGCGCGGCCCTGGCCGCCGAACTGCAGCCCCAGGGCCTGCCGCGGCCGACGCGCATCGCGCTGTGGGCGCTGCTGTTGGCCTCGCTGGCGGTGGTGATCTGGCTCATGTTCGCGCCGCCGCAGCCCGCCGGGACCGCGACGCCCGAAACGGCCGAAGCTCCGAGCGCCGATGTGCCCGCCGCGAAGCCCGACGCGAAGCCAGCCCTGCCGCCTGCGAACGCAAGCAAAGCGCCAGCCGCGGTGCAGGATCCGGAGGAACTCGACGAGGTCCGCACCATCGTCACGCTGACGGGCAAGAGCCCTGGCATCTCCGCGGCGCAGGCCGCCATCGAGCGCCTGGAGGTGATCGCGGCTGCCGGGCGCGACCCGGCCAAGACGCTCGCCGCCCAGTACGTAGCCGCCTACCGCAGCCACATCGACGCGCTGGCGCGCCAGGACGCGCGCGAGGCCGCCGAACGCGCCGAGGTGCAGGCCGCGCGCGAGCAATACGCACCCGCCGCGAAGATCCTGACCGCCGCGCTGGATGCGCTGCCCGAGGCCAGCGCGTGGGCGCGCGGCGACGGCCGCGAGCAGTTGCAAGCCCTGATCGACGCGCTGCCGGACCGCAAGGCGAAGGCCCTGGCCGAGCGAAGCGGGGCGCTCGACGCGGCTCTGAACGCCGGCGACCTGGAGAAGGCCCGCGCCGCCGGGCAGGCGCTGGCCAGCCACGCCGATCCCGAGTTCGCCGCGCTGGGCGCGCAGGCGCTGCAGCGCGTGCAGCAGGCGGAGGCCGCGCGCGCGGCGGAAGCGGCGGAGCGCGCGCAGGCCGTGCGCGACGCGTGGCCGGTCTTCTTTCAGTCGTTCGACGCGGCGCTGGGCGCGGGGGACTTCACCGCGGCGAAGAAACTCTGCCGGCCTGAAAAGGACGCGCCGCTGCTGGCCGCCGGCCGCGAGGCCAACGAGAAGCTGCTCGACGGCTGGTTCGCGGAAGCCGAGGCCGCCGAGCGGCTCTTCGAGGCCGTGCTGGAGGCCGCGCGCAAACGCACGGGGCAGACGGTGGCGCTGCCGATGGCGCAGGACACCGTGCGCGGGAAGCTGGCCGGCGTCGAGAACCGCCAGATTCTGGTGGAAGTCGACGGCAAGGCGCAGGTGAAGGTTCCCGCCGACAAGATCACGCTCGAGGGGCTCGCCGGACTGCTGGGCGCGGCGCGCGAGCCCGGGCGTTCGAAGTACGGGCCGGCGCTGTGGGCGCTGGGCTTTGCGCAGGGCACGCTGGCGCGGGCGGGGGAGGACAGCGCGGCCGTTCTGGAAGCCGACTATGCCGCGATCGGGCAAAAGCTGCCGCCTCACTGGGCGCGGCGCTTCGAGGCCGAACGTACGAACAGCGCGCGCGGGAAATTCGATGCCCTGGCGGCGCAGCTTCGCGACGCCGTGGCCGCTAAGCGCCTGGAGGAGATCCGCGCGCTGCGCGCCCAGATCGCCGAGGTGCTTCCGGATCTGAAGGAAGGGCCGGGCAAGGACGAGGCCGAACTGCTGCGCGAGGCCGACAAGCTGGCCGGGCGCGCGCAGGTGAAGCACGTCGTCTTCCAGAATGGGCGGCTGCCGACGGCGGAGTTCGTGGGCATCCGCATCGACCAGATCAACAAGTACTACAAGAACGCGCACCGCACCGACGTGGACGTGCGCACGGGCCTGAAGCTGGGCAGCTTCAACGACGTGCAGCGCGTGCTGCTGCGCTTCGACGGGCTGAGCGCGATGCTGGGCAACGGCAAGGTTCGCAAGGCCACGCTGGAGCTGTACCAGGTTCCGTCGAAGCAGGCCAAGGGCGCCGAGGTGGGCCTTTACCGCCTGCAGAAGGGCTGGATGCCCGACGCGGGCAGCTGGAACAACGCCGACGAGCGGCGCAAGGTCGCCTGGCAGAAGCCCGGCGCCAGCGGCGACCTGGACGCCTCGCCACAGCCCGACGCCACGCTGAAGCTCGACCACCAGCAGAACCTCTGGCGTACCTGGGACGTGACCGTGTACGTCACGGATTTGCTCAGCGGCAAGGAGAAGAACCTGGGCCTGCTGCTGCGCCTGGCCGAGAACGAGCCGGCCTTCGACGTGCGCTTCTACCCCGACGAAGGCATGGACAACCCCAACGAGCCGAAGTTCCGCCCGCGCCTGGTCGTGGAAGTCGAGACCGTCGAGTAGGACCGCCGCACACGAACTACTTCAACACAGAGACGCGGAGAACACGGAAGCACGCGGAGAACTAAGTATTTGGCGTCCACCTTATAGTGGTTTCGTGCTGCAATGCCGAGCGCCCCGGAGGGGCGCCTTGATAAAGCCCAGGGTAAGGGCCGCGAACAGCGGACCGCAGCCCTGGGAATATGACGCACTCTGGAGTAAGCCCCGTCAGGGGCGACAGGAGCATTGAACCTAGTCGGGTTCTGCCGCCCCTCCGGGGCTCTGACCTTTGCTCGTCTATACCCAGGGCTGCGCACGGCTACGCCGTGCTGGCCCTGGGCATTAATCTTGCGCCTCTCCGGGGCGCTCTTGCTACATCGATTAGCTTTGCCCTAATTCCTTCGAATCGACTTGCCCGCCTGCCGTAATATACGCGATAGCCTGAAGATTCGGGCTGGTGCTGGGTTGCCGCATGCCCTTGATCATGTTCTTAGTAGCCAGCGGTTGGTCCTTTTTTATCGGAATCGGATCGATCCTGGCCGCCGAAGCGATGACGGTGTTTGTGCGCAGGCCATGGCTTCGCCGCCGCATCGTCTTTCTGCTGCTGCTCGGCGTGGTCCTGATAGCGCTCTCCTCCACACCGCTTCCCTATCTTTACTACGCCCTGGCGGGCGCGGTGACCGCGGCCTGGGGTTTGAACGAATGGAAAGGGGCGGAGGGCTCCGCGCTGCGCCGGCGCGCGCTGCGGATCCTACTCCCGGTCGGGTGGCTGGTCGGCGTGGGGCTCGAAGTGCCGCGCTTCTTCCAGCCGGAGGTGTCCGTGCCAGCGGGAACCGCGATCCACGTCATCGGGGATTCGATCTCGGCGGGCGTCGGATCGAAAGGCGAGCACACTTGGCCCGGGGTGCTCGCCGAACTATCCGGCGTCGAGGTCGTCAACCACGCGGTGCCGGGCGCGACGCTTTCCGACGCGATGCGCCAGGTTCAGGTGCTGGAAGGCGAGGGTGCCTTCGTCATCCTGGAGATCGGCGGCAACGACCAGTTCGGGGGCGCGACGTCCGCCGAATACGAGCGGGACATGGAGGCGCTGCTTCAGGCGACGGCTGCGCTGAATCGCAGGCTGGTGATGTTCGAGATTCCACTCCTTCCGTTCGGCAACGGCTATGGATTGGCGCAGCGCAGGCTGGCGGCAAAGTACGGTGTGCCGTTGATTCCGAAGCACGTGCTGGCGGCCGTCATCACGACGGCCGGCGCGACCGTCGATGGCTTGCATCTTTCCCCCATGGGCCACCGCATGCTTGCCGAAGCCGTATTCTCGATCTTGCGCTTCGAGAGCGGGGTTTCGGAATAGCGCCGACTTTCCGTCAGAATCTTCACGAAGTCCAAACCCGCCCATCCGCCGGTTCTGGCAAAGCACGCGCATTGCGTTTAGCCTCCTTTTGAATCCGGCAGCGTCGGGCGGCGGCATAGATTCCCGGGAGGCGGGGCCATGGTGAAGCGGACCACGATCCACGATCTGCGCAAGATGAAGGAGCAGGGGCAGAAGATCCCCATGCTCACCTGCTACGACTACACCTCCGCGAAGATGCTCGACGAGGCCGGCATTCCGCTGGTCCTGGTCGGCGACAGCCTGGGCATGGTGGTGCTGGGCCACGACAGCACCCTGCGCGTGACGCTGGACATGGTGATCCACCATTCGGCGGCCGTCGCGCGCGGCTGCAGCAAGGGCCTGATCGTGATCGACCTGCCCTTCGCCACGTACAGCGCTTCGGACCTGCCGCTGTCGCTGAACACCGCGCGCCGCGCGATCAGCGAAGGCGGCGCGCAGGCGGTGAAGATCGAGGGCGGCCGGCGCATGGCGCCCGTCATCGGCGCGCTGGTGGCCAGCGGCATCCCGGTGATGGGGCACATCGGCCTGACGCCGCAGTCGATCCACATGATCGGCGGCTTTCGCGTGCAGGGGCGCACCGAGGAGGCCGCCAAGCGCCTGGTCGCGGCGGCGCAGGCGCTGGAGCGCGCCGGGGCCTTCGCGCTGGTGCTGGAGCTGGTGCCCGCGCCGCTGGCCGAGAAGATCTCGAAGATGCTCAGCATTCCCACCATCGGCATCGGCGCCGGCCCGGGCTGCGACGGGCAGGTGCAGGTGCTGCACGACATGATGGGGATGTACGACGACTTCCTGCCCAAGCACGCCAAGCGCTACGCGCACCTCGCGGGGCTGATGCGCGACGCGGCCACGACCTACGCGAAGGAAGTGCGCGCCGGCGAATTCCCCGGGCCCGAGCACACCTTCGACCAGGACATGGTGCTGCCGAAGGGGCTGGACGCGCCGCGGCCGAAGAAGAAAAAGAAGAGAGCGAACCGGTAATACCGGGGCCGAACGCCGCTACCGCGTGGGCTTCCAGACCCACGTGCCTTCCATGTTCACGTAACCCCAGCGCTCCCCGTCGCGCACGTTGCCGAGGCCCTTGCGGTACGGCTTGGCGTCGTCGAACGTGGGCCGCACGGTCCAGGCGCCGTCCTCGTCGACGTAGCCCCATTTGCCTTCGAGTTTCGCCGCCGCGCGCTTCTCGCTGAAATCGCGCGCGTCCTCGAAGCTCGGCTCGATCTTCCATTTCCCTTCCGGCGTTACATAGCCCCACTTGCCGCCGCTTTTGGCGGCCGCCAGCTTCCCGCTGAAGTCGCGGGCGTCCTCGAACTTCGGCGCGGCCAGTTCCTGATAAGCCTTGTCCAGGTAGCCCCAACTCCCGTCGCGCTTGAAGCGCGCGCGCTCGTCCTGGTACTCGAACAGGGCCTCGTAGCGCGGCGGCACACACAGCGCGCCGTTGCGGTCGAGCATGCCGTACCGGCCGTCCTTCTTGACGACGGCGCACTTGCCGAAGAAGTAGCGGGCTTCCTCGTATTCGGGCTGGAAGACGAAGGCGCCGGTCTTGTCGATGTAGCCCCAGCGCCGGACCAGGGCCGCGGGCTTGGGTTCCTCTTTCTCGGGCGCTTCCTTTTCGGCCCCTATTTTTTCCTCTTTCCCGCCCAGGGGTTCGAGTTTGCCTTCGGGCGCCTGCGGCCCCAGGTTCTGCCCGGGTTTGACCAGCACGCAGACCGGCGCCATCTCGCTCCAGAAACTCATCGCCAGTTCGAATTGCGGCTGGATGTCCTCCTTGCCGAAGAAGCCCTGGTAGCCCCAGCCTTCGCCGAAGATGCGCACCGGCGCCATGCCGCCGACGAAATCGAAGGCTTCGACGTAGGTGCGCGCCTCGACGCCCTCGAAGCGCAGCACGTCGTCCTCCTGGAACGCGTTGGGGTTGGCGTCGCGGAAGCCGCCCTTGAAGGAGGGCTTGCCCTGGTCGTTGATGAAGAAGACGCGTTTGTGCAGCGCCACCAGCGCATGGCCCTGCATGAAGTGGCTGGCGGCGGTGAACTGCGGCTGGATCACCCAGTTGCCCTGGGTGTCGATGTAGCCCCACGCGTTGCCCTGGCGGGCGGGCGCCTTGCCCTCGCTGAAGTAGGTTTCCTCGTAGTCGTTCCGGTCGAAGGGCGCGCGGCGGTAGAAGAACGGCCACAGTTCCTCGAACTGCGGCTCGACTGCCACCTTGCCCTGCGAATCGATGAAACCCCAGCGGCCGTCCAGGCGGATGGGAAAGCGCTCGGCGTTGGGCCGCACCAGGTCCTCGATGCGGGCGTTGCCCGCCTGGGCGGAAGCGCAGGCGCACAGAAAAGCGGCGGCAAGCAGGGGCACGGCGAAGCGCATGGAGGTAAGTCTACACCACCGGCGATGGCCGGCGCCAGAGGTACGGCGCGGCGGCTATTCCTTCCAGGGCGCGTTGAGGGCGAGCTTGTTGCGGATGAGCATCAGCTGGTTGTAGTAGGTGAAGATGTTGACGCGCTGGTGCTCGGCGACGGCCGCGTTCAGGCGGCTGGCGTTCTCGGCGAGCAACTCGAGGTCGTGGTGCAGTTCGGTGCCGAACTGGCGCACGCGGTCCTCGTGGATGCGCACCAGCGCCGCGGTGGTGGCTTCCAGGGCGCGGGCGGTCTTGCCGCAGGCTTCGTAGTCGTGCTTGACGGTGTCGAGGACCAGGAACTGGGCGTCGGCGCCGACAAGCGCGCCTTCGAAGGCGACCACCGCGTCGTGGATCGCCTCGCCGTTGCGCTCGGTCAGCGCGGGTGGCGGCGGCGGCTTGGGCGGCAGCTTCTTCTTGGCTTCCTTCTCTTCCTTTTCCCTGGCCTTCTCAGCTTCCTTCTCGGCCTTCTCTTTTTCCTTCTGGCGCTTCTCCTGAGCCTTGCGCTCTTCCTTGGAAAGCTCTTCGGCGCGCGCGCGCGGCGGTGCTCCGGCCAGGACCAGGGCCATGGCCGCCAACGCCAGGAAACCCGCGAACCGCCTCGCTGCAAGAGCCGCCATGAGTCGCTCCTCAGGAATGAACGTCCTTAACGCAACACACAAAATCCGGCGGCCCCTCCGCCGCCGTGCCGCTGCGTATCTCGCTAAACTGCTTGGCGAGTTAGGATTGTAGGGCTTAGGGTCAGATTTCGTCAATCCCCAAAAAGGGGGTCAGTTCCCGCCGCCGCCAGGAGCGCCCCGCCGCCGCAACCCGTCTCCAGCGCCCGGGTTGGAACGGGCTAATCCTTCTTCGCCGGCGCGGAGGGCTTGGGTGCGACCAGCAGGCCCACGCGTCGGCCTTCGCGGAAGGGCCCGCGCTCGACCTTACAGGTGTCCTCGAGCTGCTTGACGACGTCCTTGAGGACCTCCTCGCCGATCTCCATGTGCGCGAGCTCGCGGCCCTTGTAGCGCATGGTGAACTGGACGCGGTGGCCTTCGTCGAGGAACTCCTTGGCGTGCTTGAGCTTGATCTCGAGGTCGTGCTTGCCGATGCGCGGCTTGAGCCAGACCTCCTTGATCTCGTTGGCGTGGGACTTCTTGCGCGCCTGCTGGAGTTTCTTGTGTTCCTTGTAGATGTGCTTGCCGTAGTCCATGATCTTGCAGACGGGCGGCGTGGCCTTGGGGGATACCTCCACCAGGTCCAGTTGCGCCTCCTTGGCCTTCATCATGGCCTGCTCGACGAGCATGATGCCCAGCTGCTCGCCTTCGGCGCCGATCACCCGCAGCGTCTTGCCGCGGATCTCTTCGTTCTTCCGTAGATGTTCCGTAACCCACTCCTCCATTCGTGCCGTTGCTGCGATGTCGGGCCGCGGCCCCGGTGGCCGCCTGCCCGTAAATGCTATGCCTTCAAGGACGTGTCCAGGGCGCGCGTGTTCACTTCCTTTTCCGCTTCCTCGATGAAACGTTCGAGGGACAGCACGCCCAGGTCGCGGCGGCCGCGCCCGCGCACGGCGACACTGCCGGCGGCGGCCTCGCGTTCGCCGATGACCAGCAGGTACGGGATCTTCAGGCGCTCGGACTCCAGGACCTTGGCGTTGATCTTTCCGTGGCCGAAGTCGGCGTCGGCGCGCAGGCCGGCGTCGCGCAGGGCTTTCAGGACCTTCTTGCCGAAGTCTTCCTGCTTGTCGGTGATGTTGGCGACGCGCACTTGCTGCGGCGCGAGCCACAGCGGGAAGTTGCCGGCGAAGTGTTCGATCAGGAACCCGATGAAGCGTTCGTGCGTGCCCAGGGGTGCGCGGTGGATGCACAGCGGCGTCTGGTCGGTGTTGTCGGCGGCCTTGTACGCCAGGTTGAAGCGCTTGGGCACGGCGAAGTCGACCTGGTTGGTCGCGAGCGTGAACTCGCGGCCGATGGCGCTCCAGACCTGCACGTCGATCTTGGGGCCGTAGAAGGCGGCTTCGTTGGCGACTTCCTCGGTGGGGATGTCGCCCTTGCGCAGGGTCTCGCGGACCATGGCCTCGGTCTTGAGCCACAGCTCGGGCTCGTTGACGTACTTCTTGCCCAGGCCTTCCTTGCCGTGGGTGCTGAAGCGCATCACGAACTTGTCGATGCCGAAGACCTTGAAGTGCGAGAGGTACATCTTGCAGACGTCGAGGAACTCCTGCTCGAACTGCTCGATCGTGCAGTAGATGTGCGCGTCGTTCATCTGCATGCTGCGCACGCGCATGAGCCCGAACAGCTCGCCGCTCTGCTCGTAGCGGTAGCAGCTGCCGTACTCGGCCAGGCGCAGCGGCAGGTCGCGGTAGCTGCGCGGCTCGGCGGCGAAGATCTTGTGGTGGTGCGGGCAGTTCATGGGCTTGATGTAGTACTTCACGCCCTCGAACTCCATGGGCGGGAACATGCTGTCGGCGTAGTACGGCAGGTGCCCGCTCTTGATGTAGAGCTGTTCCTTGCAGATGTGCGGGCTTTTTACCCGTTGGTAACCCCCGGCGAACTCGGCTTCCTTCGCGAGGCGTTCGAGTTCCTCGATCATCGCGCCGCCGTTGGGCAGCCACAGCGGCAGGCCTGGGCCGACCTCGTCGTCGTAGGCGTAGATCGAGAGTTCCCTGCCGATCTTGCGGTGGTCGCGCTTTTTGGCCTCGTCCAGCAGCGCGAGGTGCTTGTCGAGCTGCTCCTGCGTGTGGAAGGCCGTGCCGTAGACGCGCTGCAACTGCTGCTTGCTCGCATCGCCGTGCCAGTAGGCGCCGGCCACGGACATGACCTTGTACGCGCCGATGCGCCCGGTGTCGGGGACGTGCGGGCCGCGGCAGAGGTCCTCGAAGTCGGCGCCGGGCTTCTCGCCGGTGACGTAGAAACTCAGCACGTCGCCTTCGGCGCGTTCGGCGTTGTCGACCTTGTAGACGTTGCCCTCGGCCTGGACCTTCTTCATGCCTTCCGCGCGGGGCATCTCGACGCGAGTGAAGGGGCGCTTCTCCGCGACGATCTTCTTCATCTCCGCCTCGATCTTCGCGAACTCCTCGGTGGAGATCTTGTGCTCGAGGTCGATGTCGTAATAGAAGCCGTCGTCGACGGGCGGGCCGTAGACGAGTTTCGTCTCGGGCCAGAGCCGGCAGAGGGCCTCGGCCATCACGTGCGCGGCCGAATGGCGCACGCAGTAGAGGCCGTCGGGGTCGAGTTCCTTCTTGCGGTTGAGGGGCGTGACGACCTGAAACGCGGCGCTCCGCGTGATCGGGCGGTTGAGGTCGCGGATCTCGCCGTCGAGCTTCACGGCCAGCGCGTCGGCGGCCAGGCGTTTGCCTATGGATGCGGCTACAGCCGCTCCCGTGGTGCCTTCCGGAAAGGAGTGCTTCGATCCGTCGGGGAAGACGAGTTCGATGGCCTTCCCGTCAGGCATGGCGAAGGCGGCTCAGGATGTGGTACTTCTTGTCGGGCACAGGCTGCGGGCCTCGGGTTGGTACGTCGGAAAAAACGCGACCCAGGCAAGGTACCCCTCGTTTGCGCCCGGCGCAAGGGGGTTTTAGGGGCGGGTGCGGTAGAGCCGGCGCGCCACCGAGATCTGGCTGGCGTGCCAGATCTCGTGCCGCAGGCAGGCCGCGAGGAACTCCGCGACGCTCTTGCATCCGTGGCCGCACGGGCTTTGCAGGTCGGTGTCCTTGAGCTTGGCGACCTCGGCGCGCAGCGCAGCGTGACTGGCGCGCAGTTCTTCGAGCGCGTCCGCGAAGGTTTTGGACGGCGGAAGGGACTGGGGCTCCTCGATCTCCTTCGCGGGCCGCTGCCGAAGCACGGCCGCGTAGAGGCGGTTGCATCCGCTGATGTGATCCATCTGCCAGAGGATCGTGCCCGGCTTCGAACCGTCTTCTTCGGTCTTCTCGCCAGCGTAACAGGGCGCTTGCCAGCGCGCCTCGTCGTCGGTCACGCCCTTGAGCGCTGCTTCCAGCGATTCCCAAGGGTGGTTAAGGTTCGCGTCGAAATGGAAGAGGAGGTTTTCGATTGCGTTCATTTCGCGTTTTCTTTTCCTGGGGGAGACCGTGTGAGGGCTTCGCCCGCGTCGCGCGCCGGAACAATATTCGTTAGCCCAGTTCTGCCTGCCAGATTATCATGAGGCAAACCGCCCGCGGCGCAACCGGCCATCGGCGTTGTCCCCGTAGCTCAGCTGGATAGAGCGCTGGTTTCCTAAACCGGAGGTCGCAGGTTCGAGTCCTGCCGGGGACGCCGCCGCGACGTTCACTTGCCCATCGCGCGCAGCTTCTTCAGACACAGGTCGACGCACTCCATAGGCGGGTGCGCGTAGGACTCCTGCTCCACGATGTACCACTCGGTCGCGCCGACGGTCTCGCAGAGCTTGAAGCACCTCACCCAGTCGACCTCGCCTTCGCCGATCAGGGCCTTGTCGTTGTTGGTGGCGTGTTCCTTCAGGTGCACGGTCAGCGCGCGGCCGGGGTACTTGGAGACGAACGGCACGACGTCGCAGCCGCCGCGCAGGGCGTTGCCGGTGTCGACCTGCATCACCACTTCCTTCTTGGTGTTGCCGAAGAAGAGGTCCCAGGCGCAGTCGCCGCCTTCGACGGGCTGGAATTCGTCCCAGTGGTTGTGGTAGCCGGTGACGAAGCCTTCCTTGGTGACCTTGTCGGAGACCTCGTTCATGATCCGGGCGGTCTCGAGCCACGCGGCCTTGGTGCCCTTTCGCTCCTTGGGCAGGCCCGGAACGATGAGGTACTTGTTTCCGAGGATTTTGTTGTACTCCATCGTCTTCTTCAGTTCGTCGCCGAGCACGGTGTCGAGCTTGGTGTGCGTGCCGCAGCATTTCAGGCCGTTGTCGTCGAGCATCTTCTTCAGGTCCTTCGCCGTGAAGTTGTAATAGCCGGCGAACTCGACGCCCTGGTAGCCCATCTTGGCGACGGCGCGCAGCACGCCGGGCAGGTCTTCCTTGCAGTTCTCTCGCACCGAGTACAGCTGCAGGCCGATGGGAATCTTCTTGGCGGGCATGGCGAGGCTCCTTTGCGCTTCATGGCGCGTTTGGGCGGCGTGGTTGAAGGACAAATTAATTATGAGTCGATGCTTTTCGGGAGCAAGTGCCGGTATGGCGCGCGGTCCTACTTGCGCCAGGTGCCCGGCGCCAGCAGCGCGAGCACGGTGAAGACTTCCAGGCGGCCCATCAGCATCAGCAGGCTGAGCAGCCACTTGCCCAGCGCAGGGATGGGACCGTAGTGCTCGACGGGCCCCACGCCCGCCATGCCGGGACCGATGTTGCTCAGCGTGGCGAGGCAACTGGAGAAGGCCGTCAGGAGGATGCCGTTGGGGCCGGCGGCCCCGCGCATGGGGGTGCCCCAGAATTCGAGAATCAGCGTCATTGCCATCGACCCGGCGGCCAGCGCGCCCATGTAGGGCACGAAGAAGCCCAGCAGGCTGCCCAGGACGTCGGGGGCGACGGCTCGGCCTTCGAACTTCACCAGCAGCACCGCGCGCGGGCGCACGACCTTGACAAGCTCGCGCCACGCGAACTTGGCCAACAGCAACACGCGCACCTGCTTCATCCCGCCGCCGGTGGAGCCCGCGCAGCCTCCGACGGCCATCAGCAGCAGCAGCAGGACGCGCGTGGCCGAAGGCCAGACGTGAAAGTCCTCGGTGCCGAAGCCCGTTGTCGTCAGGATCGAGATGGTGTTGAAGGCCGCCGCGCGCAGGCTGGCGCCGAAGCCGTAGGTCTTCGCCCCCTCGCCGTAGACGTCGATGGCCTCGGGGGTCGGCGTCTGAGTGTACAGCAAAACGGTCATCACCGCGATGGACGCCACGGTGACGTACAGGTACAGGCGGAACTCGCTGCTGCGCCACAGGCCGCTGACGCTGCGCCCCAGCGCGGCGCGGTACAGCAGCACGAAGTTGCAGCCGGCCAGGAACATGAAGACGTCGATGATGGCTTCCACCAGCAGGCCGCGCCCCGGGCCCAGGGCGCCAGGCGTGGTGGCGGGGTCCATCGAGAAGAATCCCACCGACTGGCTGTGTGTCGAGAGGCCGCCGGTGGCCATGGTCGCGAAGCTGTGGCACAGCGCGTCGTACATCGTCATGCCGGCCAGCCACAGCAGCACGGTCTCCAGCGCGCTGAGGCCCACGTAGATCAGCCACAGCGTCTTGGCGGTCTCGACGATGCGCGGCTTGAGGCGGTCCTTCGTCGGCCCGGGGACCTCGGCGCGAAAGAGCTGGTAGCCACCGGCGCCGAACAGCGGCAGGATCGCGACCACCAGCAGGATGATGCCCATCCCGCCGATCCAGTGCGTCATGCTGCGCCAGAACATCAGCGCGCGCCCGATGCTCTCCGCGTTGCCCTCGTCGATCTGCTCGGCGGTCAGGATCGTGCTGCCCGTCGTCGTCAGGCCGCTCATGACCTCGAAGTACGCGTTGGTGAAGCTCAGGTCGTGCGCGATGCAGAACGGCGCGGCGCCGAAGCCGGTGAGCACGATCCAGCCTAGCGTCGTCACGGCCAGGCCCTCGCGCACGCCCAGGGCCTCGGCGCTGAAGTGCCGGCGGAAGCCGAAGTACAGCGCCGCGCCCACCGCCAGGCACAGCCCGCACCCGGCGCCCAGGCCGCGGGCGTCGGGCGAGGCGAGGTCCGTGCGCAGGGCCATCAGCAGGGGCACGGCCATGAAGGCGGCGAAGACCAGCAGCAGCAGGCCCAGGACGGCCGTGACGGCGCGCTTGTTCATGCGTTCTCGACGAACAGGCGCTGGACGTCGGGCAGAGCCTTCTCGGTGGCGAAGACGATCACGCGTTCGTTGGGCGCGATCACGGTGTCGCCGCGCGGGATCAGCATCTGGCCCTCGCGCATCACGGCGCCCACCAGCGCGCCCTGCGGGATGCGCCCGGCCAGCTGCGCCAGCGGCACGCCGACCAGCGGCGCACGCGTCGACGGCACCAGTTCGACGGCCTCCGCTTTCAGCTCCTCGAGGTGGAAGACGGAGAGGATCCGGCCGCTGCGGACGTAGCGCAGGATGACGTTGACGGCCAGCAGGCGCGGGTTGATGGCGGCGTCGAGCCCGATGCGCTCGGCGATCGGCACGAAGTCGGGCTCGGCCAGGTTCACGATCGTCTTGGTGGCGCCGTGGTCCTTGGCCAGCAGCGCGGACATCACGTTGGCCGCGTCGTCCTCGGTCAGCGCGCAGTACGCCTGCGCGTTGCCGATGCGGATCTCGGCGAGCAGGTCGGGGTCCAGGGCCGAACCGTGCAGGACGGTAGTCTTGTTCAGGCGTTCGGCGGCGTCGTTGCAGCGCGCGGCGTCGGGGTCCACCAGCACCACGTCGCCCAGGCGGCCTTCCAGGCGCTGCGCCAGGCCGATGCCCAGCCGAGTGGCGCCGAAGATCACGACCTTGCGCACCTTCTCGACGCGGCGGTACAGCTGCGCCTGGAACAGCGGAAGAATCTCCTGAGGCATCAGCACGTAGATGCGGTCGTCTTCCTCGATGCGGTCGCCGCCGCGCGGGATGATCACCTCGCTGCCGCGGTGGATCGCCACGATCAGGAACTGGTCGGGCACGATCTCGCTGATCGACTGCAGCGTGCGCCCGGCGATCGGCGCGTCCTTGGGCACCAGGAAGCCCATCAGCAGCACCTTCTGCCCGGCGAAGTCCGCGACCTCCGTGGCCCCCGCCGTGAAGATCAGCTTCTCCATCGTCTCGATGGCGATCACTTCGGGGTTGATGATGTGGTCGATGGCGAGTTGCTCGCGGCCGAGCTTCGACGACGGGCCGCTGTACTCGGGGTTGCGGATGCGCGCGATGCGCGTCTTCACGCCGTAGTTGCGCCCCAGCAGGCTGACGATCATGTTCAGTTCGTCGCTGTCGGTCACCGCGATGGTCATCTCGGCCTCGCGGATTCCGGCTTCCTCCAGCACCTGCGGCGAGCCGCCGTTTCCGTGCAGGACCTGGGCATCGAGTTTCCCGCCGAGGGCCTTGGCAACCTCTTCGCGGCTGTCGACCAGGGAGACGTCGTGCTTTTCGGCAGCCAGCTGCTCGACGAGGTTCGACCCCACCGCCCCACCGCCCACAATCAGTATGCGCATGGAAGCCTTTTCGAGGATTCGCCGGACGGCTTCAAGTGTGGAAAGGCCCACCTCTCCCACTGACGGCGGCGCACATTCCGTGCAGTTTAGGCGTTGCCCGCGCGTCCCATTTCTGATGTAGAATACCTCAAACGCAGGTCCCCCTCTCGGAGGCTAAAGGCATGGCTCGCAAGACTTTCCTTGCTATTGCGGGAACGGCGTTCCTGGGCCTGGCGTTGGCCCCGGCCTGGGCCGCCGACGGCGAAGGCAAGGACGGGAAGGAGGCCGTTGCGCCCCCGCGGCCCGACGCCCCGCCGCCCAAGGCCAACAGGGAAGGCGCCGAACGCCAGATGGGCGGCGAAGGCCGCGGCCAGGGCGGCGTCAACGGCGAAGGCCGCGGTGGGCCGCCGTGGATGCGCAACGCCGAGTTCCGCGGGAGGCCCGAGCCCGTCGACCCCGTGCGGCAGGGCATCGCGAACCTGAACGTCGCCGACCGCGCGGCGCTGGGCGCGGCATGGGCGCTCTTCGAAACCAACAAGCGCGAAGAGGCTGTCGCGGCGGCCGCCAAGGTCGCCGAGGCCACGCCCGACATCGAAGCCTCCGGCTACGCGCGGCTGCTGATGGGCCGCTTCTACCTCGAGATGGAGAAACCCGACCGCGCACGCGAGATGCTGCAGGTCGTGAAGGGCCCCGCCGCTGCGCTGGCGCTGAAGATCCTGATCGAGCACCTCGCTGCCGACGGCGGGCCCGATGCCGTGAGCGCGGCTTACCAGGCGCTGCTGGCCGCGCAGCCGGACGTGGCGCTCGAGCGCGCGCGCGTGCTGCAAGCTCTGCTGGACTGGCTCGACGGCCCCGGCCGCGAACGCCTGGAAGCGGAAGGCCGCGCGAAGGTGCTGCAGGCGGTCGCGGGCAGCGTCTCCCGCGAGCAGGCTCTGGCGGCCAAGGAAGCGCTGGCGAAGGAGCGTG
The DNA here is from genome assembly GCA_023150555.1 of Planctomycetota bacterium. GTDB lineage: Bacteria > Planctomycetota > SZUA-567 > H5-PLA8 > H5-PLA8 > JAKLKQ01. The sequence continues at coordinate 20,817 of JAKLKQ010000025.1, forward strand.
ATGCGGCGGAGGCCGCGGAGCGTGCCGGAAACCGCAACTTGCCGCACTTCGAGGTCTTCATGGGCGGCGAAGGCGGCCCGGGCGGCCCGCCCGGACGCGACATGATGAAGGACCGGCTCAAGGACCTGAAGGACATGCCGCCCGACCGGCGCGCCGAGGCCCTGGAAGACGTGCGCCAGGACCTGAAACGCCGCCTGGCTGCCTTGGAGGACGACGCCAACCCCGATGAACGCAAGCGCCTGGAAAAAGCGCTCGAGAAGCTGGAGAAGCAGGGGCGTAAGGGTGGCGATGGGGAGGCCGGTGAGCGCCCCAATAAGGGGGATAAGCTTAATGCTGACAAGGAGATGGAAGGAGAGGGGAAGAAGCCCGGCGAGGAACAGTTCTGAAGCGGAAGGTCCCTTTAAGGGGAATCTTTGCAAAATAAGCCGTTAAGCTCGCCGGTATATTTATTATCGGTTGCGATATTAAATAATTTCAGCCTGTTTCGGGCCTTTACCGTTCTCCTGACCTTGCGTATCCCTCGAACTGCCATACCATTACACCGCCAGGGGCATCTGGAGATGCTATTCGGCATGGGAGCAATGCAGGTATGGCTCTGAGCCTCCTTCCTCAGCCAAAATCGGTGAAGACCCTGGTCGGATCGTTCGACTTCAAAGAGGTCGACACGATCATCGTCGCCCGCAAAGCCAGCCCCCGAACCAAGCGCGCGGCCCAGGTCCTGGCCGAGGAGCTGAAGGAACTCTTCCATCTCGACTACACGGTGAAGCCCAGCGGTTCGGTCAAGCATCCGCATGGCTGCTTGATCACGCACCATGCGCGCGAAGGCATCTTCGTAGAGACGACACTCAAGCACCCGCAGGCGTACGAACTGCTGGCGGCGGGGCATGCGTTGAGCATCAGCGCGACCGACGACCACGGCTTCTGTGCCGCCACCCGCACGCTCAAGCAACTGCTGCAGGAAGGCACGCGCATCCCGGGCATGAAGATCGAGGACTGGCCGCTGGTGCGCTTCCGCGCCCTGCACCTGGACCTCAAGGGCCTGACGCCCAACCCACAGGCGCTGGCTGAGTTCGTCGAGCGCGCCGCGCTGTACAAGTACAATACGCTCCTGGTCGAGTACGCCGACCGCTTCCCGTACGAGTGCCTGCCCGAACTGCGCGGCCCGCACGCCTTTACGCTCGAGTCCCACGCCCAGTTCCTGGCGCTGGCGGACCGGCACGGCCTGGACGTGGTGCCCATGGTGCCCACGCTGGGACAGATGGAGTTCGTGCTGCGCCTGAGTAAGTACCGCGAACTCGCCGAGGTCCAGGACGTTCCGACGCAGATCTGTCCGGCCGACCCGAAAGCGCAGAAGCTGGTGCGCGAGATGGTCCGCGAGATCGTCAAGGCGCATCCCGAGGCGCCCTTCATTCACCTGGGCGGCGGCGCCGCGCCGCAGCTGGGCCAGCATGAGCTGACCCGCGCGGCCGCGCAGAAGCCCAACGGCGTCCACGACCTGTTCCTGAAGCACATCGCCAAAACGATCCGGCAGGTCAAGACGGCCGGCAAGCAGGTCCTGCTGTGGGACGACCTGTGCCAGGAGATGCCGCCCGAGTTGCTCAGGAAGCTGGGCAAGGACACCGGCTTGATCGTGCGCAACTACAAGGGTGCCGGCGGGCAGTACCGCGCCGACCTGGTGCCGCACCTGGATGCCTACCGCCGCGCCGGCCTGCCGGTTTACGGCGCCTTCGCCGTGAAGGGCGCGGAGGCCTACAACAGCTCGGTGCCCAACTACCGCGCGCGCATGGACAACGTGGACTGGTGGGTCGAGGCCGCCGAGACGCAGCCGGGCCTGCTGCACGGCGTCGTCGCCATGGCCCGCAGCCGCTACAACGCGAACCTGACGCCCTGCGACCCGATGCCCGTCATCTGGCCCAGCGCGCTCTATGCCGCCGAACGGATCTGGTCGGGCTTGGGGTCCAGCCGCGAGTCTTTTGAACGGCGCATGCTGGCCGCCTTCTACGGCCTGCGCCCGGAGATGACCGAGGTCGCGGCCTCGCACTACATGCTCACCAACGGCTCGGCCAAGCAGGCCGCGGAGACCTTCGAGCACGCGCGCCGCAGCGCCCGCCGCAACCGCGACGTGCTGGAGCTGCTGGAACTGCTCGCCGAGTTCGAACTGCTCGAGCAGGCCCGCAAGAACTACACCGAGCACGTCGCAGGGCTGCTGCCGCAGCTCGAGGCCGGGCGCGCCGACCCCGTCGAGGTCCGCAAGATCAAGGACGAGGCGCCCAACATGACGAAGGAGATTGAACGCCTTCGCCGCGACCTCACCCGCGCGCTGCTCAAGCGCTTCCACCGCGACGAGGTCGACGAGTTCGTCACCGACCGCCTGCTGATCAACGAGCGCCTGGTCGGCTACGTGCAGAACCTGCTGCGCCGCTGCTGACGATTTCCGCCTAAGACGTCTAACGGGTGCGCTGGCGCGGGGTGTCCAGCAGCAGGTGGCGCAAACCCTCCTCGTTGCGCGTGGTCCGCCACTGGGTATCGAATCCGGCCGACTGCCAGATCTGAACGACGGCCGACAGCGCCTTCAGATGGAAATTGCGTTCGTCCGGCGTGCTCGCCAGCACAAAGATGGCGTTGACGAGTTCCGCATCCGGGTCCGAATCAAACCGCACGCCCGGAAGGCACCGGGCGACCAGCATGGTGAACTTCTTCTGTCCGTCGAGCACGATGTGGGGAATGGCCAGGCCCGATGCCAACACCGTGCTGCTCATGCTCTCGCGGTCATGCAGCGCTGCATTGATCCGTGCCGCCGGCTGGGAGACCTCGCGCGCTAATGCCTCCGCGGCCTGCGCGAAGAAAGCCTCCCGGTCCAGTTCCTTCCGGATATCCAGGATCTGGCATTCCTTCACCATAGTGTCGAACCGGTCAAACGTGGGCTGGGCGGCAATCCGTGCGCGCGCGATTACCAGAACGTCGCCGGCGGCCAGTTCCACGGAACCGATGCAGGGTACGACCGACCGGGCTTGGGTGCTCCCTCGCTCGATAACCAGGGGCAGGGCGGGGTTGCCGGTTGCCAGGTCGGCAAGTGCCTGATGCGGGTTTTGCACCGGCGCCTCAATGCGCTGAATTGCCACCGCGCCTTGAGAGAACCAGTGGTCCCAGTCGTTAAGGCGGACGGGACCGCCGAAGAGTTCCTTGGCGTCGTCGGGCTTGAGGAGGGCGACCTTCTCGCTCGCAGCCTTAGTCTCCACGGCCAGCCCCAACATGGGGACCTGGAAGACCTCGCGCAACTGGCGCACGGCCAGCGCATTGACCTCGGAGTTCGCCGTCATGGCCAAGCCGATGGCCATCGACGGGGCCTGGGCTTCGGTTAGCGCCTCGATATCCAGGGCGTTGCCAGCCATGGCGGTAAGCCCTTCGCGCCGGGCTTCCTCGATGCGCGTGGCGTTGCTGTCGATCAGGCGGACCGGCTGCGTTTCGCTGAGCAGCTTAGCCAGCGCCCGTGCCGTCGGCGTGGCGCCGACGATCAGGGTCCCCGCGCGCTGGGCGGAGGGCTTATCCCGGTCTGGGGCTGGTGCACCGTGGCCCTGGTGTTCCGCCAGGAGGGCCAGGAACTCGGTGTAGTTGTTCAGCGTCACGACCTTATCGCGGAGCGCTTCGTTGCGGAAGGTTGACGCGGCATCGCGGTACAGCTCCAGCCCCAGGCTCAGGTCCTCCTCGCGCGTAAGGATAAGGCAGACGATGCGGCACGGCTCGCCGTCCGGGCTGTCGAAATCCAGGCCGTGGCGAGAGATCCCCAGGGCGACCTGGGGCTTGGAGATGTTCGGCAGGCGCACGTGCGAAAGGGCGACGCCGTTCCCGATGCCGGAGGCCAGCAGGTGTTCGCGCGCGAGAACCTGCTTGATGACCTCGTCCAACTGGGCTCCCTCGACGCCCGATATCCGGCAGAGTTTATCCAGGGCCGAGAACCGGTTGCCGGCCGCCATCCTAGACTCGAAGCTGCGCGACCCCAGGAAATCGGTGAAGCGCCTGGCCTTCTGGCGGCGAAGGATGCGCTGCATGATGGGGCCGGCGATGACGCTGGTTGCCAGGGCCATCACCACCAGGGCTACGAAAAGGCGCTCGGTGATCAGTTGGGCTTCCAACGCAAGCAAGGCCAGGATGATCTCCATGGCCCCGCGTGCGTTCATGGCGGCGCCAATCGCCCAGGACTCTCGCCAGGGCAAACCGGTCCATCGGGACGCCATTCCGCAGCCGACGAACTTGCCGACGCAGGCGATCGCCAGGACAAAGAGGACAAGGGGGGCATCGAAATTGGCAACGAAGTCGATCTTCAACCCCACCGTCGCGAAAAAGAGCGGCGCGAATATAAAGGTCACAAAACTTTCCAGGGTCTGGCGCGTGCGTTCCTTCAGGTGCGTCGAATCGCCCAGGGCCACGCCAACAAGGAATGACCCGAAGATCGCATGGATCCCGATCCACTCCGTGAACGATGCGCCGAGAAGCGCGAGCACGATGGCGAACCCCAGCACTCCGCCCGGCCAACTGGCATGTGCCTGGATTAACGGGAGGCTGTGGTGGAGGATCCACCGGCCAAGAGTGAGCATCGCGACGGCATAGGCCAGCGTGAGGCCGATGGTCGCGCCGATCGGAAACGGGCCGCTTCCTCCGCCGCCGGCCGTGCCCATCAGGCCAAGGATGACGGCGAAAATGATCCAGCCCAGCAGGTCGTCGAAGACGGCTGCTGCAATCACGGTCATTCCCAGCTCGGTGCGGTACAGATTCAAATCCATCAAAGTCTTGGCGATCACCGGCAGGGCGGAAATGGACATGGCCGTCGCCATGAACAGTGCAAACACCAGGGGGGAACTCGCCTCTGCCTTGCCAAAGGCTTCCGACGACAATACCAAGGGACCCACCCAGCCGCCTGCAAACCCGATCAGGAACGGGATGGCAATCCCGCTCACGCTTACGCCCAATGCCGATCTGCCTTTGCGGAAGATCGTGGAGAGGTCGACTTCGATACCGGCGACCAGGAGGAAAAGGGTGATCGCCACAGTGGTCAATCCTTCAAGACCCAGGCGGAATCCTTTGGTCTTTGGGAAAATCGACTCGAACACATCTGGGGCAATAGCGCCCAGCAGAGTAGGTCCCAGGAGGATGCCGGCCAGGAGTTCGCCCATCACGGCCGGCTGGTTCATTCGGCGCGAAAGCTCGCCCAGGATGCGAGCCGTCCCCAGCACGACGCCGAGCGCGAGGAACAGCGAAACGAGTTCGGAATGGCTCATGTGCCTGGGTTTCCGCCGACAAAAAGGGCTTTTGGGGCGAGCGTATTGGAATGGGCGGCTGCTTGCAATTAAACGCTCGAGAATTGTCCCCAAAGGACGGGATCGTCCAAACGGATCTGGACCCGGGGCCCGGGCATGGGTATGAGAATATTTGAACCGGGGAGCTCACCCGCTGCGCCATGCCTGCCGCCGACCTCGCCACCCAGAAACTCGCCTCGCGAAAGGGCGCGCGCCGTATGGCCGAGATTCCCGCGCCGGTCCTGCGCGCCATGCAGCGCGGGGAACTGGAGACGAAGACGCTCGTCGAGTGGCTCGCCGTGGACCTGCGCCTGCTGATGACGCACGTGCTGCCCGAGGCCGGCCTGGCGAAGGAACGCGCGCGCATCCTGCGTGCTTTTGCGCCGCTGGAATCCGAAGGCATCTCGAAGCGCATGAAGGGCCTGGGTGCGATCCTGCACGAGACGCTTTCGCGCCACCCGCAGAAAAAGTCCGTCTTCGAGAGACTCGCCGCGCACCGCAGCGACATCGTGCGCAGCCTGGCGGCGTATTCCGTAGGCGCCGACGGTTCGCTCCAACTGCGCGAACGTCTGCGCATTGCGAAGCGCTTCGCCGCCGACGGCCACATGGGCGTGCGGGAGACGGCGTGGGACAGCTTCCGCGCCTACCTGGAGCCGCAGCTGCCGCAGGCCTTGAAGCTCCTCCAGGCGTGGGTGCGCGACCGCGACTTCCGCGTGCGGCGCTGCGCAGTCGAGGCCACGCGCCCCTGCGGCGTGTGGACCGCGCACCTCGAGACGCTGAAGGCCGACCCTTCTCCGGCCGAGGCGCTGCTGGAACCGCTCAAGGCCGATCCCGAACGCTACGTGCAGGCGTCTGTGGGCAACTGGCTGAACGACGCCAGCAAATCGCGGCCCGACTGGGTGCGCGCGCTCTGCAAGCGCTGGGAGAAACAGTCGCGTTGTAGTGAGACGAAGTGGATCGTCAACCGCGCGCTGCGGACGCTGAAAAAGGGGAAGCGTTAGTTCGCGTTCACGTGCGCGGCCGGCGCCCGCCGAGGAGGAGCCACGCCAATACAATCAGTGGGAGCACGAGGTTGGCCCAGAAAACGTAGTCCATCGAGGCGCCGCCGCTGTCTTTCTTCTTTCCACCGGAATCGGATTCCGCCTTGGCTTGGGTTGGCGGTTTCGCCGGCAGGGCTTCCGCTGCTGGGGATGCGTCGACGGGTGCTGGCGGCAATGCCTTCTCGAGCGCCGCGCGAGCCTCGCCATCCCACTTTTCGCCGCGCCATAGGATCACGCCGTCGGCGCCGACCAGCACCAGGGTGGGGAAGCGCTCGACGCTGTAATCGAGCACGCACTCGTCGCTGACTTTCGCGAGTACAGGGTAGGGGATTGCCAGTTCCTTAACCGCCTCCCGCGCGGTCTCGGGATCGTCGGTCGATGCGCCCACCAGGACCAGGCCGCGCGGCGCGAACTCGGCGTGGAGTTTCTTTAGATCTGGAATCGCCGCAATGCAGGGCGGGCAGGTGCGGAACCAGAAATCGATCAGGTGGACCTTGCCCGCGAGTTCGACAGGCTTCTCGCCGGGCGCCAGCCAGGCCCTCCCGGCCAGGGCGGCGGCCTTGGTGCCTACCATGCCGGGATAGGCGTCGGCGGGCATTTCGGCGCGCGCGCAGGGGGCGAGCAGGGCGGTCGCGGCGGCCAGGATCGCGAAGGTGTGTGTCATGCCTCGAGTTACCCCATCGGGCCGCGTTTCAGGCGCTGCGGGCGTTCTCATGATACGACACGCCACGAGGTGCACAACCCCGGGCCAGTCCTCACGAAAGCCGAACCTCGCGCTGGCAATTCGGCCGGGCCTGGATTAAAAGAGAACGTCTATCCGACAACGCAGATTCCCGCTGCCTGAGGCTCTGGCGCGGGTTCGTTTCAAGAGGGGATGCATCGGCTCGTGCCCGTAACCGCTGCGGCACCGCGCACCGCGTATTCCGTCCGGCGCTTCTTCGCCGGCAAGGGGGTACTCGTCACCGGTTCGACCGGCTTCCTGGCGAAGGCCGTCGTCGAGAAGGTGTTGCGCGACCTGCCCGAGGTCGAGAAAATCTACTTGCTGATCCGGCCTCGCGCGCGCCCGAACGGCTCGCTGATCGACCCCACCGAGCGCCTGCGCGACGAGATCCTGCGCAACTCGGTCTTCGGCCCCTTGCGCGAAAAGCATGGCGCGGACTTTGAACGCTGGATCACCGGCCGCATCGTCTGTGTGCCCGGCGACCTGACGCACGAGCGCCTGGGTCTGGACGAGGCCGCCTTCGCCGAACTGGCGAGCAACGTCCGCGTCGTGATCAACTCCGCCGCGACGGTGGTCTTCGACGAGCGCCTGGACCTGGCACTGAACATCAACACGCTCAGCCCGCTGCGCCTGCTGGAACTCGCCCAGGCCGCGAATGCGACCTACATCCATATCTCCACCGCCTACGTCAGCGGCATGCGCAAGGGCTCGGTCCCCGAGCGCCTGCTGGAGCCGCTCGAGGCCATCGACGCGCAGCTGAAGCCCGGCGAGCCGCGCCCCAAGGAGTTCGACGTCTTCAATGAGATCGCGCGCCTTCAGGAACAGTGCGAGACGATCAAGGCCGACTGCGAGGTCCAGCGCCTCAAGCGCAACCTGGCGCCGGAAAGCGAAGAAGCCCGCGTGATGCTTCGCCGCGCACTGGTCTCCGCCGGCATGCGCCGAGCGCGCAGCCTGGGCTGGAACGACACCTACACCTACACCAAGTTCCTGGGCGAGCAGCTGGTGCGCGCGCGCCACGGCAAGGTGCCCACTGCGATCGTGCGCCCGTCGATCATCGAGTCCAGCCTGCGCGAGCCCGAACCGGGCTGGCTCGACGGCCTGCGTATGGCCGACCCGCTGATCGTCGGCTTCGGCAAGGGCCGCCTGGCCGACTTCCCCGCCGGGCGCAACGTGGTGCTGGACGTCATCCCCGCGGACCTGGTCGTCAACGCGATCCTGGCCGCCGCGGCGGACCTGGCCGAGCGCGAAGGCGAGTTCAACCTGTTGCACGTCGCGTCCAGCAGCGAGAACCCGCTGGTGTTCGAGAACCTCTTCCAGACCGTCCGCGACTACTTCCTCAAGCATCCCATGCTCGACCGCGCCGGCAAACCCGTGCGCGTGCCGCAGTGGAAGTTCCCGACCGTCGAGCACTACAAGCGCCGGCTGACGAACACCTACCTGCGCCCCGTGAAGGCCATCAACGCGCTCGTCGACGGGCCTCTGCCCATGCCGGGCATGCGCAAGCTGCGCAGCCGCCTCCGGACCATGAGCAACGCGATGGAGCAGCTGCTCTATTACGTCGATATCTACGGGCCCTACACGAACCTGGACTGCCGCTTCGAGACGTCCAATGCGCGGAAGGTATTGGAGCGCATGGACGAGGCCGAGCGCGACGCCTTCGATTTCGACCCGCGCAAGATCCGCTGGCGCCACTACCTCCAGGACGTCCACATCCCCGGCCTGAAGCGCAATATCCTCCGCATGGACCAGCCCTTGCGCGCCGGCGCAGGCGAAGGCGACCTGCTGGCCGAAGAAGGCGCGCGCAGCGCCGACCGCATCAGCGCCGCGATCCACGGCGTGCCGCAGACGATCGTCGAACTGGCCGCGCGCAGCGCCGACCGCTTCGGCGGTAGCCCGTTTCTGGAGATCCAGCGCAAGGAAGGTGGGCGCCTGCGCCTGACGCATGCCGAAAGCTTCGCGCTTGCCGAGCAGTGGGCCCGGAAACTCTACGCCAAGCTGGATCTGCAACCCGGAGACCGCGTCGTGCTGTGGGGCGAGAACTGCCCCGAATGGGGCGTCGCGTACCTGGCATTCGTGCGCGCCGGCGCCGCCGTCGTTCCGCTGGACCGCCAGACGCCCAGCGACGAGGCCGCGCGCCTGGCGAAGTTCGTCGAGGCCAAGGCTGCGGTCCTGACGCCTTCGGTGCTGGCGGAAGCGCCCGATTGGCAAGGCGGCAACAACGGGCTGCCCGTGCGTTTGAACCTGTGCGCCGAACTGGAGCCCTTCGACGGCAGCCGCTGGCCGCTGCCCGATGCGCCGGTGGATGGCCCCGCGCCCAAGGCGCCCAACCCGCAATCGCTGGCGAGCATCCTCTTCACCAGCGGCACCACCGTCTCGCCCAAAGGCGTGATGCTGAGTCACTACAACTTCGTCGCCGACGCGTTGTCCGTCGCCGAGGTGCTCGAGCCGCTGCCCAACGACCGCTTCCTCTCCGTGCTGCCGTTGCACCACGCCTTCGAGTTCACCGGCGGCTTCCTGACGCCGATGTTCGGCGGCTCGGCGGTGCATTACCTGGAGACCCTGCGCGCGCCTGAAGTGCTCGAGACGATGCGCCGCGTGGGCGTGACCGTCGTGCTGGGCGTGCCGCGTCTGTACAAACTCTTCGCCGACGCGATCCAGGCCAAGGTCACCGAAGGCGGCGCCCCCGCGAAGGTGGCGATGGAGATGATGGCCGGCATGGCTGGCGCCGCCGAGATGATGGGCAGCGAGCAGGCCAGAAAGAAGATCTTCTCGAAGGTCCACGAGGCCTTTGGCGGCAAGCTGCGCCTGTTCGTCAGCGGCGGCGCGGCGCTGGACCCCAGCCTCTTCCTCTTCTTTCAGCGCTTCGGCATCGCCATCGCCGAAGGCTACGGCCTGACCGAGACCGCTCCGATCCTGACCGTCAACCCGCTGGGCGCGCCCAAGCCCGGCAGCGTGGGCCTGCCGCTGCCCGGTGCCGAAATCCGCGTACAGCACCCCGACAGCGCCGGCGTCGGCGAGGTCTGGGTGCGCGGGCCGATGGTAATGCAGGGCTACTGGCGCAACCCCGAGGCCACCGAATGGGCCTTCGAGGACGGCTGGTTCAAGACCGGCGACCTGGGCCGCCAGGACCGCGACGGCTACCTGTACATCACCGGCCGCGTGAAGGACACCATCGTCAGCTCGGCGGGCAAGAAGGTCTTCCCCGACGAGCTGGAAGTCAAGCTGCGTGGGCTGCCGCGCGTGAAGGAGTACTGCGTGATCGGCCTGCCGGCGCGTGGCGGCGGCGAAGCCGTGGCGTTGGTGGCCGTGCCCGAACTGGACAGCAAGCCCAACCGCAAGCGGATCCGCGAGGCCGTCGAGAAACTCAACAAGGAACTGCCCAGCTACCAGCGAGTCGCGCGCATCGAGTTCCTGGCCGAGGACCTGCCCAAGACCAGCACGTTGAAGGTCAAGCGCAGCAAGGTCCGCGACCGGTTCCTGGCCGCCGGCGAAGGCGCCGAGGCACTAGAGACCGGCGCCGCCGAAGCCGCCTCGCCGGCGCAGACCCAGGGCCGTGCGTACCGCGAGGTCGTCGAGGCCATCGCCGAGATCACCGGGCTGGATCCCGAGGAGATCGGTCCCGAGCGCAAACTCGAGTTGGACCTGGGCCTGGACAGCATCGGCCGCGTGGACCTGATCGGGAAACTGGAGCTGCGCCTGAACGTCGGCATTCCCGAGGAAGCCGTCGCGAAGCTGTGGACGGTGCAGGACGTCGCGCGCGTCGCCGAAGAAGCCGTCGCGAAGGGCGGCGCGCACGTCAGCGGCGCCAAGCGCGCGGTCACCACCGTCGGCGACCGTGTGTGGGAGAAGCGGCGCGGCGGCGAGGGCGGCAACGGCGACCACCTGCTGCAGCCGTCGATCTCGAAGGCCGTCGTCGGCGGGGCGCTCACGACCACCGCGAAGGTCCTCTTCAACACATGGCTGCGCATCGACGCATACGGCATGGAGCACCTGCCGCTGACCGGCGCGTACATCCTGGCTTCGAACCATTCGAGCCACCTCGACACTGCCGCCGTACGCGAGGTGCTGGGCGGCCGCGCGGCTTCTCTGCACGTGATGGGCGCCAAGGACTACTTCTTCGATACGCGATTCAAGAGCTGGTTCTTCAGCTCCGCCTTCAACGTGCTGCCGTTCGAGCGCGAGGAGAGCAGCCTCGACGGCCTGGCGCTGTGCCGACGCGCCCTGGAAGACGGAAAGCCGCTGCTGATCTTCCCCGAAGGCACGCGCTCGGTCACCGGCAAACTGCAGAGCTTCAAGTCCGGCGTCGGGCTGCTGGCCCTGGAACTCGACTACCCGATCATCCCCGTGTGCCTCTCGGGCACCTACGAGGCCCTGCCGAAGGGCCGCAGCGTGCCGCGCCCCAGCCACGTGCAGGTGCGCTTCGGCCCGCCCGTCGACTTCAGCCGCCTGCGCGCGCGCCGAAAGGCCGCACAGCAGGAGAAGGATGCAAAGGCCAAGGGCGGGAAGAAGGAGAAGGCCCGCAGCATCGACCTGTACCGCGAGGCCGCCGAACAGATCCGCCAGGCCGTCGCGCGGATGAAGCCCGGCGGCGCGTAGTCCGCAGGCGTAAGCCTCGCATGTCCGAATCCCCCGCGCCGTCCGCACCTTCCGCGCAGGCCACGCGCCGCGCCGCGTACTTCGACGTCGACGGTACGCTGGCGCGCAGCAACATCGTCGGCCCTCTGCTCTTCTTCCGGAAAAAGCTGATGCCGCCGCTGGTGCGCGAACTCTGGCTGGCCACCATCCCCGCGCGCGGGCTCTACTGGCTCGCCCTCGACAAGCTGAGCCGCGACGCCAGCAACCGTTCGATCTATGCGCAGTACGCGGGCCTGGACGCCGCCCGCGTGCGCGCGCTCGCCGCCGAACTGCACGAGGCCTTCTGGCGTCCGCGCCTGTTGCCGCAGGGCCTGAAGCGCGTCGCCGAACTGCGTGCGCAGGACGTGGCGCTGGTCTTCGTGACGGGCTCGATCGATTTCCTGGTCGAGCCGCTGGCGAAGGAACTGGGCGCGGAGTTGATCGCGCCGAGCCTGGAAGAGAAGGGCGGCCGGTTCACCGGGCGCCTGACCGGCCCGCCGCTGGCCGGCACGCACAAGGCCGATGCGTTGCAGCAGCACGCCAGGCGGATGGGTGTCGATCTTTCCGCCAGCCACGCCTTCGGCGACGCGATCGGCGACCTGCCGATGCTCAAATGCGTCGGCTATCCAGTGGCCGTCAATCCCGGGAGGCGCCTGGGCGCAGTCGCACGCAAGCGCGGCTGGCCGGTGGAAACATGGACGGTCTGAAGGCTGCCGGCTACCGCTTTGCGTAGGCCTTCCAGGCAGATTCGATCTGCTCGGCATCGCCGGTACCCAGGAAGACGAAGAGACGGTAGCGCAGCTTGAGCGCCTCGCCCTTCGCGAGTTCGAAGGGTCCTTTGAGCTGTGGGGCGGGGTTGATCATGCCCTGGTTGTCGACGCGCCAGCGGTTGGGGTACCGGAAGTTCGAGGGATGCTCCAGAATTGCGACGCCCGCGTAGGCGTAGGTCTTGCTCGTCTCTTTGGAGTACACGCCCAGGCCGTCGACGGGCTGCGCCACGCTGGTCCAGCGCGCATCCTGCTCCGCGCAAGCGTCGCCTTCCTGGCCTTCGCTGTTCAGGTGCCTGCGCGCGTCCTTGTGGCCCGTCAGACGCGCACTCAAGCCGCCGTACTTCGACTCGCCGAAAGCCAGCGCTTCCTTTGTCGCACGGATCTCCCAGTCGAGGTCGAACGCGTAACTCGTCTCGAAGTCCTGCGCCGCGATACTGACGCTCTGGCGCTCTTCTAAGAGTACGCGCCCATCGGGGCGCAGCCATTCGTTTGCCGCGGTGAACGCGATGCGGACGGGGGAGGACTCGAGGTTCTCCAAGCCGCGGTGGCGCATCGCGCCTCGAATCTCTTCCGCGTACACGGCGTCGCCGCAGCACCAGAAGTCGAGTCCGTTGACGGCGTTCAGGCCGGTGAAGATCCCGTATTGCCAAGGATGGTCGGCGGGGCGGAAGCGCGTGAGGGTGTACTCGCTGCCGGGCGCGTTGAGCGGATGGATGTGCGTGCGGAAGCGCGCGTCGGTCGAATAGAAGAAGACGCGCCGCGGGCCGTCCGGGGTCTTCGCTGCGACGTCCAGGCCCTTGGGCGATTGCCGGTAGTCGAGGTCGCTCATTGCGGCACCTATTTCTCGGTGCTCAGCAGCACGCCCAGCGCCGCCGGGGACGGATCGCCCTGCGGCGCGCCGCCGTGCCAGGCGGTGCGTTCGGGCAAGCCTTTGGCGGTGTGGCGCTGGCGCGCGAAGGCCGCGCGCAGCACGCGCCCGGCGGCCGGCGGGCCCTTCAGGCCCAGGTCGCGCCAGGGGACGGCGAGTTCCAGGACCCAGCCGGTCTCGGTGCGCGCGGTGCGGGCCAGGGCGTGCCCGTTCCACGCGACGTCGCCGTTGCGCGAGTCGCGAAGGTTGCCGAGGACGTCGAAGCGCAGGCGCAGCGTCGCGGCCGGCTGTTCGGCGCTGAAGAGCGTGACTTCAAACCAGTCGCCTTCGTCGATCTTCGCGTCGTCGCGTTTCATCGCGAGTTGCTTGCGCGCGCGCAGCGCGTCGAACTCGGGATCGCCCAGGTACGCGGCGAGCAGCAGGTTCTCGCCGTCGCGACGCACGGCCACGGCCGTCTGCGTCGAAGCCGCGGGATCGGTGCCGTCGTTGGCGCTGAGGTACGCGGAGACCTGCTGGTTCTTCCAGCCGGGGTCGTCGGTGCGGCCGTCGACGGTTACGGCGCCGGGGGCCGGGGGCACGGCGGCGACCGGAAGCACGAAGCGGAAGGCCTGCTCGTCGCCGGCGGCCTCGCTGAGCGCCAACTGCAGGACGCCGGCGGCCGCGGGCAGTTCGGCGCTGCGGGCCTGAAGTTTGACGACGAAGGGGAGGGGCTGCGGGCGCGGGCTGGGGTGGGCGCGCCGGTCGGGCGGCGCCATCTCGGCGATCTCAGCGCGCCAGCCCTTGCTGCACTTGGCGACGAGCATCGGGGGCGCCTGCAGGCCTTCGCCGGCGGGGCGCAGATGCATGGGCCACTCGACGTTCAGTTCGCCGCGCTCGTTCACCTCCACGCGCAGGCCTTCGCCGCGCGGCTCGGGGCGCCACTGCTGCGTGACGCCGGCCATCGGCAGCAGGCCCGCGTACGGCGCGTTGTCCTTCAGCAGTTGGAACTCGCGGCGCAGCCCGCTGAGCAGGTCGGTGGCGACGCAGCGGTACAGCCCGGCGGGTTCGTTGAGGCCCAGGCTGAAGGTGCCTTCCCATCGCCCGGCCTCGGCGATGACGGCGCGGCTGTAGTGCGGCAGGTGGCGGCCTTGCGGGTCGAAGAACTCCAGGCGCAACACGTGGCGACCCAGTTCCTCGCCGTCGTCTCCGGTCTCGGCACCTTCCTTGTCCGCGTCGATCTCGAAGGCGAGCCGGAAGGCGCCCAGCGGGTCCAGGCGCCGCACTTTCGCCTCGAGGGCGCGCACGCGGTAATCCAGCGCGGCCAGCACCGCCGCGGCGTCGGGCGCCAGGCGCGCGCTGCATTCGGTGCCCAGGCCCAGGTACGTGCCGGTGCGCACGTCGTACCAGTGGCAGGTGTGGTCGTAGACGGCGCGCACGGCGGTGGATTCGGTTGCAAGCGCGGGGGCCAGCACCGCGGCCAGCGCCACAGGGCCGTCGCGCCAGAGTTTGCGCGCGGCGCCGCGCAGGGCGTGGCCGGAAGCGTCGCGGACGCTGAGCGCCGGTTCACCCACGGCTTCCTCCAGAAGGTTGCCGACAAGAATGCGCAGGGCCTCGCCGCCGGTTGGCTTCCCGAATTTCGCGAGATACTCGCGCCGGCCGATGCCGGCCATGCGGAAGTCGGTCTCGGCCTTTGCGCTTAGTTCGGGGTAATCCTGCACCGCGAGGTTCAGATAGACGAAGCGCCCCACCCCCGCACTGTGCACGGCCAGCGCGTCGGCGCCGCCGGCGGTCTTGGCGTGGCTCCACGCGCCGGTGGCGCGCAGGCCGGGTTCGTTGACGCGCAGTTCGTCCGATTCAGGCCCCAGGTCGACGGGACGCGCGGGGTCGAACAGGCGCACGCGCGCGCTGGCGGCCTCGCCCATCCATGCGCCGGCGATCTCATGCGCCCATTGGTGCTCGCGGCGCACGCCGAAGTCGCGGTCCAGGATTCCGATGTAGGGTTGTGTGGCCAGGCCGCGGTAGCGCCGGCCGTATTCGTCGTAGGTCCCGCACTGCGAGTCGGCTAGGACGACGCCTTTCAGTCGCGCATACGCCTGCAGCGCCTTGGCTTCCTTTGCGCCCAGGCTGAGGACCTTGGGCAAGATCAGCACCTTCACGTCCAGGCCGGAGCCCTTGGCGAGCAGCTCCTGCTCGTCCACGAAGCGCGCCTCGAGTCCCAGATCGGAAAGCAGCGCGCGCCAGGCTTCGATCGCGCGCAGGCCCGTCCCGTCCGCGGGGTTGGCCAGGTCGGCCCAGGTGCTGCCGCGCAGCGCGGCGTCGCGCAGCCAGTGCAGCGCGAGGCTGCGCGGCGAGTAGTAGATGCCGATGCGCGGCTTCGGGGCCGGCGCCCCGTTGCGCAGCAGCGTCAGACCGTTGGCCAGCGCGTCGAGGTCCTCGATCAACGGGGCGGCGTGGCTCGGTCGCAGGCCGTCGGCGTCGGCGAAGAGCCCGTCGGCGTTGACCACCACCGTGCCGGCGTCGCCGCGCATCCAGCCGTCCCACAACTGGCGGCGCGCCTGGCTGCCCGAGACGTTTGTCAGGTTCACCGCGCGGATGCCGGAATGGAAGCTGGCGAAGAGTTCGCGGACAGGCCCGCGGTCCACGGGCACGTACCAGTCCAGCAGCGGCGCGACGCGCGCGGCGTCCCAGCCGCCCCAGGGCGAGGGCTCGCACGCGCCGGTCAGCCCGCACAGCGCGCCGGGATCGGCCGCGCGCACGGTATGTGTAAACTCGTTGAGCAGCCGCGCGAAGGCGAAGTCGAGGAAGGCGTGCCATTCCAGCCACGCCGCGCAGTTCTCGCGCCCGGGCGCGGCCAGCTCGCTGGGCTTGAGCGTGAACGACGCGTGGCCGTCGACCTCGGGGAGTTCCTCGTCTTCGTTGCCGCCGCGCAGGATCTCCATGCGCTCGGCGAAGCGCGGCTGCAGCGCGCCGAGCATCTCGTCGGTGGACGGTGGCCGGACCTCGCTCCAGTCCTTGAAGCCCGTGCGCCAGACCGCGTTCAGTGCCTGCAGGTCCAGGTAGCGCCGCTTCAGCCAGGCCTGGAAGAGTTCCAGCGTCTCGGCGGAGGGCAGCAGGTCCAGCGCGCGCGTAGTGCGGGTGAGCGAGAGTTCGTGGCCGACCGAGTACCCCAGCGGGCGATCGGCCGCCAGCGACCAGGTGCGGTCGTGCAGGTCTTTCAGCGCGCGGTCGAGCGCCGCCTGTTCAAACAGAGGCGGCACGCGCGTGAGGCCCTCGATCGCGCGCGCGGCGAACTGCGCGTGGAGCGTGTTCCATCGCCCGTCGTCGAAGGCGTGCAGCGGATGGCCTTGCTCGCCCAGCGCGGTCTGCAGCCGGTAGGTCCAGGCGTCGGCGGAATCGTTGACCGCGGGCGCCGTGGGGTCCAAGAAGTCGTCGATGCGCCCGTTGACCGGCAGGCGCGCGATCTGTGCCCTGGCCTCGTCGGACTCGAAGCGCTGGCTGCGCGGCAGCAGCACGGCGAAGCCGTCCCAGTTCCTGCGCTGGGGCACGACCGTGAAGCGGGCCTCGGCGGCGAAGCGCCAGGCCGGATCGTTCTTCTTCGTACGCGGCGCGGTGACCAGCACCAGGCGGTGCTCGATGCCGAAGCCCCCGCGCAGCGGGACTTCGAAAGAGACGGGCTCGTTCGAGGCCTCCTTCGAGGCCGGGTCGATCTCGACGTGGCTGATTACGCGTCCCAGGCCGTCGATGAAAAGGATGCGCAGCAGGTTTTCGGCCGGATGCCAGTCGCCGCGGAAACTCGCCTTCAGCACCGCGTTCTCGTCGAAGCGCGTGCCCGGAAGTTCCAGCGTTAGCGCGTTCGGCAGCGCGACGGGTTGTGCGGGAGCATTCTCGGCCGCGCGCGCGCCCGCGCAGGCCGCGGCCAGACACAGCAGCAGGGCCGCCACGCGCGCCGCGGCGGCACGCAAGACGCTACCGTACCGGAGGACCCCCATCCCCCGGACGTATGGATGCCTCGAGACGTCCGCCGTCACGGAGCCTCCCTGGCAAATGCAAGATGGCACGTATCCGGAGTCTACGGGTTGGCCGTGCAATTTCCATGAAGGGTGAAGGGGCGCGGATAGAAAAATACCATTCCCCATCTTTGGATTTTGTTTGGTTCCGCATCGTGCGGTGTTGCCGAAGGGCTCCGTAGGGTCAACGACGGCACGGTCCATCCCCACACCCCCAGAGAATCGGCACGATGCGCCACGCGGCATCCTCCGATGCGGGACCATCCCCGTATCCTTGTGCAACGGCCAGAGTTACATTACAATCGAGGCGCATATCGGGTCACCAAAGCTTCCCAAACGCAGGAGTCCAAGCCGCGATGTCCGAAGCCCTTTCCCTGGCCCGGGCGCTCGAACCGGAGCTGATCGAGTTGCGCCGCGACTTGCACCGCCACCCGGAAGTGGCTTGGGAAGAGGTCCGCACCGGCTGCCTGGCCGGCGATTTCTGCGAGAAGCTGGGCCTGCGGGTGACGCGCCAAGCGGCCAAGACCGGCGTGGTCGCGACGCTGAATCCCGAGCAGAAGGGCCCGGCGCTGGCCCTGCGCGCGGACATGGACGCGCTGCCGATCCACGAAGAGAACGACGTGGCGTACCGTTCGACGCGCGACGGCAAGGGGCATCTGTGCGGGCACGACGCCCACACCGCGATGCTGCTGGGCGCGGTGAAGGTGCTGAGCGGCCTGCGGTCGCGCATTCCGTTTCCCGTGCGCTTTTTCTTCCAGCCGGCGGAGGAGGTCCCCAACGGCGGCGCCGAGGCGCTGATCCGCGAGGGCCATCTGGACGGCGTGGAAGAAGTCTTCGGGATCCACGTCAATCCGCAGATTCCGACGGGCATGCTGGGCCTGCACAGCGGCGCGACGATGGCGAGCATGGACCGCATCGCGATCGAACTCTCCGGCGTCGGCGGGCACGCGGCGATGCCGCACCTGGCGCGCGACCCCATCGTCGCGGCGGCCGAGACGGTGATGGCGCTGCAGACGGTCGTCGCGCGGCGGCTGGATCCGCTGGAGCCGGCGGTGGTCTCCATCTGCCAGATCGAGGCCGGCAGCGCGTTCAACGTGATTCCTTCCACCTGCAGGATGGTCGGCACCGCGCGGTGCCTGTCGGCGCGCGTGCACGAGCAGTTGCCGGAATGGGTCGAGGAGATCGCGGTGGGCCTGGCAAAGGCGCACGGCCTGCACGCGAAGCTGGACTACATGCGCGGTACGCCCGTGCTGGTGAACGCGGCGTCGTCCATCGGGCGCATGGGCGGGGCCTTCCGCAAACTGGGCGGCCGCGAGACCGAGATCAGCCCGACGATGGGCAGCGAGGACTTCGCCTGCTACCTGGAGCGCCTGCCGGGCTGCTTCGCGTTCCTGGGGGCCGGCGACGGATCGCCGGACACCGCGCAGTGTTTCCACCACCCGCGCTACAACATCGACGAGAAGGCCCTGGCCTGGGGCACGGCGCTGTTCGTGCAGCTGGTCCTGGACCGGGCCGCGGGCCGCTCGTGACCGCATCGTCTTCCGCGCTTGCCTTCGACGTCACCGCCCGCGACGGCGCTGCGCGCGCCGCAGTCGTGGGCACCGCCCACGGTTCGATCGAGACCCCCGCCTTCATGACCGTCGGCACGCTGGGCGCGGCCAAGGGCCTGACCGTCGAGCAGTTGCAGGCCGCCGGCGCGCAGGTCCTTCTGATGAACGCCTTTCACCTTGCCTGGCGCCCCGGCGAGAAGCTGGTGCAGGAGTTGGGCGGACTGCACCGCTTTACCGGCTGGGACCGCCCGATCCTGACCGACAGCGGCGGCTACCAGATCTTCTCGCTGCCGGGGCTGCGCAAGATCGAGGAATCCGGCGCGACGTTCGCTTCGCCGGTCGACGGCGCGGTGCGCGCGTTCACGCCCGAAGCCGTCGTCGAGATCGAGACGGCGCTGGGTGCGGACATGGTCATGCCGCTGGACCAGTGCCCGGCGTATCCGTGCAAGCCTGGGGAACTCGAGGAAGCCGTGGAGCGCTCGATCCGCTGGCTGCAGCGCAGCGTGAAGCGCCACCGCGAACTCGATCCCACCGGCGTGCATCTGTTCGGCATCGTGCAGGGCGGCTGCGACGAAAAACAGCGCCGGCGTTCGGTGGAGGGCACCTGCGAACAGGCCTGCGCGGGCTTCGCGCTGGGCGGGTTCTGCGTGGGCGAGCCCATCGAAGCGACCACCGCCTGCGTCGCTTTTACCGCGCCGCTGCTGCCGCAGGACCGCCCTCGCTACCTGATGGGCATGGGCACGCCGCAGGATATCCTGCACGCCATCGGCGCCGGCGTGGACCTCCTCGACTGCACGCTGCCGACGCGCAACGGGCGCAACGCGATGGCCTTCACGCGCGAAGGCCCCCTGCGCCTGCGCAATGCGCGCTTCGCGAAGGACGAGCGCCCGCTCGACCCGCAATGCCAGTGCCCGACGTGCAGGCGCTACTCGCGGGCCTTCCTGCGCCATTTGTTCCTTGCCCGGGAGATGAACGCGGCTATTTTGACCAGTCTCCACAACGTGGCTTTCTACCTGGACCTTGTACAGGGCGCGCGCAAGGCCATCGCGGCGGGTTCGTACGAGGCTTACCGGCGGACGTTCCTGGAAGGTTTCGGGGCGGGCGCCGTCCTGGATGAAACGGACGAGGAAGGAGCGTAAGGCGTGGATTTTTCGGCACCCATTCTCAAAGCGTGGCTGGCGCTGCCTCTGGCGCAGGGCGGCCCGCCCGGCGGCGGCGGCTTCTCCGAAATGCTGGTCATGCTGCTGCCTATGGCGATGATCTTCTACTTCCTGCTCTGGCGGCCGGAGTCCAAGCGCCGCAAGGAAAAGGAGCAGCTGATGAACAGCTTGAAAGCCAAGGACAAGATTGTAACAATAGGAGGGATCCACGGCATCGTAGTGAAGGTCGAAAAGGACGAGGTCGTGGTGCGGGTCGATACGGCGAAGGACGTCAAGATGACCTTCCGCCGCACGGCCATCGACACGATCGAGTCTCCGGGACCGGACAAATCGGAGTAATGAAGGCAGAACCCATGGCCCGCCGCAGCGATTCGATGCTACGCAGCCCCGCCCGCGCAGGCGCGCTGGCGCTGGGTGTGCTGCTGGCCGGGCTGTGGAGCCCGGTGGCGCAGTTGTGCTGCGTCGTCGAGACCGCCGCGTCCCAGGACCGTTCCGCCGCCGAGCGCACCGAACTGCGGCTGATGGTCCACGTGCCGGTGACCCGCAAGAGCGCGGCGCCCGAAGCACCCGCCGCCCAATCCAAATCCAAGCCCGCGCAGACGCACTTCCAGCGCCCCTTCAGCGGAGAGACCGAACCGTCCGTCATCGGCCGTGGCGGCCTGGACCCGCTCGCGCTGCCGGGCAGCGGCTTCGCGCAAGCCTTTGCGGCGGTCGTGCCGGTCCGGACCTCGGGCCCGGCGCCGCCCGATCCGGAATCTGCATCCACGCGTCATCCGTCCTCGGCGTTCGCGGCGGCCTTCGAGTCCTCGCGCGCGGCACGCGGACCGCCCGCCGTCTAGCTGTACCTTCCCCCGGGCGAACCGAGTCCCGCCCGTTTACCTTTTCGATCGTGAAACGTTCCGGGCCCCGAAGGGTTGGGCCCGGATTTGAGAAAGGATGTTTGCGATGGCCAACAAGAAATACCTTGCGTTGCTGCCAGCCGCAGTGTTCGCCTACGCGGTGGGCATCGCGGCCTTCGGCGGCTTGACGTACACGATGTTCGACCAGTGGCGGCGGTCCGCGCTGCTGGACGACTACTACCAGAAGGCGTTGAAGTCCGGCGAAGAGGCCGTGGACCAATTGGTGCTGGCGCCGGGCGAGCCCAAGCTGTCGGGCCTGTACCAGCCCATCGCGCCCAACGGCCCGCTGGCGTCGGAGTACGCCACCGCGAAGAAGGACAGCATCAACGCGGTGACGGCCTTCTGGGACGCGAACATCCAGCCGCCCAACTGGGTACCGTGGGTCTGCCTGCTGGGCCTGGTTCTGCTGTGGCCGGTGCTCTCGCGGCTCTTCAGGCCGCTCTTCGAGGATTACACCAAGCGCATGGTCTTCGTCATGCTGCTGGGCGGCCTGCTGGGCGGGTACTTCGGCTACCTGGGCGTGAACAACATCTACCCGATGGGCATCGACCTGGCCGGCGGCACGGAGTTGGTCTACCGGCTGGATTACAAGGAACTCGAGCGCCGCATGGAGTCCACCCAGGAGCGCCTGGGCGACCTGACCGAGGCGCGCGACAGCGGGCAGAAGAAGACCAAGGACGGGACGACTGTCAAGCAGGACGGTATCGACGAGCTGACGCGCAGCCTCGAGACCCTGCGGCTGAGCAAAGAACAGGCGCCCGAGCGCGCCGTCGAGATCGTGCGCAAGCGCATCGACCCGACGGGCACCAAGGGCATCCCGGTCACGAAGTACGGCGAGCAGCGCCTGCGCATCCAGTTGCCCAAGGCCAGCCCGGAGGAAGTGGAGCGCATCAAGCGCGCCATTCGCACCCAGGGCCGTCTGACCTTCCATATCTGCTCCGACGACCGGGAGCTGAACGAGAAGGTGATGAAGGACAAGGAAACCAAGACGCACCGCCTGCTGTACATCAAGAAATTCAACAAGTTCACGGGCAAGGAGGAGACGCCCGATCCCGTCGTCATCGAACGTGACCCGATGATGGAAGGAAGCGGCGTCCAGTATGCCGGCACGCAGCGCGGCGACCGCGGCGGATACGAGATCAATCTGCAGTTCGATCCTCCCAACCGCGCGAGATTCGCCGATATCACAGGCAAGAACATCGGCAAGCGCATGGCCATCGTGCTTGACAACATCTGCTACTCGGCGCCGACCATTCAGGAGCGCATCGACGGCACCTGCCGCATCACCGGCAACTTCTCCCAGAAGGAAGCCAAGGACCTGGCCAGCGTGCTGACCGCCGGGTCGCTGCCGGCGGAAGTGCTGATGGAGAGCGAGTTCACCGTCGGCCCGACGCTGGGGCAGGAGCAGATCGAAACGGGCATTCGCGCCACTTTGGTGGGTGCTGCGCTCGTGGCGCTGTTCATGTGGATCTACTACCGCATCGGCGGATTTGTCACGGTCTTCTGCCTGGGATTGAACTTGGTGATTTTGATGGGTTCGCTGGGCTTCTTCAAGGCGACCATGACCCTGCCGGGCATCGCCGGCATCCTGCTGACGATGGGCATGGCGGTGGACGCCAACGTGCTGATCTTCGAGCGCATACGCGAGGAATTGGCGCGCGGGCGCATCCTAAGGCTGGCCGTGCAGCACGGCTTTGACCGAGCGGTAGTAACCATTATGGACTCGCAGCTTACGACCCTCCTTACCGCAATTATTCTGTATTACCTGGGGTCGGGCCCGGTGCGCGGCTTCGCCGTTACGCTGTCGCTGGGCATTTTGATCACCATCTTCACCAATGTGTGGGTCTGCCGCCAATTCCTCGAATGGCTGGTGGCCAAGGACGCAGTTGCTGACATGAAGATGCTGCAAATGTTTGCGGTTCCCAAGATCGATTTCATGGCGCAGCGGAAGCAATGGATTATTGGGACGGGCGCGATGGTGGTGCTCTCTATCGCGAGTTTCGTCCATATGGGGGTGCTGAATACCGACATCTACGACCTGGATTTCACCGGCGGCACGCTGATCCAGTTCAACTTCCGCAAGGGCCGCGAGCAGCTTCCGGAGGACGTAAAAAAGACGGTCGACGGGAAACTCAAGTCGGACCTCGAAAACCGGCTCAAGAGTGCATCTGCCAAGCTAAAAGAGCTGGCGGCCTCGAACAAGACCGGGCCGGACCTGCGCAAGGCGCTGTACCAGGAACTGCCGGTCATCGGGCATGCCCGCTTCGGCACGGCCAGCGAACTGTCCGGAGAAGCGCTGCTGGAGGAAGCCGAGATTCTGGACAAGGTCCTGGCGAGCTTCGAGAAGTCCCGCTTCGTGGTGCAGTCCTTCGGCGATCCCAAGGAGGCGCAGGGAGGGCGATTCGGTAGCTATACCCTGACGACCCGCATCGACGAAGCCTCCATCGTCGAGGTGCTGTACGACGAGTTGCTTAAGGTCTGGCCAGAAGATATCGAGCTGCCGGCGGTGGAGTACCTGGAAAACAAGAAGGAACTGCGCTTGCGTCTCAAGAACGTGGAGGCCCTCCCCGATGCGCCGGCGAAGGAGCGGCTCGTTGCAACCATCCAGAGCGAGATCGCGGCCCTGGCCGCCGAGGACGCGAACAAGGATTTGGCCGGGCTGTTGAAGCCCCTGGAGGTCAGCGAGGTCAAGCGCGACGCTGGCGAAGGAGAGGGCGGCCATCCTTACGTTACGCTCTCGCCCATTCCGCCGGACTTGGCCGACCGCGAACTGCTCATGGAGTTGCTAGACGGTGTGCCCGTCAAGTACGGCAACGAGAAGTATCGCGCCGAGGGGCCCGTCAGCCGCAAGACGAGCTTCGGGAGCCAGGTCGCAGGCGAGATGCGCCGCACGGCGCTGCTCGCCGGCCTGGCCGCCTTGGCCGGCATCTTCATGTACCTGTGGTTCCGTTTCGAGTTCAGCGGGGCGTGGGGCTTCGGCGCGATCCTGGCCCTCTTCCACGACGCCATGATCGCCATCGGCGCCGTCTGTCTCTTCAACTACATGGGTTGGCTGACGGTTCTGGTCGACCTAAACCTTGTTGCTGCCGTTCTAACCATCATCGGGTTCAGCGTAAACGATACGATCGTTATCTATGACAGAATCAGGGAGATTCGTGCCGCACATCCCACACGCGACTTGAGCGATATCATCAACGAGGCCACCAACGCGACCCTCTCCCGAACCGTCCTGACCACGGGGACCGTCCTGCTTGCAACCTTGTCGCTGTTCCTTATGGGCGGCGAGACAATCCAAGGGCTTAGCTTTACGCTTCTGGTCGGGTTCATG
Organism: Planctomycetota bacterium; assembly: GCA_023150555.1. Lineage (GTDB taxonomy): Bacteria > Planctomycetota > SZUA-567 > H5-PLA8 > H5-PLA8 > JAKLKQ01. Next base: position 45,047 of record JAKLKQ010000025.1, read on the forward strand.
GTCGGGACTTACAGCTCTGTCTTTGTGGCTTCCCCCCTCATGCGGTGGTGGCTGAACAAATACGGCGCCGGCAAGGCGCCGGTACCCGGCTTGGGCCGGCAGCCGGCGCAGGACGCTGGTCCGTCGGGCGCGCAGATCTAAAGTAGAAGCGCGTTCGCGGTTGGAAAACCAAGGTAGCAGGGGAGGCGCGCTCGGATTTGGCGCGCCTCCCTTATTTCTGCGAAGAGCGCGCGCCTTTTTCCACCAGAAGCGCGATTCGCGAGAAGTACCGCCCACGTAAGTTCTGAAATCTGGGACAAAGGTGCGGCACGACGTGCTTACCTAACGGACATTTAACCTACTTCGTGCAAAGTAGCATTATGCACGTAGGGCAGGCGTTCTCTGAAAAGGGGTTGTAGAGATAATCGCGATAATGCTCGTCGACGAACATTATCGCATAATTGCGATTTCGCGTGGTCTATGTGCAGGGCACTTACGCGACCGCGAGCACGATCTTTCCGAACTGCTCGCCTTGCTCCATGCGCGCCGCCGCGTCGGGGTATTGGTTCAGCGCGAAGACACGGTCAAGCACCGGCTTCAGGTGCGCGTTGGCCGCCGCGCGCAGAAGGTTGCGGAAGTCCTCCTGGCTGCCCATCGTTGAACCCATCAGCGTCTGGTGGTTCCAGTACAGCATCTGCAGGTTCACCGTCGCGGTGGGGCCGCCGGTGACGCCGCACGTGACCATGCGCCCGCCGCGGCGCATCGCCTTCACCGAGACCGGAAGCGTCGGCGCGCCGACGCTGTCGACACACAGGTCCACGCCGCCGCCGCCCGTCAATTCGCGCGCCGCCGCGCCGACGTCCTCCGTCGTGCGGTAGTTGATGCCGTGCGCGGCGCCCAGTTCGCGGGCCTTCTCGAGCTTGAAGTCGCTGGAACTGGTCACGATCGCGCGGCCGCCGGTGCCGTGCACCAGTTGCAGCGCGGCCAGCGCCACGCCGCCGCCGATGCCGTGGATCAGCACCGTCTCGCCGGGCTTGTAGCGTGCGCGCGCGAAGAGCATGTGCCACGCGGTCAGGTGCGCCAGCGGCAGCGCCGCCGCCTCGTGCCATTCCAGGTGCTCGGGCTTTGGCTCGACGTTGCACGCCGGTACGACGACCTTCTCGGCGAAGGTCCCCTGGTTCTGGAAGCCGGTCAGCCGGAAGCCTGGGCACTCGCTGTGGTCCCCGCGCCGGCAGTATTCGCAGGTCATGCAGCTGACGCCCGGATTGACGACGACCTCGTCGCCCACCGCCACGCCCGTCACGCCTTCGCCCAGCGCGTCGACCACGCCCGCCGCGTCGCTGCCCAGCACGTGGGGTTCCTTCAGTTCCAGGCCTGGGCGGCCCTTGCGCACCCAGATGTCCAGGTGGTTCAGCGCGGCGGCCTTCACCGCGACGCGCACCTGGCCCGGGTCGGGCTCGGGCGTCCGGACCTCGCCGAACTCCAGGACCTCGCGGCCGCCGAAGGTCTCGATGAATACCGCGCGCATGGCTGGACTCCTTATAAGGGTGTGTGGCCTACCTTCCTTCTATAGCAATGGCCGAACGGCGCAAACGGTTACTCGCACAGCGCACGCGCGTCGATGGCTTCCGCGCGAAGAGCGGCGGCTTCCGCATTAGCCGGGACGAGCGCGAACCAATCGTCAGGTCTTAGCGCTCCCAGATCCAAGTCGCCGCGCAGGCGCCACTCGGCCTCGGGCGACCAGTCGGACTTCGGCGGTTCGTGGCGCTGCGCGTAGATGCGTTCGGCCGGCGGCAGGCCGTTTAACTCTTGCTTTGAAAGATACGCGACGGCCCGCGCGCCGAGGCGCTCCATCGCCGCGCGCTTCACCGCGACGCCGTAGGGCCGGAAGGTCCACCGCGCGAGGCCGCGCCGCCAGATCATACGCTCGGAGAGCTCCCACGGCGGCCTGGCGCTGAGGCTCACCATCGGCGTGCGCGCGGGCATCAGCCGTCCCGAGCCGATGACGCGGTGCATCGCGCAGATGCGGCGCAGCGCGTCGAGGGCCTCGCGGGTGGCGTCCAACGAGCCGTCGGCGAGCCACGCGAGGTACTCGCTCAAACTTTCGCCGGGCCACGCGGCGTCGCACGCACGCGTGAAGTGTGTCAGGTAGTCCCACGTACCGGGACGCTGCAGGATCGACGGCGCCTTCACTTTGGAGGACGTCGCGCGCGCAGCCTTTATCGCGAACGATTCATCGACGGGCGCTCCCCGCGCGCGCAACGCCTCTGCCACGCCGGCCATGTTGCCGCCCTTACGCAATGCGATAGCCGTAGCGCAGGTGGCCAACTCGCCGATATAGCCGTCGCGGCGAGCCAGGCCGAAACGGCGCGAATCCGGTCCTTGCAGGATTTTCTTGGGCCAAACGAGCAACCGCCGTTTGGGAAGCAGTTCTTCGTACTCCGGCGGCAGGCCTTCGGGCAGCGGGGCCTCGAGGACGACAATCGCCTTGCCGCCCGCTTGCGTGCACGCGAACAGCGCCAAGTCGTAAGGCGTCCGCCCCACACCTGCGACCAGCGTCTCGCCGCTCCCTGCGAGCCTTCGCGCGGCATTGACGGTGGCCCGCACCCAGGGCGTCGCGGGGCGCGGGGCCTTCGGTGTGCGCGAGCACAACAGCGCGCGGCGCGGGCCATTGAGCAGCGCGCGGTCTCCCTCGAACGCCAGGCCTTCAAGAATCGTCATCCGTGCAGAGCTCCCCAGCCGCTCAAATCCGGAAACGAACTTACCAAGCCCGCGGGACTTTTGTAGATTAGGCGCAGCCGAACGAAGAAGGGGAATGGCCATGTCCAATTTCGCCGATCGACTCGTCGAAGCCGTGCGCAAGAAGGGGAACCCCGTCTGCGTGGGGTTGGATCCGCGCTTCGATCTCCTCCCTGCGCAACTGCGCGACGCGGCCGAAAGGGCCCACGGCAAGACGACGCGCGCGGTTGCGGAGGCTTTCCTCGCCTTCAACAAGGCGCTGCTCGATGCCGTCGCCGATGTCGCGCCCGTCTGCAAGCCGCAGATCGCTTTCTACGAGGAGTTCGGTTCGGAGGGCATCCGCGCCTACGAAGAGACGGTGCGCTACGCGAAGGCCAGGGGCATGCTGGTGATCTCCGACGCCAAGCGCGGCGACATCGGCACCACCGCGGTGGCCTACGCGCGCGCGCACCTGGGTGGCATGGGCATCGAGGGCGGCGACGGTACCATCGGCTTCGACGCCGACGCACTGACGGTGAACCCCTACATGGGCGCCGACACCTTGCAGCCGTACCTCGATGTCGGCGCGAAGGCCGGCAAGGGCATCTTCGTGCTGGTGAAGACCTCGAATCCCGGCTCCGGCGACCTGCAGGATCTTCAAGCCAACGGGAAGCCGATCTACGAACACGTCGCGGAGATTGTCAACAAACTGGGCGCCAAATGCCGCGGCTCATGTGGATTGCACAGCGTCGGCGCGGTGGTCGGCGCGACGTATCCCGAACAGGCGCGGCGGCTGCGCGAGGCCATGCCTGAGGCCATCTTCCTGGTGCCCGGCTACGGCGCGCAGGGCGGCACCGCGCAGGACGCGGCGGCGGCCTTCCGGCCCGACGGGCTGGGCGCTGTGGTCAACGCCAGCCGCGGGATCATCTTCGCCTTCCGCCAGGAGCCGTACGCGGCCAGCCACGGCGAGGCCAAGTTCGCCGAAGCCGCCCGCGAGGCAACCAAGGCCATGGCCTCGGGCCTGAACCAGGCACTAGCTTCCCGCTGAAATACCTTCTGGGGTAGCTCGAAAGGTCCTCGCCGCGGGCCCCAATATAAGGAGGCAGCGGTGCTCCAGTGCACCTAATCCCGTCCGCGCGCCGAACTTGTAAAGCCTAACCAGAATTTCATTTGCGCCGGAACCCCACCTCGTGCAGTATTTTGTGCTCGGGGTGCGGAATTTTCGGATTTCGGCCCCGATCCTTAGATACTTTTCCGGCGCTTTGCTGATTATCCATGCCGGAACAGGGGTCCGCGCAACGCGGCTGCAGGGGGGTATCGAAGACGTCGACGGTCCGCCCTGCTCCACGCGCATGTGCGCGCGCCGCGGCCTGATCCGCAGCGCGGGGAGGATACGAGACTATGGAACAGTTCCTAGAAGTCGCCTTCAACCTGCCGACCGTGATCTACACGGTGCTGCTGATCTTCGTGCTGCTCTTCTGGGGCTCGGTGCTGGCCGCGGGCCTCGATCCACACATGTTCGACGCGCATGTCGAGGTGCCGGCGCATGTGGACGTACCGAGCGACGTGCACGTGGATGCCCATGTCGACGGTCACGTTGACGCGCATGGAGAGGTGCATGCCGAGAAGGACGTGGCGGTACACGGCGGCGGGCACTGGGTGATGGTCCTGTTGACGACGCTGAACATCGGAACGGTGCCGGTGACGGTGGTGCTGAGCTGTGCGGTCTTCGCGGCCTGGACCACGAGCATGGCTCTGAACCTTTTCGTCGCCGAAAATGTCGCAATCTACCTGCATCCGATCGTCTGGATCGCGGCGGCGCTGGCGAGCGCGGGGGTGACGGGGCTCATCGTCGCCGCACTGGCCACCCGTCCGCTGAGACCGCTCTTCAAGAACTACACGCAGACGGCGCAAGAGGACCTGATCGACCAGATCTGCACGATCCGCACCAGCCACGTGGACGAGAAGTTCGGACAGGCGGAATACGAAACCGACGGCGCGCCGCTGATCCTCTCGGTCTGCTGCCGGCGCAAGAACAACGACCTGACCAAGGGCGTTAAAGCGGTGATCGTCGGCTACAACCGGAGAACCGACACGTACGAGGTAGCCAAGCTGGATCCCGAAAGCTCCAGGAAGAAGTCCGTAAAGAGGACGGCGAAGGCCGACTGAACTGCAAACAAGAGAGAGGCGGACGGCGGCCCTAGTCGGGCGGCTGGACGCGAACAAAGGAGAGCAGCAATGGACCTGATCATGGCGAATTTCCCGTTGGTGCTCGGAGATTGGAGCAATTGGCTCTCCGGCGGTTATTTACTCATACTCGTCTGCACCGTTGTGGCTGGAATTTTGGGCTTAGGGTTCCTGAAGTGGCTGCTGGGCTTCTACCGCAAGGTGGAACAGGGCAAGGCTCTGATCATCAACAAGACCCGCGGCAATATCGACGTCTCTTTCACCGGCGGGCTGGTGCTGCCGGTGCTGCACCTCGCCGAGGTGATGGACCTCTCGGTGAAGAAGATCGAGATCGACCGGCGCGGCAAGGAAGGCCTGATCTGCAAGGACAACATCCGCGCGGACATCACGGTCGCCTTCTTCGTGCGCGTCAATCCCACCCAGGACGATGTGAAAAAGGTGGCGCAGAGCATCGGGTGTGCGCGCGCCAGTGCCCAGGAGACCCTGGAGCAACTCTTCAACGCCAAATTCTCCGAAGCCCTGAAGACCGTTGGCAAGCTGATGAACTTCATCGAGTTGTACGAGAATCGCGAGAACTTCCGCGAACGCATCATTGAGGTCATCGGCAAGGACCTGAACGGCTACTTCCTGGAAGACTGCGCCATCGACTACCTCGAACAGACGCCCATCGAGAGCCTGGACAAGGAGAACATCCTCGACGCCGAAGGCATCAAGAAGATCACGATGCTGACCGTAGAGGAGCACATCCAGGCGAACAAGCACCGCCGCCGCGAAGACAAGGAAGTCACCGAGGAGAACGTACGAACCCGCGAGACGATCCTGGAGCTGGAACGCGCGCAGGCGCAAGCCGAGCTGGAGCAGAAGAAAAATATTGAGGTCATCCGTGCCGAGCAGGAAGCGGAGTCTGCGATCAAGGCCGCCGAACAGCGGCGCCAGTCCGAGATGGCGCGCATCGAGGCCGAGAAGGAGATCTCCAAGTCCAACGAGGTCCGAGAGCGTGACGTCGCCGTCGCGGCCAAGGACAAGGAGCGCGCCATCGCCGTCGAGAACGAGAATGTCGAGCGCGCGCGCCAGAAGGCCGCCATCGACCGCGAGCGCGAAGTCACGCTGCTGGCCATCGAGAAGGAGAAGGCCGTCGAAGTCGAAAAGAAGAACATCCAGGACGTGATCCGCCAGCGCGTCGCGGTAGAAAAGACCGTCGCGGTGGAGGAGGAAAACATCAAGGACGTGCGCGCCATCGCTACCGCCGAACGAGGCAAGAAGGTCGCCATCACCGCAGCCGAACAGCACGCGCAGGAAGCCCTGGTGAAGGACATCAAGGCCGCCGAGGCACAGGAGATCGCCGCCAAGCACCTGGCTGCGCAAGAGATCACCATGGCGCAGGCCGAACTGGCCAAGAGCGAGAAGCTGGCGCTGGCCAAGATGAAGATGGCCGAAGGTGTCGCGGCCGAGGCCGCCGCCGAAGGCCTGGCGAAGGTTCGGGTGAAGGAAGCCGACGCGGACGCCACCGAAAAGATGGGCAAGGCCGAGGCCGTCGCCATTCGCGAAAAGGGCAAGGCCTCCGCTGACGCGAACAAGGAAGGCCGCCTGGCAGAGGCGACTGGCATTGAAGCCGAAGGCTTGGCGAAGGCCAAGGCGCGAACCGCCGACGCAGCCGCCAGCAAGGAATACTACCTGGCAGAGGCCGAAGGCATCCGCGAGAAGGCTCTCGCCGAGGCCGAAGGCATCGACAAGAAGGCCGACGCCATGAAGCAGCTCGACGAACGCACCATCTCGCACGAGGAGTTCCGCATCGGACTGGACGTTCAGAAGCAGATCGACAACTGGCGCATTCACGCCGGCCAGGCCGTTGGCTTGGAACAGGCCAAGGTCCTGGGCGAGGCCCTGAAGAACGCCAAGTTCGAGATCGTCGGCGGCGACGGCGAGTTCTTCGACCGCTTCGTCAGCGCCGTCGGCGCCGGCAAGAGCCTGGATGCCTTCGTCGACCGCAGCGAAGTCGTCCAGAAGCTCGGCAAGGAGTACCTCAACGGCGACGGGAACTTCATGGAGGACCTCAAGGAGATCCTCGTGAATGCCAACCTCGGCACCGAGGATCTGAAGAATATCTCCATCACGGCGCTACTGACCAAGCTGATGGCCGGTGCCACCGACGACGCAACCAAGTCGAAACTGGCGCGGCTGCTGGCCGTCGCCGAGGACGGCGGCAAGAAGAAGGGCCGCCGCTGAGCGAAGTGCCGGTCATGCTGGGCTGCGCCCGTGTGTCACGAAGGACATGCGGGCGCGGCGCTTAGCGGCCTGCGCACCCCGGTTCCGAAAGCGATGACCGAGTCCCATGGCTGAAACGTCCGCACCCGCGAAGCCCGAGGCCGCCCAGGAACGCCAGGCGGCGGAGGCCCAGGCCGCCCAGGCCGGCGGCGCCTACGAGGTCCTGCGCGACCGTCTGGGCGAACAGTGCCTGGAGTTGCGTAACCGCGTCGACAAACTGAACGCGCGGCGCCGCGAGATCTTCGGCGGGCAGGAAACGAAGCTCATTGGCAGCCCGCGCATCCAGACCGAACACAACTGCAAGCCCCACGACATCATCCACCTCGGCAACAAGTTGATCGTCGGGTTCGACGTCTACCTGGGCATGAAGAAGGAGACGGAAGTCTCCGATATCCTGGGCGTGTACGAGTTCGACGGCCAGCAGTTCTACCCTCTGGGCATCGACTTCCTGTCCGATCCGAAGTTCCAGTTCGATTTCAAGGACCTCTACAAGTACTACAAGGAGGCCCGGCTTCTTCAGCTGCGCAACACCGGCACGCACCTGAAGTTCGTCTTCCAAACCGGCCGCGCGCACTCGGACGTGAAGGTCCTGCGCTTCCTGATCAAGCAGGACAAGTCGGTCCAGTACGCCGACAACCGCGGCGAGAACGTCTATCCGGAGCAGTTCGACTTCAAGTGGACGCGCACCACGCGCGACGACCACGTCGAGGGCCGCTACCCGCACGTCTCGATCGCGGACGAGCTTTTCGTCGAATGCGTCGGCGGCGACCTGACCGTGAAGGTCGAGGACAACACCGACTCCGGCGAAGGCATCTATTCCGAACCGGTGGCCGAGATCAACCAGTCGCTGAACGACGCTGAGATCTACTACGTCCTGCTCGACAACCTGGTCCTGTTGAAGATCAAGCCCTTCGGCGAGGAGCAGTACCGCTACCTTGTGTACAGCAAACTCACGCAGAAGGTCCGGCGGGTCGACGCCCTGCGCCTGGCCTGCGTGCAACTGCCCGAGGGGCACGGCATTATTTTCCCCGGCGGCTACTTTCTGCAGACCGGCGAGTGCAAGATGTTCTCCGACGACGTGGAGAACATGGAGTTCTTCAAGTCCATCAAGTCCGCCAACGGCGAGGACGTGCTGTACCTCTTCCACGACCGCCGAACCGGGCGCTACATCCTGCTGCAGTACAACCTGATCAACAAGACAGTCGATACGCCCATCGTGTGCCACGGCTATTCGCTGTATTCCGACGGCAAGCTGGTGATTCTGCGCGAGGCCGGGCAGGAGCCGGCCAAGAGCCACCCTGTGCAGATCTGGCAGACGGCCTTCATAGGCGAGGACTACCAGGCGCCGATGAAGGACGAAAGCTTCATCGGCAAGATCGGCAACAAGGATCTGGTCACGGGCATCTCCGACGCGCTGACCATCGTGAAACTCGCGCGCGAGACCGCGCCCACGGTCGCCGCCTACGCGGACCTGGTGAAGCAGACTGACGCCGTGCTGAATCGCTACCACTGGCTGGGCAGCGGCGACTGCTTCAATCTCGAGGAAGTGCTCAAGCAGATCCGCGAGACCGGCAACACCATCATCGACGAGTTCGAGAAGGTCCTGCAGATCCGCAAGGCCACTGGCGTGCGCATCGACGCCTTCGAGAGGGAAGTCGACGCGCACTTCCGCGAGTTCTTGCCCGAATCGCTGCAGGACGTCGACCAGCATGCCCAGGCGCTGGCGCGCATCCGCCACCTGCGCGGCACGGCGATCTCGCTGCGCGAGCTGCGGTACTCGGACCTGGAGCGCCTTCAAGGCGTGGAGAAGCGCCTGGTCGAGGCCTTCGACGTGCTGTCCGAGCGCACCGTCGGCTTCCTGCGCAGCCCCGACGCCCTGAAGCCCTACGCCGCACGCCTGGACGAGACGCTTGCTCGCATCGAGGCGCTGAAGAAGGTCACCGACGCCGACGCCCTGCGCGAGGAGCTGGACGGACTGGGCGAGGGCCTGGACCTGCTCACCGAGATCGTCAACAATCTCAAGATCGACGACGCCACCGCCCGCACCGAGATCATCGAGGCCCTGGGCGAGATCTACGCGCACCTCAACCGCGCCAAGGCGCTGCTCGCCAGCCGCCGCAAGGATCTCCTGGGCAGGGAACTGGTCGCCGAGTTCGGCGCGCAGTTCAAGCTGCTGGGGCAGGGCGTTGCCAACTACCTGGGCCTGGCCGATACGCCCGAGAAGTGCGACGACCACCTGACCAAGCTGCTGGTGCAGGTCGAGGAGTTGGAGGCGAAGTTCTCCGACTTCCCCGAGTACGTCGAGAAGCTGACGGCCAAGCGCGAGGAGGTCTACGACGCGTTCAGCGGCCGCAAGCAGCAGCTGCTCGACGAGCGCCAGCGCAAGGCTGCCGCCCTGGCCGAGGCCGCCGACCGCATCCTGAAGGGCGTCGCGCGCCGCGCCGCCGCCTTCAAGAGCGACGACGAGTTGAACGGCTACTTCGCCGGTGATGCGATGGTGATGAAGGTCCGCGACATTATCGAGAAGCTGCGCGAGTTGGGCGACAGCGTCAAGGCCGACGATCTTTTCTCGCGCCTGAAGAGCGCGCGCCAGGATGCGGGCCGAAGCCTCCGCGACAAGCTCGAGATCTTCGACGAAGGCGACATCATCAAGCTCGGAAAGCGCCGCTTCAACGTCAACACCCAGCCGCTGGACCTGACCCTGGTGCGCCGCGACGAGGCCATGTGCTTCCACCTGACTGGCACCGACTACTACCAGCCGGTCACGGACGCCGAGTTCCTGAAGACCAGGCCGTTCTGGACGCAGGACCTGCCCAGCGAGAACGAGCACGTCTACCGCGCCGAGTACCTCGCGTGGAAGATGCTCGACGATGCGGAGTCCGGCCGCAGCGGGCTGGACATCGCGAAGCTCGAGGCCGCCGCCGCCGGCAAGAAGCTCGACGCGTTGCTGGACCTCGTGCGCGAGTACGCTTCGGGCCTGTACGACGAAGGCTACGACCGCGGCGTGCACGACCACGACGCCGCGCTGATCCTGCGCGCGGCGCTTTCGCTGCGCGCCGAGTGCGGCCTGCTGCGCTTCGATCCGCGCAACCGCGCGCTGGCGTGTCTCTTCTGGAGCCACTTCGCGGACGAAGGCCGGCGCGTGCTGATCGAACGCAAGGCGCGCAGCCTGGGTTCGATGAAGCTCGTCTTCCTCAACGGCGGCGGCTCGCGGGTCTTCCAGCACCAGCTTGCCATGTGGATGCAGACTTTCTGCGAGACGCACGCGCTTCCGTGCGAGGGCGCGGACTTCGTCACGGCCGCGCGGTACCTCTTCCTGGAGCTCTCGGACGCTAAGTCCACGGGCTTCGCGACGTCGCAGGAGGCCGCCGCGCTGCTCGACGCCTTCCTGACGCATCTGGACGGCACGCCCGCGCGCAAGAGCCTGGAGAGCGACCTCAAGGCGCTGGAAGGCGATCTGCACAATGCCCTCGACCTGGCCCACACATGGCTCTCGTCGTTCTACGACGCCTCCGAGCGCAAGGCCGCAGGCCGGTACCTCGATGAGGCCATCGCGCTGCTGCTGACCAGGCAGAAGCTCCCGCGAAGTACGGTCGTCGCGAAGACCGGCGCCGAAGTGAGCGGCTTGCTGGGCCAGCACCCGATACTGGAAAGCGGGAAGCTCAATCTGCAACTCGACGAGTTCCTGCAGCGCGTGGGCGCGTTCGCAGCGAACACGGCGCCTGCGTATCGCACCTACCAGGAGCAGCGCAAGCTCCTGCTGGAGCGCGAGCGCGAACGACTGCGCCTGGACGAGTTCCGCCCGCGGACGCTCAGCAGCTTTGTGCGCAACCGCCTGATCAACGACGTGTACCTGCCGGTGCTGGGCGACAACCTGGCCAAACAGATGGGCGAGGCCGGCGAGCAGAAACGCACCGACTTGATGGGCCTGCTGCTGCTGATCTCGCCGCCGGGCTATGGCAAGACGACGCTGATGGAGTATCTCGCCAACCGCCTGGGCCTGATCTTCATGAAGATCAACGGCCCGGCGCTGGGCCACGAGGTCCTTTCGCTGGATCCGAACGAGGCGCCCAACGCGACGGCGAAGGAGGAGGTCCAGAAGCTGAACCTCGCCTTCGAGATGGGCAACAACGTGATGATCTACATCGACGACATCCAGCACACCCATCCCGAGTTCCTGCAGAAGTTCATCTCGCTGTGCGACGCGCAGCGCAAGGTGGAAGGCGTCTATAACGGCCGCGCGCGCACCTACGACCTGCGCGGCAAGAAGGTTTGCGTCGTGATGGCCGGCAACCCGTACACCGAAAGCGGCGCGCGCTTCCAAATCCCGGACATGCTCGCCAACCGCGCAGAAACCTACAACTTGGGCGACATCATCGGCGGGCGCCGCGACCTCTTTGAGCTCAGCTACCTCGAGAATTCGATGACATCCAACTCGGTGCTGAACCCCCTGGCCACCCGCGAGCAGAAGGACTTCTACAGGCTCGTCGAAATGGCCGACGGCGGCGAGGTCCCCGAAAGCGAACTCTCGCACGACTACTCCGGCGCGGAATTGAAGGAGATCCTCGATACCATCAAGCGCCTGCGCGTGGTCCAGCGCGTGGTGCTGCGCGTGAACGAGGAGTACATCCGCTCGGCGTCGCAAAAGGACGAGTTCCGCACCGAGCCGCCGTTCAAACTCCAGGGCAGCTACCGCGACATGAACAAGATGGCATCCAAGGTTCTGCCCGTGATGAGCGAGCAGGAACTGGAAGGCGTGATTCGCGACCACTACCGCGGCGAGTCGCAGACGCTAACCACCGGCGCCGAGCACAACCTGCTGAAGCTCGCCGAGATCCGCGGGCATCTGGCCGGTACGGAACTGGAGCGCTGGGACGAGATCAAGCGCACCTTCCGCCAGCACCAGTCGATGATGGGCGCTGACAAGGACGACCAGGCCGCGATGGTGGTTTCGCAACTGGCGTCCTTCAACACCAACCTCGACCGCATCAAGGACGTAATCGCAAAGGCCGCGCAGAAGAACAACGGCGACCTGGGCCCGCAGTTGGCCGAGGCGCTTGCGCGTTTCGGCGAGGGCATGCAGGAGGCCGGCGACCAGCGCGCGGCGCAGATGGGCGAGCAGGTCGCACGCGCGTTCGAGAAGGTCGCGCAGGCGCTGGCCAAGCGCGACCGCGGCGAAGGCGACGAGGCGCAGGTGGCTGCCGCGCTGGACAAGGTCACCCAGGCGCTGGGCGCGCAGAACGCCGCACAGCCGAAGGTCGAGATCGTCAATACGCTGCCGAAGTATTACGGCAACCTCTACAAGCACCACATCGACGTCATCGAAGCGGTGCTGATCCCGCTGATCAAATCGATGGACCACCAGATGGCGGAAGTCGACAACCTGCACGTGACGCTGGAAGGCGTGCTGGGCCGCCTCAACGAACTTGCCTCCCGCCACACGCAGCTCCAGGGCAAGGTCCACCACGAACACGGCGAGGAAGAGGACGACGAACACGAGCCCGACGTCCCGCCCGCGCCCAAGCCGGCACCTGCCACCCGCAAGTCCGCCCCCAAGAACGCGCCCAAGCTGCGCGATCCCTTTAAGCGCGAGAAGTAGCTGCCGCCTGTAGGCGCCTTGTACGCCCGCTGCGCAGGGGGCCGCCAGAAGGCCTTTTGCACGGAAGTTCCCATCCTTTCAACTCGTTTTAAATGAATAGGTTACGGATTCGGTCAGGCAGGCCTGGCCGCTCGGCGCCACGGCATCGGGTTTGCATTCCAATTCCTTGCCTGAGGGGATGGAAGCAGGGACTTATTGGAACGGGAGTGCGCGCCATGTTCTTTCGCAAGGTTCCTCCTCTGCCGCCCGCGGCACCCGGCCCGGTGGTGATGCTGGTTGAGGACGATCTGGGCGTCTGCCTGGCGCTGACCACGTGGCTTCGGCAGCAGCGGCTGCGGGTGGTGCATGCGGCTTCCCGTGTCGAGGCCCTGGAACTGCTGGGCGACATGAACGCCATCCAGGAGCGCTTCGACGGGCTGGTCACCGATTACCGTTTGCCCGATGGCACCGGCTGCGACGTGGTGCGGGCCTTCCGCAAGGCGCATCCTGAACTGCCTGCCGCCTTGATTACGGCCTACGCCGAGCCCGCGATCTTCGGTTGGACCGAGCGCAACAGCGTGGCCCTGTTCGAGAAACCCCTCAACCTGAAGCGAATCCAGGACTGGCTGGGCGCGTTTGCCGTGAGCGCATGACGAGGCAAATAGGCTTCTGCGCACATGTGTAATCTGCCCTATCTTTGACTCGACGCACCTAAGTCTTTTTTTATCAATAAGTTGCAGTGCAAGTCCTTAGCCGGATTTTTGCACCCGTCCACCTATTCCATGCGACATAATTGCAGGAGTCCTGCGGGCAGGGCTCCTTGGGGAATGGTATAAGCTGAGTCCTTTGAATAAGGAGTTTGGGCATGAGCCGCTGGAATGGATTGGTCCTTTCGGTTGCAGGTCTGGTCCTTCTTCCTAGCCTGGCGAGCCGCGCCGCGGAGGAGCCCAAGGACTGGGAGATTCCCGATCCCACCAAGGTCGAGAAGAAGGACGGCGACGGCGACAAGCACGAGGTGAAGAAGGACGGCGGCGGCGACAAGCACGAGTGGAAGAAGGACGGCGGCGGTGACAAGCACGAGTGGAAGAAGGACGATGGCGATGGGGAGCACAGGGACAAGCCACGCGGCGAGGCCAAAGAACTGAAGTCCGTGCCCGACGAGTTGAAAGGATTCGGTGGACAGGTTTACGGGGAGGTGATGGCGAAGGATAACAATTTTATTACCTTCAAGGTGTACGAAGTTGCCAAGGTTGGAGAAGATTGGAACAAGGCCAGCAAGCCCTATTCGATCGAGAACACCATCATCAAGATTGCCCCGAACCAAGAGCGCAATAAGGTCAACCAGAACCATGTTGCATACCTTCGTGCGGTCGAAGTAGGTACCAAGACTGGCCTGTTCATCAAGTCGCATGACAGCGGCGGCGGCTTCGTGTTGGTCGAGCTGACCTGGGAGCAGCGCAAGGTGGCCGGTCTGCCGGTTGATGGCGAACACAAGGACGGCGGCGACCGCCCGAAGGGCAAGGACGGCGGCGACAAGCCCCGAGGCGAGGGCGGCGACCGGCGCTAAAGGCGTTCTGGAACTGGCGTTTCACTTCACGGACGGATCATCTACCAGAGGGGGCGCGAACGCAGCATGCCATCCGCCCAAGGGGCCGCGCAGCCCCGGATCGTCGGGGGCTTCGAGATCCTCTCCAAGATCGGCAGCGGGGCCATGGGCGCCGTCTTCAAGGCGCGCCAAGTCTCGATGGACCGGGTGGTGGCGCTGAAGCTGCTGCCGCCCAAGATCGCGAACAAGGATCCGGTCTTCGTCGATCGTTTCATCCGCGAAGCGCGCGCTTCGGCGAAGCTCAACCATCCCAACATCGTCCAGGGCATCGAGGTGGGCAAATGCCCGGAGACCTCGCTCTACTACTTTGCCATGGAGTACGTGGACGGCCCGACGGTCAACGGGCTTCTTAAGAAGGAAGGAGCCTTCGACGAACGGCGCGCGCTGGAAATTGTGCTTGGCGTGGCCAAGGCGCTGGTCTGCGCCGAGCGCAAGGGCATCGTCCATCGCGACATCAAGCCAGACAACATCCTGATCGACTCGCGCGGCGACCCGAAACTCGCCGATCTGGGTCTGGCCAAGCGCGTGTCCGACAATGCCGGCGGCGTGAGCATGTCCCTGCCTTCGCTGGGACCCGCCGCCAACGCGAACCTGACGCAGGCCGGTTCGACGGTCGGGACGCCGCATTACATGTCGCCGGAACAGGCCGAGGGGAAGGCCGAAGAAGTCGACATCCGCACCGACCTGTACGCCCTGGGCGCTACCCTGTACCACATGGTCACCGGCCGCACGCCCTACAGCGGCAACTCCGCCGTTGAAATCCTGGTCCAGCATCTCACCGCGCCCGTGCCCGATCCTTCGGCCGCGAACCCGGACCTCAGCCGAACGACCTGCGAGATCATCGAACGCCTGATGCAGAAGGCGCCGGCCGACCGTTACCAGAATGCCGATATGCTGGTTCGCGAACTGGAGGCGGCGCTGGCTTCGCCCCTGCGGTCCGGCAGCGCCACCACGCGCTCGAGAAAGCCCGTGGGCGTCAAGACCACCGGGCCGCGCCAGCCTCTGGGCTTCGACACCACGCGCAAGCGCCCCGGCGTCGGCGGCACCACCGGGCGGCTTGCGCCGGTGGGCGAACGCCGCGCGCCGCGTGCGGGGCGCGCGGGTGCTTCCGGCGGCGGCAACCCGGCGCTGATGTACGGCGCCATCGGCGGCGGCGTGCTCCTGCTGCTTCTGCTGTTGGCGATGGGCGGCGGGTCGAGCACGCCTGCGCCGTCCAGCGCCCGGCGATCCGACAGCGGGACGCCGCCGGCTGGCTCCGTCGAACAGAAGACCGGCGCCATCCTGCCCGCGGTAGGCAAGCCGGTGAATTCAGCCAAGACCGCGCCCGTGGCGGCGGTCCAGGATCCCAAGGGCGCCGCGGGTCCCGCAGCGGCGCCGGCCTTCGAGACCTTGCAGACGGTGGCGCAGGCGCGCTGGCGCGGAGCCGTGAAAGCGCTGGACCTCTCGGAATCCGAACGCGTCCTCGGTTTGGTGTCCGACGAACTGAAACTCGATCCGGCCATGCGCTCGCGGCTGGCGGGAGTGCTGGAAGACGAACTGCTCCAGCGGGCCAAAGCCCTGGGGGGCGAGATCGGACAACTCGTGCAGGACGGGAAGCTTGACCAGGCCGCAGGCGTGCTGGGTGCCGCCGACGCCAGCGGAACGCTTTCCGGGCCGGGCAGCTGCGAAGCGCGGAAGGTCGTTTCGGCGCTGACTGCGTTTGTGGACGCGGCCCGGCAGCAGGCGCTGCCCAAGGACCCGGCCGCCTTCCACGCGTTGCTCGACAAGGTCGCCGCGCGGCTGGGCGAGCAGGACCGTGACGGCGCGGCTCGCGACTTGGCGTCCGGCATGGCGCAGCCCGAACTGAAGCCGTGGGAGGAAGCGCTGAGGCTCCAGAAGACGGCGCTGGGATGGCTGGGCGAACTGGACGCGGCCATCCTTGAGGGCGCTAAGAAGCTGGCCGATGGGCGCGACTACGAGCTGGCTTTTGAAGATCCCAAGAAATCCGCGTATGCATTGGGTAAAGCTCCCGCAGGGAAATTGCCCATGACGCTGCGCGAAGTCACCGCCGACAAGATCGCGTTAGCCAGTGGCGGCGCCGAGTTCAGCGTTCGCGTCCTGGAACTTTCGCGCACCACGCGCCGCGCTCTGACCGCACTCTCCGCCGACGGCGACGCCAAGGCTCAGGCCGCGCTGGCTGTGAAGGGGGCGTACGAGGATCTCCTTCGCTGGCCAACGTACGCCGGCGCCGACAAGGCCGAGTTGGCGGACGTGGAGCGCGTCCTGCAGGAAGCCCGCGCCGACGGTGCGGCGGAGGAACTCTTCCTGCCGCTGGAGCCCTGGCTGGCACGCGTCAAGGCTGCGGCCGCGCCGCCCCCTCCGGCGGTGGTTCAGGCGCCCGCGAAGCCGACGACCAAGACACTGGACCTCGGCAACGGCGTGACGATGGAACTGGTGCTGGTACCGGCGGGGTCCTTTCAGATGGGTACCAGGGCCGGACAATTCCTGCCCGATCCCATGCGCGATGAAGTGGGTTGGGCATTCAACGAGATGCCCCGGCATGAAGTCGTGATCTCCAAGCCGTTCTTTATCGGCAAATACGAGGTCACCCAGGCGCAGGTGCGCGTATTCTTCCCGAACCTGCCCAGCCGTGCGTTCACGGGCGACGACATGCCCATGCACAGCCTCAACTGGAATATGGCTCGGGGCTTTTGCGAGGTCCTGTCGCGGAGAACGGGTGTGGCCGCACGGCTGCCCACCGAGGCTGAATGGGAGTACGCCTGCCGCGCCGGGCAGGATGGGCCCTTCGTCCGTTGGGACGACCCGCGGGTGGACGGCGACCGTGGCACGTGGGAGCGCCTCAACCGGCAGGCCATGGACGCGGTGGCCTGGTACGACGAGAACAGCAACCAGGAACTTCACGCGGTGGGCCAGAAGCAGCCTAACGCCTGGGGCCTGTACGACATGCTCGGCAACGTCGCCGAGTTCTGTTCGGACTTCTACGGGTCCTACTCGGGCGAAAAGGCGACCGATCCGCAGGGGCCGGGCCAAGGCGGCGAGCGCATCGTTCGCGGCGGCGGCCCCAAGGCCCCCTTTTGGCGTTGCCGCCCCGAAAAGCGGCAAAAGGCAACGCAAGCCGAACGCAGCGTGGGCCTGGGCCTGCGCATCGTGATTCCTGCCGACGACGACGGGCAGTTCGCAAGGCCTTGACCCGCCGTACTCTCCCTTTGGTCCCAAAACGTCGCGGCCCGCAGGCCGCTCCTCATTTTGCGTTCTCGAAGGGGTATATACGGCATCCGGAATACGATGCGTCTGCCCGGCAACATCCCTTCAGTCCCGGCCCAAGGAGCAACCGCTCATGATCCGTCGAAACGATTTCGCGCGCCTGGTGGCTCTGCCGGCGTTGGTCTTGGCCGCGGCGGCCCTGGGAAGCGCCCACTCTTCGGCCGAGGACGTGAAATGCCCGGTGACGCGCGATGCCTGGCTTTCGGCGGCCAACCAGGAGGAATCCAAGACCAACGGCGGTGCCTCGCCGCGGATCAAGCTCAAACAGTGGCAGGAGTTCGGGCTCTTCGATTTCGACGTCTCGGCGCTGAGAGGCAAGCGCATCGCCAAGGCCGTGCTCTACCTGGCGCCCGATGGCGGTGCCGTCCATGGCCAAGCGCGCGGCACGGACCTGCGCTGGTTCTCCGTCTCCACCATCAGCGCCGACTGGGTGGAGGGGCAGGGCACCAACTACAGCGTCGATGAGAGGGGCAAGGGCGCCACGTTCCTGGAGGCCAGCCACGGCGCCCGGCCCTGGACCGTTCCGGGGTCGCGCGCTTTCGACGTGATCCTGGGCAACGGGAATACCCTGCGCGACGACGTCGACGGCGGCGATCCAAAGAACGGCTGGTTCGCCCTGCCCATCGACAAGCGCTTGGTCGAGGCCCTGGTGGCCGGCGCCTGCCACGGCCTGATGGTTATGGACGGCTCCACCAGCGTCCGCCAGAACTGCTACGTCTCTTCGAAGGAAGGCAAGAAGCCGCCCTACCTGCTGGTGACGGTGGACGGACCAGACGCGCAGGCGCCGGCCACGCCCGTCGGCCTGGCCGCCGAGCCGGCGCCCAACGACGCAGATGCTGCAAGCGGTGCGGTGTGGGTCCGCTTCAAGCCTCCCGCCGAAGCGCTTTGTGCGCGCGTGCGCGTCGACGGCAAGGAGCTGCCGCGCTGGCAGGTGCCCTTCCTGGGCCAGGCTGGGCAGGAACAGCGGCTCCTGATCGAGCACCTTCCGCCCGGCAAGGACGTGAAGATCGACGTGGCGGCTGTCGACGGAGCGGGCAACGCATCGCCGGACGCGACGGTGACCGTCAAGACCAGCCCCGCCGTCTCGGCGCCGGAACTCCCGGCCTTGGCGTGGGCGCCCAAGGGCGGAACGCCTCCTCAGATCGATGGCGCTCTGCGCGTGTGGGCCTTCCCCGATGGCTGCAAACTCGACCCGCTGAACGCCAAGATCCTGCTCGAGTCCGGCACCGAGCAGGCGGCTTCGAAGAGTGCCGTCTGGGACGCGGGCGCTTCGACCGTGCGCGTGGTTGCGGCGCGCGGCGAGATCGCGGCGTTTCAGCTTGCGCTGGAAGCCCTGGGCGGACCGCTGGATGACGTAGCGGTCAACGTTGAGGGTCTGGCCGGGGTGAAGGCGCGTTGTTGGCGCACCTGGTTCGTGAACGTGAAAGGCGCGTGGCAGGCCGAGTACGCGATCCCGCTGGCCGCCGGCGCGGCGCTGTCGATCCCCACGAAGGACAACAACATTCCCGCGCAGAAGGCGGCGGCCGTGGCGGTGGATCTGATCGTCCCGGAGGACGCCAAGCCCGGCGTGCAGGCCGGCACGGTGACGGTCGCGTCCGGCGGTAAGAAGCTGGCGCTCAAACTGCAGTTGGATATCCGGCCGCCGGTGATCCCGAAGGAGATTCACTTCAATCCCGAGCTGAACTGCTACGGCGGGCCGGCGCAGGCGGGGAGCGAGGCCTTCTTCGATGCCTATCGCCTGGCGCACTACCACCGCTGCACCATCAACCGCGTGCCGTACTCGCAGAGCGGCGGGGTGCACGGCGACTGGGCGCCCGCCGTGGACGCCGACGGGCATGTCACCGACTGGTCGAACTTCGACAAGAACCTCGGCCCGCTCTTGGACGGCAGTGCGTTCAAGGACAACCCGCGTTCCGGTGTGCCCGTGCCGACCCTGTACCTGCCTATCTTTGAGAACTGGCCGGTGCGCATGGACGGGCATTACCGGCCCGGCCCCGAAGCGGTAACCTCGGGCAAGGATTGGAAGGAGATTCACGACATCCACGCACTGCCCATCGAGCGGGCCTTTGACGCGGCGTACCAGGACGGCTTCGTGAACGCCGTCGGCGATTTCGTGAAGCATTTCGAGGAGAAGGGCTGGACCCGCACCCAGGCCGAGTGCTACCTCAACAACAAGCAGAACGCGAAGGGGGTGACGTCCTCTGCGTGGACGCTGGACGAGCCCTACGAACTGCTGGACTGGCGCGCGCTGCGTTTCTACAGCGAACTCTTTCACAAAGGGGCCAAGAACGCACGTAAGGCGCAGTTCGTTTTCCGCGGGGACATCAGCCGCCCCGAGTGGCAGGGCAGTTACATGGACGGGTTGATGGAAGTGATGTATTCCAACAGCGGCCAGTTCGGCTACTTTCCGCTGATGAAGGCGCACAAGCGGCGAATGCCGACGATCCTGTATTGCTACGGCGCCGCAAACCCGCAGTTCCGGGCCACCCACGAGACGGTGGCGTGGTGCCTGAAGGCCTACGTGTACGAATGCGACGGCGTGCTGCCTTGGCAGATCGTCGGTAACGAGGCCTCCTTCGACAAGGGCGACGATGCAGGCAACGGCAACGCCCTGTTCGTGAACGGGAGCAAACGCTTCGGCGTGAACGCGATCGCTTCCTTCCGCGTGCACGCATTCCGCAGTGGCGCGCAGTTGGTGGAACTGTTGCGGCTCCTGCAGCACAAGCGTGGATGGGGCCGCCCGCAAATTGGCGCGTTGGTCGAGAAGGCAATCTCGTTGCGCACCGACTTTCGCCAGGCGCGCCAGGACGACGCCTCCGAGGTCACCTTCGAGGGCCTCTCCGGCGAGGCCCTCGCCAGGCTGAAAGAAGCGGTTCTGGATCTGCTGGAAGCGAAATGACTCGGTTCGCTAAGACTTTTTCTTGAAGATGCCCATGATCTTGCCCATCGCCTTCTTCACGGCGGACTCGCCCTGAATGTCGGGCAGGATGGTGCGGCCGTCCTTCTTTGCCCCCGCCAGTTGCTCCAGGGTCAGGCCGGTTGTGCGCTCCAGATTGGCGCCGCTCAGGTTGGCGTTCGTCAGGAGCGCGCCTTCCAGATTGACGTTGTCGAACAGAACGCCGCGCATGTTCGAGTCGGCTAGGTTGGCGCGCACCATCGACGTGTTCGCGATGACCGCCTGGTACAACGTGGCGCCCTTCAGGCTGGCTTGGTCCAGATTCATGTCTTCCAGCTTGGCGCTGTCCAATTTCGCGAAATTCAGGTTGGCGCGTGTGAGGTTGGCCTTGGTCAGCACCGCTTTCGTCAGATCGACCTCCTGCATGCGCGCACCTTCCAGGTTGGCTTCTCGCAGGACGGCTTCGCGGAGGGAGCCCTTGGTGATGATGAGGTTCTTGGCGCTGGCGAAGCCCAGGTCGGCGTGTTCCAGGTTCGCGTGCTCCATGTTCGCATTGTCGAGGTTGGCCTTGAAGAGCTTGGCGCGGCCGAGGTTCGCGTTGGTGGCCTGGACGTTGCGCAGGTTTGCGCCCCACATGTCGGCGCTGCGGAAGTTCGCCCCCGAGATGTTCGCGCCCTCCAGGTTGGCGTTCTTCATCAGGGCTTTGCGGGCGACGGCGCCCTCCAGGTTGGCGCCCTGGAGGTTCACGCCTTCGAGTTTTTTCGTGGAGAGGTCTGCACTCTTAAGGTCGGCGCCGGGTACCAGATGGAGTTGTTTCTCTTCGGACATGGGTCACTCGTTGGGCGGAATTGTCATCACATCCACTTGGAAGTCGCAAGTATAGCACGGCTACGACTTTGCGGAAGGGCCCATTCCGGCCGTTAAGTCTCCCGCGCCATCTTTTTTACATCCTCGTCCCGGCCGATGACAACCAGCACGTCCGAGTCCTTGATGACCGTTTTGGGGTCAGGGACGACGTGCCACTTGTCGAGCAGGATCTCGCGGATTGCGACCACCTGCACGTTGAACTTCTGGCGGATCTGGCTCTCGCCCAGGGTCTTGCCCACCAGCTGGTCGTTGGGGGCGACCTCGACGATTGAGAAGCCCGGCGCCAGGCTGAGGAACTCCAGCACCGCTGTGAAGGTCAGGTGCTTGGCCAGGCGGATGGCGCTCTCGCGTTCCGGGTAGATCACGCGGCCCACGCCGATCTTGCTCAGCACCTTCTCGTGCTGGGCGTCGATGACCTTCGCGATCACCTGCTTGCAGCCCAGCTCTTTCAGGTGCAGGCAGCAGAGCACCGAGGCTTCCAGCGAACCGCCCAGCGCCACCACCACCGCGTCCAGCGTGTCCAGGCCCAAGGCGTTCAGCGCGTCCCGGTCGGTCACGTCGGCTATGGCCGCCCGGGCGACGACGTCCTTGACCTGGTCTACTAGGTGGGGTTCGCGGTCCACGGCCAGGACCTCGGCCCCGTCCGAGGCCAGTTGCCGGGCGACCTCGGACCCGAACTTGCCCAGCCCCAGCACGGCGAATTGCTTGGCCATGGTGTGTTTCCTTTACGTGCGCCCGAACGCGACGGCAGTCATCCGACCAGTACCGGTTCGTCCGGATACCGTACCTTATCCTTTTGCGGCGGTTGGGCCAACGCCACGAAAACGGTCAGCGGGCCCAGCCGTCCGATGTACATCCCGAACACCGTCAGCAGTTTGCTGGCGGGCGTCAGGCCCACGGTGGCGCCCGTCGAGAGCCCCACGGTGCCGAAGGCCGAGACGGCTTCGAACATAAGGTCCATGAATGTTCCGCCGGCGCTCAGCTTGGGCGTGCGATCCGACTCCAGCACCAGGTAGCCGGTGCCCAGTACCGCCAGGCAGCCGAAGGCGATCAGCACCAGCGTGGCTGCGCGCGTGACCGTCTCGGCGGAGATCTCGCGTCCGAAGGCGACCGGGTGGCGCCGATCCGAAAGCCGCGCCAGCACCAGCCGGTACAGTACGTACGCGGTGGTGGTCTTCACGCCGCCGGCGCAGGAGCCCGGGCTGCCGCCGATGAACATCAGCGCCATCAGCACCAGCAGCGCGGTCGGCGCCAGTTGCTGGATGTCCACGGTGTTGAAGCCGGCCGTGCGCGCCGTGACAGACTGAAAGAGACTCGGGAGCACGTCGTCGGTCCAGGGGCCTTTATGATGCGGTGTGTGGCGTATGGCCAGGAACAGCAGCACCGCGCCGATGACGGTCAGGACGAAAGACGTCGAGAGTACGATCTTGCTGTGCAGGCTCAGGCGGTGCTTCCCACGCCGGCGGACCCACTCGTAGAGGTCGTGCAGGACGAGGAAACCCAGGCCGCCCAAAATGATCAGCGTGATGACGGTCACGTTCACCCCTCCGTCGTGGGTGAAGGTGCTCAGGTTGCCAGTATCGTGGGCGCCGGGTGAGAAGACCGAGAAGCCTGCATTGCAGAAGGCCGAGACGGAATGGAAGAAGCCGTACCAGACGGCTTTGCCGAGGGGGAACCCGGTGGGCTGCGCTGCAAAGCAGAAGGTCAGCGCGACGCCGCCGAGGAACTCGACGAGGACAGTCGTGATCAGGATGCTGCGCAGCAGGCTGCGCGCCTTGTGGTGCCCGCCGCCGGACCACATGCCCGCCAAGGCCTCGCGGTCCAGCAGCGACGAGCGCAGCCCCAGGCTGAGCAGGACGCCCGTCGAGAGCGTCAGGAAGCCCAGCCCGCCGAGCTGGATCAACACCAGCAGGATGGCCTGCCCGAAGCCGCTCAACTGTGTGCCGACGTCGATGGGCGACAGCCCCGTCACGCAGACCGCCGAAGTCGAGACATACAGCGCGTCCACCCAGTCCAGGGGCGGCTTCTCCGCCGGTGTGCTCCAAGGCAGTTTCAGCGCCAGGGCGCCGAGAAGAATGACGGCCAGGAAGCTGAGCAGAATCCGCGCCGTCGGCGAGAGCCGCGAGAAGCGGCGCCCGGGATTCAGGAAGGCCTTGGCGACATCGATGGGGGAGGGCGCCCGGTCCGGGAATTTAAAGCGCGCTTTGGAGGCGTTCGTCATGGCATCGTCTGTGCGCTCTGCCGCCAGCTTCGGCGGGCGTCATGTCCGGGTTGCTCGGGGGCTGAAAGAAATATGATACCGCAAGGTCGTGGTCGGCCTGGAATGAAAAAAGCCGAGCGGCTAGACGATCGTGGCGTTGCCTTCGGGCGTGCCGCGGTCGACCAGGCCGCCGAAGGTGCGCCGGCGCTGCGCGTAGTCCTCCAGCGCGAGTCCGAAGTGATCGGCGGTGAAATCCGGCCAGAGCACGTCCAGGAAAAGCAGTTCGGCGTAGGCCGACTGCCAGAGCAGGAAGTTGCTGAGCCGGCGTTCGCCGGCCGTGCGGATCAGCAGATCAACCGGCGGCAGTTCGCGCGTGTAGAGCTGCCCTTCCAGCCGAGGGGCGTCGATGGTCTCAGGCGCCAGTTCGCCCGCCGCCGCGGCGCGGGCCAGGCCCTGCATGGCCTGGATCAGGTCCTCGCGGCCGCCGTAGTTCACCGCCAGATTCAGCGCCAGGCGCGTCTTGCCCGCCGAACGGCGCTCGGCCTCGTCCAGGTTTGCGCGCACGTCCTCCGGAAGCCGCGCGCGGTCGCCCAAGAGACGCAGGCGCACGCCCTCTTCTGACAGGCGCGGCGCTTCCACCGCCAGGTAATGGCGGAAGATGCGCATCAGGCCCTTGATCTCTTCTTCCGGGCGGCGCCAGTTCAGGACGCTGAAGGCGTACAGGCTCAAAACCTCGACGCCGTGGCTCAGCGCCGCGACGACCACCTCGCGCACGGCCTCCACGCCCTTCACATGCCCGGCGGGGCGGGGCAAGCCTTTGTTGGTGGCCCAGCGGCCGTTGCCGTCCAGGATGATGGCGACATGGCGCGGCAAGCGGCGTTTCTCGGTCTTGGTCCGCGGCTGGGCCGCAGACAGGGTAGGTACCTTGGCGGTGGAACCGGTGGGCGGCATGAGCGCGTCGTTCCTCCAGGTCCTTCGTCGTGTCGAACCCCGAGCCGGCCTGCTGAAAGCGGCCTATCTTGGCGCAGGGTAAACTTTTTTTCACAGCCTGTTCGGGCCGCTACGGAGCTTCCTGTCCCCGGGCCTTGCGCACCAGCGACTCGAGCTGCTCGAGGTACGCCTGAAACGCCCGGCGTCCGGCAATCGTCAGCTGGACCGTCGTGGAACTGCCGCGCCCGGCACCGGTTTTGTGGCGTTCCAGAAGGCCCGCATCTTCCAGCGTCCGCAGGTGCGTCAGTAGGTTGCCGTCGGTCAGGCGCAGGGCGTCGCGCAGATCCAGGAACGAACAGGCGCTCTCGGCGGCCGTCGACAGCGCGGTCAGGATCGTCAGCCGGGTGCGTTCGTGGATTAGCGGATCCAGCGCGACCAGGCCGTCGGGCTCCGGCGATTCCGTTCGCCGGCGCGTGCGCCGTTCGATCGACGCGTTCGCCTCGGCGGGGGCTGAACTCTCGTTCGTGCGGCTGCGCGTCTTCATCGCACGATCCTTTCGGTTCGGGGTTCGGGAAGCAGCTCGTCGTACGCCAAGGGGCTGCGCGCGGCGCGCCTGGGGGCCGTAGCCGGCTGCGTGCGCAGGACGATCGCGCCGAAGACCAGATGCAGGCCGCCGAAGCCCAGACCCAGCCAGAGCGCCGCATGGCCGGAAGGCGTTAACCATGCCGCCCAGCCCAGGGCCATGAAGGCCAAGCCCATCACGCGCAGGAAGTGCGGCGCGAAGAAGCTGACCGCGTACAAGCCGCAGCCGTACAGCATCAGCCACAGGCCGGGCAAGAGGTCGAAGCGTCCAGTCTTCACCAGCACGATGCTCGCACCCAAGCTCGCGAGGGCCGGGCCCAGCAGCGCGCCGAAGGCCGTCCGCGCGATGGGCGTCCACGGCGGCTCGCCGCGCTGCCGCGCTTTCATCGCCGTGAGCACGAAGAGCCCGCAGGCCGCGACCGTGAAGACCGCCGTCCAGACCTGCAGAAAGGCGGAGCCGCGCAACGGGTCGGCGCCCGCCCAGCCGGGAAGCTGGCCGCACAAACCGCTGCCCAGCAGAGCCGCCGCGCCGGCCAGGAAACCGGAGCAGGCGGAGAAAGTGGAGTACCGCGTGGTGCGGTCAATGGCGCTGCGGATGTCATGAAGCGCGCGCAGTGCCTCGTCTTGTGCCAGCGAGGTCGGCAGCAGCATGCGGCGGTCGTCCATGGGGCCTCGGTCTCCTCGATTTTCTTCACTTTGTATGACAAAGTATATCCTCCGGCCGCTTCGCCGGCAACACCTTTTCGGTAAATGGCGTGTAAAAGTTGACCGGGAGAGTGCTGCTAGCTGTCAGGGCGCCGGTTGGGTTTCCTGGTCCGGTACCTCGGCCAGGGGAATCCGCTCGCTGGTCTCGTACCCCAGCTTGATGCTCAGGATCCGGGCATTGCCTGCGTCGGTCACGAAGAGGCGGCGGTCGGACTGCGAGGCCAGGGTGGTTGGGCGCAGCAGAGCCACCTCGAAACCGCCAATGGCGTGCGTCGCGACGCCTCCGTCCTCTCGAACACTGCGAACTAAACGACGGGAGTCTAATAACGCCTAACAGAATGAACCGTGGCTGCGAGGGCCGGAATTCGACATCCAGCCAAGGAGCGAAGCCAAAGCCGTATCGGGGAGATACGGCGTGGCATAGCAACGCAGGCTGGGTGCCGAAGACCGGCCCTCCCGCAGGGCGGCGAACGGTAGGAGGCTAAGATCGCCGTACCTACCTTGGTAGATTGATTGGATATGGCCATGTATCTCGCTCGCCGTTCTTTTACCCAGGCCCTTCGCCGCGCATGCCGCGGGGCATTCTGTTAGGTGTTCTAACTTAAGACCCGGACCAAAGACTGGGGGCAGCTCACCGAAGCATCGCGCGCGGAGTCAAAGAGCGGGTCCTGACTCAGGTAGTTCACCGACCCAGAACCGTACTGTATGCAGCGCACAGTCAAACGTTCAAAGGCATTTATCAATGCATCATGGTTTTTCCATGGCACTTGGCAGAACAGTGGGACCTCATTGAGCCGAACTGTAATTCCCGTCTGCGGAACTCCCGCGGTGAGAGGCCGAAGACCTGCTTGAACCTTTTGGAAAAGTGAAACTGATCGTGGAACTCGTAGCGTTTTGCGATCTCCCGAATGGAGCCTTGGGATGCCAGCAGGCTTGCGCCGGCGCGGCGCAGGATCTCTTCGCTTCGGAACTGGCCGGGCGTCTTTCCCGTCAATTTTAGAAACCTCTTTCGGAAGAGCGAATAGGATACGTTCATCGCCGCGGCGATTTCGGGCAGCGCCGGATGCAGAAGAGTCCCTTCGGCAATCCTGCGGCAGGCTTCGTCGCGCCAGGCGGCGCTTCCGGCGGTCTGACGGCTTGTGAGCTGGGACTGCAGCGCCGCGGCGAGAATCTGTTGGAATCGGCAGAGGCGCATGAGCGGCGACTCGGCCGGTGCACTCGAGGCAGGCTGAATGACCTCACGGAACCTTTCCACCCAATGGTCCAAGGGTTCCAGCGTCATCAGCCGGCTGCTCGATCCCGGAAATCCGCTGGCCTGCCAGGCGTCGAACACGGGTCCGCCAAATCGAACGAACAACTCGCTCCACCGGCTTCCGGGCCGGGGCCCGTAGCT
Source organism: Planctomycetota bacterium (assembly GCA_023150555.1). Lineage (GTDB taxonomy): Bacteria > Planctomycetota > SZUA-567 > H5-PLA8 > H5-PLA8 > JAKLKQ01. The sequence continues at coordinate 72,217 of JAKLKQ010000025.1, forward strand.
TTGGCCCACGCCCTTGCGAGCCCAAAGCAGCGAGCCTTTGGTCAGACAGGCCTTCAGCCCGGTGTCGTCGGTGTAATCGGCTTCGCCTTCCAGCGTAAAGACCACTACGTCGTAGGGAGTGCGAAGCAGCGCCGACGGCGGCGAAGCATAGGCGTAGGTGGCCTGGCTGTCCCACTTGGTCCCGGCGAGTACGATTTCGCCAAGCGGGCAATGGACCGGTTGAACGGCCCAGAGGCTAAAGGGCCTGGAGGAAGACAGTTTCGCAGTAGCCATGACATAATATACATAAAAGTGCCAATCTGTCCACAAAGTTACATGGCAGGATGGTCAGAACTTGTTCCATATCAAAAGATACATTGTATAGAAGGAACAACGGCATGAGCGGTTCTGTCGGGCCGCTTCAGCCCGGTGCATGAAACGTCTTCAGTTGAGGCTCTTTATGGACCAGGTCCAGGCGGGAATGAGCAAGGCCGCGCTCGCAGCGCCACGTCCACAGGCTGCGGTTCTTGAGAGCTTGCCGCAGTCCAGCGACTACGCCGTCCATCTTAAGGCCAATCCGGCTCTCCGGCTGATTCCCAAAGCGAGATTTCATCTCAAGGGCCATATCAAGCAGCGGATCGGGGGCGTGATCGAACAGTGGGTGCTTCCTGCGCCCTTCTCGAATCCTGCGATGCTCGAGATGCTGAGGCATCCCGACCGTCTTCCGTTGCGGAATCTGGTGCCATGGGCGGGCGAATATGCCGGTAAATACCTGACCCATGCAACGCTCTTGTACAGGTTGCAGCGGTCGGCTCGGCTCCAGAAGCACTTGTTGTGGTTTGTGGGTGAGTGGACCGGGCTTCAGTCCGCAGACGGGTACCTTGGTCCGTGGCCCAAAGCCCAGCGACTGGCCAACTGGGCGTACAATGATCCTGCATCCGAAGGCGGAAAGCGAACCTGGGACACCTGGGGTCACTACCATGCGATGCTGGGTCTTCTGACTTGGTACCGCGAGACTCGGGATCGAAACGCGTTGCGCGCTGCGCAGCGGATAGGTGACCTGTTCTGCAGAATGTTCTTGGATACGGGTGCGCCGCTGGCAGAGACGGGAGCCTCGTTCGCGAACTTGGCGCCCATTCACGCCCTCGTGTTGCTGTACGAGGTGACGGGGGTCGAGCGCTATTTCAGGATGGCGCTGCAGGTCGAACGCGAATTCGAATTGCCGGGTCGCGGCGATTACATCCGGCAGGCCCTGGATGGCAAGGAATTCTTCCAGACGCCGGAGCCGCGCTGGGAGAGTCTGCATACGATCATGGCTCTGGCCGAACTTTACTACCTTACGGCGGACACCCGGTACAAGACGGCCTTCGAGCGGCTCTGGTGGTCGAACGCCCGAACGGACCGCCACAACAACGGCGGATTCTCTTCGGCCGAGAAGGCGCAGGGGGATCCCTACCACGGCGGCGCCATCGAAACCTGCTGTACGGTGGCCTGGGTGGCCCTGTCCATCGAGATGCTGCGGCTGACCGGAAATCCGGTGGTGGCCGACGAGATCGAACTCAGCACCTTGAACGCCGGCATCGGCATGATGAGTCCGACGGGCAGGTGGGTCACCTACAATACGCCGATGGATGGCTGCAAGATCGCCAGTCCCAACGATACGACTTCTTTCCAAGCAATGCCCGGCCAAGCCGAACTCAACTGCTGCTCGGTTAACGGTCCGCGCATTATGGGGATGATCGGCGAATGGGCGTTGATGGCGCACAATGGAGGCTTGGCCCTGAACTACTACGGCCCCGGACGCCAGATTGCTCCGCTGCCGTCGGGGAATACCGTGGTCTTTGACCAAAAGACCGACTACCCCAGGCGGGGCCGCGTCGAGATCGCCATTCGCCCGGACCGGCCCGAACGCTTCGTTCTCTCTCTGCGCATCCCGCATTGGTCGAAGGCCACGCGCGTCCGCGTCAATGGCAAACTCCTCGATTCGGTGCCATGCGGTGCGTACCTGCGCCTAGACCGGCAATGGAAGAGAGGCGACGCGATCTCGATCATGTTCGATTTCCGGCTGCATTATTGGGTGAGAGAGGACTGCCGCGGCAATTGCGGCACACCGGCCTGTGGCGATGTAGCGGCGGCGCAAAAAGACCCCAGCGCGCGCGAACACCTGGCATCCATCTTCCGAGGGCCGATTCTGCTGGCTTTCGATCCGCGGTACAACGGAAGCGCGGACCTGCCTAAGCTGGATGCCGAGCGATTGGAAGCACGGGTGTCCAAATCCGGTACATGGCTGGAACCCTGGCTGCTGTTAGAATGCCGAGCCGCCTCCGGTCATACGGTCTGCCTGTGCGACTTCGGCAGCGCGGGCGCCGCAGGCGATGGCTACCGCTCCTGGCTCCCGGTGCGGTTCCCGCGAAGCCCGAGCGCCGCGTTCTCCTGTGAGAATCCACTGCGCAGTGAGCGGTTCGAGGAAACCGAGGTAGGCTGGTGGGACGAGTAACCCATCACGCGAAGGAGATCGCCATGTTCTTCGACCATCTGCCGCGCTTGACAATTGGCCTGCTGCTGTCGGCCGGATGCCTAGCCTGGTGCGTGTTGGCGGGAGGCGCGGACCAAGGGCAAGGCGGTGTTGCGGAATTTGCGCAGAAGCCGGTCGTGACGCGAAACGGCGACAAGGTCAGCGTCACCTTCGAGACGGTCGGTTTCTGTGACGTGGCGGTTGCCGTCGAGGATGCGAGCGGCAGGGTCCTTTGCCACGTGGCCGGCGGTCTCCTGGGGCCTAACGCGCCGGAACCGCTCCAGAAGAACACGACGAAACAGACCGTGGTTTGGGAAGGGAAAACCGACGCCGGGGTGTACGTGGACGACAAGGAAGCCTGCAGCCTGCGTGTGTCGCTGGGCCTTGCGCCGCGCTTCGAGCGGTCGCTGTACTGGTCACCGCACAAACGCTGGGGCCGCAACGCGCCGGTTGTGGCTGCGGCGCCGGAGGGGGTTTACGTCTACGAAGGCGACAACGTAGACAGCGTCAAATTGTACGACCACGACGGCAACTATCTGCGCACGGTGTACCCGTTCCCGGCTGCAAAAGTCGCAGAGGTCAAGGGCCTTCGCTGGATGCCGGCTGGGCCGGGCGGCACGCGCGTTCCCTTTAAGGAAGGCTTCTACCAGTCGACATTCCTCGACGCCGGGTTCAACTCCGGATTCGATCCCCAATCCGGCTTTGGCGTCACGCACTATCCGTCGCTTTCCTATAGCTGGGCGGAAGACGCGCCCGATTTTGCCGCGGCGGGCGCGATGGCCGTCGTTGGAGAGCGCATGGCGTTGGTCGGTCCGCTCGGCCTGGATCGCCTGGCAACCGATGGAAGTAGCGGCGGTGCGGACCTTGGCGGGCCACGATTCAAGGTCGAGCCCAACAGCCGGCAGATCGTGCATGCCGATACTGCTCCGGTACCCAGCCCGCGCTCGGCGGCCTTGAGCCCCGACGGGAAGTGGGTGTATGTCACCGGCTATTCCTGGTCCGACGACAGCAAATTCAGTTCGGCTTTCGGTGGCGGACGCCGCTGGCTGAACGGGGTGCTGCGCGTAGGGTACGACGGCCGGGAGCCGCCGACGGCCTTCGCCGGCAGCATGAAAGCCGAAGACGCGACCGGCGACGCGCCGGACAAGTTGAATTCGCCCACGGCCGTCGCCTGCGATGCCCAAGGCAACGTGTACGTGGCCGATTGCGGGAACAATCGCATCCAGGTCTTTTCGCCGGAGGGCAAACTGCTGGAGAGCATCCCGGCCGAAAGGCCTACCGCTCTGGCCGTGCACCGGAAGAGCTGCGAGATCTACGTTTGCACCTGGCCGATCCGGGTCTGGGCGACGGAGTCCAAGGCGCCGCCGGCTCTGACGCGCATCGGCCCGCCTGGAAAGCGCGAGAAGATCGCCACGTACCCCTTGCCCCTGGAAATCGGCAGAACCATGGGCGACGTGTGGGCTTCGGGCCAGCAGTTCCGCGTGGAACTGGATTCGTGGGCCGAACCGCCCGTGGTCTGGGTCGTTACGGGCGCGCCGGTGTTGGCGCATGCGGGGAACGAGCCCGAAAACATCCGCTGGACGCGCGGCGCGTTGAAGCTCCTGGCAGTGGAGAAAGACAAGTTGGTGCCGAAGAAGGACTTTTCGGAGGAAGCACAGAAGAGAATCGCGCGCCAGAACCTGCTGACCAACGCGCGCCAGCTGATGGCGGTCAACCCGAAGAGCGGGAAACTCTACGTCTTGGACGGAAAGTCGATGTTCAACCAGTTGCTCGAGATCGATCCCGAGACGGGCAAAGAGCGGCTGGTGGACTTGCCGCACGCCACCGACGACTTCTGCTTCGACATGGACGGCTACCTTTACCTGACAACCGGCTCCCTGGTGACCCGCTTCGATCCCAACAACATGCGGGAGGTACCGTGGGACTACGGCGAGGAGCGCGAGCACGTAGGCGCGGGAAGCCATGGCGAAAAGAGCGCAAATTCGCTGGCTGCGCTGGTCCTGCCCGGCCGGCGGCCTTCGGTCGACGACAAGTGCCACACCTGCGGTATGGCCATCTCGCCGAACGGTTTCCTGGCGGCCTACTGCTACAACGCCGAGGTGCCGGGCAGCAAGGCGCCCGATCGCACGGAGAAGACCGTGGTTGAGACCGGGCGCAGCTATGCGCCCCAGATCTATCCGGGGCGCCAGCGCTGGGGCGAACTTCACGTCTGGAACCGCCATGGGAACGTGCGCTACACCGACGCGATCCCGGGCCTTGGTTTCACGGACGGCGTGGCGATCGACAAGTTCGACAACCTGTATGTGCTGGCTGGAGCCGCAAGCGTGGCGGACGGAAAGGCGGCGGTGAATTCCAGGAACTGCACGCTGATGAAGTTCAAACCCGGTAAGGGGCGGATCGTAACGGGTGGCGACAAGAAGGTGCCCCTGCCGCTTCAGGACAAGGACCGGCCCAAGGCGGCGCCGCAACTGGCCGGGCCCTTGTGGGTCGAAGGTGCGGAGTGGATGTGCGGCGGGGTGGGGTACAGTGGATGGGAATGGAGTTCGCGCTTTGCGCTCGACCTGTACGCGCGCTCGTTCGTCCCGGTGCCGGACCGGTTCAGCGTGGCGGTGCTCGACGCCAACGGTAACCGGATCCTGGATTTCGGCCGGTGCGGGAATGTGGACGACGGCAAGCCGTTGGTGGCCGATCCTCAGGCCCCCGCGCCGCACGCAATCGGCGGCGACGAACTCGCCCTGATGCACGCCTGTTACGTCGGCCTGCAAAGCGACAAGCGCGCATTCATCTCCGATGCCGGCAACCGCCGCATTGTGAGCGTGAAGCTGGGGTACCTAAGCGAGGCTCGGGTAGCTCTTTCCAAGGCTGCAAACGTTGGGGGAAAGTGAAATTGACCGGCCTCCCGAACTTTGGTCCAGACATATGGCTAGATTTGGCCCTATGTTGAACCTGGAAAAGGGGAGCCATGAAGCGAAATCGATTCGGGCCGGATGAGATCAACGCGGCATTGAAGACCTATCTGATGCTTCGTGGCAATCCAGGGGTCGAGGAGCCCTTGTTTGCGTCCTATCGCGCTTCGATTGTGCAATAAGCTTCCGGTACAAGCGCAGCAGCGTGTCAGATTTGACTATGCAGGCAATATCATTAATGTCTTTCGCCCGAAGGCATCGCCTTCGTCGCGGAGCAGAAGAAGGCTGGCCTGGCGAATTCCGTCTGCCATGTCAGCAGGGAGACAGATGCAGACCGTTTCTACCACGGCTATCGATCGGAAATTCCTGGACTGATCGCTGCCGACGACCTCTTCCTACCCGACGTCTTGGCGAAGAAGGAAGCCTCGCCCGCCCTCCCCAAGTACGGGCACAGCTGGTTGTGCCGTGCTACTTGGTCACGCGACATTTCACTGTGTGGATCGCCGATCCGGCGGCGAAGGGCATCAAGACTCTTAGGGACGCACGGAAGGGCCCTGTCGTAGGTCATGGAATCGTCGAGTACGACCTCAGCGGCGCGCAGCCTGAATTGCGCATCGCCGAATATCCCGCGGGATACCAGGGCTTCTTCGGCTCCTCGCCGCATGTTGACTTACCCTAGCGGCTCGGGCTGTCCCATGCCGCCTCCAATACGCGGCCCAGTTCAGCCTCTGCCGCTCCACGCCTTTAAGTGCTTGCGCCCAATTGCTTCCCGCGCTCGACGTCGCGCCGATCCCTTCAGCTAGCAGTGTTAGGAAGTGCCTGCCACGGCACAGGTTCCCGGGGTTTTTAAACCGTTATGTTGATCGGCGAACTGAAGTACTTCTGGACGAACCTCGTTAACCCCGCGCGGCCGTCGAGCGCAATTCGTGGAAATCAACCGGCACCACCTGGCGCACCGCGGGCATCGCGGGGCAAGCCAGTCGCGAGGCCAGCAAGCGCACGGCACAGCGTCCCGCCAGTTCGTAGTCGACCTTCGCCGAAGAGAGCTCCGGATAGCGGGGCTCGCGCACGCCCGGATCGGCACTGGCGATCGATACGTCGCGGGGGCATTGCATGCCCAGGTCATTGAGCGCCCGCCGCGTTGGCTCGAAGGCTCCGCCGCTGGCTACGACGTAAGCGGTGGGCTTGTGCGCTCGGTGGAAGGCTGGCAGGAGCTTCGGAATATCGGCCACGTTTCGGCGGATGTCGAGCAGCCATTGCGTGTGTGCTTCGCCGGCATGCATCGAAAGGGCCTGCCGGTATCCCTGCAGTCGGGCTTGCCAGGCGGGATCCGCGTTGGAGCGCTGCGGGCCTTCTCCGAGAAAAGCGATGCGGCGATGCCCCTGCCGCAGCAGGTGCTCCGTAGCCAGGAATCCTGCTTCCTGGTGGTCGATCCACAGCACGTCGAAGGTGTGGTTGCGCGGCGCGAAATCGACGACGGTCAAAGGAAGCCCCGCGCGTACTAGGCCGTTCAGGGTGTCGGCGTGGTGCGCTTCCAGCGCAATCAGGCCCTGCACGTTGCGTTTCAGGCGCTCGGGCTCGAGGTGCGGAATGTCCGCGGGAGTCGAGGAATAGCCAGGCGGGTTGAGCAGTAGGTTCACTTCCGTTGGCGCATGCAGTGCCGCGCGCAGCCCGGTCATGAACCATGCGGCATAGTCCGATTGCAGGAAGGTGTCCTGCGCATAGGTGCATAACAGGCCCACGGAGCGCACACGCGGCAAGACAGTCATCACCGCGCCGGGCAACTCGTCTGCGACGAATGTGCCCACGCGGCGCTTGCGAAAGACAAGGCCCTCGCGGGACAGGTCCTTCAATGCGGCGCGGACGACGTGGGTCGTGGCGGAGAACTCGCGCCGCAGTTCGTTGTCGACCAATCGCGCGCCTTCGCGCAACTCGCCGCGGAAAATGCGCGCGCGAAGCGCGTCCTTCAGGCGGCGAACGTCTTGAGGAAAGTCGCGCATTGGTAAATCCGTCAAAACTCGTCAATCTCGATGAGCACTTGCCGTTCAGTACTGTAGTGTAAATATATATATTGCAATAGGATATATGTACAATATTTCTGAGTTCAGATATGGATTGCTTTTTAAATATATATACGTCAGTGTATTGAGAATAGGCGAAGGGCAGGGTAACGGGGTCCTCTCTGGGAGTTAAGCTCGATCTCACGGTCAGAAAGGCGGCTGGGCATGAAGCCTTCAGAACTGATTCCCAAGCCGAAAGCGTGGCGCAGCGCTGGGGGACTGTTGCCGCTCACGGGTCGGTTTGAGATCTTGGGGTCGTCCGCTAACGGCGCCGCGTGCGACTACCTGCGCAGGAGCCTCAAGGACAAGTCCTCCGCTTCGAGCGAACCTGTTCCGCTGGAAATACGGCCGCTGCCCAACGGCGCGCCCGAGGAGTATCGCCTGGGCATTCGGCCGGACGGCATTGACCTGCAGGGGACGCCGGCTGGCGTCCTTTACGGCGCCGTTACGCTATGCCAGTTGCTGAGGTGCGAGGACGGATCCATCAAGGCCGAGATCGAGACGGGCGAGATCCACGACGCGCCGTCGCTTCCTTATCGCGGGCTTTTGCTCGACTGCAGCCGCCACTTCCTTCCGGTGGAATACCTCAAGCACATCATCGACACCCTTCTTGAACTGAAACTCAACACGCTGCATCTGCACCTGACCGACGACCAGGGCTGGAGGGTGGAGATCGAATCCTATCCGGAGCTGACGCGGCGCGGGTCCCGGATCGAGGCGGGGCCCGATTGCGAAGGCTTTTACACCAAGCGCGAATTGCGAGACCTGGTGGCTTACGCAAAGGCCCGGGCCGTGGAGATTCTTCCGGAGATCGAGCTGCCGGGGCACTCATTCGCGGCGGTCACCTGCTATCCCAATCTCTGCTGCACCCGGTGGCCAGTGCGGAACGAAGGCCGCTTGAAGGACATCTTCTGCGCCGGGCGGGAAGAGACGTACACATTCCTCGAGGCGGTGCTCGAGGAGTTGATTGGCATCTTTCCTTCTTCCTACATCCACCTGGGCGGTGACGAAGCTCCCAAGGACCGCTGGAGGGAATGCCCGGACTGCCAGGCGCGGATTCAGGCCGAAGGTCTGGCTGGCGAAGAGGCATTGCAGAGTTACCTGTTCAAGCGCATGGCCGACTTCCTCAAGGCCCGTGGCCGCCGTGTGATCGGATGGGACGAGGTTCTGGACGGCGTGCCCTCGCATGAGATCGTGGTCCAATGGTGGCGGTACGGCAAGATGGGCGACGTGCTCCTAAAGAAGGCTCTTGAGGCCAACCGGACCGTCATCGCCTCGCCCAACATCTTCAGCTACCTCAGTTTTCCCGTAGACCCCAACGAATCTTTCTCCCTATTGCGCACCAGCGATCTCGAGCAGGTGTACTCGGCGCCTTGGTTGCCCACGGAATGGCCGGCGGCAAAACGCCGCCTGCTGTTCGGTGCCGAATGCTGCGTCTGGACCGAGGCCCTTACGAGCCGCGAGATCGACCGGATGCTGTTTCCGCGAATCCTTGCGTGCTCGGAACTGATGTGGGCGCTGCCGACGCATCGGAATTTCGGCGAATTCCACCGCCGCGTTGAGCGGAACCGTCCGCAGTGGAAGGTCCGTGGCATCGAGTACGGCCCGGCATTTCGAACCGGAGCGGCTAAGGCCGACGTAGGCGCAGCTGGCGCATAGTGCGCCGGTGCGCGTTCGAAACGGCGCGAACAACAAATAGGAGGCGAATTGATGCGTGTTCGACTTCTTGGATTGCTGGCCGTCGTTGCGGTTCTGTTGGCGAGCGGTGCGCTGGCCGGCGAATCGGAGGCCAAGCCCCCGCTGGCCGGTCTGCCCAGCAAGCCAGGGCCGAAGATCGAGAGTATCACGGCGCTGGGCGACAACCAGTGGCTAGACCTGGGCGTGCCGGCGGCCGATCCCACGTGGGGCACGGCCTGCGGGCGTTCCTGGGGCTCCAAGGCCCTGGTGTTCGCTCCCGACTTGCGCGGAGCATTCCTGTTCGGCGAGGGGAGGCACAGCTTCGTCAAGGCGGACGGCCATGCCATGGACGACCTCTGGTTCTACGACATCAACGCCCACCGCTGGATCTGCCTATACCCCGGAACCAACCCCAAGACCTTCACCCAGCAGATCAAGGACAAGGAGCTAAAGGTCGACGGTCTCGGCCGGCTGGTCGACAAGGACGGCCAGCCCCTGCCGGTGCACAAGCTGATCCATGCCTGGGGCAGCGTGGCCTATGACACCGACCAAAAGAAGTTCGCCTTCATCGGGGCCGCCGGGCCTTACATCAGCAAGTACTACCTGCCAGGCGGAACGGACATGCTGCCCGGGCTCGACCTGCTCAAGGAGCAGGGCTTGGCCCTGGAGTGGGCGGACGCTGCCAAGAAGAACTGGTCGCCTTGGTACTACGACACCACCACCGCTAAGTGGGACCTGCAGCCCGCTACGGGCGGCATTGACCTCCAGGGCGGGCCCGCCTTCATCTACGCCCCGAGCATCAAGAAGTTTCTGCTGCTGAGCCGCCAGGGCACAGCTACCTACGACCCTGCCAAGCGCGCTTGGAACGTGAAGCCGCCTACGAAGCTGGCGATCGCGTGGGCGCCGTTCTGCCTCGATTCCAAGCGCAACCGCGTCCATCTCGGGCAAGCCATCTACGACATCGCCTCCGAAACGTGGATAGATCCCAAACCCGCCGGCGAAATACCTTCCATCGGCGACACCAACAACTCGGCCATGGAATACGACGCGGCCAACGACAAGGTCGTGGTCATCCAGTGGGCGCAACCGGGCAACGCCAAGAAGCAGAACGGGATCTATGCCTACGATCCCGAAACCAATGCGTGGACGGGCCCCGCGCCCATCCCGCCCAAAACGGTGGTGGTTCCCACGAACGTCTGCTACGACCCCGAACTGAACGTGTACCTGTGCTACGTGGCCGGGGACAGCGAGCCCAACGGCCACATGTGGGCCTACCGCTACAAGAAGGGGGCGAAGTAGGCACGCACGGCATTCGTAATAAGACTCTGTTGCATAATGCCCGTTGTACTGGCAAGGCGACTTGTGCGCCCTTGAACTCGGCGGAGCGCTCGATGAATGGGCGGCAGGTGCTCCGCCGCATCTCTCGGGAGGCGCCTCCTGTCTGGTTGGTGGAACTGTATCTCAGGTAGTTGAAGACGATCGGTGTCCGCATCTGCGTAGACTCTCCGGCCCTGCCAACCATGGATTGTAGTGTCCGCCATTCTGGAGCCCGATCATGAAACGCATTGCTCATTGCCTCGCAATCAGTCTCTCGCCCGTGCTTCTCGCCGGATTCGCGTTCGCCGCCGGCGCGCCGATATCCGAGCCCTGGCCCAGCCCCATCACCTGGAAGCCCGATCCGCGCGCCGTCGACAGCGGCCTCTACATAAAGCCGCGCGCCGAGGCCAAAAAAGCGACCGTCGCCTTCACCGTCACCGAACCGTCCGGCGTCGCGCGCCCCAACTGGCCGGTGCGCGGCGGCCTGCCGCTCTTCCGCGGTGAACTCTCCGACCCGTCGAAGATCCGCCTGCTCGACGCCGCGGGCAAGGAACTGCCCGTGCAGGCCTGCATCACCGCGTACTGGCCCGAGAAGACCGCGAAGTTCCTCTGCATCGACTTCCTCGACAGCTTCAAGCCCGGCGAGGAGAAGACCTACACGCTCGAGTACGGAAGCGAAGTCTCCAACAAGGCGCCTGCGATGAAGACCGCCGAAGCCGCCGGCGCTGTCACCGTCGAGACCGGCGCGGCGACGTTCGAGTTCAAGGCTGGCGCAGCGTTCCTGACGGTGAAGACCGCCAAGCCCGCCGCCACGTTCGGGCCGCTGGCCGGGCAGTGCCTGGTCGCGAAGAAGAACGACGGCGCCGATCCCGCCGCGCACGAACTGGTCATCGACAGCATCGAGAAGACCGAATGCGGCGCGGTGCAGACCACCGTGCACCTGCTGGGCCACTACGGCACGCAGAAGACCGTGCGCGACAAGCTCTACAACAACCAGCCCTCGCTGACCAAGGACGCCTGGCGCTATCCCGTCTCGATGTGGTTCCGCATCCCCGCCGGCGGCACGCAGGCGTACCTCGAGTTCACCTACGGCTACAATGCCGACGAGTACAGCGAGTACGTGACCAGCTACGGCTTCTCGGTGCCCACCGGCCAAGCCCAGGGCGTGCTGAAGTTCGGCGGCGACGGCGGCGCGTCGGCGGAAGCTCCACTGGGCAGCCGCCTGAACCAGTGGGCCCACGACCACTGGACGCTCAACGGCAAGGACGGCGCGGAACTTAAAATCGGCAAGCGCGTGGCTGGCTGGGCCGCGGTTGAAGGCGGCGGCACGCGCGTGCTGGCCGCGATGCGCGAATGCTTCCAGAACTGGCCCGTGGCCTTTAGAGGCGACGAAGGCGGCGCGCTGGTGGTCGAGATCATGGGCGAGAAGCCCGGCCGAGCGCTGGACCTGGTCTGGATGGAAACCTTCACCACCAACCGCGACGCACAGAAGCTGCACGACAGCCACAACATGGAGAACGGCCCGGCGCTGAGCCGCCACTACACCAACTCCGTTTCCTGGGGCCGCGCACCCGGCCTGCGCAAGATCCACGAACTCCTCCTCGACTTCGGCGCGCCGGCATCGCGAAACGCGAACGACACCTGCACCGCGTTTCAGAAGGACCTGCTGCCGTGGCCGGGCAAGCAGCGCTTCAAGGAAACCTGCGCGCTGGGGCACATCGGCGTGTGGGGCGACGAGCGCTACAAGGACGTCGAGACCTATTTCTCGGTGCTCTACGACTGCCTGCCGCTGGTCCACGAGACCAACGGCTTGTACGGCTGGGTTGACTGGGGCGACCTGCCGCTGCTGCTGCCACCGAAGGACGGCAAGTTCGGCAACGGTCTGGTCGGCGCCGAAGGCTGGTCCAACGGCGAGCGTGCGCTGGCGCCGTACTTCTGGCACTACGCCGCGGGCGCGGGCCGGCGCTTCCTCGACAACGGCCGCGCCTACGTCCACCACACCATCGGCCTGGACGTAGAGCACGAAGGCGGCGACTACCTGTTCGGCAACTACCACCGCCACGACCAGGTCCACTGGCGCGAGCAGAACCCCGAGACCTCCCGGCAGAGCGGCTACCGCGGCTGGCACGCCTACCACTGGCTGACCGGCGATCCTGAGATCAAGCGCTTGGCGTTGAACACCGGCATCGACGCCGATGCCTACCAGAAGAACATGGCCATTCGCCCCGCGACCAGGCCCGCGAAGGTCAAGATGGGCGTTCAGATGTCGAGCCTGCACTACCTGGCCTACTGCTGCTGGGTTACGTCTGGCGACGACCGCTACGCCCGCGCCAATCACGCCGTCTGCAAGGTCACCCTCGAAGCCGCGCGCCAGGACAAGATGCTTTACTTCACGCCCTGCGACGTCGGCGACGACGGCGAACCCATCAACTACGACCTGTCCGGGTGCAAGCCGGGCGGCGCGCAGGTCGGTTATTTCTACACCTACGGCGGCGACGACCTGCTACTCGAATGGGCATCGCTTACCGGCGACCCCGCGGCTGTTGACGCGATCCTGGCGCTGGGCAAATACCACGAGGACCCGAAGATCCGCGTAAGCTGCAGCCGGGTCTGTTCGCCGGAAGCCCTCTACGTCGGCCTGGCTCTCCTCGATCCGAAGAACCCGCAGCTGGTGGAGATGGTCAAGGCGCGCGACCCTGCCACGCCTCACATCACCCGCGGCAAGTTCACCACCGACGGCACCTACAAGTCGGCGGAAGACTGGCACAAGTACGGCGTGTGGCTGTACGGCAAGAACGCGATGTCGATCGTTGGCGCCAACGGTCTGGAGTTCCTGCACAGCATCCTGTGCTACGAATTGATGGAGGCTGCAGGCGGCAAAGTATCGTTGCCGAAGGAGTGATCCTATAGGGCGGTTTGCGCGACCCATCGGTCGCGCGCAAG
>JAKLKQ010000026.1 GCA_023150555.1 Planctomycetota bacterium
CACGACATGGTCCTGCGACTCGCAAAGCCGGGCGAGAAGCTGCCCACATCCGAATGGGGAAAGCGTCTTGACGCACTCAACAAGATCAACAAGGTCGCTCGCGAACTCGGTTATGTTGAGTTTGGCAGGGACGTCGTGCAGGTTCTTGCTGACGATATCGCCAGCGAGGACAAGCACCCGGCGATGTTCGCAAAGCTGAAGTGGACGTTCGACAACCAGCGCAAATACGGCATCAGTTCAAGATATTTGCGCACCGCGACTTACAAGTACATCGAGAGCCACGCTGACGCATTCAAGGACGCTGCGGCAAAAAAACTGTTTTGCCAGCAGCTAATCAAGGGGGGCATCAGTGACCCGGAGATCAAGGAGTTGAGCGAGTCGTACAAGTAGGCCGGTCATTCGGGCCATGGACCGCCGCACCAGCGCAAGAGGAGGCCAAATCGCCATGTACACACGTCGAACTATCGCAATGTTCCTGCTCCTATCGGTGGCCGTGCAGCTCCAGGCGGCCGTTAAGCCCATCACCGTCGAAAAGCCGGCCGGCGGCGAGATGTATCTCCCGGGCCAGACTCAGACCGTAGTCCTGAACGCGAAGACCAGGGCCAAGTCGGTCCTGGTCGAACTCAGCCGTGACGGCGGGGTGACGTTCGAGACGCTGGGCACCATCGACAATACCGTGAAGGAGAAGACCGCCCGTAACCGCCTGCAGTGGACCGTGGACGAGCCATATTCTTCTGACGCCGTGATCCGGGCGACTTCGACGGACCCGATGCGGCCAGGCGCCGGCACGTCCGATTCGTTCGCCATTGGCGCCCCCACCGGGGATGGCTCGGGCGAGCTTTATGTCCTGCGCGCCGGTGACACCATGACCGGCGCGCTGACCGTGGACGGCATCGTCGAGTCGACTACGGGCGGCGTGAAATTCCCGGACGGAACGACCCAGACCTCCGCCCAGCTCGTTCCTATCGCCGCCGGCTTCGTGAACCAGGACGGCACCAAACAGTCGGGGTCGGATAACTTCACGTCTACATGGGATGCCGTCAATGAACTCTACGTCATCACCATCACGGACGTGGATTACGTGCACGGCGAGTACGTGACGGTTATCACGCCTACGAACCGCACCGGTGCCGTCCCCAGCACTTTCCCCGGCCCCCTGGACGGGAAGCTGCGCGTCGCCTTCAACCTGGGCGGGAATCCGATCGACCGGCCCTTCCAGTTCGTGACTTTCAAGCCATAGCAAAGCGGGCAAGACGGCCATTACGCCGCGCGCGACGGCAGCTGCTGCGGTGTTTGATCCGCACCGTCGCTTTGAACTGTTCCGGACGGCAAACCAGCCAATCCAACCGTTATCCCTGCGGGCAGGTCCCTGGGCATGCAGCCAGTTGCCCAGGGGCCTTGCCTGCACGCACTGCCGGCGGCGCAATCGGGCAGGCGGGGGCTATTTTTTCTTTAGCTAGCAGCTACAATCGTGCCGGAGAAACGGAGGCCCGCCCATGTCTGAGCCCCATGCCCCCCGCCCTGCACCAAGACGACGCCCTGCAACCCCCAAACCCGATCTGACGCCGCAGGAGCGGATCGCCGAAGCGGCCGCCCGCGGCGACCTGCCTGCGGTGTTGGCCTTTAGCCGGGAGTCCTGCCACGATACCGTCTGGTGCATGGGCACGCGGGACTTCGACCTCGGCCAGGAGTACATCCCGCAGTGCCTGGATACGCTGCGCCATGACGGTCCCGCCGAGATGGTCGAGGCGGTATACAGCGAACTGCTGAAAATGCAGGCGATGCTGATCTTCCGGGTCCAGCACCAGATCACCCGGGATATCCGTATCTGCGACAGGCGGACGCCCAGCCAGGGCAACCTGCCCAACGATGTTGTTAACGAATGGCTGCCCCGGCTGGAACGGATGCAGGAGGCCTACGTTCGCGCGACCAAGACGATGGCCACGGTCCTGCACACCCTGCGCCTGGCGCGGCTTGCTTGCCTCGGCCAGGCGCCGGCGCCGGTCGAGCAAGGCGGGAATGTCGTGAACATCCACGCCGGCCAGGAGCAGGCGGCCCATGCCTGAGCACCCGGGGCAGGTGCCAGTGGCCCCTGGGCTGCCGGGTGCGCTGGCCGCGCGCCTCCATGCCCTACGGCCCGTGCTCGAGGTGCAAGGCGTGCTGCAGCACCGGGTAGAACCGGGGCGAGCACCGGCCTGGCGTATCCGGTACCGGGTGGAGGAGCCTGGCACCGATGGCCGGCGGCACCGGAGCCTGCAACTGGGCACCGACCAGGTTGTCGCGGAGGCGACATGGCGACTGGTCACGGACTGGCGCGAACAGAGGGCAGCCGCGGCGGCTGCGCAGGCGGCCGCGCAAGCCGCAACGTGCGCACAAAGGCGGCAGGCGGCGGCGGAGCACCGGTTCCTGCGGCAGTGCGCGGTGTTAACGGTGCGTGGCGGACGAGACCTGCAGCGCAAGGCCGCGCGGGATTTCGACCAAGCCGTGGCAGCCGGCCCACGCGCGGCCTGGATGTTCAGTCTGACCCTGCCCTACCGGTACCAGGCTAGGCCCCGAGGCCGGCCAAAGAAGGCCGCGTTTTGGTAGCGATTGCACATGGGGCATCCACGCGGCAATCTGAGGCGGATTTCCGTAGCAATTTCCCTGCACGAAATATTGAGTCCTGCACCCGGTGCGCCCGAGGCCGGGAAGTTGGCCCCTTTTACCACGCTTGGGCATGCATCCTGTCCGGCGCACAAATCTGCAGCAGTTTACCCTATGTGGAATCTTGAATTTTGGGCCATAGAAATCGTAGCCGCCACACAACCGTTTTTCTTCATCGAATCGGCAGGGGTAGCAACTGCCGTAGAAGCGACCCTAAAACGATCGTCATATTCGTTTTGAAATAACCTCCTTTTGCAGCCTGGATCTCAAGGGTTCTGGCCCGCCTCAGGATGCCTGCCTGTTTTCCCCATAGAAAGAAAGAGGCAAAACTGAAGGCCAGACGGAGCACTATAAGGCAAGCATTGCACCTCACCCAATTCGGTCCGGTTTCTGGCGGGCGCAACGCCACCGATTGGCTGTTCCAAAGTAGAATGCTCAAATGGCAGGTGAAAGATGGCTCGGCAATGCCCCAGTTTCGGCGGCCAAGAGTACAATCACGTTTCCCTTATGCCTGGGTTCGCCACTCTTCTCAATGTTCTAAATGCGCAGCTCTAACCTATTGATTTATATAAAATTACATGAATTAGGCGCCCCCTCTTGACTACGTGCACCTAGTGCATATAGTCGTCTTATAGAGTCGCGACTATCACCTTGCGCACGACAGTTGTACAGGCACCGAAATGCACCTTTCACTTGAGCACCAAGACAATGCCGATTGACGCTAGCTTTGACGTCTCAACCCTGGTGCCGTCACCTGACGACCTCGCCTTCGCAGTTTCGGCGATGCAAATGGGCAGTATTTCCGCCGGCGACGTTCACGAATGCCTGAAGCTGCAATCTCAAGAATCAAAAGACGGCCAACCGAGACGGCGGCTCCGCGAAATCCTTCTGGAACGAGGATTACTCAATACGGATGAAGCAATTGCCCTGTCTATGCCTCAACAATCGGCCTCGTCGCCTGACCGGTTCGGCCCCTACATCGCCGAATCCGTGATTGCTGAAGGCGGCATGGGGATCGTCTACAAGGCAAAACATGTTCTTACCGGACAATACGCCGCAATAAAAATTCTTCCAGATTCCATGGCAAGAAGTAAGGACCTTCTGGTGCGTTTTCGCCGTGAAGCTGAAATCAATTCGAAGATGAATCACCCTAATATTGTTCGGACTGTAGGCATGGGCGAAGCAAGGGGCAAGAAGTATATTGCCATGGAATATGTCGAAGGCCAAGACTTGGGCAGGATCCTTTCGAAGGAAGGCTTGCTCAAGGAACACGAGGCGTTGAACATCATACATGCCGTTGCAACCGCGCTTGCGCACGCGCACGAATTGGGACTAGTTCACCGCGACGTCAAACCGTCAAACATACTTCTTGCGAAAGACGGAACTGTAAAGTTAACCGACTTCGGCCTCGTCAAGGACACCGATCCAAACGTAACAGCGCAAACTCAGACTGGCCAGGTGTTGGGTACGCCCAATTACATCAGCCCAGAGCAGGCCAGGGGCGATGCCGTCGTCGATCACCGATCCGACATATATTCCCTGGGTGCGACGCTCTATCACATGGTCACCGGGCAACCGCCGTTTATTTCCAAATCGCCAGTTGGCCTCCTTACAATGCATTTGCATGACAACCCTACCCCGCCGTATCTGGTTAATCCGCAGGTCAGCAATCCATGCGCACGGATCATCGACAAAATGCTGCAAAAGAAGCCAGAAGACCGGTATCAAAGCCCTTCGAACCTTGTCGAGGATATTGAACTGGTAATTTCTGGAGAGGAGCCAGCCTTTGCGGCAGCCGCCGAGCCTGCCCACAAGTCGAGTGGGATGAAGGCTTCCGAGTCGCAACCCTACTTGCGCATTGGCCTTCGGGTCCCGCTACTACAGGAAGCCAGTGATATCAGTCAACTTAGAGTTTCGCCGATGCTGTGCTTTCTGATCGGCACGGCCATGCTTATAGTCGGCGCGCTCCTGGCGGGACAATATTTCTTCGACAATTCTACGCTTTCGACCGCGTTCTTTGTAGTCATTGTCGGGATACCCGCTTTCGCTGCGGGAATTGTTATTGGCGCGCATTCAAAATGAGTACTTTAAGTGCAGGGCGAAGAAGAACTGCTACTGCCAATGGCCGCCACGCGTTTACTGGCAATTCTGATTCAGTGCCCCTTTGTCGAAGCGAGGAGAATTCCTCTGCTACGCTCACTTGCCCGTGCCCCCGGTTCTCCGAGGGCACGGGCTATACTATGATAGGACTGCTCATGCCTCAATCGCCGGCAGCGATGGGTTCAGGCCCAGGGACGGTCCACTGCCCGTCGCCATGCGACTTACCGCCGATGGCAACCAAGTCGCGCTGGATGGTGCGCTTGCTCACGCCCGGGAACATCTTACAGATGGCCTCGATGTCGACGGTCTGGCCCGAGAAGTGCTCCTGCATCCGCATCTGCCGCACCTGCGGCTCCGAGTGCCATTCCGCGACAGGCCTGAAGGCCGGCTCGATTAAACTGAGAAAAACCAACTTCTCACCAAAGAGCTCGAAGGCGACGTCAACATCGACGGACTCAGCGTCGCACCGGCCATGCAGCCGGGCGGACGCCGCCACCAGCTTCAAGATCGACTTCGCGCCGCGCAGCAGAAAGTCCGACGCCATGTCCAGCGCGTTGAGCTTTGCCCGGTTGAGGTCCAGGAGTTCCTGCAGACGCGCCTGGACTTCGCCGACCACGGGTTCCACGTCCACCGTCGGGCACATGTCACGCAGGAACGCGACGAGGACCTGCAACCTGCGAATGCGCTGCAGGTCTTTCGTCGAAGTCTCCACGGCACCGACCTTCGGCGCATCAGAGATCATGGCCTTCAGGGTCTCAACCTGCCGCGCTACGTCGCGCGGCAAATAGATGACAACGTCGACACGACTGAGGTACGGCAAGGTGACGTTGAGGTCGTCGAGAAAAAGGACATCCTGCTTGCCCAGAAAGGCGGGGCGCACGGTCGACCGCGGGTTGACGTCGGCCAGAAGCCCCGTGTTAACCTGCAGGTCGACGCCACCGTAGGTGCTCCGGATCGCCCGGCCCATCTCCATCACGTCGCAAAAAATGCCGAATGCATGGCGGTACGAGTAGGTGTCTACGTTGTGTAGGTCCTCAATAATCGCACATCCATTATTAGCGAGGACCAGCGCGCCCGGCTTAACGCGCGTGCGATTGCCGCCGATCCGCTCCCGAGTTCCGATCAGCCCCGCGGGCGTGATCGAGTTCGAGCTGATTCGGACTGCAACGTGGTTCAGCAACACGGCCGCGCGGGAGAGCAGCCCCTTTCCGAGGCCAGGGGCGCCAACGAGGAGGATGTTGACCGTGGCAGGTGTTGCGTTGACGGTCCCGTTTGCTACGGCCTGCAGGATGACGGCCATCAAGGCCCGCCACAACTGCGGAAACCCCTCCGCGCCCACGATCCCCAACAGGTCAACTACCTCTGTCCGTATCCAATCGATCACGCCCTGTGGCACGGCAGCGAGCTCGTCCACTAACTTCGCGGCAGCAGCCTCCTCTTCCTTCGTCGCCCCGACCAAGTGGAGCGCAGCGGTCACCTCAGTATGACCAAGATACGTGAAGGCGTAGTGCCCATTCTGCAAGGTAACCTCGGCGGTCAGATCTACCTCACGACCTTCGTCCAAGTGTCTCCAGACCTCAGCAGCACGCTCGTTGCCGACCAAGTTGCTCAGCGGCAGCTCGTGCCCGGCACGATCCTGCACCATCACCATCTTAACGGCGTTGACCGGCTTGCCTTCGACCTGCACCACCGAGATGTCAGACGCCTCCGCGAACCGGACACGAACTACAACGGTCCTCCCGAGGAGATCGGGGTGCTGAACGTCTACCAAGGATGCAATACGCATCTTGATCCCTTTCATTTCGCCGCGAACCGGCGGGCAGCTATCAGCCGCGCGGACCGCGATACCCATGGCATCGAGAGGGCATGTCGCAGTCGTCGCAGGCTAAAGCCCGTAAAATAAAGGACTTACGCTGCGACATGCGCGACACTGTCTCGTGCGCGATATGTAGCCGTGCACCACCATAGTGCGCGACTACTGGATAGATGGGCTTGGGATGGTCAGGCCTGCGGCACTATCATGCCCGGTCCTACGCCGCCACGTCGCCTGCCAGTGATGAGAGGCCCGGTGCTCACGTGCCGGGGTGGGCGCACAGCGCCTGAGACTTCCACATACCGTACTACTCCTGACTCCTTTTTACTTTGGTTTGCAGACATTCTACCCCCAACAGGGTACGTCCACGAACCGAAATCTACGTACTAACTCATGAAATGGCTCTCCTCCAGGCGTAATCCCGCATTCTGCTTGAAGTTACTCGTCCTTCGAATTTTCCCGTCACAATCTATAAGCCAACCACTCAGACCGATGTTCCTACACGCCGAGTGGGAAAAATGGCTGCCTTTTCTATCTCCAGTGTTGCGCCAAAAAGATGGCATCTACTTCCTACCTAAAAAATAGTTCGCAATTTTTCGATCGAAAATCTTGATTTCTGAGCGACCAACGTGTAGACATACTGGAAAGCAGTTCGAAGTCGGCGGAAAAATTATAATGGCAAAGGCAAAAATCATACAAAGGAAAGGAGGCGCGCGAAGCCCGTGTAGGGCAACGCCGCTGACCATGTTAAACCACGATCCACCTCCCCTCACCGTCTGCCGCGCGCTCCTAGGCGCGGTCGGCGGCTCTCGGTAATTTCTCGGCCAAGAGCATAGTTGCCGGCATGCGCCCTCATCGGAGGTGCGCAATGTCGAGATGTACCACAACGCGGTCAGCAGTCGCGCGCTGTGCTACCAATTGCCTGCGCGCTGGTTGCAACGCAAAAGTGCTGGCGCAAACTAGCCGCCGATCCAGCAACTGTCGTAGGCCGACTATTCCCTTCAGTCTCGAAGACCCGCTCTCATCTTCTAGCAATCGATACGCCGCCTCGCATGCGCTCTGCGGGTTTGGCGATTGCTCGACCTTCGCATTTCGCTCACTGCCCATGCTTTCAGGTCCGCGCGGACCAGTATTGGGCTCGATGTTGGGCAGTTGAGGCCCAGAAAGGATCACCATGGCGAACCGAAGAAAAGAGGATGCAAAGGGTGCCTTGACGGCACGAGACGTTTTGGCGGTCGTCCGTGGCCAGGGGAAGATGTCGGAAGTCATCATGGCGAACTCGCATTTGAGCATCTCGGAGATTGGATTCGGTTATTTGCAGGCGCTCATCGCCCGCAAGGTTACCTCGGTCACGGTGCCAATTCTCGAGGCCTCAATGACTGACGGCTTGGGCGTACACATCATGAACTGCGGATCTCGTGATTTGACCATCCTTGGGACGAAGCTGGAATACAGCACCTGGCGAATCAAGACCGCTGCAATGTTCGACATCGAATTCGAGCACTTCAGTGGCGCTACATCGGTAGACCTCACCTTGGCTGGCGATCCAGTGCTTATTGGCGGCACGTCCAAGGAAAAAGGGTTCCAGTCGCTGTACGTGAGGCTGATTGAGGATCCAGAGCTGTCGGTTGAGAGGGTTCGCGAGGGCGCGACGCTCGTCTACTTAAACTTTTGCGTAGATGGGAAATGGCACTCGGAGGTGTGCTGGGTTAGTTGCCCGAGGTAGTCGGGCAGCCACACTAGTGGCTAGTAGGTTGTCGTCAACGGAAGGCTCAGCACGACGAGTCACGTGGTGCGCAACGGACATCCATATTGTTGTCCGCCCAAACGCCAAAGTCGATTGTGCCTACAAAAGTGCACGGGAGGTCGCGAGATGAGCACCGAAGTCTGGGAGCGGATGGTTTTCAAGACGGCACTAAAAACAAGGTTCGGCCTGACGGACCGGCTGATCCGGATGCTCGGCGAACCGGACGAACGGGTGCTCAACCCACACTACCGCTCGGGACCGAAGGCCAGTCTTTACGCAGTCGCCCGTGTCAAGAAGTTCATCCGCGAGCATGCCCCTGAGATCGCGGCGTTGGAGCAACGAAGGGCCAAGCAGGCGCAGGCGCAAGCGCAACGTGTCAAGGAGGCCACCGAGGCAGACGAGAGGGAAATGGTCCGCAAGTACCCTAGCTGGAAGGATGCACTGCCCGATGCAGCCGCGGCCATGTTCAACCTGAACCGGTTCGCAAAGCATAGATCCTGCGGTGCGGCTCAAAGCAGCTACATCTACTGCCTCAAGAGTCGCTTCGTCCACCTCCTCTATAGGATCGGTTGCTGCGAGGCCGCCCACTTGCACTTGGCCCAGCGCGAAGGCAAGGTTTGCTACGGCTGCGACGGATCCGGAAAACCTTTTTACGATGACGAGTACGACAACAGCGGCTGTCCCTGTTACCGGTGCAATGGCTCGGGCTGGTATAAGCCTCCGTCGACGATCGAACTGGTCTATTTCCGGTTTTTGGTGGGCGGTAAAACCTACTCGTGGCACCAGCCGAAGGATAGTGTGAGTTTCGAATGCCATTTGGCAGAGGCGACGTCGGACTGGGTGCCAGACCGGGGAGAAAAGGCACTGACTATCTCAGAAACACAGATTCCTGAAGCCGAGAAGCTGGTGCGTTTCGTTCTCGCACGTGCGGATGCTGATGCGCGGAATCCCGCAACTGCATGACATGGGGCCGCAAGGCCCCTCCTAATCGTTGCACCTGGCTCCCTGAAGGCAAAACAGGCTGCACACCGCCACTTGCACCATGTGGCCTACACCTTATAACGGTCATACTCCTCTGGGCGGGATACGCATAGCGGTTCCCGATTCGGGCGGCGGCACCGCTGCCGTCCAGGTCGGCCGATATGCACTTCGCCCAGGGCCTCGACCGGCTACTATTGAACCTGTGAGGCGGGCATGGCGAAGCTGGAAGCACTCCTACCCAATGCCGCCGTAAAGGGCATCCTGCCGAACTGCCAGGTCACCGTGGTCAACGTCCAGTGGCACGGCTCGGAAGCCGTCGAGCTGACCTACAAAGACCCCGCAGGCCGCGTGGATCAGCGCCTGCTCTACCGCCACGATGAACCCGAGCTTGAAGTTGTCGAAGTCGGGCGGCCCTGGAGCTTCGACGGGGACGGCGCGCTCTTCCGCCTAGTCTCCGAAGCCCACCGCATCCGGCTCGCACACCTCTTCGATCCCGTACTGGCCGTGCACACTTCGCTGGTAGAGCCCCTGCCCCACCAGATCACGGCCGTCTACGAAGCCATGCTCCCGCGCCAGCCGCTCCGATTCCTGCTCGCTGACGATCCCGGCGCAGGCAAAACGATCATGGCCGGGCTGCTCATCAAGGAGCTAATCGTCCGCGGCGACCTTCACCGATGCCTCGTGGTCTGCCCGGGCAGCCTAGCCGAGCAGTGGCAGGACGAACTGTACCGGCGCTTCCAGTTGCCGTTCGAGATCCTGACCAATGACAAGCTCGAAGCGGCGCGCACCGGCAACTGGTTCATGGAGAACAACCTGGTTATCGCGCGCCTCGACAAGCTCTCCCGCAACGAGGACGTGCAGGACAAGCTGAAGGCCCCCGACTGCCGCTGGGACCTGGTGGTCTGCGACGAGGCGCACAAACTCAGCGCCACCTTCTTCGGCGGCGAGGTTAAATACACGAAGCGCTACCGAGTCGGGCAGCTACTTTCCACGATTACGCGCCACTTTTTGCTGATGACGGCCACGCCGCACAACGGCAAGGAAGCGGACTTCCAGCTCTTCATGGCCCTGCTGGATGGCGACCGCTTCGAGGGCAAGTACCGCGATGGCGCGCACACCGCCGACGTGTCGGACCTGATGCGCCGCATGGTCAAGGAGAAGCTGCTCAAGTTCGACGGCCGACCACTTTTCCCCGAACGCATCGCCAAGACGGTGCCCTACAAGCTCACCGACCCCGAAGCGCAGTTGTACAAGCAGGTCACCGATTACGTCCGCGAGGAGTTCAATCGCGCCGAAGCACTGCAGAACGACAAGCGTGCCGGCACGGTAGGCTTTGCGCTCACGATTCTGCAGCGCCGACTGGCGTCTTCGCCCGAGGCCATTTTCCAGTCGCTGCGCCGTCGCAAGGAACGCCTGGAAAGCCGGCAGCGCGAGCTTCAACTCCTTCACCGCGGGGCCTTCGCCGACGCCATCGCGTCAGATGTCCCCGCCATGGATGCCGAGGACCTGGAAGACTTCGAAGATGCGCCGGGCGAGGAGCTTGAGCAGGCCGAGGAGCAGATCCTCGACCAGGCGACCGCGGCGCGAACCATCGACGAACTGAAGCGCGAAATTGCCACCCTCAAGGACCTGGAGAACCTGGCCAACGAGGTGCGCCGCAGCGGCAAGGACAGGAAGTGGGCCGAACTCGCCCGGATGCTCGAGGAAATCTTCACGCCTGCGGCTATCGCCAACCGGGCCGCGGAAGAGGCCCCAGCCTACGGAAAAAACGCTACACCCAAGCCGGTGCCGTCGCCGACCCAGAAGCTCGTGATCTTCACCGAGCACCGCGACACGATGACCTACTTGAAGGGCAAAATCGCCACGCTCCTGGGACAGCCGGATGCAGTGGTCACGATCCACGGCGGAATGGGGCGCGAGGATCGCGGGAAGGAGCAGAACGCATTCCGCCACGATCCCCAAGTGAAGGTACTGCTGGCTACAGACGCCGCCGGCGAGGGCATTAACCTTCAGCGCGCTCACCTGATGGTCAACTACGACCTGCCCTGGAACCCGAACCGGCTGGAACAGCGCTTCGGCCGCATCCACCGCATCGGCCAAACCGAGGTCTGCCATCTCTGGAACCTGATCGCCGAAGAGACGCGCGAAGGCGACGTGTACCGCAAGCTGCTGGAGAAACTCGAAGAGGCGCGCAAGGCCCTGGGCGGTCAGGTCTTCGATGTCCTGGGCAAGCTCCAGTTCGAGGGTAAGCCCCTACGCGAACTCCTTATGGAAGCCGTCCGCTACGGCGAGCGGCCCGAGGTCAAAGCGCGGCTGGACCAGGTAATCACCGGCGTTTTCGACCGCAATCAGCTCCAGGATCTCCTCGACGAGCGGGCGCTTGCCACCGACACAATGGACGCCAGCCGCGTCCGGCGGGTCCGCGAGGAGATGGAACGTGCTGAGGCCCGCCGGCTCCAGCCGCACTACATCGAGTCCTTCTTCCTGGAAGCGTTCAAGCTGCTGGGCGGGACAGTCAAGCAGCGTGAGGCGCGCCGCTACGAGGTTACCCACGTGCCGGCGCCGGTCCGCAACCGGGACCGCCTGATCGGCGTAGGCGAAGCCGTCCTGCCGCGCTACGAGCGCGTCGCCTTCGAGAAGGACCTGATCGCGCCGCAGGGCCAGCCTTTGGCGGCCTTCGTTTGCCCGGGCCACCCGCTCCTGGACGCCACGCTCGACCTGACCCTGGAACGCCACCGCGACCTGCTCCGGCGTGGCACCGTCCTGGTAGACGAACGCGACCCCGGCGAGAAACCGCGCATGCTCTTCTACCTGGAGCACGCCGTTCAGGACGCCAGCGTGACGCGCAGCGGAGAACGCCGAACCGTCTCCCGCCGGATGCTGTACGTGGAACTGGACGAAGCCGGAACCGCGCGGCACATCCATTACGCGCCCTACCTCGACTACCGGCCGCTAAAAGACGGCGAGCCGGGCGTGGACGCGCTTCTCGCCCTGCCCGAGTGCGCCTGGATTACCCGCGACCTGGAGAAGAAGGCGCAGGCTCACGCCATCGGGCACGTGGTCCCGGAACACCTGAAGGAGGTCAAAGGCCGCCGGGTGGAATGGATCGCCAAGACCAAGGCCGCGGTGCAGGAACGCCTGACCAAGGAAATCAACCACTGGGACCACCGCGCCGCCATCCTGAAAGACCAGGAGCAGGCCGGCAAGCCCAATGCCAAGCTTAACAGCCAGGAGGCCCGGCGTCGCGCCGACAAGCTATCGGGCCAGCTACAGAAGCGGCTGGAGCAGCTCGACCTGGAGGCCCAGATCTCCGCGCAGCCGCCGGTGGTGCTGGGCGGGCTGATCGTGGTCCCCATGGGGATGTTGACGAAGCTCGGCGGGACTCCCGCGCCGGTATCCAGCGAGCCGGCCGATCTCCAGGCTTCTGCCGCGCGCGCCAGGGCCATCGTAATGGAAGTCGAGCGCGGCCTCGGCTTCGACCCGACCGACCGGGAAGCAGAGAAGCTCGGCTACGACATCGAAAGCCGCGTGCCGGGCACCGGGGAACTGCGCTTCATCGAGGTGAAGGGGCGTGTCACCGGCGCGGCCACCGTCACCGTCACCAAGAACGAGATTCTCTACTCCTTGAACAAGCCAGAGAGCTTCATCCTGGCCATCGTGGAGTTCCTGGACGGCGAAAAGCACCGGATCCACTACGTGCGGCAGCCGTTCCGGCGCGAACCGGACTTCGATGTTACCAGCGTGAACTACGACCTGGATGAACTGATTGGGCGCGCCATAGATCCCCAATGAAGGCGCTAATGCGGGTCTCAGTAAAATTGGAGGTTAAAGATGCCAGCAAATACAGAAGGAACCATGGTAAGTGAGACCCCAATATCGCAACCAGAATTTAGGTTCACGCGTGAACAAATGGCCAACCTTGTAAGCCAACTCGCGTTCATGCTCGCCTCGAACACTGCTTCTGGAAATTTTGACATCCAGATTGTACCACATGCAAATCCAACCCCAGGAATTCCAACCCCGATCAACCAGTGCGACCAAGTAACCATCACAATTCACCCGAACTAGAGGGAAAATGCGCCATGTCCAATGGAAGCCACCTTCACCTTAAGTGCCTCTATCACGACTGCGATGGAGAAGTGCTGGCCAATGTCAGGAATATACGTTCGAGAACACCAGAAATCGTGCACTGCAGCCTAGATCAAAACCACGAACATTTTGTGGATGGCGGCCCCGAGACCGATCCTCAATATGATATTGCAGGCACCAGAGTTGATTACTTCCCATACCTACGGCCCGAAACTCCCCATGAGTAAATGTGGATGGACCACGACTTTCAATGCGGAAGTCCGAGTTAGAGGAAAAGTAGGACCAAAAGCTGATGGTTCAATCGGCCACCATGGGCGGCTTCTAGCCACATTTCCTTGACCTGCCACCATTTGAGTTGAGGTGAAGTCTTGAACGTCGTAACACCAAAACTGCGCCAGAGCATTGATACCTACTTGGGCAGGTGGTCCACATACGGTGCCTATCAGCGCAATCTGGCACGGGTTACGAGCGAATCGGAGTCGTATCACGCATGGCTCAATGATGTGGACCGGTGGACAAAAGACGAGACCATAGAGTTTCTCAACGGAATCTGGGCGGTCAATTCATTTGGCTACCGCCTCGGGGAGATCATGGCAGCAAACAACTACAAAGATATACGCCAATGCTTCAAGAAGCTGCTCAAGCCGCGCAAGTCAGGTCAAGCGCGCATCGAAGCCGCCGCCATACCCAAGATTGAAGTAGCGACGCTCAGCGAGGTGCTCTGCTTCATGCAGCCGGACACCTACGGCATCCAGAACAAGCGCAGCACGGTCGGTCTTTGCCTGGCCAGCGATGTAGGCCAGTTGGTCCCTTCCGCATACGACCCGAATTCAACGGTCGGCGCCACTCCATTCAGCTCGATGCCCTACGACGAATTTAATGTGTTGCTGGCTGACGTGAAGCACGCCCTATTTGCCGCAGTTGAAAAGCGTTGGCCGAAGGAAAAGAAGCAAGCAGCCAAGTTCTACTGTGAATTTGGTTTTCTGGTGGCCGATCAGCTTCTTGAACACTGGTTCATAGAGTTTAAAAAGTACCTGCGACCTTAGCCCGCATCCATGAATTAGGAGTGCAATAGCGTGAATTCCCTCGAAGCACCCTTGCTATTCGTTCGCTGCGGATGGCTGGAATACTACGATCAGGATCTAGATGCGGACGACCCCGAAGGCGGGGGAGCGTACAATCGGGAATCCGTGGGTTCAGAGGCAAACAACTTCAAGATCGTCGACGGCAAGTGTTACGGATACGCCCGCACGGGCAAGAAGGACGGCTACAACTTATCTCGTTGTTGGCCCGGCGGCACGCAACCCAAGTCGAGTCTGACGGGAGTTCTCGTCATGATCGTTGCCAAAAGGCCTTTTCCTGACGGCGGCCAAGTAATCGTTGGCTGGTTTCGGGACGCCAGGCTACATGACGCTGTTCTCATGCGGGAAGATTTGAAGCCGAACGAGACAGGTCCTTATGGCGCCTACAATTTTGAAGCCGAGAGCGCGGGGTGTCTGCTCCTGCCGCTGAACAAACGTACCTTCGTCATCCCCAAGGGTGCTGGAGGAATGGGGCAGGCCAACGTGTACTACTGCTTCGAGGAGGATTGGACGCAACGCGGGCACCACTGGATTTTCCAGGCCATCGACTATGTCCAAAGCTACAAAGGTCCAAACCTAATGAAGCGAAAAGCATCATGACCAGGACACCAAAGAAGCTCATCGAGGTCGCGCTGCCGCTGGACGCAATCAACAGGGCGTCTGCGAGGGAGAAGTCGATCCGGCACGGGCATCCGAGCACGCTGCACCTTTGGTGGGCACGGCGGCCGTTGGCGGCGGCGCGGGCGGTGATCTTCGCGCAGATGGTGGACGATCCGTCCGTGTACGCCGACGTGCTGCTTTCCGATCCGGGCAAGAAGCGCAGCGCGCAGGCGGACCTCAGGAAACGGCTGGCCGCGTGGGAGGCCAAGCCCAAGGAGGACCGCGAGAAGACCCCGAAGCCGACGCTGGAGGAGTGCGCCGCCGACCACGAGCGCACGCGGCTGTTCGGGATCATCGAAGAACTGGTCCAGTGGGAGAACACGACCAACGAAGCGGTCTTGCAGAAGGCTCGTGACGAGATCTGGCAGTCCTGGCGGCGGACGTGTACAGCCAACATCGGGCACCCCCAAGCGAAGGAACTCTTCGACCGTAACAAGCTCCCGGCCTTCCACGATCCCTTCGCCGGCGGCGGTGCGCTACCTTTGGAAGCCCAGCGACTGGGGCTGGAAGCCTACGCCAGCGATCTAAACCCCGTCGCTGTCCTCATCAACAAGGCGATGATCGAGATCCCGCCCAAGTTCGCGGGCAAGCCGCCGGTGAACCCCGAGGCACGTAAGGGCAAGGAGCTTTTCAAGAAGCAATGGCGCGGCGCGCAGGGGCTGGCCGAGGACGTGCGCTACTACGGCCAGTGGATGCGCGACGAGGCGGAGAAACGCATCGGCCACCTTTACCCGAAGATCGAGATCACCGCCGCGATGGCGCAGGAGCGGAAGGATTTGAAACCGCTCGTCGGGCGGAAGCTCACCGTCATCGCCTGGCTCTGGGCGCGCACGGTGAAGAGCCCGAACCCGGCCTTTCGCGAGGTGGACGTGCCGCTGGCCTCCACCTTCATGCTCTCGACCAAGCCGGGCAAGGAAGCCTGGGTCGAGCCGGTGATCGAGAAGCACGGCTACCGCTTCATCGTGCAGGTGGGCAAGCCGAAGGACGCCGAGGCGGCGAAGGCTGGCACCAAGCTCGCGCGCGGCGCGAACTTCCGCTGCGTGATTTCCGGCACGCCCATCGCGGGCGACTACATCAAGGCCGAGGGCAAGGCCGGGCGGATGGGCGCGCGGCTCATGGCCATCGTGGCCGAGGGCGAACGCGGGCGCGTCTATCTCCCGCCCACGCCGGAGCACGAGGCGGCGGCGAAAAAGGCGAAGCCGGAGTGGAAGCCGGAAGGTGCTTTTGTTGAAGACGCGCGAGCATTCACTCCGTGCATTTACGGGCTCAACGAGTGGCAGAAGCTGTTCATGAACCGGCAAGCGGCAGCACTCGCTACACTTTCTGATTTGAGTGTGGCCCTTTTCGGTTGACCTCTACGCGGCTGATTTCCCGTAGTGGCGCTCCTTCTCTCTCTGGATGTGGTACTGCCAGAAGGCGTCCCAATGGCCATTCTTCTTCACTGCGCGAAGATGGAGCACCGACTGCGCGCCTGCTCGCGTCCAACGCATGCCCGATCCATCGGTGCGATCCTTGACGAGCCCTCCGCATGCGCCTTCGACCACGCCTGTGGCGATAGGGAAACCCTGTGCCAGCCACTGGTCGTAGCGCATCAGGTGGCGATGGCGGTCCAGGTACCCGATGGCCTTGTTCAGGGCGCGCTTTTGTGGCGCGCTCAGCCGATCTCCTCGCTTGGTCAGCATTTGCCGCCAGCCTCCCACCACGCGGCCCACTTGCCCGCGCAGCAGTTCGAGCGTGACCCTGCGCACCCATTCGACCCGAGCCGGCCCGCGTTCTCCATGTATGGCATTGGCCAGTTCCCACACGTACTCCTGGACATGCATGATGTCCAAGCACACGCCTTCCACGCGATGGCTCCAGCCGCGACGCGTCATCTCCTCCTCGAAGCGTTGCTCCAGACCTGACCCCGCATCCAAAAGCATGTAGATCGGCCGATGCTCGTCAGGATCGCGCCGTGCGATCTCATCGGCCATGCGCGCAAAACTTCCTTCTTTTCCGTACAGGCTGGCGAACACGGTCTTATTCAGGGGCGCACGTGCCTTCGCCGAAGACGCTTCCGCTCGCTCTTCTGGCGTTCGTTCCCGCAGCAGGGCCGCGACCATCTCCTCCGGCGTTCGGGGCTCCGGTCTAAAGGTAAAGAGCGCCGTCACCACCGCTTCGCGCCGCTGGCCCGGCTTTTCTCCCTTGCCCCGTCGCGGAGAAACCACCGGCGCCTCGGCCTCTGCGGACATGGGCTTCTCGGACGGCACCATGCGTACCCCTTTGCCGTCGGCCTGCGCGCAGAAGACCGATCCCTCGTCCTCTGGCGCATCAAGTTGCCGGTAGAAATCGTCCACGTTCGTTGCCGTCTCCCGCGCAATCTGTTCCTGTCCGCGCTTCCACAACGGCAGGCCCAGAAGTTCGCTCAACGAGGTCGTGGCCTTTTCGTAGGCCTGATCGACGACACCGGCTTGCGCCCACTGGTCGAGCAGGTACGAGTAGCGCCGCTCCGGCAAGTTCAACGACGCGTCCAAGGGGAACACGCCTGCCTGGCCAGCTTGCCAGTAGTACGCACGCCTGATCTCCACCAAACCAAAGATCGACAGGTACCGGCAGGTCTTGAGCCCATGGTACGGCAGGATACAACCGTCGTGGCCCACGCAGCCGCCATCGACCTTGCCCGTCCCGCGACGTGCCACCATCTCCTTGAGCAGGCTCAACCCCAAGCCCTGAAGCATGCGAAACAACTCGCGCTCGACCTCATGCGCCTCCTTGGACTGCGCCGCTCCTTCTACAAAGGCTCGCATCGCGGCCAGGACCTCATCCTGCTCGACACGCAGCCGTTCGATCTGATAGAGTTCCACCTTGGGTCTCCTTCCTTCGGGCGAAAAAACATCCCCCTCGAACAGGAATGTTTATCGCCCGGGAGGCCCATTTTCCCCATGACCAAAACCATAACCCCCAATCCAGAAGCACTTTGGCGCCCAACCGAAAAAATCCACACTCTTCTGATTTAGCTCAGGAGGTGCGCAGGCACATTCAGCGCGACGTTAAACTTGCCGGGCTTGCCGATGACGGGAAAAATCTGGGTGAGGGCGGCTCCTCCGCCTCGGCATACGCAGATGCCATTTCCGTTTGTCTCTCAATGTGCGTGAGCCGACAGGCGAATCGCAGCGCCACGCTCAATATTTGGGACCAGGCTGGCGAGAACGTTCAGCAGGTTTTCGGAATGCAGGCGCTCCGCATGACATGGGATTTTGTGGAGGGAAATCCATTCAGCTCCTCAACTGGGAATTTTACCGGTCAGATCGAGTATTTTACCAAAGTGATCGATGTTGCCTGTTCTGCCTTTGTTGGCGGTAACGCAGAACACGCAGATGCACAGTCTCAGGCGATTAGCACCAATAAGGTAATTTCAACCGACCCTCCCTACTACGACAACGTCCCCTACGCAGACCTGTCCGATTTCTTTTATGTCTGGCTGAGGCGGTCACTAAGGCCCGTTCTGCCCGCTCTTTTCGCGACTCTTGCAGTGCCGAAGTCGGAAGAGTTGGTTGCATTTGCATATAGGCACAAGGGCAAGGCTGAAGCTGAGGCGTTCTTCCTCAACGGGATGACGCAAGCGATGCGCAAGCTCGTTTCGCAATCTCACCCTGGGTTTCCAGTGACGATCTACTATGCATTTCGCCAATCGGAAAAAGAAGGTGATGGCGGTGCCGCCAGCACTGGGTGGGAGACTTTTCTTGCGGCTGTTATCGACGCCGGCTTTTCAATCAGCGGAACGTGGCCGGCAAGGACCGAATACACGAGCCACTTGAAGACAACACGCAGCGCCCTTGCCTCCAGCATCGTCCTCGTCTGCCGCCCACGCGCAGCCGACGCCCCTACCGCCACGCGCCGCGAGTTCGTCAGCGCGCTCAAGGCCGAACTACCCGACGCCCTCCGCCACCTCCAAGCCGGCAACATCGCCCCGGTGGACCTCGCGCAGGCCGCCATCGGCCCCGGCATGGCCGTCTTCACCCGCTATGCGAAGGTGCTCGACGCGGAAGGCAAGCCCCTGCCCGTCCGCGAGGCACTGGCGCTCATTAACCAGACCCTCGACGAGGCGCTGGCCGAGCAGGAAGGCGACTTCGACGCCGATAGCCGCTGGGCGCTGGCCTGGTTCGACCAGAACGGCTTTGCCGAGGGCGAGTACGGCGTCGCCGAAACCCTTAGCAAGGCCAAGAACACCAGTGTGGGGGGCATGGTCGAAGCCGGCATCCTGGAGTCCAAGCGCGGTAAGGTCAGGCTGCTGAAGCCGGAGGAACTGCCCGAAGACTGGAACCCAGCCACCGACGCGCGCCTGACCACGTGGGAGACGGTTCACCACTTGGTCCGCGTCCTCGATGCCGGCGAAGCCGCCGCCGCCGATCTGGTCGCCAAGCTGGGTTCGAAGGCCGAACCTGCCCGCGACCTGGCCTACCGACTCTACAACCTCTGCGAGCGCAAGAAGCGCGCCGCCGAAGCCCTGGCCTACAACGCACTGGTCCAGTCCTGGCCCGAGATCATGCGCTTGGCCCAGGAAGTCGCGAGCACGCAACCGTCGCAGGCGGAGTTGTTCTAGCCATGGATGCCCTGCTCGAACTGCGCGAAGGAATCCGCGCCTGCCGGAACCACGGCAACGCAGGCTGCGCCGAACTGATCGCGTACCTCGACGAGAAGGCCGTGCCGGGCGCAAGCCACCCGCTCCTGTTTCAGCACGTGCCGAAGGCGCGTGTAATGATCGTCGGCTCGGTACCGGGCGGCATCGGGACCAACACCGCGAAGGCCAACTACCAGAATCTGGTCAACGGGGAATACAGCATAGGCCACAAGAGCGCGCAGGGATTGGGCGTGATCATGCGCGCGGCGGACAAGCTGAAGGGCCATGAGTCGTCGCCGTTGCTTGAAGAACTGCCGACCACGCCGGAGGCTCAGCAGGCGCACCTGGACGCCCGCGCCCGCTTGGGCCTGCACGTGACCAATATCGTGAAGTGCTACGCGCCGACCGGATGGGACCAGGAGAAGGGCGGGCGCTGGCCCGTCGCTGCCGACGCCTGCGCGGAACGTTTCCTGAAGCGCGAGTTTGAGCTGGTGGACCCGGCGGCCGTGATCCTGCTGGGCGCCATCGTGGCCGGCTGGTTCTCTCGGCGCGAGGGCTGGAAGCGCGAGAAGCTGCGCATCCGGGATTGGACCGCGCAGGCCGGTCCCCTTGAATGCTTCGGCAAACCCCGGTACGTCACCGCCTGGGCGCACCCGGGAGGCCAGGGGTTCTGGGCCAGCGAACGGAAGCAGTGGCCGACCTACGCGGAGCAGTTGGCAAAGTTCATCGCATAAGATTCGGGAGCTTTGGTATGGCCCTAAGTAACCACGACCGCATCGGCAAGGCCCTGGACCTGCTCAACCAGGGGCTTACCCCCTTCGTCGAGCGGGAACTCCAGGTCACCTACGGCCAGGCCTGGAAGGACGAACTGGACAAGACGCTCAAGGACTACCAGTTACCCAAGCTGGCCAAGGGCGGCGGGCTGAAGTGGGACATCCAGGCGATCCTGTCCGTGATGTGGAACCACTGGAACGACACCTTCAAGCGCACGCTGGGCCACGCCGAGCGGTCCCTGGTGAACGAGTTGCAGGGCGCCCGCAACAAGTGGGCGCACCAGGAATCCTTCTCCAGCGACGACGCCTACCGCGGGCTGGACTCCGCCACGCGCCTTCTCGCCGCCGTCTCCTCACCGCAGGCAGAAGAAGCGGAGAAGATGAAGATGGAGTTGCTGCGCGTCCGCTTCGACGAGCAGATGCGGACCGAGAAGCGCAAGAGCGCCGGGACCGCCATCGAGAGCCAGGCCACCGGGAACCTGAAGCCGTGGCGCGAAGTGGTGAACCCGCACCGCGACGTAGCAAGCGGGAAGTACCAGCAGGCTGAGTTCGCCGCCGACCTATGGCAGGTCCACCTCGGTGAGGGCGGCGAGGAGTATCGCAAGCCGGTCGAGTTCTTCCGGCGCACCTACCTGACCGAGAGCCTCAAGCGTCTCCTGGTCGGGGCCGTGGAGCGCGTCAACTGTATGGGCGGCGATCCGGTCGTGCAGCTCCAGACCAACTTCGGCGGTGGCAAGACGCACAGCATGCTGGCGCTATACCACTTGTTGGGCGGCACTTCGCCCGCCGAACTGGCCGGCGTGGACGCCGTGATGAAGGCCGCTGAGGCGGATAAGCTGCCCAGGGTCAACCGGGTCGTGCTGGTCGGCAACAAGATCTCCCCCGGCAACCCCTCGAAGAAGCCCGACGGCACTGAGGTTCGGACCTTATGGGGCGAGTTGGCGTGGCAACTCGGGTACGCCGCCGGCGGGGCCAAGGAAGCGAAGAAGGCCTTCAAGCGCATCCAGGCCGACGACGAGAAGGCCACCAGCCCTGGCGACGTTTTGCGCGATCTCTTCAACGAGTACGGCCCCTGCCTGGTCCTGATCGACGAATGGGTGGCTTACGCTCGCCAGTTGCACGATTCCGCCGACCTGCCGGCCGGAAGCTTCGAGACGCAGTTCACGTTCGCGCAAGCGTTGACCGAATCGGCCAAGCTCGCGAAGGGCTGCCTGCTCGTCATCAGCCTACCGGCCTCCGACACGGCGGCCTCGCCGCACACGCAATCCGACGACGTGGAAGTAGGCGGGCAACGCGGCCGTGAAGCCCTGGACCGGCTGCGGAACGTGATCGGGCGCGTCGAATCCTCGTGGCGGCCCGCTAGCGCGGAGGAAGGCTTCGAGATCGTGCGTCGCCGCCTCTTCGAACCGATATCGAGACGCGAGGACTTCGTGGCGCAAGATACGGTGGCGCGCGAGTTCTACGAGATGTACCGGACGCAGCAGGCGGAGTTCCCGCCGGACAGCCGTGATGGCGACTACGAGGACCGGATCAAGCACGCCTACCCGATCCACCCCGAGGTCTTCGACCGTCTCTACGGCGACTGGTCCACGCTGGTGAAGTTCCAACGTACTCGCGGCGTGCTGCGCCTGATGGCGGCGGTAATCCACAGCCTGTGGGAGAAAGGCGACCGCAACCCGCTCATCATGCCGGCGAACATCCCCATCGACGATCCGCGCGTGCAGTTCGAGCTGACCCGGTACCTTTCCGACAACTGGCCGCCCGTGATCGAGAAGGACGTGGACGGACCAAACTCGCTGCCGATGCGGATCGACGCCGAAGTGCCGAACCTGGGCAAGTTCGCTGCCTGCCGGCGCGTGGCGCGCACGATCTACATGGGTTCCGCGCCGACCGGCGGCGTTTCAAACCGGGGCCTGGAAGACAGGCGCGTGAACCTGGGCTGCGTGATGCCGGGCGAAAAGCCGTCCATCTTCGGCGATGCGCTTCGGCGTTTGGCGGGCGCGGCGACCTACCTTTACCAGGACGGCAATCGGTACTGGTATTCGACCCAGCCGACCGTCACCAAATTGGCCGAGGACCGCGCCGAACAGTACAAGCGCGATACCGATGCCGTGGTGAAGGAGATCGAAGAGCGGGTCCGCGATGATGTGCGCCGGGAAGGCGATTTCTGCCGCGTGCATCCGTTCCCATGCAGCGGACAAGACGTGCCGGATGACATGGACGCGCGGCTAGTGGTGCTGGCAGTGGACGCGCCGTACAGCAAGGAACCGGACTGCCCAGCCATGGCCGCCGCCAAGGCGATCCTGGAGATGCGCGGCAATGCGCCGCGTCTTTTCCGTAACACGCTCGCCTTCCTGGCCGTGGACAAGACCCGGCTGCAGGACCTCGACGAGGCGGTTCGGCGACTTTTGGCTTGGGAATCCATCTTGAAGGAAGAGGAGGAGCTGGACCTCTCGCCTCACCAGGTCAAGCAGGCCGACACCCAGCGCAAGGCTGCCGACAGCGCCGTGACGGCCCGGCTGCCTGAAGCCTACGCGTGGCTTCTGGTCCCGACCCAAAAGAATCCAAAGGCGGAGATCGAGTGGCAGGCGTTCCGGCTCCCCGGTACGGACCCGCTGGCGGTGCGTGCCACCAAGAAGCTGCGCAACGACGAGCTGCTGATCACCTCCTTCGCCGCCACGCGCCTGCGGATGGAACTGGACAAGATCCCGCTCTGGCGCGGCAATCACGTCGAGATTAAGCAGCTCGTGGAGGACTTTGCCAAGTACCTGTACCTGCCCCGTCTCCAGGCACCGGACGTGCTGTTGGGCGCGGTCCGTGACGGATTGGGCTTGTTGACCTGGCAGCGGGAAGCCTTCGCGTACGCCGAGAGCTACGACGAAGCCGCGAAGCGGTACCGGGGCCTGCGCACCGGCCAAAACGTTGCCATTCGGGACAGCGACGCACCGGGCCTATTGGTGAAGCCCGAGGTTGCGGCGGCCCAGGCTGAGGCGGAGAGCGCCAAGCCGGGATCGTCGGCGCGAACCAAAGCGGTGGCCGGCCCAGACCAGGTTGCCGGTACTGCAGGAACCGGCCCGGCCGTGCAAGGCGCCGGCGGGGCTCCCCCTGAACCCGCGCGCCCCAAGCGCTTCTACGGCACCGTGGAACTCGACGCGGCCCGCGTGGGACGCGACGCTGGCCGCATCGCGGACGAAGTGATCTCCCACCTGACCGGGATCGTTGGTGCCAAGGTAAAGGTGACCTTGGAGATCGCCGCCGAAGTCCCCGATGGCGCGCCGGAGAACGCGGTCCGCATCGTGACCGAGAACGCCAGGACGCTGAAGTTCACGAGCCAAGGGTTTGAGGAGGTTTGATAAGTTCAAATGAATCGCACCATTTACCACCCTTACTCTTTACCAAGGATGGGAATGGGAATACAATTTTCGCATTCGCCTAACAGTAGCGCCATGTGAGGGTAAAGCAATGACATCCCCCGTCCGTCGGCTGAGTTTCCCTCAGATTCGGCGGGTCGTACTCGACAAGTTCTCGTTATACACACAGCGGCCCGGGATCGAACTCGACGTCTCCGCCGGTGTCCTTTGCCTCGCTGGTGCAAACGGCATTGGCAAGTCGACCTTCCTTTCGGCGATTAACTACGGCTTGACCGGGATAGTGCCGCTTGCGTCGCGCGAGTTCATGTCGGCCGCTGAATACTACAAGGATGGACTCCGCTTCTCACACGAATTCTTCGATGGTCGAATCGAGGAGGATGACCGCGATGGCGCGCAGATCACCGTCGAGTTCGACGTCGGCAAGACGGGATTCCAGCTCACCCGAGGTCTCTTCGAGGCCGATAGTCTTCGTGCGCTTTCGATAACCGTCAATGGCAAGCCGATCGATAGCGCAGATGCCCCCTTGAGCGCCGAGGAGAAGAACCGTCTATATTGCACCCAGGTCGCGAAGGTGGTCGGAGTGAAGAGCTTCGAACAGTTTGTCTTTCTCCAGCACTTCGTCCTGACATTCGATGAGAGCCGGCACCTTCTTTTCTGGGACCCGCGGGCACTCGAGCAGGCTCTATACCTCGCCTTCGGGACGGATCCGGAGATTGCCGCTGCTGCCGAGCGCCTACGCCGCGAGATGGAGAAGGCCGAGTCACGTGGACGCAACATCCAGTATCATGCGACGAATGTGTTCAACCGCATCCAGACGCTCGAGGACGTGCTCGGTACGCCTGCCGGCGGAAAAGCCGGTCGAGACGAGGAACTCCGAGAGAAGTACGCCGGGCTCCTTAAGGAACGCGATCAGCTTGAGAAGGAGGTCGACCAAACAGAAGCAAAAGCCTCCGATGCGGAAGTGGCACTGGCTGAAGCCAGCGCAGCCCACATATCACTGAGGAAGGACTACGACGCCGCGTTCGAGAAATTAACCGGCAGGCGATCGATCGTCGATTCCCACCCTCTGGTCCGAACAAGCCTAGACGATGAGCGATGCGCCCTGTGTGGCGCGACTGGCAAAGACGTCAACGATGCCCTGAAGAGCGCGCTGAAGCGGCACGAGTGCCCGCTCTGCGAGTCGAAACTGCAGCCGGGGGCGTCTGGGCAAGGTGAACTGCTCGCCAACCTCAAGAAGATCGATGCAGCTCTCGCGAAAGCCAAGGGCAAGGTGGAGACCTGCGCCACGACACGCTCTCGACTTGCGAAAGAGAAGACGCAAGTCCAGGATCGATTTGCAACGGCTCAGGAAGCCGTTCGGGCATTCGAGACTATGTACGAGAAGGCGATTGCGAAAGTTCGCGAGCGAGAAAAGACAGCCTCCGGTGGCGTGGCCCAGGCCCTGGAGAACCTTCGGACGGAACACGAGACGCTGCAGGCGGAACGGCGAAAGGCATATACACTACGCGACGAGAAAAAGAAGGAGCTCAAGAAGCTCCAGCGATCACTCGAATCGAGCTATGCGGCGGCCGAGGAGGAGTTCGTCCCCCGATTCAGGGCGCTCGCCGAGCTCTTCCTGGGAATCGAGCTAGATGTCCGCTTGGAGGGCAAGGCTGCAACAGGCCTCGTCCTGATACTCGAGCTTCGGAGCACGTTGAGACGCGAGAAGCATCAGCTATCCGAGAGCCAGCGCTTCTTCGTGGACATCGCATTGCGCATGGCATTGGCGCAGTTCATGTCGAACAAGGAGGCCCCTGCCGGTCTTCTCATTGACACGCCGGAGGGATCTCTCGACATTGCCTACGAGAGTCGGGCGGGCGAGATGTTTGCCGAGTTCGTCAAGGGTGGGCACAGGATAATGATGACCGCGAACATCAACACATCCCAGCTCCTCCAGAAGCTCGCCAAAGAGTGTGGTGCGAAGCGGATGACGCT
The DNA here is from genome assembly GCA_023150555.1 of Planctomycetota bacterium. Classification (GTDB taxonomy): domain Bacteria; phylum Planctomycetota; class SZUA-567; order H5-PLA8; family H5-PLA8; genus JAKLKQ01. Next base: position 25,834 of record JAKLKQ010000026.1, read on the forward strand.
GACGAGGATGACGACGTGGACCGACCTCTCGGACGTCCAGGTCAAGGAGAGCGACCTGTTCCACAATGCTTATGCGACAATCGAAAAGGAGCTCAAGGGCGCCCATGGCTAATCCCGAGGCCACTTATGACAGCCTCTTCATCGTCGAGCACCTCGAGGAATCGCTGCACGGAGTCACCGAGGGCGAAGTCCACCTTTTTGGCTACCTCGCGCGCCTTCTGGCGTTGTTCAGAGGTGCGCCGGCCGCGGAATGGGGGTACAGGTTCACGAGGACGAAATGGGGCGCGCCGTTCAGCCGCGACATCGCCGAAGCAATGAGGGATCTGGATCTCTCGGGGCGGCTTCGTATCGAGGCCCAGGACACGGTCGCCCCGATGCTGTGCACTGACGAAGGGAAAGTGATGTTGGAGGCGCTCGATGAACTCGAGCTATGCAGCGCTCGCCGACCGTTTCTCGAGGCCGCGTGCAGCAGCGCAGCGGCGCTCCCCGTCTCGGCTATTCGCCAAGCGATTCGCTCGGAACCGACTTTCAAGAGCGCGAGTGGGCATGCCGGGCCACAGGAGCTTCTCACTGGTCCATCGCTCGAACTGCTTTACGAACAGTTCGGCGCTCTCCGGCGCGTACTCGGCGACAAGGCCACGGACCTGCTCGTACCGTCATCCGTTTGGTTGTCCTACCTGATCGAGAAGAGTTCCACTTCCGAGGCGCCCGCATGATCGACCACGACGCGCTCCGGCGCATCGCGCATGAACTCTACGTGCCCGTAATCCATGCTAACCACGGAGACGAGGGGACCCGCGCGCTCCGAGTTGTACTCGAGTTCCTGGGACGATTGTTCGAACGAATCGAGCCCGAGTTGCTCAATGCGCCATTGATCGTGCTGCATCCCATATCCGGGTTCGACGAGGCTTCGCTGCCAGTCAATCCGAATCACGCCCAGGACATCCCTTCGCTCGCTCCGTTGGTGCGTGGCCCATGCGTCATTCGAATACGGGATCGCGGATTCGAGTGCTGGTCGGACAAGGCCATCGACCTCTCGATCGTCTCGAAGAAGGCGGTCGTCTACTGCTTCGATCGTGGCGCGGAGCGTTTCGTTGTGGACGGCACAGACCACCATGTTCCAGCCGTCGACACGACACAAGCAAGCGTCTTCGCTAGGCCTACGTTCGGCAGCCTTCGCGAAGCGCTCCAACGATATAGGCACCGGGTCCGCGCTTCCTCGTGCCTCCTCTTCAATGCAACCTGGGAAGACGGCAACCGACTATTCTTCAGGAGTGGTGCCGAAGAGGACATGCGCCGGTCGATGCACCAGTACCTCGCGACCGTCCTTCGCGACGCCGAGGTGCGACCTGAGCAGAACGTCGACGAAACTCACCCTATCGATATCAAGGTGACCTGGATGTTCACGACGCGCCTAGCACTAATCGAGATCAAGTGGCTCGGGAAATCGCGCGACGCCGGACGGATAACAGCCACTCATGGCGATTCTCGTGCGAAAAGCGGCGCCAATCAACTCGCGAACTACCTGGACGCCAATCGCATCCAGGCTCCCGAACACATTACGCGTGGCTACCTCGTCGTTATCGATGGCCGAAGACGAGGTCTAAATGCTGAATCAACGACAATCACGCGCGCGGACGGCCTGCACTATGACGGCGTCGAGATTGCTTTTAATCCCGAGTACCACAAGGCACGCGATGATTTCGACGAACCGATTCGACTCTTCTGTGAGCCGATATGCACGGCAACCTGATTCAACACGATAGCGGTGGCAATGGGACGCCTAGCGTCAGCGCCCTGGATTCCGCCGATTACCCTCGACATCGTTGGTACTTCTTTAAGGAGGCGTTCTCTCCCGAGATCGTCAACCACGCCATCAAAGATGCGAAGATCCGGAAGGGGGCGCTCGTCGTTGATCCGTTTTGCGGAAGTGGTACGGTGCCTCTTCAGGCAGCGTTGAATGGATACCGCGGCCATGGCATTGAAGTGAACCCATTCCTGGCATTCGTAGCGCGCACGAAGCTCGCCACCTGTTCGATCCAAGCATTCGACACTGCATTGGGTAAAGTCAAGGCAGGCGCAAAGCGCGGTGCGAAGTCGCCGTTGGAGGGGTTCTCCACGTTCTCCTGGAAGTGCGGCGCTAAGCGGTGGTTGTTCAACCGGCCTGTCCTGCGGGCATTCGAGGGGGGCTGGCGTGTTGCTTCGCGCGAGAATGGCCCAGCCTTCAGCCTCGTGAAGCTATGCCTTCTCGAGGCAGCGATGAGTGCATGCAACGCCGCTAAGGACGGAAAATGCCTTCGCTACAAGCACGATTGGAAGAACCTTCATCTCAGCCAGAGCGACTTTAGTGAGGCCTTGGATGTACGAGCGGCGCTCGTTAGGGCGGACCTCAAGGCCGAAGCACGCTTGAATGGACATTTTCGCATTCAGCAGGGGGACGTTCGAACAAAGGAACTGCCTGAAAGGTTTAACCTCTGCATTACCTCACCGCCGTACTTAAATTCGTTCGACTATACCGATGTCTACCGACCTGAATTATTCCTTGGGAATTTCGTAACCTCAATGCCCCAACTTATGCGACTCCGACTAAGAACACTCCGATCTCACGTTCAAGTTAGCTGGCCAGCAGCATCGGAGCATCAATACGGAACTCACTATGCCGAAAGCCTGCGGCTGATCCTCGCTCGGAAGAAGCGCCTGTGGGATCGCCGAATCCCGGACATGATTAAGGCGTACTTTGAAGACATGGAACTGGTTCTGAAGGCTCTGCGCCGCAAGGCTGCGCCAACCGCGAGCGCCTGGATTGTGGTTTCGACTTCCGCCTACGCAGGCGTCGAGATCCCCGTCGACCTGATTATAGCGGACATTGCGAGCGCATGTGGTTGGTACCTCCGGGAGGTCAACGTTCTTCGCTATTTAGGCCGGCTCGCAGGACAGCAGTGGAACGAACTAAGCCGAGCAAAAGACTCGAAGCCACATCTTCGGGAAAGCGTCATCATCCTCGATGCAACCGCACGCAGGTGAGCACTACGCTTCCCAATAATGGCGCTCTCCCACGTCCCACCTGGCATGCCAATCTGCGTCCGCACCGAATCAGAACCGACCAGCCCGCGTGCCGGCGCCCATGCTGGCCGGCTGGGTAGGTCATTCTGACCTGAACATGATCTTGCGGTACTATCGCCAAGATGAGGCGGAGGGCGTTCGAATGATGGCCCAAGTCGAAGCAAGGTTGGCAGTGGCCGAGCTATCACCCAGCCATTAGCGCCTGGCGCTTCTCAAAGTTCGCCTGCACCGGCTTCGAGCGGTCCTGCAGGACCACGGTCAGGTCCCGGCCCCTCACGCCACGAACTTCGGGGTCAAGGACCTAATTTCTGAAAATCATCAGGAACAACAGCAAGCCGGAGGTCCAGCCTAGGGCCCTGGACCTCCGGCTTCTCTTCCTGATGTCGGGCGTCGGCAGCGCTCACTCCGTAAGCTTGCCGTTGGCCCGCACGGCTACTTGCACTTTTTCGGCTTGGGTTGGCAGTGTTTGTGTCCGCTTCCGAATCCGAATCCAAAGCCGATGGAAACCGAGGGGCGCCGCTCCTGGGTAATCACCGGTTGCGCAACGACCCGCACGGGCTCCTGGACGTAGATAACCTGGGGCTGGGGATTCTGAAACCGGTAAGCTGCATCGGGGATCGATTCGCCCTTCGGCAGGACGTCACGATAAAGCACCTTGCCTGCCTTGTCCTTGATGGTGATGGTGCGGGTGCCATCGCCGTTGTCGTAAACCTCGGTGGTGATCCCGGTCTCCATATTGGTGGCGGAGCCGCCGTTGGGGTCCTTGCTGTGGTCGTGGGTTTCGGAAGAAGTCCCCTCGCCCTTGCTGTTGGTCTGGGTGACCGTGTGAGTGCCGTCTTCGTTCTTCTCCAGCTTTTTCGTCTCGCCAGTCTCCTTGTCCGTCGACGAGATGCTGTCCTTTTCCTTACCACGGGTGACGCGCGATGTTTCGTTGCCGTTCGCATCGCTGGTGACGTACGTGGTCGTGCCGTCCGCATTTCGGTAAGCCGTCATGGTCTCGCCGGTATCCGTGTTGCGAATAGAGCCGATGAGCTGGCCCTCCTGAGCCGGCAGGCTGATACACGCCAGCAGGGCAACCATTGCAGTGAGCGCCAACCATCCGGTTGCGGGCTTTTGGGCATACATGACGTTCTCCTTTCGGCCTTGATAGGCCCTTGATTCCCGGAAGTCGCATTCTTGCGGCCTCGTGGGGGTCTTGGGAGCAGCCTGCGTGCCAATGCGGACCAACCCGAGTCCCCCTCGGCAGGCGAGCCTTGAGTATAGCCAGCGAACAGGCCGTGTGTTCATTTAGGATATGGGGATGTTCAACTATTAAACAGAGGTCTACTGCGGTTCAGGATTTGGTTGCCGCACCCAGTTACCCCAGTCACAGCTGGAAACCGCATACCTGCCGTCCAGAGAGACGGCCAAGTAGGTGACCTAACGAAGATACTTGTAGAACTCACGCTGTACTTTCCCCGATTGCGCGATCCCGCAGCTGCAGCAGTTTGTCGTAATTCGCCGACAAGGCACGTTCTCTGCATCGCTGTCAGAACCACGTACAGGCGCCTCGCCCATGATCCTGGGCCTTGCCGGAACGGGTCGCCCGCAGGATTCCCAAGCCGTGAATTGTCTTGGACTTGGCCAAGGCCAAGCAGCTTCAGGCCCTTATCCAGGCGCACGGCAAAGAGTAGCTGGCCGCTTGTTTCCTGGCACGGTAAAGGCTCCCTGCCCCGCCCGGTCGCCAAAACGAAGCTCATATTCGTTTTGCCGGATGCGGTTCCACGCGGTCCGCATCCTTCCGCGCCGGTTCATACCCTGATCGGGACGTGGCCGGGTTCCACGAGTTACCGGGTTCCATCAACCCTGGGATTCGGCACCGATGTCGCCACTGGCCACGGACCGAGCTTCTGGCGGAACTTCAGGTATCGCGCCAGGTCCTGGTGGCGTATTCGCCAGTATCCGTTGGGAAGCTTGCTGGCCCTAAGCAAGCCACGATGGATCCACTGCTTTACCGCTTCACCCGTGACACCGAACATCCTGGCGACTTCGTTTGGGGAAAAGGTGTTGGGGTCGCGGCGCAGACGGGGGCCGCACCCCCTTTGCTTGCTTCCTTCGATGGCCCTTTGAAGGTCGGATTCCTTGATCCACAAGTGGTTATCGGGCCGCTGAACCGTCGCCGGCAAGAGCCCCTTTTCGATCCATTTCTTGATCGTATTATAATTTACGCCTGCATCCCTGGCCGCCTCGGACACGGTCAAATGTCCGGAGCCAGCGGTACCACCGGCATTTGCGGGTTTGCCGGCCATTTCCTAAGCCCTTCCCGGCTGCAAGATAACTCGGTGCATTGAAATTGACCGCTCTTCCTGCGCCGCCCTCGCCCGAATTGCACAGTTACTTCCCGCAGATCCGCCTCTTCATGACCCGGCCCATCTTGAACGACACCCGCCGGCGCGGCGGCAATTCGACAATCGCCCCGGTTCTGGGGTTCCGCCCCATCCTGGACTTGCGCTCCCTGACCCTGAACGTCCCGAATTCCCGGAGTTCAAGCCGGCCTTCGCTGGCCAGGGCTTCAATGAAGGTATCCAGGAAGGCCTCAACGACCTTGGTGGCCACCGGCATGGGCAGGTCATGCGCTGCCGAGACCCGTTGGATCAGATCGAGTTTCCGGCCCGCCATGTACAAGCCTCCCCTGCCTTTGCCGTTCTCAACGCCCGGCGTTCGCAACCAACGCCTTCACCTCCGCGCGCAGGACCGCGTCCGTAATGGGGCTGACCAGGCAACCGCCGACGCCGAGACGTACCATTGCCTCGGTCTCCCGCTCGGACGGCGGTGCCGGGCTCAGCAGCAGGATCCGCGGAGAACCGTAGCGCGTGGTCTTTCGGATCTTGCGGATCAGCCCGAGGCCGTCGCCGAAGGTACCCGTATCGACGATAAGGGCCTTCGCGGGTATGTCCTCCATCGCCATGAGCGCCGCTCCATGGCTCCCGAAGGCCGTTACCTTGCATCCGAAATCAGGGGCAATGCTGGAGATCCGGGAGACCGTGGGCTCGGAACCGGCGATGTACAATGCCACAGACAAATTCTGCCGGGTTTCAAGGAATGCCTTCAGATCATCGTGCTTGATCCGCCAGTAGCCGTTGGGGAGCTTGGTGGCCTTGAGCAGTCCCTGGTAGATCCACTGCTTGACGGCCTCGCCGGTGACGTTGAGGACCTCACCAGCCTCGTTCGGGGAGAGCGCGCTAAGGTCGCGCCAATGGGGCCTGTGCGTCATCTTCCGCCCCTTGATCGCCTTGCTCAGATCCGCTTTCTTGATCCAGATGGTTTGCTCGGTTTCCAGGACCGCCGCCGCAGGCAACCGCCCCTTCCTGACCCACCATCTGATGGTGCCGACGGTAACGCCGGCGGTCCGGGCCGCCTCCAGGATGGTCACGTGGCCGGCGGGACGTTCTGCACCGAGGTTTTTCGTCATGATTGGCTTTCCCGTGTTCTCGACTTACGTCCTGAACGCCTTCAGATCCCTGCACCGCAGGCAGATCCGGATCGCCACAGCCCTAACCGCCGGGTTTCCATAACTGCGCCTTGATCTCCGAGCACAGGACCTCCTCGGATATCGTATGGCTCAAACAACCGTTTAATCCAAGCCTCATCGCGTTCAATTCGTCCTTTGCCGCCAAAGGCCCCTTGACGAGAAGCACAATCTTCGGCGAGCCGTAGATCGCCGTGCTTCGGACTTTGCGGATGAGTTTCCACGCGCCGGGAAAGGCGGCCATGTCCAGGAGGAGCAGGCTGGCCGGGGTCAAGGCGAGTGCATCAACGGCTTCGGCGAGCGTCGAGACCGCCCGGCCCTTATGGCCGAGTCTTTCTGCGACGCCGGAGACCAGGGTGCCCAAGCGGTTGGATCTGCCGGCAAAGTAGACCATTGGCTGCGGGCTGCGACGGGCCTCAAGGATCGCGTTGATATCCTTGAGCTGAATCCGCAAATGGCCGCTGGACGACTTCGTGGCTTTCAACCTGTCCCCTTGGACCCACTTCCGAACCACCCATGCAGTCACGCCGAGGATACTGGCTGCATCGGCCGGAGTCAGGGTGTCCGGACCTGTCGGCTTGCCATGTAGCGGCGAACTCGGAATTTCTAGTGTTTCCCCGGCGACAGAAGTGCTAGCGCATTGCCTTCTGCCGGAAGCATGCACTTTGAGGCCGAAATCCTTCGCGGCTTGGACGTTGATCTCGATTGGCAGCACGGAAAATTTCGGTTTGCGTTCTTTCATCAGGCGACGAGGCGCAGATATCCCTCTGGCTTTGAGTTCCCGTAGCAGGTCCGTTTCCTCGACCCACCAGTAGCCGTTCGGGGCCTTGAATCCCTTCAGCTTCCCGTCGTAAAGCCATAGCTTCACGCCCATGTCGGTGCAACCGAGGTACCTGGCCGCCTCCCTCGGCGTCAGGTAACCGGTTGGACGAAGAGTTGTCCTTTGTTTTCGCGTCTTCGACATTCCAGCACGCTCTCATCCCACGAACTTCTTCTTGCCCGCGCACCGCACGCAGATCCGGTTGGCCTTGCTCAGGCTTGGGAAGCGCAGCCGGCAGCGCAGGCAGCGGCGCTCCGTGAACGAGCGGGTTCCCTGGGAACCTTTGATCTGGCCGGGGGCTTTCATGGTTGGGTTGCGCATAGCCACTGTTTTCGAAGCAATGTTCCGCGAGCTTCAAAGGCCTCAGGGCGCCTTTCCCTGGCCGGCCTTTGCGGCAGCCTCCTGCTTCATCTTGTTGAAGGCCTGGCGTTGCCCGAAGACGATCATGCGTGCGTGGTTGCCGAGGCGCTTGAACTGCTCGTCGGCGACCATCCACTGGCCGGCCCGGCAGGCCAGCTTGGCGTACATGCTGCGGTCATGGTGGCGCTCCGGGAACGCTTCCAGGTAAGGAAGATAGACCGATTGGATGTCCTTCCAGACCTCCGGACGCGCGATGTAGGCGTCGGGATCGTTCTGGTAGCCCGCAGCTCTGATGTGTGCCTCCACAAGGATTATCGGGATCCGGGAACCCCAGTTGCAGGTCTCCAAGCACTCACGCCCGAAGGCCACCATGTCCTCGGCGCTGCCGTGCCATTTCGGTTCCAGGTAGTGCAACCTGCGCGCACACGCCTCGTAGGAATCCGGAGCAGCCTCCATGGCACGCTTCCACCAGAGCTCCATCGACTCGCGGCCGGTGTTCTGGCCCAGTTCCACGTTGGACATCGCTAGCGCCGCAGCAGGGGTACGGGGATTGATCCGGTACGCCTCTTCAAGGGCTTCCTTCGCCACGGCCAGGCGCTCGCGCATCTTCTTCCAACCGTCTTCGGTGACCGTGTTCGCATAGCCGCCGCCACGGGCCTCCCATGCCCAGGAGACATACACCCTGCCCTTGAGGACCGGGCCGACGTTGCTTCCCTGCGGCAGCGCCGCCTCGATCTCAGGCCGTAGCTGCTCGTATGCCGCGCCCTGGCCACCCCCTACCATGGCACGCAAGCCGATCAGGTCCACCAACAGCATGATCTTCTGGTCTTCGGGAACTTCAGGATCGCGCAGGAATTCCGGCAGGGTCGTGCGCACCAATTCCAGCAGCTCAAGCACCTGCTTCTTCACCGCCTCGGTCTTCTTGCTCGCCGCGGCCCACTGATAGAAGGCTGCACGTTCGAACGCGAACGCACGCCTGTTCGGAGGGTACTTTGCATCCTTCATGCCCTGGGCCGCCTCCAAATGCAGCTTCGCCGTCTGCTGGTCGCTCAGCCCTTCGACCGAGGACTTCATGCCTGCGCGAACGTACAGCAGCAGCGGGTCGCGGCATCCTGCGGCATAGGCTTGCTCGCACAAGGCGAGGATGCGATCTTCCTCGTCGCCCGCCAAGTTGATCGGCTGAGAAAACATCCACGCAGTGAGGTCCAGCGCTTCGCCCACGGCCCCATCCCACTTGGGGTCCCGCGTGCCGACCTTCTCGTAGGCTTCGCGCAAGGTCTTCTTGAACCAGGGAAGCCGCCTGGCGTCTTCCTTGACCCGTTCCAGGTGCCGCGCCTTCAAGGCCAGCTTCGGCAGGGCCTCCGTCAGGCGCGCCTTGGCCTCCGGCCCAACGCTGCCGCGTTCAAGGGCCGCCTTCGCCAGCGCATGCGCCTCCCCGGGCAACCCGGCCAAGGCTTTGGTGGCGTCCTGGCGGACTTGGTAGTCGTCATCGTCGAGTTTGCGCAGCACCTCGGCGAAACGCGCTTCCAAGTCCTTGGGGTTCTCCGCTGCTGGGCTGCACGGTATCGCTCCCAGCAGTAGGGCAAACAAACAGGCCAAGTGATTGAGGTTCATGGCAGGCTCCAAGTCCATCAAGAACAGCAACTCTGCTTATCCTGACGCGGTACGAGTCCGGGTTGCTCTTCCTCAAGGCTCCGTTCCAGATACGATTTGAAAAGGCCGCTGTCGATTTCGTGCCTACAAGCGTATCACCATTGTCCTAGCGTTTATCGTAAGCCTCAATGCCCTGGGCCTTGTGCTTCCGGCCACTCGCGTTGCCCAACTTCCATCGGCTTGCAGGAACTCGACCTTGGGCCGCTCCGGGGACTGGACCAGCGCCATGCCTGCATCCTGTTCCTTTTCGCCTTCCGCGCGGGCGAGCACGAACTGCCCGGCCGCCGTCCGTACAACGTAGCGTACCTTCGAGGTTCGCTGGGCTTCGGTCTTCCCGCTGCCCCAGGCCGTGAGCGCGTCGGCGGTCGTCTCGACCTCGAAGAGCAGGCTGTCGTCCTTGCCGGGCTGACTGTCGGAACCTGCCTTGCCGCTTTTCCATCCGCGCAGGTCGCGTCGGAGCAGATCCTCGAAGCGCAGCCAGCGGGCCTCGTCGGCCGCCAGGGCCTTCTGGCGTCCGGCGACGCCGGCCAGAGAGACCGTTGCCGACTGCACGGCGACGACCATGACCACCGCTAAGGCCAACGCGATGACCATCTCGATCAGGGTAAAGGCGCGCTGGAATCTCGTCCGGGGCCTCATGGTTCGGGCTCCGGCGGACGGTAGCGCAGCGCCTCGTAGGTCCCGAAGGGTTCCTGGGGCGCGTCGGGCGAGTAGACGTCGAACGTCAGGCGCTGGAGGTTCTCGACGCTTCCGACCTCGGCCCTGGAGGCACGGATCTTCCAGGTCCACCCGGGCATCCCTTTGAGTCCGCCTTCCGTGGCATCCGAATCCCCGCAGCGATACGCATCGAACGCCGTCTCGGCGGCCCGCAGGACGGCGGCCTCCTGGGTGGCGTGGACGGACTTGCGCAGGGACGCCTGGTTGGCCGAGAGCAGCAGCACGAGGGCGCCACCGGCAATGGCCAGGGCCACGATCACCTCGATCAGGGTGAAGCCGCTACGTTTAACGTTCCTCATAGCGGACCTCGTTGACCAGCGGGTCGATGCTGAGGCTGACGGCGGCCTTGTCCTCAAGGTAAAGGTCGAGTCTCCATGCCGGCTGAAGGCATCGGGCATCGAATTCGAGGAGGATCGTACCCGAAATTTCCTTGTCCTGGATCCAGGCGGTCTTCAAATGAACGCCGTCCAGGCGGCCGGTGCGGATGACCGGCGCCCGCTCGATGGCGGCCTGGGAACGTTCGGCGGGTTTTCGGACCGTGTAGGCGCCGGTCTCGCGATCCAGGGTCAGGACGTACAGGGTCTCTTCCAGCGCGGCCATGCCTCGGCAGGTCTCGATTGTGTTGCCGAGTTTCCGGGCTTCGCCGGCCAGGTGCTGGCGCGGCGTGAATCCGCCGAAACGTACGATCACCAGGCCCAGCAGGACGACTACCAGCGCCAGGGCGACCGTCAACTCGACCAGGGTAAAGGCCCGCTGTCCGCGCCGGTCCATCACTCGTTTCCGCTCGTGCCCAGGGAGGAGAGATCGGTCGCCGGCCCGGTTCCGCCCTGCTTGCCGTCGGAACCATAGGAGACGATCTCGATCTTGCCGTCGTCGTTGCGGAAGACGTACTCGTTGTCCCAGGGGTCCTTGGGGACCGTCGAGCCCTTGAGGTAGCCGCCGTCCTGCCAGTTCGGGCAGTCGCCGGGCTTCTCGATGAGTTCGCGCAGCGAATTAGGCAGGCGGTTGCAGTGGGCCTGGAACTCGATGCAGGCGCCATCCAACTGCGAGAGCTGCGCCTTGGCGGCGGCGACCTTGGCCTGGTCGGTCTTGCCGGCGTAGCGGACGATGACCAGCGTCGCCAGAATCGAGATGATCGCGATGACGACGATCAGTTCGACCAGCGTAAAGGCTCGCCTGCGCATGCTTCGCCCGAAGTTGGACATGGCATTCTCCTAGCGGATCTGGCCGAAGTCGGTGATGGGCAGCAGGATGGCGGCGACGATGAAGCCGACCACCAGGCCCAGGAAGACGATCAGGATGGGGTTGACGAGGTCGGTCAATCGCGTGGCGACCAGCTCCACCTCCTCGTGGTAGCCGGCCGCGACCTCGCGCAGCACGCGCGGCAACTCGCCCGACTCCTCGCCGACGCCGGTTACGAACCCCACGGCCCCCGGGAAATGCGGGCTGGCCTTGAGCATTTCGGATAGGTCGCGGCCGGAGCGGACTCCCTCCTCGAAGCGCTCCACCTCCTCGGCCAGGATGACGTTTCCAAGAGCCCCGCGCACGACGCCCAGGGCCTGCGCGACCGGGATGCCGCTGGAGAGCAGGTTGCTCATGGTGTCGGCCCAGCGCGCCACGGCCTGCTTGCGCAGCAGGTCGCCGACGATGGGGACGCCGAGCGAGAGCCGGTCGGCCAAGCGCCTGCCTGAGGTGGTCCGCAAGGCGGCGCTGAGGAGCCAGCCCAGCAATGCGGCGCCGAGCAGCAGGAGCCACCACCAGGCCTGGATGAATCCGCTGACGGCCAGGAGGACCTCCGTAGGCCAGGGGAGCACCTGCTTCTGTTCCAGGAGCACCGCGGTGACCTTGGGAACGACGAAGGCCAGCAGGAAGACCAGTACGACCAGGCCGATGGTCGCCATCAGGGCGGGGTAGGTGAGCGCCGAGACGACCTTGTCGCGGAGCTTCTTCTGCCGGGTGTAGTAGACGGCGGCGTCGCCCAGCACCTGCCCGAGGTTGCCGGCCGCCGCGCCTGCCTGCGCCACGCAGACGAAGAGCGGCGGGAACCACGTCGGGTGCGCGGCCAGGGCCACGTCGAACGAGGCGCCTTCGCGGACCCGTACCCCCAGGTCCAGGACGACCTCCCGGAAGGCCGTGTCTTCCACCTGCCCGGAGAGCACCTGAAGCGACTGGGCCAGGGGGAGCCCAGCCTTGAGCAATAGGGCCAGATGCCGGGCGAAGGCCGAGAGCGCCTCCAGCCGCCGGGCGTTGAGGGAGACCCAGCCCCCGGCGCCGCCTCCTTTATTAGCGTCCTCCACGGCCGGCTGGAGCCGGGTGGCATGGAGGCCCTTGGTGCGAAGCAGGGCGCGCAGTTCCGCCGGGGTGCCGGCGTCGGCGGAGCCGGCCTGGAGGCGGCCGGCGTCGTCCAGCGCTTCGTAGCGGTATAAAGCCACCTTTAATCTACTCCAAGTCGGCCTGTGTGTTGGACCGCACCTCGTCGAGCGTGGTGACGCCTTCGGCGGCCTTGGCGAGCCCGTCCCTGCGCAGCGTGACCAGTCCGCTGGCTATGGCGGCCTGCTTGATCCGCCCCGCAGGCGAGCGGGCGTTGACCAGATCGGCAAGGCAATCGTTCATCGCCAGGACCTCGGCGATGGCGATGCGGCCATGGAAGCCGGTCCGGAAGCACGCCTCGCAGCCCTTGCCCCGGGCCAACTCGCCTCGGCCGTCCTTCCCGAGAAGTTCGACCTCCCGGGCCTGCCAACCTTCCCGGCGCAGGCGCTCGGCATCCAGCGGGAGAGACTCCTTGCAGGCCGGACAGACGCGCCGCACCAGGCGCTGGGCGATCGTGGCGTTGAGCGAACTGGCCACCAGGTACGGCTCCACCCCCAGGTCCAGCAGGCGCGAGACGCTCGACGGCGCGTCGTTGGTGTGCAGCGTCGAGAGGACCAGGTGCCCGGTGAGCGCCGACTGGATGGCCACGGTGGCCGTCTCCAGGTCGCGGACCTCGCCGACCATGATCACGTCGGGGTCCTGGCGGACCAGGGCGCGCAGCCCCTTGGCGAAGGTCAGCCCCTTGCGCTCGGAGACCTGGGTCTGGCTGAGCCCCGGCAACTGGTACTCGATGGGGTCTTCCAGGGTCAGGATGTTCAGCTCCGCCGAGTTCATCGCCGAGAGCATCGCGTAGAGCGTGGTCGTCTTCCCGCAGCCTGTGGGCCCGGTCACCAGGACAATGCCGTGGGAGAGGGAGAGCAGCCCCTCGATCTTCCCCATCGCGTCGTCGGAGTACCCCAGGTTGGCGAGGGAGAGCAGGCCCGTCTGCTTGTCCAGCAGGCGCATCACGACGCGCTCGCCGTACTGGTTGGGCAGCGTGGCGATGCGCAGGTCGACCCGCCGCTCGCCGATGCGGATGGTCACGCCGCCGTCCTGCGGCAGGCGCTTCTCGGCGATGTCCATGCGGCCCATGACCTTGATGCGGCTGGCGACGCCGTCGCGGACCTCGGGCCGGAGGACCGCGCGCTCGTAGAGCACGCCGTCGATGCGGAAGCGCACGCGCACGCCGTCCTCGGCCGGTTCCAGGTGGATGTCGCTGGCCCGCTGCCGGACGGCCTGCAGGAGCATGGCGTGGACGAGCTTGACCGCCGGGGCCTTGTCGTCGAGTTCGAGGACGTCCTCGGTCAGGGTGATCTCGCCGCCTTCGGGCGCGCCGACGGCCAGTTCCTCGGCCACGTCGGTCACCTCGCGGGCCTCGGCATGGTAGGCCCGGTTGATCAGTTCCAGGAGGGGCTCTTCCTCGGCCCCCAGGACCTTCACGGGCGCGTCGAGCTTGTAGGCGATGCGGTCATGGACCCAGTGCCTGTCGGCATGGGCGGTCGCGAGCACGTAGACCGGCCCGGCCGGATCCTCTTCCTTCCCGATGGCGACGACGGCGTGCTCCCGCGCGAAGCGCAGCGGGATCCTGGCCAGGAAGGCCTCGGGGACCGAGACGCCGTCGAGGCTGGTCATCTGGGCGGGGGCGGTCATGGCTGCTCCGGCTTCTTCTCCGGCGCTTCCAGGTCGATGAGCGAGGCGGGCGGCTCCCCGCGGCCGATGCGCTCCTTGACCTCCTTCTTGACCTGGGACTTCTTGGTCAGGTCCTCGACGTCGTCCTTCTTGGTGCCCGACTCGTCCTTGAGGTCCTCGAAGGCCGTCGTGGAGAGGATCTTCGGCCGGACGAAGAGGTACAGGCGGCTGGCGGTCTTGCGCTTGGTCTCCCGGCTGAAGAGTTTCCCGAGGCCGGGGATCTGGGAGAGCCCCGGGACGCCGCTCTTGGTGTCCGTCGCGGAGTCCCGGGTGAACCCGCCGATGACGATGGTCTGGCGGTCGGGGATCGTCACCTTGGTGTCGGCGTCGTTGCTGACCTTGGGCGGCGGGATCCCGGCGCCAGCGGAGGTCCCGGTGAACTCCTCGAAGGTCTGCTTGATCTCCAGGTTCAGGTAGCCGTCGGGCGAGATGTGCGGCGTGATCTGCAGCGCGGTCGTCGCGTCGGCGAAGCCCGCGAAGGAGGTATTCGTGGTCGCCGTGCCCTGCGAGGTCGTGGTCGTCGGCTCGCTGACCTTGGTCGTGAAGGAGGCCTTCTCGTTGTCGTTCACCAGCAGCAGGGGCTGGGAGACGATGGAGACGTTCGACTTGCCGGCCAGGGCGCGCAGGACGACGGCGAACTGCTCCTCCTTGGCGAAGCGGAAGGCCGCGCCGGTGAAACTCTTGACGATCGAGTCGACCGGGAAGCCGCGTCCGGCGGGGTCCACCTGCTCGCCCAGCCCGAAGCCGCTGCCGCCGTCGGCGGTCTTGTTGCCTTTCATGTCGTTGAGCGCCAGGAACTCCACGCCCAGGTCCAGCGACTTGTCCCCCGTCACCTGGACGATGGCGACCTCGATGAGCACCTGTCCCTTGCGCTTGTCCAGGTTCTCCAGGATCTGCGCGACCTCCTTGTGGACCGTTGAATCCCCGGCGACGACCAGGGTGTTCAGGCCCTCGACGGGGATGATCTCGGCAGGGACGCCCTGCGAGGCCGTGGTGCCGGCCGGGGCGGTTCCGGTGGCACCACGGGGCGGGGCAGGAGGCGCCGGCGCCGGGGTCTCGGCGTTTCCGCCAGCCGGTATGTCGCTTCGGCGCGCCGCCAGGGCGACCCCCAGCAACTGGCCCACGTAGTCCACGATGTCCTTCACCGGCACGTTGTTGAGCTTGTAGTACTGGATCGTCCTGCGCGCCGCCGGGGCCTCCAGGTCGATCTCCTTGAGGAAGTTCCGGGCTCGGGCGACGTCGCCCTGCGGCCCGATCAGGTGCAGGGCGTTGAGGCGCTCATCGGGCAGGACCGTCACCTGCTCGCGCCCGGCCTCGCCGGTCGTGGCCTTCTCTACGGCCTGCAGGTACTCGCGCAGCATCGACTGCGCCTTGTCCACCGGGATGTTCGCGATCTTGACGACCGCCGTGTCCACCGGCTCCCCGGGCCGGTCCAGCAACTGCAGCATCTTCTCGATCCGCTTCACCGAGGAGGCCGCGTCGTTGATCATCAGCAGGTCCGAGTGCGGGATCTGGGTCACCGAGCCGACCGGCGAGAGGGCCGGCGTGATGACCGCCAGGACCTTTGTGGGCGTCGCGTGCTGGAGCTTGGCCAGGAAGGAGACCAGGTTGTCCCCGGGCGGCACGGCGTCGCCCTGGACGAGCACCGGAAGGTTGCCGGGCTCCTTGAAGGCGCCCTGGGCGTTGACGATCTTCTCCAGGTTGATCCCCGAACCTTCCACGGGGACGATGGACAGCCCGTTGATCTGGCAGACCGCCTGGAAGACGCGGTAGAACTCGTCGGCCCCGATCGGCTGCTCGCTCTGCAGCGTCACCTTCTTGTTGCGCAGCATGTTCTCGTCGTAGAGGAAGCTGCGCTTGGTGACCTTCTCGACCTGCTTGGCCAGCGTCGCCAGGTCCAGGCCCGAGAAGTTGACGCGGACCTTCTTGGCCTCGGCCTCGCCTTCGCCCTCCCCTTGGCCCCGGGCGCGCGGCGCCAGGAATCCCAAGAGGAGTACGAGGCCGCAGACAAGCAGCCAGGGACATCGCGTCGCCTTCGCCATTTCCTGCTCCCTTCGGTTCGGTACGGTACGGTTCTCTCGTGCGGCCTTACGGCCGCTCCCTGATCTCGTTGGCCAGCGCGGGCACCGGCCGGTCCGGCGTGGCCACCGGCAGGCTCTCGGCCTGCCCCTCGCGCCAGACCTCCAGGCGGACCTCGCCGTGGTCGTAGGCGAAGAGCACGCCGGTGTCGATCTTGCGGACCTCCGCGTCGATCCCCTCGACCCGGTCCCCGGCCTTGCAGGAGACCGTCTTGCCCGAATACAGGACCTCGATGATCGCCTCGTTCTCCTTCGGGTCGCCGTAATCCATGATCCCCTTGACCCGGATGATCGCGGAGAGCGCGGGGGCGCTGGGCTTGCCCGCGGCCTCCGGCCTCGCTACCGTCCGCGACATCCTGAAGTGTTCCAGGCGCCCGATCCGGGGGTCGGCGGCCTTGGGAGCGGGTTTTTCGGCGCCGTTCGACGCGTGCTTCCCGAGCGCCGGCAGGGCCGGGGACGAATGCGCCTCGCGCCAGGCCTGGGCCAGCAGGAGCCCGGCACCGCACAATAAGAGGAGGGAGGCGGCCAGCATCAGCCGCTTGGCCATCCGCTCGGAGCCTCTGGTCAGCGGGCTCACGGTTCGATCTCCTCGTAGGCCAGCACCTCGACGACGTCCGGCCCGCGCCCAGCCGCCTTCGACTCCAGGTAGGCGACCGCCTGGCGCTTGCGGCCGTCCACCTCGGCCGTCATGCGCACCGAGAAGACCTGGCCCTTGACGCCCACCTGGTCCTGGACGTCGGCGTAGAGATTTCGGATCACCTGCTCCTGCCCATCCACGGTTGCCCGCTGGACGATGCCGGGGACGCGCTCCATGTCGCGGGCCTGGAGGAACGCGCGGTTGGCGGATATGGCCTGCGCGCTACCGTCTCCGCTGCCGCGCCACGCCGCGATCTGCCAGGCCAGTTCCTCGTCGAGACCGGGATCCAGCGCATAGAGCACGGCCAAAGGCGCGGTGTTCAAGTTGACCCTGCCGTCCCCGAAGGTGGTCAGGTAGCAGTCCAGGCTGGGGCGGGGCTTCTCGTCGTCTATGGCCCGGAAGACGACCTCCATCGGTATCCCGGCCTCGCGCAACCCGTCGAGCGTGAGCGGCGGATCTTCGACCTTTTGTTTGCCGCCTACCTCAGGACGAATAGCCGCTTCCTCTTCTTGTTCCGTCACGTTCAGCCTTCGCCAGAGCCTCGTTTCGGTATTCCGCCATTCCTTCTCCCGCTCGGGGTCGGCCTTGCGCAGGTACTCGAACAGGCGGGCGATAGCCCCACGGGTCCATGCCCCGCTGGCGGGGTCGCGCGCCCGCAGGAGGTTGATCTTCCCCGACTCGTCCTCGACCTGGAGCGAGACGCGGTTGCCTGGCCCCGGCTCCCAGGAGACCAAGGCGTTCCAGCCGTCGCCCCAGGAGTCGAAGCGCGGGTCGGCGCGCTTCTCCGCCAGAAGACCCTTCGCGGCCTCGATGCCCGAATCGAAGAGCCGCCGGAACTCGGCCTCGCGGGCATACCGCGCAACCTCGACCGTCTGGACCTGCGAGCGGTGCGCGACCTCCACCGCTAAGACCGCCAGGACCGAGACGGCGCCCAGGACCAGCAGGAGCACCGCCCCGCGCTTAGGTGAACCTAAAGGAGGCTTCATCGCGCGTCCGCCCCGGGAGCCGCCGCCACCCAACGCATGCTCACGACCGTCTCGGCCTCCTCATAGATGCCGCTCTGCCGCTGGGCCGGTTTCAGACGCAGTTCCTTGACCGTCGCGCCGCCGCCGGCCTCCAGATCCGCCAGGAACCGGACCCAGGGGCCGTGCGCGACGTTGACCGCCCGCGCCGTGACGCTGCGCTCGACGACGCCCTTGCCCAGTTCGCGCTCGCTCTCGCTCAGGAAGACCACGGGCACGCTGGCGCGGACCACCGCGCCCTGGACCAGGGCCTTCAGGTTCCGAGCGCCCAGGTCGTCCGTGCCTTGCCCGAAAGCGCCGGGATGACGCGCGAAGGTCCCGTACGCGGCCTGGAGATCCTCTAGCTGCCGGTCCGCAGCTACCTTTGCCTCCTGCCACGCCAGGTAGCGGTCCAGGGCGGCGTAGCCGGTGACGGCGAGCGCGGCCAGGAGGAGGACCCAGGGGGCATTGCGCGAAGCGTTCATCGCCCGCTCCCCGGCTCGCCGGGCTTGTAGTCCAGGCGCATCCGCACCAGGACTTCCTTGCCCCTGGCCTCGAACTCGCCCCGCGCCGCCAGGCGCTTCGAGGCGTTCATGGCGCGCTCCAGATTCGCTGCCTCCTGCAGTCCGTCGCTCCCGCGCGCCTCCATGCGCGCCGTCAACCGCCCGCCGTCGGGCCCCAATTGGAGCGCGTCGAGGGTAAGCCCTGTCTTGTCGGCGTCAGGCATCACGCTGCCCAGTTCGGACCAGAACTTCAGCGCGCTAGGAAGATCGTTGGCCTGGGCGTTCTTCTCCTGCCGCGTGGCCACCGCCTCCATCTCCTGCAGCAGGAAGCCGGCCCGGAAGGACTTTGCCGGGAAGGCCTCCTTCCAGAGCGACTCTTCCGCCTGCCGCAGGCCCTTCGAGACCTCGGCGGCGTTGCGGGTCTTTACGTGGAAGAGGAAGGCCAGGGCGGCCAGCACCAGGACCGCTGCAGCGCCCAGGACCTGGAGCGTGCCGCCCAGCCGTGCGCCGGCGGACCTGGGCGCGCCGGTGGCCCCGCGCAGCAGGTTCGCCCCGCGCTGCGGATCGGCCAGGCAGGCCGCCACGGCCGGGACAAAAGCAGGTTCCACCCGGAAGCCTTCGCCGAGTTCGACGGGCGTTGCCTCGCTGGCATGGATGTGCAAGGCATCTTCGGGAGCACCCAGGGACGCCGCGATCCGGGTCCATTCGTCGGGAGGCGTGGGCAACAGGCCTCGGACGGGGAAGGCGCGCCATTGCTCGGCGCCGTCCTTGCCAATGGCAACGATCAGCCCTTCGCCGCCGGCTTCAAGCGCGACCGCCCTCGGATCGTGGCTTTGGGCAAGGACTTCGGCGAGGGCCGCGAGCGTGGACGTCACCAGGGAGAGGCTGGCGTCCGGGAAGCGCTCCTTTATCACGCTTCGAAGCTCGTCCAGCAGCACCTGCGAAATGCCATGCACGGCCACCCGGCTCCCCGAGGGCACGCTTGTTAACCGGACGACGTCGACCGCCAGGTCTTCGGCGCTCTCGCCGGCACAGCGGCCTTCCGCCAACGACCGCGCGACCGCCTCGATCTGCGCCTCGGAGCGCAGCTTGACCTCCAGAAGATCGGCGCAGGCCAGCCAGCGCGGGGAAAGCGCGATGCGGACCTCGCGGCACCGAAGTTCCGCCGGAACAAGCGAAAGGAGGGAGCGCAGGGTCTGCACAGGCGTCTGGCCGGGCGCGATTCCTTGGCGCGCCTGCCAGGCGAGGCGGCCGGGCGGCTCGGCCATGACCGCAGCCAGTTCGCGGCGATGGATCGCGATGCCCAGGAGGCGGTTCATGCGTTGGCCTTCCCTACTTTGGGTTCGCCGCCCTGCCGTGGGGATTCTGGAACGGTTTGGTACGTGCGGCTCATCCTATCCTCGGCGTGCATAGTACGTTCTGCTATGTCCTCTACGATTAGCAGGCAGAGCGTAAGGGGGAAGTAGATACGAAACAAGAGGATAGCTTGGCCGAACAAGTAAAAATA
The DNA here is from genome assembly GCA_023150555.1 of Planctomycetota bacterium. Lineage (GTDB taxonomy): Bacteria > Planctomycetota > SZUA-567 > H5-PLA8 > H5-PLA8 > JAKLKQ01. The sequence goes on from JAKLKQ010000026.1 coordinate 45,719, forward strand.
CGCCGTCCGGCATGCATAGCGCAACCTAGCGTTGAGTCAGCGAAAATTCGGTCCCAATGGAAGATCATAATTCTGAACAGGTTGTGGTGGATTGCCCCCAGTTCCAGATGTGATTCCTCCCGGGATGGCCGAAACTCCTTTTGGTACCTGGCCGTAGGTGACACAAAGACATCCTAACGCGAAGGTCGCACGGGAAGGTATTTGTTTGTCTCTACGGCTCAGCATCTGAGATACTCGCCATGGATTTGGGTTTTCCACCTTAAGAGAAGCCGGACTTACACATTGCGTTCTAGATGGTATGCAAATGAACCTGGGTTCCAGCCCAACCAGTCTGGATCTTCAAGGTACCAATTCCCTTCTTTCTGAAGCCGGCGATTCCAATTCCTGGAAGGGCATGGACATCCACGCAAACTCGGAATCCAGACCTCGAACATCCGAGATCAGGACTTTATTTTGGATCGAAAACTCCGCTAGAAAATTTTCCCACTTTTACCATGTTCTCACTTGACATGGGATTCCCGCTTCGCTATCAGAAAGCACGATTCGTAAAGTGGTCGGAGGTCATGCAAAAGCCTGCAAGGACGGGGCCTCGGGGGGCCTTCCTGGTTCGGCGGCAACCTCAAGACGAACGAACTCCGGTTTAAGTCATGTAGGCGATTCGGGTTAATAATGGAGTGACCAACAATGTCACGTGTTTTGACTGCACCACGGCTTACAGTTCTTGCACTGCTAATTCTTTTGGGCGCTGGGGTTTGGCTCTACGCCAGCCGTAGCGGAGGTAACGCTAGCACCGCCTCCGGCGATTCCGCTCCGGATCCTTCCACCGGCAAGGAAAGCCAGGCAGCCAAGGTGCCCGCGCCCGTCGAGGAACGCCAACCGGCACCCGACGGTTCGCCTGCAGGGGAAAACGCGTCAGCCGACAAGGAACAGCCTACGGAGCCGGAAGAGAAACTCGCCACTGCCGTTCCCGTGAAGGCGGACGCCAATCCGCAGGCCAAGTCGATCGCAGAAGCCCTGAAGACCAAGACCCACCCTGAACGCCTCAGCGCCATGCTGCCGCCAAAGGCTTTTGATGCCGACGCGTTTGCCCGCAACCCGGACCTGTACACACAGGCCCACGAGCCGGGACGCGTCTTCCAGGCTGCTCAGCCCGGCCGCGATGTGCCCGCGCTGAGAGCCGAAGGGTCGCGCTTTCACGCGCTCAAGCAGGGCGAGTCGGCGGAACTGGTCGTGCGCGGCAAGCCCGGCGCACCGGTCTCCTTCACGACCTTCGACATGGGCACTTTCGCCGAGAACAAGTTGAGCACGGTTACCGTCCGCGCCGACGACAAGGGCTTGGCACGCGCGACCTTTGTCGCCTCGGCCGGAGCGATCAACGACGTCAACATCCTGGCCGCCTCGCCGCTGGCCTCGGGTGACGTGAGCTTCAAGGTGGAAGTGGTCAAGTAGCCATAGCTGGGAAGCAATTTCACTTGGTCAAAGGCTGATTCGGAATCTCGAAACCCGCAGCACACAGGAGCCTCACATGCCCAGGTTTTCACTGATCGTCGCCGGACTGGTCGCCGCGGCTTGCGCCGTCTCTTCGGCTCGCGCCACGGAGTTCAATCAGGCGAATCCCTTCGATCGCCAAGGTGGCGAGATTGTAGTCTTTGATACCGGGGCCGTCAGCGTATGTAAGAATCCAGGGCCATTAACCTATTGCAGCGCATGCGAAGAGGGCAAATACGACGTCCTTTCCACCGTCGTTTGCAGGACGGATACGCCCATTCCCCAGCCCCAGTTTTCTAAGTCCGCCTCCCTCATCGACAACGTCGGTCTTAACCACCTGCACTACGCCGACGATTACACCTACGGCTCGTCTAGCGGTGGCTGCTCGCCCTGCGGCGCCTCCGCTGGCGCCTCGTCGTCCTCTGTGCCCCAGCTCCTGCTTTCCCGCATCCACCGCTACCGTGACGTTGCCACCCAGAGTTCTTTCGGCCAGGGCGTCTTCTCGACCTTTGACCACAAGATTTTCCTCTATACGCTCGGCAACGGAGACCTGCTTTGTGACGTGATCGACCCGATTTCGCCGAACTTCTTCCGTCTAGTGGATGGTCCTTACAGCGCCCATCCGTACAACCCTGGCGGGACCCGCACCGGCGTCTACAAGGCCTTCAAGACACAGTCGCACAAGGAACTGCAGTTGCTTGACATCAACGGAGCGCTGACCACCACCCAGGCCAACGCGAAGAGCGCCGTGCTGTACTCCTGGAACGGCCAGAAAACCTACTTCCAGATCGTTTCCATTGACGGCCAGTTGGTCGGCCGCGTGACGCGCTATGAGGACCGTAACGGCTACGCCATCGCCCTGACCTACAAGTACCAGCCCGGCGATGACCTCCAGGGCTCCGAGCCGCGCCTCTGGCAGATCGACACCGTAACCGACGCCCACAGCAAGCAGATGTCCTTCACCTACCATGCGGCGCAGGTCGGCGCCCGCTGGGCGGTCAGCCGCGTGGATTTCCCCAACGGCACCTTTGCCGAATACGCGTATACCGACGGATTCCTCTCCTCAGTGAGCCTGCCCGACGCCACGACTTCCACGATTACGCGCGCCTTCAACGTGCCCTCGAACTGCATCACCGTCGAATACCGCGACGCTGCCGCTGAAGGAACGCACCGCAACAAGACCATCTACCTGACCACCCAGTACACGCTGATCGGCGGGCAGATCGACGATCTCTTCCCCACGTCGGGACAGCTAATCCGCATGGCCGTCAACGGCGACGACGAAGTCACGTACCTGAATATCCCGCATTCCGCCCAGACGCGGATATATGTGTACGAGGGGAATGGCGTGCTGAAGTGGGTTGACGAGGTGGGTTGGAACAACGTCAAGTACGCCAAGACCTGGAGCATCACCGACGCAGGCGGCGCGTTTGCCTACGCCAACGTCACTACTTCCATGGAAGGCACCTTCGATTCGCTGCACTACCCGAACTCGCGGCGCTGGTACGAGCAGACCCCCGACTACCTCAAGGACATCACGGGCCGCAGGCGCGATTTCCTCTACGACTCTGATCTGCACGCGACGAAGGTCACCTATCCTGACACCACCTTCGAGACGTTCGAGCGCAACGGGTTCAAGCAGCGCACGCGGCACATCGACCGCCTGAACCGCGTCGAGGAGCGCACGTACGACTCGCGGGGCAACCTGCTCACGCTGACCACCGGCCGCGTCTGGGACGGCAACGCCGTGCAGAACACGCCCGAGACCGCCACCTGGACCTACGAGTATTTCCCGGCGGCGCACGCGAACCAGTTCCTCCTGAAGTCCGCCACGGACGCCAACGGCAACGTGACCGATTACGTGTACGACGCCAACCAGTTCCTGGTGAAGGTGACCGAGCCGCCGGACGTGGTTGCCGGAATTCGCGCGGAGAACCTCTTCGCGTATGACTCGGCCGGGCGCCTGGTCTCCACCACCGACGCCGAGAACCGCGTCACGACCTACGCGTACGATGCCCGCAACCGCGTTAGTACGATAACCTACAACGACACGACCTCCGAGGGCTTCGTCTACGGAACGGGCGTCGACGCCAACCTGCTGGTCCAGAAGACCGACCGCGTCGGAAACATTACGGACATCGACTACGACGTGACCGGCCGGCAAATCCAGCGAGTGGAAGGCAGCAACGATCCGGCCATCGCCGCCGTGCATACTTGCACCTTCCGGCCCGGCAGCAACGCCGAGGACACCTGCGTGGATCTGGGCGAGCGCTCCATTCATGGGTATGACTACCGCGGCCGCCGCGTGACGACCACCCGCCAACCCAACCGCTCGGAGCCGGGCGGCAACCCCAAGCTCCTGACGACGACCACGACGTACACCAACAACGAGGTCTCCAGCGTTACCGACGAGTACGGGCGCCGCGTCCGTTATGGCTATGCTTCCTCGGATCCGTACGTGACGCGCATCCTGCGCGAGACGGTTCCCGGTGCGACGACCTACTCCGTCACAACGTATTCGCGCAGCTTCGTCAACAACGCCAAGTACACGATCGAGGACATGACTTACGATGCCGAAGGCCAAATGCTGACGCGCATCGACGGTCGCGGCATCGAAAGCACCTTTGCCTACGATTCGCGCGGGCGGATGACGTCTTCCGTGGAAGCCGCGCGGCAGTGGGATACCGGCACCAGCCAGTATCTCGTCACGAAGCTCGGCGCGCGGACGGAATACTCTTACGATGCGCAGGGCAACCGCACCGCGGTCAAGATGCCGCGCTCCTTCCGACAGCAGACGGACGGCACCTTTATTGCCGGCGGCGACGGCGACTTCATCACCTCCTCTACCTATACTGGGCGTAACCTTCTGAAGAGCAGGACGGAAGCCACCGGCCGCGCGGAAGCGGCTACCGAGAACTACACCTATTACCTGGATCAACGCATAAAGGACCGCGTCGACGCGCGCGGGAACACCTGGACGACCCTCTGGTCGCGCTGCTGCGGGTTCCATAAGGTCGAGGCCCAGCCCGCCGCCGACGTGGACGACAACGTCAACTCGGCGGATACCCGTGCGGCCGATATAGGCAACCGCGACAGCCTCAACCGCCTGGTCCATCAATTCGTCGTGCCCGACTGGTCAATCTATCCTCAGGATCCGCAGTTGGCCGACGCGATCTACCATGACCCGCCGACGACCCTGAACGAAGTCACCATCCGCTATGACGCGCGCAGCCGCCCGATCGCGCAGACGGTCTGGCTGATCGAGTTGGGAAACGTGTCGAAGAACGACCCGCCGATCGCCGGCGACCACGGCACGCAGGCCAGCGACGGGCTAACTACGCGCTGGGTTTATGACGACGACCTGACCGACAGCACCGGCCTGGACGCGACCTACGCCGCGAAGCTCGCTGAACTCGGCAGTGGCTACTTTGGCGACGGTTCGACGGGTACAGCTGTGGAAGTTACCAACCCCGAAGGCGAGAAGTCCGTCACGGTCTTCGACGGAATGGGACGCGCGGTAATGACCATCGACGGGAATTTGAACACCCGCAAGGTCGTTTACGATGCCGTCGTCGCGGGCACCCCGGGCGCCCTGGGCAGCGTCGTCGAGACGGTCAATTTCGATGGACTGAACCACACGACCAAGCAGCGCGTTGATGGTATTGGCCGTGTGTTGTCGGTAGTGGACGCCGAAACCCGCACGACCTCGCTGTCCTACGACAACAACTCCAACCGCGTCAAGAGCCGCGACCCGAACAACGTCGGCGACGACTGCACGTTCGATGCGCGGGACCGCGAGGTCCTGTGCGTGGACACGGTAAGCAACAAGCGCGTGTCGCTCTTCGACAACCACAACAACCTTAAAAAGACGCTTGATGGCATCGCCAGCGCTGGGTTCACGGCGGCGACGGCGCTCGCCAAGCAGGCCGACTACGATTTCGGTGCGGAAGCAGGCGCCACACTCTGCTCGTACGATGGCAGGGATCGAAAGGTTTCCTGCACCGACCGCCTCAGCGGCACGACCCAGTATGCGTTCGATGCCAACAGCAACCTGTTGACCCTGACCGACGCGGAGACGCGCGCAACAAACTACCTCTACGATGCCCGAAACTTGAGGATCAAGGAGACGTACCCCGACCACAACCTGCCCGACAACGGCGAGGTCTTCTTCGCCTACGATGCCGCCCAGCGCATGACCCGCCGGACCGACCAGGTCCCGGACAACACGGCCTTCGTCTACGACAGGGCCAACCGCCTGACCCAGCGGACGTACCCCGACGCCCTAAACGACGCCTTCACCTATGACCAGGCGAGCCGCTTGCTTACCGCCTCCAGCGCCCGCTATAATAACGTCGTGACACGGGTGTACGACGACGCCTCCCGCCTGACCAGCGAGACCCTGACTGTCGGGGGCCAGAATTTCCCCGTCCAGAGCGCCTACGACGCCGCCAACCGCAGGACGTCCATTACCTATCCGGAAGGTAAGGTCGTCGCCCAGGCGTTCACCGACCGCGACCAGTTGTCGAGCGTTTCGTACGATGGTTCCAACGTCGCGACTCTTGTCTATGACGTCGGCATGCGCCAGACGACCAAGACATTTGCCAACGGCAAGGTCGAGACGCGGACGTACCGCCTCGACAACCGCCTGACCCAGATCCAGACGCCAGGCGTCACGGACTTCACCTTTACTTACGATGCGAACAAGAACCCGCTGACGAAGAACTTCGCGCTGGATACCTCGGACAACCAGACCTACACCTACGACGCTGAGGATCGTTTGACGAACTTTGCCCGCCAGAGCGGCTTCAATCAGAACTGGACCTTGTCGCTCGTCGGCGACTGGTCCGCGTTCAACAACAACGGCAACGCCGAGACCCGCACCCACAACAACGTCCACGAGTTGACCGCGATCAACGCGGGGTCGCTCGCCTACGACCGCAAGGGCAACCTGACCTCGAACTCGAACGGGCAGGGCTATACGTGGGACTTCGAGAACCTGATGAAGTCGGCGACCGTCGGCGCGGACACGGCAAATTACGAGTATGACGCGCTCCGTCGCAGGGTGAAAAAGTCCTTCCAGGGCGCGAGCACCGTCTTCGTCTACGACGGCTGGCGCAGCGTGGCCGAGTACGAGAACGGGGCATCGGCGAGTTCGCCGGCAAGGGATTTTGTCTACGGGACCTATCTGGACGAGCCGTTGATGATGGTCACGGCGCCTGCTGGCGCGGCGACGAAGCGGTACTACCACAGCGACCATCTGTACTCGGTCTACGCGCTGACGGATGCCGCAGGCACGGTGGTCGAGCGCTATAGGTACGAAGGTTATGGGAAGGCGACTGTGCTGACCGCAGGGTTTGTGGCAAAGACGGACCCGAATTATTCTGAGTTTGGGTCGCCCTGGACCTACACGGGGCAAAGGCTGGATGCGGAGACGGGACTGCACTACTACAAGAACAGGTTTTACTCGGCGGGGTTGGGGAGGTTTATCAGCAGGGATCCGATTGGGTATGCGCCAGATGAAGGAAATCTATATCGTTATGTGCTGGGAAACCCGGTCTTCTATAGAGATCCCCTAGGTCTTGAGGATGAGGATGAGTTTAACCCCTTCAAGAAGAATTGGAATGAAATTGCCGCAGCGCTTGAAATTGATGCGGAGGATTTTTCTGCAACTGACTGGTTTGGAAAAACGGATCTCGAATCCCGATTCCTAGCCAGCCACCCTGAGCTAAGTCAGAATTGCTGCTCGTCTCCATATACTATAAGTAAGACTTGTGGCCCCAAAACTGAGATAGCTGAAAAAATATATTATACGGGATACAGCAAGAAAACATCGTCTATAAGGAAATCGAAGGCAGAAAAGGGCCATGTCAAACGCGATGATATTATAACCTACGATGGCATATGGTATCTCTACCTGCGGGTAAAGTACTATGCAAAGGACTGCGTCTGCTGCGAGGAGGCTACAAGCGAATCCGGGGAGCCAATAATCGGTCTACCTCGGAAAACGACATGTAAAGAATATGCCGGAGCAGCCCCTGCAGGCACTATATGGATTTTTAAGGGAATGGTTGACATCAGGCGCGGCGACCTCCGAGTTGATTGGCTTTCATTACTTAGCGATCTGGCTGGCGCCGTACCGCAGCCAGAAGAGAAAGGCAAGTAAGGGAAAATCGCAGCATGAGATTCTCCCTTAGCACCTTCATAATTTTCATAGTTGGTGCTAGCTCTTTGATAGTGACTCTTATCACTGGCGCTGCTTGGAGGGAAATTTATTCAAATTCCTCCATCGGAAACGGCTGGGTTGGCATTGTAGGTTTTTCGAAGGATGACGCGTTCGTTGTAATTGACGATGGGAACGTGCATTGCCTGTCCATTGCGACACTAGAGCATAGGGTATTTGACCCTTCAGAGGTGGATGCATTGCTTGCCGTTGCAGATTATAGAGTACTATTTATCGGACACGACGGAAAACTTCGGCGCGCAAAAGTTAACGCAATGAGTCTTGAGAAACTGGAGCCGGAAGATTCAAAGGCATATTCGAAATCGCAAGCAGGTTACAACTCAAGGGAAGGTGCGATCGCGCTGATCGAACAAAGCTCTCGGCAGTGCATTTTATGGACGGGAAATGAAAGTAGTATTGGCCCCGAAATTTCCTTGCGTGAGGGAACCAATTTCCGAGTTAAGCCCACGGAGGACGGAAGAGCACTTATCGCCGTGTATGGCATGGAATACCAGGTTGTTGACGGCCACGGAAGGGATGAAACAGGCCATATCCTACATAAAAGGGGCGTGCCGCTTGCCGATTTCTTGTGGCTTGACATTGATCGAGTTTTTCTTTGCCTATACGAATCTGGGCAAGTTGATTGCTATACGCCAACAAATTCAGACGCTGTGTATTCAGGAAAGATAGAGTGTATAGCGTCCATCCCTGGCTCTGCCAGGGCTACTGGAAACGGCAGGCGCGTGGCAATTCTTCAGCCCAATTCATCAGAAGTAATGCTTCTTGATTTTCGAGGACCCGTTTCGGATGAGAGAATACCTGTTAACGGCCTGATTGTGTCGGGCGATTTGAATGCAGAAGGAGATAGAATTTGCATTGGGCTTCATGGGGGGGAATTCTGTATTGTAGACGCTGTTTCAGGAAGGCAAGTATTCAGGGAGCAGGTCGGCGACGATGATATATACAATTGTAGAATTTCCCCTTCTGGCGGATTTGCAGTTTGCTTTTCTAGAGACCGCGGTTTGGTAATGTTCAAGAGACTATATCCAGAGTTTTGGTGGGGGCAGTTTTATCGGATAGAAGTATGGCTAACCATCGTGCTCAGTATCGCTTTGATCTGGAGCCTGCGGAGGGACTGGAAGACATTGCGGGTGAAGCGGGTTGAGTCAAAGGCGGCGGTCGAGGTTAAGGGCAGCGATGCGTAGGTTCTGCTGGCGGTAATTCAACTCGGCGGAGTTGCGACGCAGGTTGAGGACGCTGGAGAGGTTCCCAGTTAGGACGTTCGACGCGGTCATCGAGGACGCGAGGGGGTGGCCGAAGGACGAGAAAGCGAAGACGCCCATGAAGCCCAAGTCCAGACGCAGGGCGAGTCCATGACGCCCTTGAGGCTGTTGCCTGGCGTCCCTGCGAGGTCGCCGAGCCAGGAAAGGGCGAACAGGCTGGCGTTGCTGGGGGTGGCGGTTGACGTGCGGCGGGTAATGCTTTGGAGTCCGAGGTTGGGGACGTTGGTATGGAAGTCGGCGAAGGCTGGGCAATCGGTGCACAAGGATGTTCGGCTGCGCAAGCCTTGGCGGGGAATTGTAGAGGGAACTTGAAAGGAGGTTCGCGATGTCATCTGGAACTTGTCCGACGTGCGGTACTTCAAATGCACAAGGTCTGATGAAGTGTAGGCTGTGCGGTAACGTGCAATGCTCAACCAAGTGCGGTCATGGGCGCTGCAAAGGGTGCGGAAGGTCCGAAGCTGGGCAGTGGACTGACCCTCGCGCAAGGCAGAAGAAATGACATTCGTGGCTCGCTGATCCGCAGGACGGCCGCGCAGGAAGTAAAGAATTGCCGCCGGCGATGGCTGCCGGTAGCCTGAACTGTGAATCCCTGGTCAGGGGGAATCACGCCATGGCTATCCACAGAGTCGGCCCCTACGAGGTCCAGGTCGTACGCCACGAGACGGTCGAGCACGATTCCGTCCTGGTCACGGTCTACCGGCGCAATGCGTTCATCGAGATGGTGGTCGTGTCGGTGGAAGGGCTCAAGATCGCGGCGCTGAAGCGCAGGGTGCTGTCGCTGCGCGGATGCCGGGAGAACAAGCTTCGCGCCGTCGTGAATGACGCGCGGAAGCTGGTGCGGGCACAGGCAGGCCGGGGAGTGCGGTCCCGGTGAGCGGCGCGACCCTAGTAGAAACCCGCGAGCGAAGGCCATTGCGCAGCATGCCGCGCCGCTGGCGCCCCAGGAAACGAGACCGGGCCAGTTTTGAAGGGGGTTGCCAGGCTTGCCCCTGCGCCTACTCCTCCGCCTCCCTCCCCCGTTCATACCGCGCCTGCACGGGCTTCGACCGATCCTGCAGGACCGCGGTCAGGTCGCGGCCCCTCACCCGCAGCAGGTACCGGCTGAGGATCTCGCCGTCCTCGGCCAGGACCTCGACGAGGGCGCAAGGCTCGGATTCCTTTCCGTTGCCGTAGAAGACCGGGGCCAGGGTGAAGCCGTTGGCCTGGACTTGCAGGCGCTGGACATCGAAATCCTCCGGGATGGCGATCGATAGGGTCGGCATGGTGTGCTCCTTGTGCGTTGGGCTTCGGGATCGCCGGGCCACCGGGCGCGGCGATTACGGGCTGCTGGTACGAGTTGGGCTGCGATTCCGGCCTTGGACGCGGGTTTGGGCGAGAAGATGCACCAGGGGACCGGGAAACGCGGGGAATGGGCATCTGGATGGCGGCTCACTCCCCCGCCCCTTCCAAGTCGAGAATTTCGAGGCTGAATATGTCTCGGAAATAGCTGGGGACTGCCGGATGATCCTGCGCCTTCCGTTGTGCTCCTATTGTGCTCGTTTTGGCACAATCATCCTGTATTCTGGCTGCAGCGTCGTTCCTGGATTTGCGTCGCTCGTTCTTCGAACGTCTCTTGGATGCACGATTTATGCGTGCAAATTCACGCATAATGTCTTTTGACTGTATCGCTTGTTTCGGGTTCGAGTCCCTCCGGGTGTGCCAGACGCCGCCGCATCGGACCGGCTGACGTTCCCAGGAGCCGTAACGTGTCCGCAAACGAAGTCCCTCCCTCCCGCTGCTTCGCCTGCAACCAAGATTCCGACGCGCCCGTCTACTTCGAGGACGCCGCGTGGCTCTGCCCCGCCTGCGATGAGATCTTTCAGTGGGGTCGCCGCGGGCTGGCCGACGAACTGGCCATAGAGTCCGAGAGGATCACGCCGTGAACCCGATTCGCGGAGGACCTGGGCATCGACTCGCTGGACCTTACCGAGTTCCGGATCGTGATCGAAAAGCGGTACGGGGCGCCGGTGGGCTGCGAGTGGGGCCTGCCGGGCAATCGCATGGCCGACGTCATTGCCTACATCCGCGCCCACCATACTGCCCCGCCGCCCTGATTCCGTGCACTCTTCCGAGTGCCTCCTTATATTATAGAGGAGCGGCTTGTCCGCGCCGGCCTGTACAACTTCCGCAATTCATTTGCGCTTCGCGAGTTATGGGTTAAATCCGGCTGAAGAACATCTTCCAGGCCGGACGCTCCGGCCGCCGGTCGATACGTCCGGGCGGCGATTCGAGCGGCGGCCCGTTTTGCATCGGGCCGGACACGGCGTATACTTCACTCAGCGGCCCGTAGGTGGCTCGGACTGCAGGGTGGCAGGGAAACGACCTACGGAGAGCCCCTCGATGTCCAACACGGGCCCCAGCAAGCGCTACACCCCCGAAACCATCCAGGTGATCGCCGTCGCCAAGCAGTCGGTGATGGAATACAAGCACACGCACATCACGCCCGAGCACATCCTGCTGGGCCTGCTGACCAACCGCGGGCCGACGATGCAAAGCGTGTGGAACATCGCCAACGCCACGCCCGACCAGATCCGCCAACTGGTGATCCAGCACCTGCGCCCCGGCACCTTCCTGGTGCCCGAAGACCAGCTCACGTTCAGCGAGCGCGCCAAGCGCGTGATCGAGAACGCCGCCGAAGAGGCGCGCCGCTTCAGGACCGAGCAGGTCGCGCCGGAACATCTGCTGATCGGATTGACGCGCGTGAGCAACACCGTCTGCGGGGCGGTGCTGCGCGCGGTGGAATTGAACACCGAATCGGTGCGCGTGGCACTCAACCAGCCAGCAGCCGACTGAGCAGTTCCTTCGCGAGCTTCAGGCGGTCGTAGGTCGGCCGCTTGGCGCTGTGCCCCTCCTCGACCAGCCAGCCGTCGTAGCCGTGCTTCTTCAGGTGGTCGATCACGTCGGCCCAGTTGACGACGCCGTCTTCCAAGTCGGCGTCCTCGTAGTCCCACAACTGGCAGCCGCGGTCGGCCTTCTCGCCGCGCAGCCACTTGGCGTTCTTGACGTGGACCTCGGCCAGGTACGGACCCAGGATGTTCAGCGCGGTGCGGACGTTCTCCCAGCCTTCGCGGACCATGTTCGCCGGGTCGTACAGCACGCCGACGTCCTTCGGGTCGATGCCCTTCAGGAACGCGACGACGCCGCTGGCGCTGGGGAACGGCGTGCCGTTGTGCAGCTCCAGGCAGGGGCGCACCCCGGCCTTCCTGGCCTCGGCGACCAGCTCCTTGTATCGGCCGCGCGCCGCGTCGAGGAACTTCGGCATGTCGAAGACCTCGTCCTTGGGCATGGCCTCGCTTCCCACGCGCACGTTGCGGATGCCGAGCTTGCCGCAGGCCTGCACCATCTTCACGGCGCGGTCCATCTCGCCGGTCTTGGTGTAGCTGGCAACGCTGGTGATCTCGAGCCCCGCGTCCTTGGCGGGCTTCAGCGTGCCGGCGGGATCGGCGAAGAAGGCCGTCTCGGCAAGGCCGCCCTTGTTGTTGCTCCACGGGTTGAAGGGCTTGGAGGGATCGTACTGCGCGCTGGCGTCGGGCACGATGCGCGGCTGCACGCCCTCGTAGCCCAGCGACTTGATCAGTTTGCAGGCTTCGGGAAAGGTGTACTCGGGAGTGAAAGTGGTGAAGGCGCCCAGGCGCATCGCAGTCTCTCCTTTCAGAATGGTCTGGCTATCGGTTCATTCATAGCGCGCTCTGCGGGCGGGGTAAAACGCAAATGCCCCGGCGGAAGGACGGGTCCGAGCGCAGTCTGCGCGTGAGCGCCTACTTCAGCCGCGTCTTCAGCGCCACGGCCTGTCCTGACTTGGCGCTCTTAAGTCCCGCGAGCATGATCTCGGTAATGTGCCGCGCGGCCTGCGGCGTCTCCAGTTCGGGGCGCGTGCCGTTGCGGATGCACTCGACCCACTGTTCGTGCGCGTTCTGGAAGCGGTACTTGCTGCAGTCGACGTCGCTTTCGGTGGGCGGCACGTCCTCGCGGGTCTTGCTGGCGAGCTGGTAGAGCTTGGCGGTCGTCGGGCGGTAGCCGTACTGCTCGGCGCGTCCGAAACTGCCGTGCACGGTCAGGCGCCCGGTGCGCGCGCCGTCACACCAGCCGGTCTCGGCGGTGGCGATTGTCCCCGACTCGAACTCGATCAGCAGCGACGCGGTGTCCTCGACCTGGCTGGGCTTGTCCAGGATCGCGGCCATGCCCATCACGCGCATGGCGCTGCCCAGCACGGCCACCAGCCGCGCGATGGCGTAGACGCCCATGTCGAAGAGCGCGCCCACCGCCGCCTCGCCGGCCTCGAAGAACCACAGCTTCTCGCCGGGCATCAAGGGTTCCTCGCCCAAAAGGTCGCGGACTTCCGCGTAGTAGATCTCCGGGCCGCCGTGGCTGAAGCGCGAGTGCGCGCCGCTGACCTTGCCCAGCGCGCCTTCGGCGATCAGGTCGCGGATGGCCATCACGGCGGGGAAGTTCAGCTGCGGCAGGCAGTAGACGACGCGGTCGCTCTTCTCGCACGCGGCGACGAAGCGGTCGGCGTCCTCGATCGTACTGGCCAGGGGTTTCTGCATGAAAACGTGCTTGCCGGCTTCCAGCGCCTTGATGCCCCACGCGACGTGCAGCGGGTGGGGCGTGGCGACGACGACGCCGTCGATCCTGGGATCGTCGATGACCGCCGCGAAGTCGGTGACCGGTTCGCCGCCGTGGCGCTTGGACAGCAGTTTCAGGCGGTCCATCTTGCGCCCAGCCAGCTTGGCGATGGTCAGGCCCGGGATCTCCTGCAGCTGCGGCAGGTGCAGTTTCGCGGCGATGCCGCCCGCGCCGATCACGCCGATGGCCAGCGGCTGGGGCTTGGATGCGCTCATTGGCGGGTCCCTCGTTTCAGTACGGCGAGCCCCAAATCTGGCGGAAATCGGCCCTCGAAGCCAGTCCCTTTCCGGCGCGGCACGGGATATGCGATAATCAGGTTGGAACCCCCTGCCGGGACCGGGGTTACGTGTCGAAACGACTCGATTCCGGGCCGGCCGGACAATAAGGGGGCCGAAAGCGGTCAAAAGTACGCTACTCAAAGCCCCCGGCGCGTCTTATCTTAGGCAGACGGGTCGGGTCCGCTGAGGGGCCCCGGAAGAGAGGAATCTCATGTTCGACCGCTTCACCGATCGTGCCCGCAAGGTGATGAGCTTCGCCCGGCAGGAAGCGGAGCGCTTCAACCACGACTATATCGGCACCGAGCACATTCTCCTTGGCCTGGTCAAGGAAGGCTCGGGCGTCGCCGCCAACGTGCTCGAGAACCTCGACGTGGACCTCGAGAAGGTCCGCCTCGAAGTCGAGAAGCTCGTCAAGCCCGCCCCCGACGTCGTGACGATGGGGCAGCTGCCGTTCACGCCGCGCGCGAAGAAAGTCCTCGAGTTCGCCATCGACGAAGCCCGCGCGCTGGACCACAACTACGTCGGCACCGAACACCTGCTGTTGGGCCTGCTGCGCGAACAGGAAGGCCTAGCCGCCCAGGTGCTGATGAACCTGAGCCTGAAGCTCGACGACGTGCGCAACGAAGTCATGGAGTTCCTCGGTGCCGAGACGCAGCAGAACAAGGAAGGCGGCGGCGAGCAGCCGCCCCGCGCCAGCGGTGGCGGCGAAGGCGGCCCGCCCCCCGGCGCCGGACAGGGCCAGGGCCAGCCGCAGGGCGAGAGCAAGACGCCGGCGCTGGACAGCTTCGGCCGCGATCTGACCGAACTGGCCCGCGAAGGGAAGCTCGACCCCGTCATCGGCCGCACCGCCGAGATCGAACGCGTGCTGCAGATCCTGGTGCGCCGCACCAAGAACAACCCCGTGCTGCTGGGCGAGGCCGGCGTCGGCAAGACGGCCATCGTGGAAGGCTTCGCGCAGAAGGTCGTCGACGAGGACGTCCCGGACCTGCTGCGCAACAAGCGCATCGTCGTCCTGGACCTGGCGATGATGGTCGCCGGCACCAAGTACCGCGGGCAGTTCGAGGAACGCATCAAGGCCGTGATGAACGAAGTCCGCCGCAGCAAGAACGTGATCCTGTTCATCGACGAACTGCACACGCTGGTCGGTGCCGGCGGCGCCGAAGGCAGCATCGACGCCAGCAACGTCCTGAAGCCCGCCCTGGCGCGCGGCGAAGTGCAGTGCATCGGCGCGACGACCCTGGACGAGTACCGCAAGTACATCGAAAAGGACAGCGCGCTCGAACGCCGCTTCCAGACCATCATGGTCAACCCGCCGAGCAAGGATGAAGCCATCGAGATCCTGCGCGGCCTGCGCGACCGCTACGAGGCGCACCACCGCGTCCGCATCAGCAACGACGCGCTGAAGGAATCCGTCAACCTCAGCGACCGCTACATCACCGGCCGCTTCCTGCCGGACAAGGCCATCGACGTCATCGACGAGGCCGGCAGCCGCGTGCGCCTGAGCAAGATGACCCGCCCGCCGAACCTGAAGGACCTCGAGCGCCAGATCAAGGAACTCGAGACCGAGAAGGAACAGGCCGTGGCGGGGCAGGACTTCGAGGCCGCCGCCGAGTTCCGCGACCGCGCCGAGATCCTGCGCAACCAGATGAAGAAGGCGCAGGAGGAATGGCGCGAAAAGGCCGACGAGACCATCGGCACCGTCGACGAAGAAGTCATCCGCGAAGTCGTCAGCAAGATGACCGGCATCCCGCTGCAGCGGATGGAAGGCCGAGAGACCGAACGCCTGCTGCAGATGGAGCAGGAACTGGGCCGCCGCGTCATCAGCCAGAAGGAAGCCATCTCCGCCCTGGCCAAGGCCGTCCGCCGCAGCCGCGCCGGCCTTAAGGACCCGCGCCGCCCCATCGGTAGCTTCCTCTTCCTGGGTCCCACCGGCGTCGGCAAGACGCTGCTGGCCCGCGCGCTGGCCGAGTTCATGTTCGGCGATCAGGACGCCCTGGTCCAGATCGACATGAGCGAGTACATGGAGAAACACGCCGTCAGCAGGCTGGTCGGCGCGCCTCCGGGCTACGTCGGCTACGAAGAAGGCGGGCAGCTGACCGAGAAGATCCGCCGCCGCCCGTACAGCGTCGTGCTGCTGGACGAGATCGAGAAGGCGCACCCCGAAATATTCAACATCCTGCTGCAGATCATGGAAGAAGGCCGCCTGACCGACAGCTACGGCCGCCACGTCGACTTCCGCAACGTGATCCTGATCATGACCTCGAACGTCGGCGCCAAGGTCATCAAGAACCAGGGCAGCCTGGGCTTCGGCAAGCGCAGCGAGGAAGCCACCTACGCCGACCTCAAGCGCAAGCTCAAGGAGGAGATGGAACGCGAGTTCCGCCCCGAGTTCCTGGGCCGACTGGACGAAGTCATGGTCTTCCACCCGCTCACCAAGGAAGACATCGCCGAAATCGCCGACCTGGAAATCAAGTCCGTGGGCCGGCGCCTCTACGAGAAGGAGATCCAGCTCGTCCTCAACGAGGCGGCGATCAACTTCCTCGTCGAGAAGGGCTACAACCGCGACAGCGGCGCGCGCCCCATGCGCCGCGCCGTCGAGCAGCACATCGAGGACCCCATCTCGGAGGAGTTGCTGCGCGGGAACATCCCCATGGGCAAAAAAGTCGAGGCCATCGTCGACCAAAAGGGCGAGAAACTCGTCTTCAAGATCGTCGGCGACTTCGACAAGTCCGCCAAGCCGCCCGCAGGCCCCGCCGAACACGCGGGCGCCGTCAGCGGCTCGCTGGCCCCGCCCAGCACCGGCGGCGGACGCCCCAGCCACGGCGGCGCCGGCCGCGCCAGCGGTTCGTAAGCGTCACTCGACAACACCTACGCACATCACCCGGGCGGGCCCGAAAAGGCCCGCCCGATTTATTTACCCAATTGTGCCTTGTTGAAAGATCGCCTCCCCCTCGTATCCACGTCTGTCTGATAGAATGCCAATATGACCGATCCGGCCCCCTCCCGGCGCCGCCTGCGCTTTTCGCTGCGTAGTTCGCTGCTGCTCACGCTGCTGATCGCTTCGGCCGGCACATTGTGGTTAAGCTGGGAGCCGTGGATCATAGAGCAAAGTCTTCACGCAAATGGCCGCTACGCGGACCGCGTACTCTTCCTGCCGGACAACCTCTTTGCGACCCACGCGCCCGGCTGCATTCGCATCTGGAAGGCGGATGCTTTCGAGCTTCTCCACGACATCAAAATGCAAGACGACCGCGCCAGTTCGATGTGGATCCTGCCCGGCACGGAACTCCTGATGACTCTCTCCACTGGCGGCGCCATCGACGAGTGGGATCC
Source organism: Planctomycetota bacterium (assembly GCA_023150555.1). Lineage (GTDB taxonomy): Bacteria > Planctomycetota > SZUA-567 > H5-PLA8 > H5-PLA8 > JAKLKQ01. Next base: position 62,986 of record JAKLKQ010000026.1, read on the forward strand.
GCGCACGGGCAAGCACCTGCGGCGTGTGGTGCAGCGCTGCGTTTCCTCCGACGAATCGAGCATTAGCGCGCCCACCTGGAGCACCGACGGACGGCGCGTATTTGAATACCTATCGGAATCTGCCCAAGGCGGCGTCACGACCCTACGCGTAATCGACTACCGCACCGGCGAAACGCACTACCTCGACGCCTTCCCCAACCAAGGCGCGGGCACGGTGTTTACCTGCGATCTGTCGCCCGACGGAAAGTACCTGGCGCTCCTGCTCGACCTGGCCACAGCGGCCGGTCCCGAAAAATACGACGTCTCTCTCGTCCTTTGGGACCTGGACGCCCGAAAACAGGTGTGGAAGAAGGATCAGATCCAGACAGAAGAGACTTCCCTGCAGTTTGCGGAAGACAGCAAGACAATATGCCTCTATGCGTATCCGCCCGAAGCCGGATCTAAGACCTTCTTCGGGCTCCCCGATGGTGACGGGAAGCCCTTTGATCCACCTTCCTATGAACCAAAGACACCGCACTCCCCGGACGGAAAGTATGCCATTGATCGCGGCATCAACGAGCTGCGCCTGCCAGGCGCAACGCATTACAACCCAAGCCGTTCGCCACTGATCCTAAACGCCGAAACTGGCGAGCGCGCCATATACCTCGCGCAAACAGTGCATGAGATTCACGACTACGCGTTCGCTCCCGACGGACGCCTGGCCGTTGGCAAGGCCGACGGCACCATCGACATCTGGCGTTACAACCGTCCCGAGGCCTGGTGGGGCGTCGTGTGTGTACCCGGCTTCTGGCTGACTGTGATTTGCTTGGCGTTGTTCGCCTGGAGCCTGCGTAAGGACCGCAAGGAACTGGCTTAGCGAATTGCTCAGTACCGCGGGACGCTGGAATCGACGTCCAGCGACCAGCGGTCGATGCCGCCGGTCAGGTTGTAGGCTTGCTGCGCGCCCTGCTGCGCCAGGTACATGCACACCTGCCCGCTGCGCATGCCGTGGTGGCAGTAGAAGACGTACGGACCGCCCGTCGGATCGATCTCGCCGATCCATACGCGCGCCTGGCTCAGCGGCTTCCACTCGGCGCCTTCGATGCGGCAGTGCTCCCACTCCTGCTGCTCGCGCACGTCAATAAGGCGGATCTCTTCGCCCGCGTCGATCTTGCGCTTCAACTCGGCGGGCGTGATTGTCTGGATGGAGGCGGGCGCGTTCATCGTCACACGCCCTTCGGCCGGAAGGCCTTGCACGCGGCGGGATTCGTCTCCAGGCGCGGGCCGCCGATCAGATCGATGCAATAGGGAATTGCGGGAAAGACCGCGCCCAGGCAGTCGGCGATGGCCGAGGGCTTGCCCGGAAGGTTCACGATCAGCGACTTTCCGCGGATGCCGGCGGTCTGGCGCGAGAGGATCGCCGTCGGCACGACCTTCAGGCTCACGCTGCGCATCATTTCGCCGAAGCCCGGCATCATCTTCTCGCAGACGGCCTCGGTGGCCTCGGGCGTCACGTCGCGCGCGGCGGGTCCGGTGCCACCGGTGGTCACGACCAGGCAGCAGCCGTCCTGGTCGCAGAGTTCCTTCAGCGCGGCCTCGATCTGCGGGCGCTCGTCGGGGATCACCTTCGCGACCGGCGTCCACGGCGAGGCGAGGATCTTCGAGAGTTCCTCGCGGATCGCCGGCCCGCCGCGGTCCTCGTACTCGCCGCGGCTGGCGCGGTCGCTGACCGTCAGGATGCCGATTTTCGCGTCGCTCATGCGCCCCTGCCTTTCGCAGGGCCCTTTATAGCGGATATTGCGGCCTCCGCACCTGCTCGAAACCTGGTTCGCCCCCGTAACCCCAGGCTGCGCCAGATCTTTCCACCTCCCCGGTGCTGCAGAAGCATGCCCGAATTCTGGTCCCTTTCGCCGGCCTGCCTCGTATAGCTTTTATCGAGAACACTCGCCGAACGCTGCAATAAAGGAGGCACCCGATGCGCCGTCTCGTGTCGTGCATGGTCTTCTGTCTTCTGTATTCCGCATGCGCCGGAGGGACGGAAGAGGCCCTGAGCGAACAGCTCGGCGCGTTGCGCAAGGAAATCGATGCCCTGCGCAAGGAGCGCTCCGAACAGGCTGACCTGCGCCGGAAAGTCGAAGAACTCCAGAAACGGCAGGCCACCATCGGCGGCGGCCCCTTGGATCTGGCCGGCAAGGCCGGCGCCGCGGCGGAAAAGTACGGTCCCAACGCGCCCGTCACGACCAAGACCGGCAAACTGCGCGTCAATGGCCTCGTGCAGGTCTGGTACTACACGATCCAGAACGACAATCTCGGTTTCTTCGGAGACCTCACGCCCGGCACGCCAGGCGGCGGAGACAGCAACGAGACGAAGGACAACGACAGCTTCCGCATCCGCCGCGCCGAGCTGAAATTCACACTGGATCTGAACGACTACGTACGCGGCGTGATCATGTTCGACCCCGCGCGCGAAGCGCAGTCCTTCCCGAACTTCTCCACGAATCTGGGCACGCAGTTGCGCGGGCGCACGGCGGAAATCTCCAGCGCCGTCACGAACGTCCAGTCGGGTGCGGGCGGGGCCTCGCGCATGCTCAAGGATGCCTATGTCCAGTTCCACGACTTCGTGCCGCATCACGAATTCACGATCGGGCAGTTCAAGCCGCCGCTGGGCGACGAAGGCATCCGCTCGGCCTCGGACCTGGACTTCGCCGAACGCGCGCTCATTACCCAGCTGGTGGACTTCCGCGATCTGGGCATCGCCACACGCGGCTACTGGTGGGATGACCGCTTTCAATACTGGCTGGCCGTCTTCAACGCGCCGGGCAACTTCCACGGCAGCGACGGCGGCTACAACGACCGCAGCGACACCAACGACGCGAAGGATCTCCTGGCGCGCGTGCTGCTGCGCCCGCTATGGAAGGATCCCACGTGGGGGAGCATCGAGTTGAGCTGGTCGAGCCAGTTCGGCATTCACGGCGAGGCCGGCAATCCGCGCGACGACAACGACGACGGCGACGTATCGGACGCCGGCGAGTCCGTCGACGGGCTCAATCGCCGCGAGACCTGGGCGATCCGGCACTATGCCGCGATGTCCTATCTTCCAAGCGGTCCGGTGAAGGGCTGGTGGATGCACGGCGAGTGGGCCTGGATCAAGGACCGCAACGCGCCGGCGGCCGTGCGCGGCATTCCGCAGACCGACGCGGCCGGCATCCAGACATCGCCCAACCCATTCAGCGTCTCCGGATGGTACGTCTCCACCGGTTACAGGATCTCCGACAGCGTCTGGAAGGAAAAGGTGCCTGGATGGTTCCGGCCCTTCGAGTTCGCGTACCGCTGCGAAACCTTTCAGAACGTCGCCGTCTCCGATCTGACCCGGCCGAAAACACGCACCGACGTCTTCGCATCCACGATCCAGACTGCGGGCGTGACCTACTACATCCAGGGCAACAACGCCAAAATCCAGGCCAACTACATGTGGGCCGACGAACCCGACGCCGGCGACGGCGGACGCGGCTTTCGAGAAGTGAAGAACGACAGCTTCGTCGTCAACTTCCAGGTGGCCTGGTAACGAACCTTTTGCCGCCCTGGACCTAAACCGGCGCGATGGATAGCATGGGTATCCTTCAAGCCCATGCCATCCGACAACGAATCGCCGGGCGCGCCCGCAGGCCAGGCCAACGCCCCTTCCCCCGCCCCAGATCCCGCGCACGGTCCCGCGGAAAAGTCACAGCGCATGGACGGCCTGCCGGCCGAGTGGACGCCCGAAATCCGGCGCATCATGCTGCGCATCAACATCGCCGGCTGCCTGGCGATGGTCTATACGGACCTGGCGGAAGGCAGCGCGCAGACGGAATTCGCGCGCAGTCTGGGGTTTAGCGAATTCCAGTTCGGCATCCTGTACTCCATCGCGCCGGCAATGCTGGTCGTGCAGTTCCTCAGCGCGATGGTCAACAACCGCCTGAAGTACAAGAAGCGCCTTTGGATCGGGATCATGGTCGCGCACCGCGCGCTGGTGGTGCCCGTGGCGCTGCTGCCGTGGCTGCTGCCGGACGCCGGCACCAGCATGTGGGTCTGGAGCATGGTCGCGCTGCTGGCCGTCGGGCAGGCGCTGGGGAACTTCGGACAACCGATGTGGTTCGCCTGGATGGGCGACCTGCTGCCGCACCGATCGCTGGGCGAATTCTGGGCGCGCCGCCGCAAGTGGCTGAGCCTCGCCAACGCCTGCAGCATGCTGGCGTCGGCGGGCTTCTTCTGGACGGTGAAGGACTGGCCGATCCAGACGACCTACCTGATCGTCGCGGTCGTCGGCTCGGCGGCGGGCATCTGGGACATCCTCCTCTTCCTGCGCGTGCCCGAACGCCCTGGCGCGACCATCGCCGGCACCGACTGGGCGAACCTGACCGAACCCTTCCGCGACGGGAACTTCCGCCGCTTCGTGCTGTACTCGTGCTACTGGTCCTTCGCGGCGTGCTTCTGCGCACCGTTCTTCCGGCTCTTCATGCTGCAGGTGTGGGGGCTGCCGCTGGAGGTCGTGATCTTCTTCTGGTTCTTCCACCAGCTCGGCGGAGCCCTGTTCGCCGAACAGTTCGGCCGCATGGTTGACCGCCTGGGACACCGGCCCGTGATCGTCCTCTGCACGATCCTGAAGTCTTTGATCGTCTTCGGCTTCCTGGCGCTGCGTCCCGGCAGCTTCCTGTGGCTGATGTTCCCCATCCTGCTGCTCGACAACATGCTCAACACCGGCCTAATGATCTCGCGCAACGGCTTCATGCTCAAGCAGTCGCCGAGGCGCAACCGCAGCATGTTCGTGGCCGCGGTGCTGGCCGGCAGCGGCCTGACGGGCGCCCTGGGCTCGCTGATCGCAGGTGGCCTGCTGGAACACTGGAAAGGCGAGTCCTGGGAATTCCTCGGGATGACTTGGGGCAACTTCCACGCGCTCTTCGCCATCGGAATGGTGGTGCGCTGGCTGGCGATCCCCGCGGCACTGGCCATCCGCGAACCACAGAGCAAGGCGCCGACGCAGGTGCTCTTCGAGTACGTCGGGCCTTCGATCATGCGCTGGCTGCGTTATCCGCTGGGCTTCGGTGCACGCAACGACGGCAACGGCAGCGAGGAAAACGGCAGTCCCTGAAAGCGCGTGCCTACTTCCGGCGGCGGCGCGCGCTCTCGACCGCGCGAAAGTGCTTCTTCGCTTCCGCACCTGAGGGCGTGAAGGGGTTCAGCAGCAGCGGCGCGATCTGCTGTGGGTCGCCTTCCGCATCCAGCGCCACGAACGTGACGTAGGCCTCGAAAATCTTCGCCCCGCGCGGCAGCACCTGCACCGTCGTGTGAACGGTGATCGACGTGCGCCCGACGTGGACCACCGTCGAACGGAAGCGCAGAACTGCGCCTTCGCGCACCTGATGGTGGAACTCCACGTTGTCGATGCCGACGGTGACCAGGTTCGCGCGCGAATCCAGATGCGCGATGGCCGCGATGTAGGCCTGCTCGTCGAGCCACTCCAACAGGCGCCCGCCAAAGAGGGAGCCGTGGTGGTTGAGGTGCTCGGGCCGGACCAGCAGAGTCGATTCGGCGTGCATCGCGCCTCCTTTGCGTGCGGAACTCATCCCAGGCCCAGTCCGCCGTCGGCCGCAAGCACCTGGCCCGTCACGTACCCGGCATCGGCCGATGCCAGGAACGCCACCATCGCGGCGATCTCCTCCGCACAGCCGTAGCGTCCCAGCGGGATGCGTTCGGCGGTCGAGGTCTTGCGCTCGCCTTCGTGGTGCGAGGCCATCTCGGTCTCGACGTAACCCGGTGCGACGACGTTCGCCGTCGCTCCCCACCGCGCGACTTCCAGCGCCAGCGACTTCGCCAGGCCGTGCAGGGCGCCCTTGGTCGCGGCATACGCGGCGGCATTGCCGAGCCCGCTTACGCCCGCCAGACTGCCGACCAGCACGATGCGTCCGCTGCCCTCCGGCGCCTTGCGCAGGTGCCGGCAAAGGGCCTTCGCCAACGCGAAGGCCGCGACGGCGTGCAGATCGCGCAGGCGCGCCCATTCGTCAGGCGCGGTGAACGCCACGGGCTTCTCGACCAGTTCGCCGGCTGCATGCACGAGGACGCTCGGCGGACCGAGCCCTTCCGCCACCCCGGCTACGAGTTGCTCGGCGGCGCCGGGCTGCGACAGATCGGCGGCGAAGAGCTTTGCCGAGCTGCCGGCCTTCGCGATCGCTGAGGCCGCGGCCTCGGCATCAGCCGCTCGGGAACGGTAGTGCACCGCAACGGCGCACCCGGCGGCGGCCAGGCGTTCGGCACAGGCGCGCCCTATGCCGCGCGACGCGCCGGTGACCAGCGCGACGCGTTTCGAGCTCGAAGACGGTTGGTCGGGCATGCGCAGCCGTTCCCCGTTCGCAGCAGGCCGCTAGCCTTCCAGATCCTTCACGGCCTGCTGAAGGCTCGCGACCTTGTCGCGGTACTCCTGCATGCGCGCGCGCTCGGCCTCGACCTTGTCCGGCGGCGCGTTCTTTACAAAGCTGTCGTTGGACAGTTTCTTCTCGCTCTGCGAGACGGCGTTCTGCGCGCGTTCGATCTCCTTCGCCAGGCGCGCGCGTTCCTTCTCGGGGTCGATCAGGCCGGCCAGGGAGACGTACAGTTCCGCGCCCTTCAGGACTTCGGCACCGGCAGGTTTGGGCTTGGGCGCGTCGGCGCCGATCTGCGGTGGCTCGAGGCACGCCATCTGTTCCAGGACGTGCCGCTGCGCGTCCAGCCGGCGGCGGGTGTCGTCGTCGCTGGTGCGGATGCTGACCTTCAGCTTGTCGCGCAGGGCGATGCCGTTCTTCTGGCGGATGTTGCGGACCGCGCGGACGGCCTCGAAGAGCGACTCGAACTGCGCCTCGATCTCCGAATCGACGTGCTTCTGGTCGGCGGACGGCCAGCGCGAGGCGGCCAGCAGCGCGCCGGTCTCCGGACGCGCGGAGGCCTCGCCGGCGGCGGCGGGGCGGCCCAGGTTGCGCTGCTCGGACTTCGGCGCCAGCGCGCCCAGTTCGGCCCACAGGGCTTCGCTGAGGAACGGGCAGAATGGATGCAGCAGGCGCAGGCTGCGGTCCAGGACGTGCAACAGCACAGCGGCGGCGGCGCGCTTGTCGTCCGCATTCGCGCCGGCGGCCAGGCGCGGCTTGCTGAGCTCGATCGTCCACGCGCAGAACTCGTCCCAGAAGAACGCGTAGAGCGCGTTCGAGGCCTTGTTGAATTGGTACGCCGACAGCGCCTCGGTGACGCCGGCGACCGCACGGTTTAGCCTCGAGAGGATCCAGCGGTCCTCGTCGCGCAGCGCCTTCTCGATCGCGGCGGCGTCCGTGATGGATGCGGCGGTCGCGGCGTCGATGCCTGCGATGACGAAGCGCGAAGCGTTCCAGACCTTGTTCGCAAAGTTGCGGCCCTTCTCGAAGCGCTTGCTGTCCAGCGTGCCCATCTTCGGCGCGGGCTGTTCGGGCTCGTTGGGGACAGGCTGCTGGAAGTCGGTCTTGCACTTCCGACAGTTCATCACCGGCTCGGTGCGCTTCGACGGCAGGTCCTGAGCCTCGGCGCAGTGCGGGCAGACGATCTGGACGGGGAAGCGCAGGTCCTGGCCTTCCGTCGCCATGTCGTAGATGGTGAAGCGGACGGCGTCGGCGCCGTAGCGTCGGATGATGTCCAGCGGGTCGATGCCGTTGCCCTTGGACTTCGACATGACGGTGCCTTCGCCGTCGCAGACGGTGCCGTTGATGACGACGTCGCGGTACGGCTCCTTGCCCATCAGCAGCTCGCTGGCCATGACCATGCGCGCGACCCAGAAGTAGATGATGTCGCGGCCGGTGACGAGCGTGTCGGTGGGGAAGAAGCGCTTCAGGTCCGGCGTCTCGGCGGGCCAACCCAGCGTGCTGAAGGGCCACAGCTGGCTGCTGAACCACGTGTCAAGGACGTCGGGGTCCTGGATCAGCGTCTTGCCCTGGTACTCGGGGCGCTTGGCCGGATCGTCGCGCGCGACGATGGGCTTCGCGTTCTCGCCGATCAGGTAGCGAATGGGCTTGCCGGCCTTCATGACATCGAAGGGCTCATCGGGCCCAGCCTCGAGGGTCTGGATCGCGCCGGGGTTGTCCTCCAGGCAGTACCACGCGGGGACGCGGTGGCCCCACCAGATCTGGCGCGAGACCGGCCAGTCGCGGACTTCCTCGAACCAATGCAGGTAGACCTTCTCCCAGCGGGACGGGAAGAAGCGGACGCGACCGCTCTTCGTCGCCTCGACGGCGAGTTCGCTCAGCGGCTTCATGTTGACGAACCACTGCGACGTGAGGTACGGCTCGATCATCGTGTGGCAGCGGTAGCAGTGCCCGACCTGGTGCGGATTGGGCTTGACGTCGCCGAGGCGGCCTTCGGCCTCCAGGGCGGCGACGACCGCCTTGCGTGCGGCGAAGCGATCCATCCCGCGGAAGGTTTCCGGGACGTTTTCGTTGAGCCGCGCTTCCTCGTCGAAGATGGCGATGGCTTCGAGGTTGTGGCGGCGGCCGATCTCGTAGTCGACCGGGTCGTGCGCAGGCGTGACCTTCAGGCAGCCGGTGCCGAAGCCCTTCTCGATCGCGCGGTCGGCGACGACGGGGATCTCGCGGCCGACGAGCGGCAGCCGCAGCTTTTTTCCGACAAGCGCCTGGTAGCGCTCATCCTCGGGATGGACCGCGACGGCGGTGTCGCCCAGCATGGTCTCGGGGCGCGTGGTCGCGACGGTCAGGTGCCCGCTGCCGTCGGCGAACGGGTAGTGGATCTGGTAGAGCTTCCCGTTGATGTCCTTGTGGTCGACCTCGTCATCGCTGAGCGTCGTGCGGCAGCGCGGGCACCAATTCACCAGGTACTTACCGCGGTACAGCAGCTTGGCTTCGTGCAGGCGGACGAAGGCCTCCCGGACGGCTCGCGAAAGCCCCTCGTCGAAGGTGAAGCGCGTGCGCGACCAGTCGCAACTGGCGCCTAGCTTGCGCAGCTGGCGCAGAATGGTGTTCCCGTAGAGGTCGCGCCACTTCCAGATGCGTTCGATCAGCGCCTCGCGCCCGATCTGGTAGCGGTTCTTGCCCTCGGTCTTCGCGATCATGCGTTCGACGACGTTCTGCGTCGCGATCCCCGCGTGGTCGGTGCCGGGCAGCCACAGAGCCTCGAAACCCTGCATGCGCTTGAAGCGGATGAGCAGGTCCTGCAGGGAGTTGTTCAGCGCGTGGCCGATATGCAGCACGCCGGTGATGTTCGGCGGCGGGATCACGATGGTGTAGGGCTTGCGTGGCGAGTTCGCGTCGGCCTTGAAGACGCCGGCCTGCTCCCACTTCTCGTAGATCGCGTCCTCGAACGCGGCGGGATCGTAGGTCTTGCCCAGGTCGGAGCCTTCGGAGCTCTCCGGCGCGGGCTTCGCTTCCTTGGACATCGTTGGCAACTCTCCGGTGCGGTTCGTTCAATGCGTATCGGTTCGGCGGCGGATCGCCAGGGCCGCGCGCAAGCGGTCCGGTATCAATGGGTTACACGCTAAAAGGTAACGGGAAGAACGATTCTAGGCAACGACGGCACGGCCGCGCGGGCAGAAAGGCCGGCGCGGCCGGGAGAGCTCCTCGCCCGCCGAGCGGCGGGCCGGAAGACGGGGGGTGGCGGACGTCGAACGGCTCATAGACCCACACCCTACCCCATGAAGCGCCCGGAACGCAAACTGCCGGGGCATTTCTTGGCGCTTGCCCCCTCCCGCAAGGGCCGCACAATATTAAGGAGGCGCCAAACCCCTTTCCTCCCTGAGGCACGTTGCGCAATGCGCATCCACCCGGAACTCGACTGGATCAACCTCACGCCCGAAGCCGGGCACTTCCTCTTTGGCGGGTACTACGACCGCTGCGCCTGGGACCCGGCCACCCGGCGGCACCTGGCGCTGAAGGTCCCGCACCAGGACCACCTGCCCGAGCCCGGGGAGACGGCAGAGGTCGGCTACGTCGAACCCGGCGCGCGGAAGTTCGTACGACTGGCCACGACCGAGGCCTGGTGCCACCAAGTCGGCGCGTTGCTGACGTGGTTGCCCGGACGCGACGGCGTCTTCGTCTACGACGACTTTGAACGGCGCGGCGATGCCTGGGCGCCGGTCACGCGCCTGCACCACGTCACGGACGGGCCTTGCGGCCAATGGGAAGGCCACATCTACAATCTCTCGCCGGACGGACGCTGGGCGAGCGTGCTCGACTTCGCGCGCCTGCCGCGCCGCGGATACAGCTTCGCGCGCGCACCGCTGCCGGCTGAACGCAAGTTGCCGGACCTCGACACCGAAGGCCTGCGCATCCTCGACACGAAGACGGGCAAATCGCGGATGCTCGTCACGTACCGCCAAGTGATCGAAGCGCACCCGCGCGCGTACGGCTTCGAGGACTGGTACGTCTGGATCAATCAGGGCAACTTCAACTGCGACTCGACGCGCGTGATGTTCCTCTTCCGCAGCTGCGCCGAAGCGCACCAGCCGTCGCCGTGGCAGACGGATCTCTTCACGGTCAACATCGACGGCAGCGGGCTGCTCTGCTGCCTGCCCGAGCCCTACTGGAACCGCGCGGTCTCGCACCAGATCTGGGGGCGCACGCCCCGCGAGGTGCTCGTCGACGCCAACTGGTGCAAACGCGGGCACCAGTACGTGGTCTTCCAGGAAGACCGGCGCCCGATCCGCGGCGAGAAACTCAGCGACGGGCAGACGCACCAGGGCCACCTGAACTTCTCGCCCGACGGCAAGTGGATCGCCGGCGACACGTATCCGGTGGAGGGATTCCAGTCGCTGGTGCTGGCGGAGGCCGGCACCGAGCGCGTGGTGCCGGTGGGACGCTTCGCGCATCCGAAGGTCGAGAACGTGGAACTGCGCTGCGACCTGCACCCGCGCTGGTCGCCCGACGGGCGCTACGTGACCGTCGATTCGGTTCACGAAGGCGAGCGCAAGATTTATATGTTAGACGCGAAGGACGCGCTGAAGAAGCTGGGCGCCTGAGATTCATTACCCGGCAAAAGAGATCCCCCGGCTTTCGCCGGGGGATCTGGTTTCTCCATTTTCCGTTCTTTGCGCCTTGGCGGCTTTGCGCGAGCTAAATCGTCACTCGACGCGAACGCGTTCGGGTTCAGGCTGGGCCGCCTTTTTCGTCGGGTCCTTCATGGCCACCGGCGCGAAGCCGTTGTTCTCCTTTGCCGGGCCGATGGTGCGCGGGGCTTCCGCGACGGGTTCGGCCTCGGCCAGGCCCAGTTCGATCTTGAACTGCTTGAGCAGCTCCTGGCCTTCCAGCTCCTGCGCCTTGCGCTCGATCACGATCGACTTCATGTCGACGGACTCGTGCGCCATCAGCAGGCGCCCTTCGGCGTCGGCGGCCTGGCCGCGCAGCTTCTGCACCATCTCGTCGTGCGTGGCGTCGACGCCGGCGACCTCGAACTGCTCGAAGACGTCGGCGAGTTCGCTCTTCCACTTGGCGGCCTCGGCTTCGCGGATCGCGCGCATGGCCTCGTCGGTCTTGCGCTTCATCTCCTTCATGTAGTTTTCTTTCAGCGCCAGGAGGCTCTTGTAGCCCGCGCGGCTGGACTCGAGCTGCTGCGCGTTGCGCTCCAGGCCGTCCTGCGCGCGCTTCAGTTCCACGGCGAACTGCCCGGCCATGCCTTCCTCGTTTGCGAGCAGGCAGGCTTTGACGCGGGCACGCAGGCGCACGATCTCGCGGTTGTACTCCTCGGCCTCGTTCTCCAGGCGCACGATGCCGCCGCGCGCCTTGGCGATGCCGTTGTTCATCTCGGGCACCCTGTCGTGCATGTCGCGGATGTTCTGTTCGAGAATGGCCTTGGGGTTCTCCATCGCCCCCACCAGTCCCCCGAAGAACGCGCGGAACGCTCGCTTGATCCTGGCCCACATAGGTGCCTCCTCCTTTTCCGATGCCGTGCTGAAGGTTGCTCTCCATGGTACGGAGGCGCCGAGCATGAAGGCCGATCCCCCGTTCCGGCCCATACTTTGGGCAAAGCGGGGAATTCCTTTCGGAGAACCGGCGAAAAGGGGCGCTTTCCGCCCCCTTCCAATGCGTTGATTTACTTGGAGTTAGGCGACATGGCCTGGACCTGACCGGCGTCGCGAGGACCAACGTGAGGAAAAGCTTCGCCCAGTTCCAAGGCGCCCAGGTCGGGGGCGCCCTTGGCGTTGGCGGCGAAGTTCGGCAGCGGCACGCCCCGGTCGACGGCGCTGGAATCCTTAGCGAGGCGGAAGTCGAGGTCCTTGGCGGCGTAGGCGGTGTCCGGATCGGCGGGCGGAAGCAGGCCCGAAGCGAAACAACTCTTCGGATCGACGGCGACGGGTCCGGTGCCGGTGTAGGCGGCGCCGGCCTGCTTGGCGTCGGCGGGCGTCTTGTAGTTGCGGCCGTTCCACTTCAGGAAGGGCCCGGTGTAGCCGCTGAAGCCGTCGTGGTCGTAATCGCAGTGCGCCATCTTCCCGATGCTGTAGTAGCCGTAGCCGCCGGTGCCGAGGAAAAGGTTGTTGCGGGTGGTGACGTTGGTGACGGTCTCGCCGCCGTTGACGGTCTTGAAGCAGTCGCCGGCGCGCAGGCAGGTGTTGTGGAACAGCAGCACGCCGGAGGTGTGATTGTTCAGCTTGAAGGGCGAGTACGTCGCGTTGTAGATGAAGTTGCGGAAGATGTACACGGGCCCGCCGTGGCTGGGCTGGGCGGTCACGCCGTGGATCACGTTGACGATGCGGTTGCGGAAGACGCGCACGTTGAAATCCGCGTAGTCGGTCTCGAGGCCGTCGTCGGTGCTGGCGAAGATGTCGTTGCCGTAGAAGTCGCAGGCCGAGATGTTGCCGTGCTGGATGCTGTGGAATCCGTCGCCCATGTGCTCGATGCGGTTGTAGCAGAACTCGTGGCCCGCGCCGGTCATCGTCGCCGCCGCATACGGCTCGATGCCCTTCGTGCGCGGCCAGGTCGTGGTGCCCTTGAAGTGGTTGTCCGCGATGAAGTGGTGCTGCGCGACGTCGTACCCGGCGTTGTGCGCAGTAAATCCGTGGGTCACGTTCTCGAAACGGCAGCGCCGGATCGTCCAGTGGCTGCCTTCGTGCGCGACGATGCCCCACTGGCGGTTGCGCAGCGACAGGTCCTCGAACCAGATGTACTTCGTCTTGTTGGCGCTGACCAGGCGGCCCTCGGTCTTGTGGTCGCCGCCGCCGTCCAGCACCGCCTCGCCGTCCCCCGCCCCGCGGAAGATGATGGGCAATTCGGCCGTGCCGCTCTTCGAGAGCACCCACGTGTTCTTCTCGCAGTCGTCCTTCACGTAGACGCCCTTGTGGAGCAGAAACAGCGCGCCGGGCTTCGCCGCCACGCCCGCCGCCGCCACGCCCTTGAACGGATCGGCCTCGCTCCCGCTGCCACCGCCGTTACCGGGCACGACGTGGTAGACGGTCATATCCTTCGGCTGGCGGGGCTCGTGCCAGGTCGTCATCGAGAGCGTCTTCTCGTCCGCGCCGCCGTCGGGGTCGCTGAGTTTCAGGCGGACCTCGTAGGCCGTCTCGGGCTCCAGGTCGACGATGCTGCCGGCGAAGACCCAGCCGCCGGCGACGGTGTGGATCCTGCTCTTGTTCTCCGGATGCGGATTGGGGCGCGTGCGGAACAGAGGCAGCCCTTCGAGCCACGCCTCCGTGCCGGCTTTGCGGTACGCCACCGCGATCGTGGCGTTGGCGTTGGCGTCGCCCTTCACCGTCCAGCGCACGCCCAGGCAGTGAATGGTCGGGACCTCCTCGAAGACCGTGCCGGGCAAGGCGGCATCTTCCGAACGCGCGCTGCATGCGGCCAACAGCAAGAGGAACAGGACGGCGGCTCGGGTATGCGACAGCGTCATGGAACGGTCCTCCGTGATCCCGGCCCGCGCGCCGGATGCGCGCGGCCTGCTCCTGCATACACGCGCCGTCGCGCGGAATGCTTCACTAAACCGACTTGCGTCTTTTTGCGTCGAAAACCATACTGCGCCCATGGCATCTACGCCCTTCCCCTCTTCCGCCAAGGGCGGCCGGCCCGTCCGCAGCGAGGCGCGCTTCCGGCACGTCGCCGAGGACCTGCGCCGCCGCATCCTGGCCGGCGAATGGCCCCACGGCACGGCGATCCCCAGCCTGCGCAGCCTGGCCGCGGCCTACCGCGAAGGCCAGCGCACCGTGCGCCTCGCCGTCGACCTCTTAAAGGAGGAAGGCCACATCGCCGCCAACGCGCGGCGCCGCCTGCTGGCCCAGCCCGCGCCTGCGGGCACGTCGGCGGCCGGGGGACAGGTGCTGGTGGTGCTCACCGAGAACCTGGCCACGCTCAAGCGCACGGGCGGCAACGGCGACATTCTCTTCGGCGTGCAGCGCGGCGTGGGAATGCTCGATTCACCCCTGGCGCTGGCGCACGGTTATCCGCTGCGCCAGCATCTGCCGCAGCCGTTCCTGGGCGTGGCGCTGCGCGGGATCGTCGTCGTCGGCGCGGTCACCGACGCGGCGCTGGCGCGCTACGAAAGACTCAACGTGCCGGTGGTGCTCGCCGACCGCCCGCCCGAACGCCGCCGCCTGCACGCGGCGTGCTTCGACAACGAGGCCGGCATGCGCGAGGCGCTTGACCGTTTGACCGCGCTGGGGCACCGCCGCATCGCCTTCCTGCGCATGATCCAGATGGCAACGCGCGACGTCGAGCCCGACAGCAAGGAGCGCCAGGCGGCCTTCCTGAAGGGACTGCGCGAGCGCGGCCTGCCCAACGATCCGCGCCCGGTCTTCAGCTACATGTCCACGAAGGGCTGGTCGGCGCCGGCTCTGAAGGCCCTGCTGGGCGCGCGACCGGGCTACACGGCCGTCGTCTGCTCCGATCCGAACAGCGCACGCGCGATGCAGGACGCCGCCGAGGGCGCAGGCCTGCGGGTGCCTGACGACCTGAGCGTCGTCTGTTACCAAGGAAAGGGCGACCGCGGGCACAACTTCGCCGGACCGGCGATCGACTTCGCGGAGCTGGGCACGCAGGCCGCGCTGCTGCTGAAGGATCCCGCGCCCGAACCGCGGATCGTGCGCCTGGCGCCGGCCTGGATCGCGGGCAAGACCCTGACGCCGCCACGGACGAGGAGCGGTTGATGCCACAGGACGAGAAGAACATCCGCCGCGGGCGGCCGGTCGACCAGGAGGCGCGCTTTCGCCGCGTCGCCGACCACCTGCGCGAGCGGATCGCAAGCGGCGACTGGCCCGCCGGAAAAGCGATCCCCAGCCACCGCCAGCTCGGCAAGCTCTTCAACGAAGGCCAGCGCACCATCCGCCTGGCCATCGAACTGCTCAAGGAGGAAGGCCACCTCGCGGGCAACGCGCGCCGGCGCCTGATCGCGACCTCGTCGCCGAAAGACGGCACGCGCGTATCCAACGGCATCCTGCTGGAGGCCTACACGATCAACCTGTGGTACATGGGGCGCGCCGGCGTCACGGCCGACCTGCATTGGGGCATTCAGCGCGGCGCGGGCAAGCTGAACCTCGCGCTGGCCGTGGCCCACGGCGAGTACCTGCGCAAGCAGGTGCCGCGCAGCTTCCTGGGCCTGCCGCTGCGCGGGATCCTGGTGCACGGGCCTCTGTTCGACGAAGGCATCGCGCGCTACGAACGCCTCAACGTGCCGGTGGTGCTGGTGGACCGCCCGCCCGAGAAGCACCGCGTCCACGCGGCCTGCTACGGCAACGAGGCCGGCGCCGAGATGTCCGTCGAACGCCTGTTCGCGCTGGGGCACCGCCGCATCGCCTTCGTCCGCAAGATCCAGCTGGCGACGAACGCCGTCGAGTCCGACAGCCGGGAACGGCAGGAGGCCTTCCTCCAGGCCATGCGCGCCCGAGGCCTGCCGGTGAAGCCGACGCCCGTCTATAGCCACATGTCGGCGGTGCGGGTGAAGCTGAACGCCTTGCAGCAGATGCTCGCCGTGCGCCCGGCCTTCACTGCGGTGGTCACGGCCGACCCGAACACCGCACGCGCGGTCATCAACGCCGCGCGGACCGCCGGCCTGGCCGTGCCGCGGGACCTGAGCGTCGTCAGCTTTCAGGGAAAGACCGACGCCGAACTGAACCTGGCCGGCCCGGCGGTGGACTTCGTGGAACTGGGCTTTCGCGCCGCGATGCTGCTGGAAAAGCCGCCGTCCGAACCGGCCGTGGTGCGCATCCAGCCGGCCTGGCACGGCGGCAACACGATCGGCCCGCCGCGGCGCTGAGATCGATTTACGACCTTCGAGCGCCTTTCATTCCATTCGAATTTCGTCACTCGTACTTCGTCATTCCGCCGCGTCCTTCACGTCCTTCAGCGCGACCTTGGCCTCGGTGTGGTAGCCCAGCTTCACGCCGCTGATGCGCCCGTTGCCGGGATCGGCGATGAACAGGCGCCGGTCGCTGTCGGCCGCCACGTAGGCGCCGTTCATCAGGCTGACCTCGTCCCCGCCCAGCGCGCGCGGCGCGGGCGGGCCGCCGTCCGCGACCAGGGGCTGGCCGTCGTCGGCGTTCCCGTAGTACCCGACGCGCAGGATCAGGTTGCCGTTGGTGTCCAGCACCGCGACGGCGTAGCGGTCGATCTCCGGCGCGAAGACCCGCGCGTAGCCGTCCAGCGCGAAGCGCGCGCTCCAGCACGAACAGCCCACCCACTTCTTGCCATCGATCCCCACGCCGCCGTACATCCACTCCGCGCCTTCCACCCAGCCGGGGCCCGGGATCACGCCCACGTCGGCGGGGCGGTCGGGCTTGGCGCCGCCTTCCAGCGGCACCGGCGTGCTGCGCATGCACAGGATGCGGCCCTGCTTCGGGCGGAACTTCATCAGCGTGCCGGCCGCGTCGTTGAAGTACGGCTTGCCGGCGATGGCGCGCGTCGAGGCCGAGAGCACGTAGAGGCTGTCGTCGGCGTCGATGCCGACGCCCAGCGTGCCGCCCAGACCGGGCACCGCGTCGTCGTACAGGACCTGGCCGTGCTTGTCCCAGACGTGCACGTACGTCGCGCCGTAGTTGTAGCTGGTGGTGCGCCCGGGGAAGAGCCGCGGCGCGTAGGGCTTGCCCGCGACGTAGGACTCCTTCTCGTCGATGCGCTTGGCCTTCGGCGCCTCGTAGAGGCAGCCGACGGCGATGCGGCCCTTCGGCGAGACCCACAGCCCGCCGTGGTGGAAGGTCGCCACCGCCGGCAGCACCAGGCACCCGAGGAACGGCTTCTTCTTGTAGGCCTGCTCGATCTCGCGTTCTTCGCCGTAGTCGAAGGGAATCTCGCGCCAAGAGGCCGGGTTGTAGCGCACCAGCTCGGTGAACGTCTTCAGGTAGGCGTAGCCGTCGCGGTCGAAGGCCATATCCTCGCACGTCACCGGAAGCTCCAGCCGCCCGGTCTTGCCCGTCGCCGGATCGATCTCCAGCAGCGACGAGAAGTGCCGCCCGGCGGGGTCGGCGTAGAGTTTGCCCGTCGCGGGGTTGAAGTAGAGGCGCTGCCGGCCGTCGGTGACGGGCGCGTACTGTTCGGCTTCCTGGCCGAAGTCGCGCTTCACGGCGAGCTTGCCGTCCTTCAAAGTCAGCAGGCGCAGCGCGGCCTTGGACCAATCCACCCGGCCCATGCGGTCAGGGTTGCTCGCCACCATCCAGATCGTGGGTGGCTCGGTCCACGAGTCCAGCGCAACGCGGTACTGCAGGCCATCGAAACTGCCGTAATACGACGTGACCGTGCCGTTGTAGCTCTCGAACGGGATCGGGCAGGCCGCCTTGGCCTTGGCCTCGCCCGCAGCATAAATGCTCAGGACCGCTGGGATCTGCAGCTTCTCCTGCTTCTTCTCGCGCTCGGCGGCCTGGCCCTTCAGCGCCTGGTTGGTGATGTGCCACGAGAAGACGTACAGGTCGCCGCTGGCGTGATGCACCGCGACGTGCGCGGGCTTGGCCGCGGGAACGCTGCGCTGCAGCTTGCCGTCCGCGCCGAAGACCTGCACGCGGTCGTTCATGTAGTCGGCAACGTAGACGTTGCCTTTTGCGTCGCAGGCCACCGAGAGCGGGTAATGGAAGTGCGCGGCATCGGCCCCAGGCTTGTCCATCTCGCCCTGCCAGACTTCGGTCTCGCCTTCCCCGTCCATGGCCACCCGCGCGACGCCGTGCTTGCCGTTAAAGACCAGGTTCTTGTGGTAGATGTAGCCGGCGAGGTACAGCCACTTGCCGTCGGGGCTGAGCGCCGAGCTGCGCGGGCTGACCTCGAAGTTCCCGCCCGGCCCGGCGTAGGTCATCGGCAGCGCCGCGGTGAAGCTCACCTTCGGGCCGCTCAGCGCCAAACCGCCGGTGCCGCCGCCGGCGGCCAGGCGGACGAGGCGCTGGTGGGCGAGCGCGATGCGCCCCGCGGCGGCGGCCATCGTCGTCGCACCGCTGCCGTGCATCCCGAAGTGCGCGATCTCCTTCCGGCCGTTGGTGTGGAAGACGCCCTTCTGCGCGTTGTAGGTCGGCGCCCAGCTGTCGCCGCTGGTCAGCATCGTGTTCTGCATGAAGCTGCCCTTCACCGGCAGCGCGCGGCCGTCCTGCGGGTAGGTGTGCCACGGCAGGCCCACGACATCCTTCACCTTCTCCGCCGGGAACGGGTAGACCGTCCGCACGTAGTTGCCTTCGTGGTCGAACAGGCGCACGTGGTCCAGCGCCGTGCCGCCGCCGTCGTCAACGAAGACGCCTTCGGGCGTACACGCGACCAACGGCGCGGGGTACGAATCGGCGCCGTAGCTGGTGCCGTGCGCCAGGCGCCGCCGCGGTTCCCACAGCAGCGAGCGCTCGAAGCGCGGTTTCAGCCCCAGCGAGACCCGCACGCTCAGCGCGTCCTTCGCGTCGACGTACTTGCCTTCGTCGTCCTTGCCGTCCCAGACCACGGCCTGCTTCTTCGTGCCCGCCTGCAGCGGCGCCGGCGCCTTGGGGCCCAGCACGCCGCTGGCCAGGTGCCGCACGATCTTCCCGTCGGGGTCCTCGAGTGCGATCGAGACGTCGCAGAAGCCTTGCGTCTCGAAGCGGATGGTGACGCGGTCGCCGGCGCGCTCGACCGCCGGCGCCTGCGCGAACGCGAAGTTCTCCTCGCGTTTGACCTTCCACTCGTCGAGCGACTCGCCGCCGCCGGCCGCCGCCGCGTCGCCGGGCGCCGCAGCCAGCGCCGCCGCGGCTTCCTTCTCCTCCTTCGAAAGCTCTTTCTTGGGCGCGTCTTCCTTGGCCGCGGCGGGTGCGGATGCAACGCCGCTCAGCGCGACGAACACGAAGAGGAAAGCGGCGGGAACGCGGAGGATCATGAGCGGGGCCTCCAGATCGTCGATACGCGTGAAATCGTAGCAGCTCTTTCGCGGCAGGGAACAGGGCGGGCTTGCTTTCGCGCGCATTCGGTTGCACATGCGCAGGACGCCCACTACGCGCCTTCCTCTCCCCGCCTACCCTGCGAGCCGCGGCCCGGCGCGGCGATTCCGCGCGGCGCAACCTTCCGCAACCCGAATTCGGCTCACGTCGGAAGCTCGGAAGTCACGGAGCGCGGTTCGGGTTTCCCGTTTCCGGTTCACCTTGGACGGCGCAGTTCGCGCCAGCGCGTGGCGCGGGTTGCCAACCCGCGCCTTTCCGCAAGGTGCAGCCGCACGACGGTACTCCGCCGATGTGCAGGGCGCTCACGATCGGCCGACCCTGACGCTCCTACGTTCGAGTCGCGGCGCGTGCGCTTTCGTTCGGATGGCCCGGACGCCACCACGTTCGGGTCGCGGCGCGTGCGCCCTCGTTCGGTTGGCCCGGACGTCACCACGTCCGGGTCGCGGCGCTGCGCGCCGCGACAAGATTCATCTGGAGGACCTACGTCCTTGGAGAGGACTACCGCAACAACGAAGCATACGCGGCACGTCCGTCCTAGCCAGGCGCGCGCGTGTTATACTTCCCGCATGGACGAGCCCAACGCCCCGCCGCCCCGCCGCCGCTTCTTCCAACTCCACCTCTCCACGTGCGTGGTGCTGATGGTGGTGGCGGGAGGCATGGGAATGCTTAACTGCATGGAGGGGAGTGTCGATCCGAACGAGCTGTATCACTTGAAGCAGGATCGAGATTATCCCTCATGGAAGGCCTTTGGCTGGCCCTATTACTGTTACCTGGTTCCGCCGGATCAGGAACTTTGGTCGGAAGGCACCTTTGGCGTGATGCCCGGTCCGTTTGCTGCCGATGTTCTCATTGGATTTTCCCTGATCTGGTTTGCTGGTCGCGCCTGCGAATGGGCCATACGCCGCCGCACTGAAAAGCGCGCATCCGCGGAACAGGAGCCATGACCGCACCGCTCGCCCCGAGCCCGCGCCGGCACCGCCTCTTCCAACTCCACCTCTCCACGTGCGTGGTGCTGATGGTGGTGGCGGGCGCGTTCGTGGGCCTGAACCTCTACCCAAATCCACCGGGCCAAATGAGGACGATGGGTCTGGCGCTGGATGAAGTAGACTACTACGGCTGGCCGCTGTGCCTTGGGTACCATGTAATCGCCCGCGACTTGCCTGCCATTTACGGACCGCAGGACCCGATTACGCCGATCGTTGAACGGGAGTACTTTCCGGATTATTGGCGTTGGGACCTGAACGTCGCGCTGCCGGTGAATATCGTCTTCTTCGTTGTCGTGCTCGCGGCATGCGCATTCCTGATGGAACGCGCGCTGAATCCGCGTCCGCCTGGCCGGACGCGCGTCGGTGGTCCCCCGCCCCATGCTTGACCTTTGCCTCGCCTTTGGCTTGATGCTCGCCGCGATGGCCGTGCGCGGACGCACGAAGGGGCTCGCGGACAATGTCCGTGCGCGAGCGCGTCGAACCGATGTACAACCCCGCAGGGGTTGAAGGTGGAAGCCCAGGGTAAGGACCGCGTAGCGGTCCGCAACCCTGGGTAG
>JAKLKQ010000027.1:0-56158 GCA_023150555.1 Planctomycetota bacterium
GGCACGGCGCACGCGAAAGCGTGCGCCGATTTCGTCTCGAAGCGCCAGCACTTGCCAGGGTTGCGCTTCGAGGCGAAATCCCAAGCGGTTCCGGTGTGCCGCACCGGAACCGCTTGGGTGCCGCGGCGGCTGGAATTGCGCACATTTTCCAGGGGTTACGCGCGACCATGGTCGCGCTAACCCCTGGCTACACTAATGCGCCCTTTCAGGGCGCACGCAGATGAAGGATACTCGAAACCGTCTTTCTCCGCGATCCTCTGTGTCCTCTGAGCCTCTGTGTTGAGGCCGTTGGTTGGCCGCCGCCTCCTTTTGAATTTCGGCCCCGTTTGCGGTATCAACTTCCCCCATGAAGCACGAGAAGAACGCCCCGAACAGCCCCGCCGCGCCCACGCTGGCCCAACTGGCCGCGGGGACGCCGCCGCCGAATGCTTTCGATCCGGTCGCCGAGGCGCGGGGGCTCGAGACGCCCGACAAGGACCCCGACCTGTGCGGGCCGGAGGGCGAGGTCTACGCGCCCGACCCGCTGGCGCTGGCCGGCGCGCGCGCGCATCCGCTGATCGCCGGCACGGCCGTGCACCTGGTCACCTTCGGCTGCCAGATGAACAAGTACGACAGCGAGATGGTCGCGGGGCTGCTGAACGAACGCGGCGCGGGCTTCGTCGAGGACCCCGCCGAGGCGCAGCTCCTGATCTTCAACACGTGCAGCGTGCGCGGGCATGCCGAAGACCGCGTCTACGGCCGCCTGGGCGCGCTGAAGGCCCGCAAGCGCCGCGACCCCGGCTTCCTGATCGCGGTGATGGGCTGCATGGCGCAGAAGGAAGGCGAGCACATCGCCAAGCGCTTCCCGTTCGTGGACCTGATCGTCGGCACGCGGCAGCTTCACGAGTTCGGCCAGCTGCTTACGCGCGTGCGCGAGGGCGCCAAGACGCCGCTGGTCGCCATCGAAGAGAAGCCCGACGTGCAGTTCGGCGAGACGGTCGCGCGCCGCGAGTCGAAGGAGCTCGCGTACCTCACCGTCACGCGCGGCTGCAACAAGCGCTGCACGTACTGCGTGGTGCCCTACACGCGCGGGCCCGAAGTCAGCCGGCCGGTGGCGGAGATCCTTTCCGAAGCCCGGCGCCTGGTGGACGACGGCGTCGCCGAGATCATGCTGCTGGGCCAGACCATCGACACCTACGGCTACGACCTGGGCCGCGACAAGGCCAACCTGCCGCTGCTTCTGAAGGAACTGCACGACGTGAAGGGCCTCGAACGCGTGCGCTTCATCACCAGCCATCCGGAAGAATGCCAGGCGGATCTCTGGCGCACGATGCACGACCTGGGCGACAAGGTGATGCCCTTCATTCACATGCCCGCGCAGGCCGGCAGCGACGCCGTGCTGCGCCGCATGGCCCGCGGCTACACGCGCGCGCGCTACCTGGAGGTCGTCGCCGAGGCGCGCAAGCTCTGTCCGGAGATCGAGATCGCCAGCGACTGGATCGTGGGCTTCAGCGGCGAGAGCGACGCGGACTTCGCGCAGTCCTTGAGCCTGCTCGACGAGGTGCGCCCGCAGTCGAGCTACGTCTTCAAGTACAGCGTGCGCGAAGGCACGCCCGCGCAGCGCCTGCCCGACGACGTGCCCGAGGACATCAAGAAGGAACGCCACCGCGTGCTCAGCGAGCGCCAGGAACAGATCGCGCTCGAGAAGAACCGCGAACGCATCGGCGTGGTCGAACGCGTGCTGGTGCAGGGCCCCAGCAAGACCGACCCCGGGCGCCTGACCGGGCGCAGCCGCACGCACCGGCTGGTGCACTTCGCCGGCGGCCCCGAATGGGCGGGGCGCTTCGCCGACGTGAAGATCACCGGCGCGACCGCGCTGAGCCTGACCGGCGAGCGGGCGTAGTCACTTCTCCCGCACCAGTGCATTCTCGTTTTTGCCTACCCAACGGTCTTCTTAGGTTATACTGACACTTGAGAGCGGTGGACGCGCGAACGGAGCCGTCATGGACCTCACCGAATACCTCAAGGACTGGCCTCCGGACGAAGCGCCGAACGTGCGCTGCTTCACCGGCGACGACGGCAAGCAGAAGGTGCAGATCCGCGTCTGCATCGACAGCTTCAACGGGGTGCTGCAGTTCGACGCCGACGGCCGCCCCGACGGCCAGCGCCCGCACGACAAGGACTTCTACCTCGATCATCTCGAGGAGAAGCTCGCGCATGTGCCAGGCGGGGATTTCCACCTGACGCACGCGCAGTGCAAGCGGCTCTTCGACGAGTCCGGCATGGTCTACCACCGCTACGTGGTAATGCTGCAGCTGGGCGACTACGACCGCGTGATGCGCGACACCACGCGCAACATGCGCCTGTTCGAGTTCGTGAACCGCCACGCCCTGAAGGAGGAGGACCGCAACCATCAGGAGTGCTGGTGGCCGTACATCCTGCGCATCCACTACACGGCCAAGGCGATGAAGGAGCTGGGGCAGGGGCGCTTCGACACGGCCCTGGCCGCGGTGCTGGAATGCCGCAAGCGCATCGAGGGCCTTGCCCCGCAGGAGAACCAGATCTTCCAGCACGAGAGCCAGCGCAGCCTCGAGGCGCTCGACGACATGGAGCAGCAGATCCGCAAGCGCAAGCCGCTGACCGACGTCGAGAAACTTGAGCACCAGAAGAACAAGGCCATCGAGGAACAGCGCTACGAAGACGCCGCGCGCCTGCGCGACAAGATCGCCCGGCTCTCCAAGGACAGCCTCGGCGATGCCGCCAATTCCGAAAGCCCCGAAGACTCCGGCAGCCCCGCTGGCGAAGCCGGCCCCGAAGACACCGCGCCCGGCGAAAGCGGCGAACAGCCCGCGCCCAAGCCACGCCGCCGCATTCCCTGAAACGGGGAACTCCCGCCGCCACCCGCATTTGCGTGCTTGACCGGCCCCTGCGGCCGGTCTAAAAGGGTGCTTTCCGTCTCATAACGCTCAACCAAACCCAATTGGGGGAAGATGACATGTTGCGCCGAGTAGCCGTCTGTGCCGTGCTGTGCGTGGCCGCCGTGGCCGTTGCGTCCGAAGACAAGGGCAAGGAAGCCGCCGACCTGCCAAAGGTCTGCGAGTGCGGCGCGGACTACTTTCGCGTCGACGAGCCCCGCCTGAACGGCAAGCCCTTCGACGCCAACAAGCCGGTGGTGCTGAAGATCGTCGAGCCCGCCGAGGGCCAGAGCTACCCCGCCGGCACCAAGAAGATCGGCGTGAAGTTCCGCCTCGAGAACTACGACCTGCCGACCGAAGAGCAGTTCGCGAAGCACAAGGGCGGCAACCACGTCCACGTCATCCTGGACAACAACCCCTACGCCGCCTGCTACGACGTCGGCAAGCCCTTCGAGATCGACGTCGCCGACGGCGCCCACGTCCTGCGCGCGTTCCCCAGCCGGCCGTGGCACGAGTCGTGGAAGAACGACGAGGCCTTCGCGATGGTGCGCTTCACCGTCGGCGCCGACGACGGCAAGCACAAGGTCGATCCCAAGGGCCCGGTCCTGACCTACAGCCGCCCGAAGGGCAGCTACACGATCGACAAGAACAACAAGGCCAAGAGCAACGCCGACGAGGTCCTGTTCGATTTCTGGGCCAAGAACATCGACTGGAGCACGCAGCGCCCCGTCGTCGAGATCACCGGCCCCGACGGCAAGAAGATCTACAACAAGAAGTTCAGCAAGTGGGACAGCGACTGCATCAAGGGCAAGTTCAAGAAGGCCGGCGCGTACAAGGTCACCTTCAAGCTGCTCGACAAGGACGGCAAGGAGATCGACAACGGCGGCCTGAACAGCACCGAGCGGACCATCAACATCGTCGAGGTCGACGCCTCCGCCGCTCCGGCTGCTCCGGTCGCAGCCCCCGCGGTCCCTGCGGCTCCCGTGAAGGCCGAAGCCAAGGAAGAAGAGAAGGAAGAGAAGAAGGAAGAAGCGAAGCCCGACGAGGCCGCCAAGAAGGCCGAAGAAGCCAAGAAGAAGGCCGACAAGGAAGCCGCCAAGAAGGCCGAAGCTGAGAAGAAGGCTGACGAAGAGGCTAAGAAGAAGGCCGACAAGGAAGCTGCCAAGAAGGCCGAAGCCGAGAAGAAGGCCGCCGAAGAAGCCGCCAAGGAGGCCGAGGACGAGAAGAAGAAGGCCGAAGAAGCCGCCAAGAAGGGCGAAGAAAAGAAGGAAGAGCCCAACCCCGAAGCCAAGAAGGAAGAGAAGAAAGAAGACGTGAAGAAGGAAGAGAAAAAGGAAGAGAGCAAACTCGACAAGGAAGCCGCCAAGCGCGAAGAGCAGTTCCAGAAGATGGCCCAGAAGGCCGCCGACGAGGCCCGCAAGGCCTTCGCCGAAGCCGAGAAGGCCCGCGCCGAAGGCAAGGAAGTGAAGGCCAAGGTCGAGGAAAAGAAGGAAGAGAAGAAGGAAGAGGCCAAGACCGAAGCGAAGAAGGAAGAAGCCGCCGCCAAGAGCGAGTAAGTTCCGGCGACCGCAATCCGACGCACCGGCGCCGGGAATCCTGAAGGGTTCCCGGCGCTTTTCTTTGCGCGGCGCGCCTCGCGCTTTATTCTGGGCGCGTTTGACTGGACGGACGACGGGGAACGATCGCATTAAGGGGAGGGCACGCGCATGCCGTACCGCCTGGCCGGTTTCGCCGACGAGATCTCGACCGACATCCAGGTCCAGATGGACCACCTGATCGAGAACGGCGTGATGTTCAACGCCCTGCGCGGCGCCAACGGCAAGAACGTGCTCGACTTCGAGAAGTTCCAGATCCCGCTGACCAAGACGCAGTTCTTCAACCGCGGCATCAAGTTCGCCAGCATCGGCAGCCCCATCGGCAAGGTCTCCGTCACCGACCCGTTCGAGACCGAGTTGGAACGCTTCAAGGTCGCCTGCGAGCGCGCCAAGCAGTTCGAGACGCGCGTGATCCGCGTCTTCAGCTTCTACATCCCCGAAGGCGACGACCCCGCGAAGCACAAGGACGAAGTGATCAAGCGCATGAAGGCTCTGGCCGAACACGCCAAGACCGAGGGCCTGAACCTGCTGCACGAGAACGAGTCCGGCATCTTCGGCGACACCGCCGACCGCTGCGTCGAACTCCTGAAGGGCGTCGGCGCGCCAAACCTGATGGCCGCGTTCGACTTCGCCAACTTCGTGCAGGTCGGCGACGATCCGCTGGCCGCCTGGCCGAAGCTCAAGCAGTGGGTCAAGGACTTCCACATCAAGGACTGGAGTGTAGGGAAGAAGCAGAACGTGCCGGTCGGCCAGGGCGATGGGCACGTCCGCGAGATCCTGGGCGACGCGCTGAAGAACAACTGGGCCGGCCTCCTGACCCTCGAGCCTCACCTGACCAAGACCGACGGCTTCACCGACGTCGACGGTGGCGTGCGCTTCAAGGCCGCGGCCGAGGCGCTGAAAGGTATTCTCAAAGAGATCGGCGCGTAGCGCGCCTCGCAGCCCGATTGAGGCGGCCATGGATGCTAGCGTCAAGAACCTCCTTTACGACCGACCCGAACTGTACGAATTTCTCTATCCAGAGGCGAACGACGAGACGCCGGCGAAGTGCCGCCGGATCTTCGAACGCTACTTGAAGAGTCCGCCGCGTTCGATCCTGGACATCGGCTGCGGCACGGGCCGCGACCTGCGTTCATTGCACCGGACCTGCCCCGATTGCGTGGGCGTGGACTTCCTTCCGCAGATGATCGAGTATGCCAAGACGCGGGCCGAAGATATTCTGTTTCAGGTCGGTGACATGCGGTCGCTTCGTCTGGGGCGAGCTTTCGACGTAGTGGTCAGTTTCGGTTCCGCCTTCCTGTACGCGTTGGCGGACGAGGATATCACTCGGACCCTGGACACCTATGCCGTGCATTGCCATCCGGGCAGCCTACTTGTCCTGGACATGCGCAACGCGGTGGCCGCATATGGCACGGGATTCAAGGCACGCATAGAAGGCGAGGTATCCACGCGTCAGTTTCAAGCGCGCTACGTCGCGGAGCACACCCTCGACCGCCGGCAGCAGATGCTCTACCGAAAGCGCACGTGGACGATCTCGGACGGCACCACGGCCCAGGACTACTGCCAGTACCGCCTCTTCTTTCCGCGGGAGATCACCTGCCGACTTTCCGAGAAGGGATTTCACGTGCTGGACATTTTCGACAACATGGAACTGCGGAAGTCGGAGTTCACGGGCTCGACGATGTATGTGATCGCGCTATATAAAGGATGAAGTGCGGCCGAGGCGCTGAAAGGTATTCTCAAAGAGATCGGCGCGTAACAAATGACGAAGTACGAGTGACGAAAGACGAGTGACGGCGGAAGTTAAACTCTAATCTTTTATCTCTAATCTGTTATCTGTCCTCGCCCCTGCCCGCTCGCCCCTGTCGCTAGGCCAATACGTGCACCGTGCCCGGCTGGTCCTGGCGCGTGGTGAAGACTTCGGTCTGCGCGCCGGTGCGCGCGAGGACCTCGCGGGCGGCGCGGAAGGCCAGTTCGGGCGTGTTGCATTCGCGGCTGAGGTGCATCTGCACCAGGCGCTTGGGGCCGCCGGTGCCGTTGGCCAGCGTCACGACGCGTTCGAAGATCGCCGCGGCCTGGCGGTTCGAGAGGTGCCCGTTGTCGCCGAGCACGCGCCCGATCAGCGCCGGGTGCCGCCCACTGTTGCGCTGCATCTCCTCGTCGTGGTTGAACTCCAGCGCGAACAGTTCCACGTCGCGCATCGCTTCGGCCATGGTTTCCGTCCACGTCCCCAGGTCGGCCAGGTAGCCCACGCGGCGCACCACGCCCGCCACGTCGGCGGCCTCGATGCGGAACCCGAACGTCGGCGGGCAGTCGTGCGGCACCGGCAGCGGGTGGAACAGGCACTCGCCGGCGACCTCGAAGGGCTTGGTCCCGTCGTAGGGCAGCAAGAGCTTCGCCGCGCGCAGCTTCTTCACCTGCGTGCCGTTGCCGATCTGTTCCAGGTGCTCGACGTGGCAGTGGAAGGCCAGGCCGTGCTCGGCGGCGAACTTCAGGCAGCGCTTCTTCAGGTGGTCGCCGTGGGTGTGGGTCAGGACGATGGCGTCGAGGCTGGCCCAGCCCTTCTTG
The DNA here is from genome assembly GCA_023150555.1 of Planctomycetota bacterium. Lineage (GTDB taxonomy): Bacteria > Planctomycetota > SZUA-567 > H5-PLA8 > H5-PLA8 > JAKLKQ01. The sequence goes on from JAKLKQ010000027.1 coordinate 7,058, forward strand.
ACGCCCGTCGCGCGCAGCCGCGCCTCGATCTGGTCCGGCGAGAAGCCCGCGTCGACCAGCACGCGCGCGTTGGGCGTCTCGAGCAACGCGGCGTTGCCGCTGGAGCCCGACCCCAGGACGCAGAAGCGCACGGCCATGCGATACGGTCTCCCTCGACGCAGATGCAAAGGAAACATCGTACGCGATTTTCATGTACTGCAAGGGGTGAGGGGTGAGCTAACGCCTTCAACACAGAGGACCCAGAGAAGATCCTTCCTCTGCGTCCTCCGCGTTCTCTGTGTCTCTGTGTTGAATCCGTTTGGTAAACGCTAGAACTCGGCATCCGGCCAGACGCGCTTGCAGGCTTCCATGCTGCTGCGGCAGATGGTGGCCAGGTCTTCCTTCCACAACTCGGCGTTGAAGAGTTCCAGGCTGTGCCAGCCGTCGTAACCGCAGGCCTCGACGCGTTCGATCCACGCGCGCAGCGGCAGCACGCCCTCGCCGGGCAGCACGCGGTCGGCGTTGACGTCCATCAGTTCAAAGGGCACGTCGCGGATGTCGTTGAGGTGCGCGTGGATGAAGCGCCCTTTCGCCGCGTCGAGGTCCTCGAGGCGGCTGGGCGTTTTGGTGAAGTGCGCGGGGTCCCAGATCAGGCCCACGTTGGAGCGGTTGGCCTTCGCGACGACCTTCGCGGCACTGCGGTAGCTGCGGCACGGCGCCACCCAGTTGACTTCGACGGCCAGCGCGGCGCCGAAGGGCGCGACGCAATCGGCCACTGCGCCGATGTGCGCGGCCAGTTCTTCGTGAGCGGCCTCGAAGTTGGTGCGGTCGAGTTTCTCGGGCGCGTTGCTACCGATCACCAGCGGGCGGCAGCCGAGCGCCTGCATCACTTCGGCGTGGCGCTTGGCCGTCTCGACGTCCTGCTTTTTGGCGTCGGCCCCCTTGAACGTCGAAAGGCCCAGGCCGGTGGCGGCGACGCACGTCAGGCCGTGCTCGCGCACGCGTTTGGCGGCGGCCGCCGCGCCGTATTCCTTCAGGAAGCCTTCGGCCTTGAAGAGGTTGATCTCGAAGTGGCGCCAGCTGCTGGCCTCGTACGCGGCGAGGTGCTCCTCGAAGCTGCCGTCCTTCGTGGTGATCTCATGCATCGCGATCTTCATCGTTTCGCCTCGCTCAGGAGCCGCACGTACTGTTCGCTTAGTTCCAGGTCGCGCACGGCGTCGGAGGCCGGCGCGAGCGGTTCGGCCTCGCCGCGCAGGCACGCGACGAAGTGCTTGGCCTGTTCGGCGAAGGACCATCCGTAGCCCAGGTCGGGCACCAAGTCCTCGCGGCCGTTCGGACCTTCGGTGGTGACGCGCACCCGCGCGACGGTCTGCTTGTGCAGCGGCGCGGGAAGTTCGGCTTCCAACTCGGCCTTCTCGAAGCAGAGCGTGAAGCGTTCGTTCCACTGGCGCTTGATCTGGTGCGTGTTGAGTTCGAAGGTCAGCGGCACGCCGGCGCGGCTCTGGGCCGTGACCAAGAGCCCGCAGGGGCTGACGCGCACGAGGTCGTAGTCCTCGCCGAGCAGGTAGCGCATCAGGTTCATCTGGTGGCTCCAGAAGTTGATGAACGCGATGTAGCGCTTGCCCTGTTCCTCGCTCATCCAGCCCGGCGGCGGCTCGGGCTTCTCGCCCTCGTACGCGGGGATCGGTTCGCCGGTCTTGATCGGTCCTTCGTTGCCCCAGGTCCAGTCGGTCATCGCGGCGGTGCAGCGGACGTAGCGCAGTGCGCCGGCTTCGCCCGACGCCCGCAGCGCGGCCGCCTTGCGGCGCAGGTACTGAACGCCGGGGTCGCAGCGCTTCATGTAACCGACGTAGTAGAGCAGCTTCTTCGACTGCGCGGTCTCCGCGAGGCGTTTGCCCGTGGCCGGCTGCACGGCGATGGATTTTTCCGTCAGCACGGGCTTGCCGGCGGCCAGGATGTCCGGCACGACGGCGTGGTGGAGCGCGAAGCCCATGATCGCGACGACGGCGTCGAGGTCCTCGCCGGCTTCGGCCAGCAGTGAACGGTGGTCGGGGAAGACGCGTTTCACGCCGTAGCGGTCGGCGATGCGCCGCGCCAGCTCCGGGCGGCCCTCGGCCAGCGCGTGGACCTCGACGTCCGGCAGCCCCGCGTAGTTGGCCAGGTGCGCGACCTGGCCCATGTGTCCGGTGCCGATGAAGCCGAGGCGGATGGGCTTGGGCATATGATTCTCCTAGGCGTTACTTCGCGGCCGCCGCGAAGGCGAGGATCGCTTCGGGCGCGGCCAGTTCCAGGACTTGGGGCTTGCCGTGGCCCTTGCCGCCGTACGGGCGGTTGGACCAGGCGTTGTAGCAGCAGATGAAGGCGCGGCGCGGCACGTCGCTGGTGTTGGGCCCGCTGCTGTGCAGGGTGTTGCCGTGGAAGAAGAGCGCGCTGCCGGCGGGCATCTCGGCGTAGACGCGCGGCAGGCGTTCGAGCACCGCTTCGATGCGCTGCGGGTCGATGGCCGACTGCCCGCCACTCTTGCCGTGCTCCAGGCGCCCCAGCAAATGGCTGCCGGGGATGACCTGGAGGCAGCCATTGGCCTTCGTGGCGGGGTCCAGGGCGACCATGCAGCTGAGCATGCGCGGATACAGGCAGCCGTCGGTGTACCAGTAGCCGTAGTCCTGGTGCCATTCCCAGGCGCCGCCGACGCGGGGCTCTTTCATCATCACCTTGCTGTGCCAGTGGTAGACGTCCTCGCCCAGAAGCGCGCGAACGCGTTCGACGATGCGCGCCTGCCGCGCGACGGCGCCGAAGACGTCGCCGCGGACGTCCATCCACAGATCCAGCTTGCTGGCGCGGCCGTCGGCGTCGGGCATCACGCGCACGTCGCGGCCCTTGTCGGCGTGCTGCTGAAGGATGGCGGTCTCTTCGGCGGTGAGGAGGTTCTCAACCAGCACGTATCCGTCGCGCTCGAAAGCGGCTTTCTCTTCGCTACGGGTCATCGTCTTGGGGCTCCTTGAAGGGTGGGTTGCCTCATGCACAGGTTCGTATACCCCGGCAAGCGAACGATTTGAATGGACCGGACCGTGGAGATGATGTACAAAAACGAGGTTCGATTTTCGGTTGGGGGAACATGGGATGCCGCGCTTTCTCTCCATCGGGCGCATCGAGCGCCCCATCCGCAGCTTCCCCAGCCACCAGCACAAGACCTGGGAACTGGTCCTCTACACGCACGGCAAGGGCACGGCGACGATCGGCGGCGAGAAGTATCCCTTCCGCCGCGGCACGATCATCTGCATGCCGCCGGACATCCCGCACAGCGAGGACGCGCCGGGCGGCTACCGCAACTTCTACATTCACACCGAGGCCTTCGACGGCGCGGGCAAGCAGGTGCCCGTCTTCCAGGACAGCGCCGACCGGCGCTGGTACCGCACGGCGGTGCTGCTGCGGCAGGAGTTCCACGCGCGCGAGCCCGGCTGGGAGGAAGCGACGCAGGACCTCTTCGGCCTGCTGCTGTACCACCTCGAACGCTGGCGGCGCCCGACGAACGAGCATCCCATCGTCGCGCAGCTGAAGGCGGTGCTCGTCGAGCGGATGCACGATTCCGAGTTCCGCGTCGGAACGGCCCTGCGCGGGCTGCCCATGGCGCCGGATCACTTGCGCCGCGTCTTCACGCAGGCCGCCGGCAGGACGCCGGGCCGGTACCTGGCCGAGTTGCGCGTGGCCGAAGCGCGGCGGCTGCTGAACATCGGCGGCTTCAGCGTGAAGGAGGTCGCGGTGCGCGTCGGGCTGCCCGATCCGTATTACTTCTCGCGCGTCTTCCACAAGGTCACCGGCGTGCGCCCGTCGGCCTTTGGAAAACAGGGGCGGGGGGCGAGGGGAAAGGGGCGAGGTTGATTGCGGATTGCGGAATTCGAATTCTGGATTTTGGAGAGCGTGAGCAGGGGCATGGTGGGGACGATATAGATCCTGCAAGTCTATTATGGGTAAGAAATTGAGGATTATTAAAAAAGTCTACTTTATTTCTATTTGAGTCTATTTTCTGGTGTATGTCGGTCCAGGCGGGTGGGGAAGGAAGCCAAGAACGGAGGAGGCACCGATGGCGCGACTCGAGCTGGCCCGGACGTTCCTGCTGGGGCTGCTGGGGCTGCTGGGGCTGCTGGGGCTGCTGGCGGCGGCCGGCGCGACGGCGGCCGGCGAGGAGGCGCTCAAGCGTGCCGAAACCTTCGCCTTCGCCACGCCGCCGTCGGTGAAGATCGACGGCGACAACGTGGCCGTCTCCTTCGCCGTCACCGCGGCCTGCGACGCAACGGTGTGCGTCGAGGACGCGCACGGCGAGATCCTGCGCCACCTCTCTAGCGGCGTGCTGGGCAAGAACGCGCCCGCGCCCTTCCAGAAGGACAGCCTGGCGCAGACGGTGGTCTGGGATGGGAAAGACGACCTGGGCCACTACGTCGACAACCGCGCCAACGCCCGCGTGCGGGTCTCGTTGGGGCTGAGGGCGCGCTTCGAGCGCACGCTCTTCTGGTCGCCGCACAAGCGGATCCGCACCATCAAGTACATGAACATTCCCATCGTCATGGCCGCCGCGCTGGAGGGCGTCTACTGGTACGAAGGCGGCGCCGGCGATCACATCCGCCTCTTCGGCCACGACGGGAATTACCTGAAGACCGTCTGGCCGCCGCCGGCCTCGCAGGTCGAGAAGGTCGAGGGCCTGCTCTGGAAGACCTTCCCGCAGGACGGCAAGAAGCTTCCGCTGAAGGGCGGCCAGCCGCTGTGCGATCTACTTACAACGGGCGTCACGGGCGAGGTCGGGACGTGGAACATCCGCGCGGGCGGCGGTGCCGACGGCATGGCCGTGCACGGAAGCTCGATCTACCTCACCGGCCAGCGACTGAACCGCCTCTGCACCGACGGCTCGACCGGCGGCAAGCCGCTGAGCGGCCCGGAGCTGTGGCACACCGTCACGCTGGGTCGCATGCACGAGTACCCCGGCGGAACGGAGAAGCTGCCGCCCGAGAGCATCGCCGCCAGCCCCGACGGCAAGTGGCTGTACCTCACCGGCTACACGTACATCCGTTCGTGGCACGAAGGCGGCCTGAACGGCGTGGCGAAGGTCGCGGCCGATGCGCCGGCGGACGGCAAGGACGCGGTCTTCGCGGGGCATTTGAACCAGGGCAACCCGGGCAAAAAGGACGGCGAGTTCGACGTCGCGTCGTGCGTGGCCGTCGATGCCCAGGGCCGCGTGTACGTGGGCGACTACCTTAACCAGCGCGTGCAGGTCTTCTCGCCCGAAGGGAAGTTCCTTAAAGCTTTCCCGGCGCCGTTCCCCGCGCAGATCCAGATCGACCCGAAGAGCGGCGAGATTTACGTCTTCAGCTGGATCCTGCCCGCGTCGCGCGACGAGAACGTGCGCCGGCAGGTCAAGCCGCTGTACACCCGCTTCGGGCCGTTCGACGACCCGAAGAAACTCGCGCAGGACAAGCTCGACATCGTCGACGGCCTGCAGAACGGCACCGGCGTGCGCGCGGCGGTGGACTTCTGGGCCGAGAAGCCCACCATTTGGCTCTGCGAATCGGGCACGACGGCGCCTTGGATCGCGCCGGACATCAAGCGCGCTAACGTGACGCTGTACGTCGAGCAGGGCGGGAAGCTGAAGAAGATCCGCGACTTCCACGCGGACGCCGGCAAGGAGGTCGTCTTCACGCGGCCCACGCGCCACATGAAGCAGCGCCTGTACTTCGACCACAAGAACGGGCGGCTGCTGGTCGGCGAGCTCTGGGATCCGTCGCAGATCCACTGCACCTCCATGGCCGACGCCGCGCGCATCGATCCCGAGAGCGGCCGTACCGAGTGGATCAAGCTGCCCTTCGACTGCGAGGACCTGGCCTTCGACATGCGCGGCATGGCCTACCTGCGCACGCAGGACAAGCTCGCGCGCTTCGACGCGCGCACTTGGCGCGAGGTGCCCTTCGACTACGGCGACGAACAGGACGAACTGACCACCTGGGGCGTGGCCAAGGCAAAGGTGATGGCGGCGCTGAGTTTCGCAGGCGACTTCGAGTCCTCCAGTCAGCTGGGCGGAATGGCGGTCTCGCCCAAGGGCAGCGTCGCGGTGACGGTCTTCAACGCCACCGGCCTGCCCGACCTGCGCAACGCCGCCGTGGAGAAGAAGGGCGGCGCTACGGCGCAGTACACGCCGCGCATCTACCCGGGGCGCTCGCGCCCGTGGGAAATCCACGTCTGGGACCAGCACGGGAAGCTCCTGTACGAAGACGCCATCGCCGGCATCGGCCGCCCGGTGGGCCTCTGCATGGACGAACGCGACGACCTGTACCTGATGCAGGCAGGGCAGGGGTACCTCAACGGCGAGCTGTACTACAATCCGGTCTCGTGCACCTACGTGAAGACGCGGCCCCTCAGCAAGTTCCTCGCGACGCAGGCCACGATCCCGCTGGGCGAGTCCAAGCCCAAGGCGCAGGCCGCGATCAGCGGCGCGGACTTCGCCGGCGACATCTGGACGCAGGGCGCGTACTGGGCGCGCGGCGGCGTGGCCATCGACGGCAAGCGCAACAAGTGCCACTGCGCGAGCCAGAGCCGCCCGGCGCTGGACTACTACGCGCGCAGCTTCCTGCCCGAGACCGACCGCTACAGCGTGCTGGTGCTGGATACCAACGGCAACGAGATCCTGCGCCTGGGCCGCTATGGCAACGTCGACGACGGGATGCCGCTGGTGAAAGACGGCGGGCCCGGCGAGCCGCGTTCGATCGGCGGCGACGAGGTCGCCATTATGCACAACCAGATGCTGGCGGTGCAAAGCGACCGGCGCCTCTTCGTCGGCGACCTGGGCAACGCGCGCGTCGCCAGCGTGAAACTCGATTACCACGCCAGCGAGACGGTGCCGCTGGCCGGCAAGTGAGCGCTCCTTCCTGCATATAGACGGCACGGCGTCGCGGGCGTAGGATCATCCTTCGGTTGCCGATCCATTGAGCTGGCATCTGAAGACCGGCGCACGCGGGGCGGAAGGCCCTGGGTTTCCCGGTACAGGAGGCCGCCGTGCCAGGAACGGGCATCGCCGACGCCGTATTCCTTCGCGGGCGCATCTGGACGGGCGAGGCCCGCCGGCCGCGCGCCGAGGCCCTCGCCACACTCAACGGCCGCATCGTGGCCGTGGGTTCCAGCGACGATGTGCGCACGCTCGCCGGCTCCGCCACGCGCGTCGTGGACTTGGCGGACCGCACGGTGGTGCCCGGCTTCATCGACGCGCACACGCATTTCCAATCCACGGGTGTCCAGCAGATCCAGGCTGTGGATTGTGCCCTTCCGTCAATCCCAGACGTCCAGCAGACGCTGCGCCAACGCGCCGCGCAGACGCCGGAGGGCGGCTGGGTGCGCGGCTTCCACTTCGACGACACCAAGATCGCCGAACAGCGGCACCTCACCTGCGCCGACCTCGACGCGGTGACCACGCGCCACGGCGTCTTCGTCTCGCATTACGGCGGGCACCGTTACTACGTCAACCGCATGGGGCTGCGCTTGGCCGGCATCACGAAGGATACGCCCGATCCGCCGGACGGGCACTACGAGCGCGACCCGCGCACGGGCGAACCGACCGGCACCCTGTTGGAGGGCGCGGGCCGTTCGATCCGCGAGCTCTTTCCCGCGACGACGCGTGCCGAGCGCCTGGAAGGCCTACGCATGGTCCAGCGCACCTTCCACCGCGTCGGGCTTACCGGCGTGCATGACGCGGTCGTCTCGCCCGACGACCTGCGCATATACCAGGAAGCCCACGCAGCGGGCGAACTGACGCTGCGCACGTACATGCTCGTCGACAGCTCCGCGCTCGACGCGGTGATCGGCTCGGGCCTGCGCACCGGTTTCGGCGACGAGATGCTGCGGCTGGGCGGGATCAAGTTCTTCACCGATGGCGCCATCGCGGGACGCACGGCATGGCTGAAGGAGCCTTACGAGGGCAGCAGGGACTGCGGCGTGCTCGCCCACACGGCGGAGTCCCTGATCGGGGGCATGCGCCGCGCCCACCAGGCCGGTTTCCAGCTCTGCACGCACGCCAACGGCGACGCGGCCATCGAGATGCTGCTGGACCTGTACGAGCAGGTCTTCGGGGAAGACCCGCGCACCGGAGCGCGGCCGCGCATCGAACACTGCACCGTGGTCAACGAAGGGATTCTGAAACGCATGAAAAAGCTCGGCGCCATCGCCACGCCTTTCTGTACGTACGTGTACTACCACGGCGAGAAGATGAAGCATTACGGCGCGGCGCGCCTGGAGCGCATGTTCGCGCAGCGGTCTTTCCTGGACCACGGCATCGTTTCGACGGGCGCGACCGACTATGAGTGCGGGCCCTGCGAGCCTCTGCTGGGCATCCAGACCTGTGTGACGCGCACCGATTCGAGCGGCCACGTCTGGGGCGGCACGCAGCGCGTCACGGTCGAGGAAGCCCTGCGGCTGTACACGCACAACGGCGCGTACGCGTCGTTCGAAGAGCGCATCAAGGGCACCCTCGCGCCAGGCAAGCTGGCCGACTTCGTGGTGCTCGGCGCGGACCCCCTGCAAACCGATCCGCTGGCGATCAAGGATATCCCGGTGGAGATGACGGTCGTGGGCGGCAATGCGGTCTACGACGCCGGGGCGTAGCGAAAACGTCGCCTACTTCTGCAAGTGGCGGCGCAGGTGTTCGGCGACGATCGCTACTTCCTCTTCCTTCAGGTCGTGCACCGCCGCCCACAGGCGCGATCCGTCCGAGCGAATGCGGATGGCGGGCTCGCCGGCGGCCATCGCCTTCTCGATCCCCGCCGCGGTCTTCCCCAGCTTGGCCTCGTCCAGCGTCGCGCTGAACAGGTGCCAGGCGCCCTTGCGCGGCCAGGCGCGCTCGGCCTTTACGTGCGGCAGGCCTTCCACGGCGCGGATCAGCACGTCGATGCGGCGGTCCTGCTCGGCGAAGCGCGCCTCGAAGTCCGTCTCGAACCAGATCTTCAGCGCGACGTAGGTGGCGACGGCCTCCGCCCGGTCTATCTTGAAGCCGCGCCCGAAGGCGGGCAAGCGGCCGGACTCGAACGCATCGGCGTTGTTCATCAGCGCGGCATCCACGAAGGATTTGCGCCCGCAGAGGATACCCGTCGAGCCGCCCGAGCCGTAGTACTTGCCGCTGATGGTGACCAGTTCGGCGCCCGAGGCCAGCGCGCGCATGCGTTCGAGCGGGTAGATGTCCGAGGCCGCGTCGAGGAACAGGGCCACGCCCCTGCGCTTGGCCAACTGCGCGACCTCGCTCAGCGGTACGACGCCGGGTTCCTGCTCGCAGTGCGTGGGGTACAGCAGCGCCGCCGTGCGCGGGCCGCAGGCGGCTTCCAACTGCGCCAGCGTCGCGCCCTTCGGCGTGCCGACTTCGATCAGTTTTCCACCGGCGGCTTCGATGGCGCGGGCGTAGCGGTCGGGTGTGCTGGCCTGCATGACGACCTCGTTGGGGCGGTCCGTCGCGCCGGGGACCTTCGCGATGCGCTGCGGATCCCGCGCCGTGATCAGGCCCGCCGTGCCCACCGCCAGCGCGGCGTATGCGCCCGAAGTCACGAAGGCGGCCTCGCAGCCCAGCAGCCGCGCGAGGCCCTCGCCGGTGCGCTTCAGCAGGTCTTCCATGGTCGCGAAGGTGTCGTTGGCCTCTTCCATCGCGGCCAGGACGCGCGGGTCCAGGCGCCCGCCCCCGACGATGGTGGAGCTTCCGCCGGCGTTGATGAGCGGCCGCACGCCCAACTCTTCGTAGATTCCGCAGCGTTTCATGGCGATTCCCCCGGGGGCCTTGTCCTTGCCCTTACTTCCAGGGCCAGGCGGAAGCAAACGATAAACACAGAGGGGCGAGCGGCGAGGGCAGAGGGGTGAGGAACGGCAAACGGCAAGTATCGAGAAAGACGGCGAAGCCGCTCCAGCGCTCGCCCCTTACCCCTAACCGCTCACCCCTGGCTGTACGCCGCTTTCCGGCAATCCTCAATCCGCACACTATCGAGTACCATACGCCTCCATGCGCGACCAACGTTATGGCCCCGCGAACCTGCTGACCGTCGCGCCGCTGACCTGCGGCCTGCTGGTCACATGCATCCTGCTGTACCTGGTATGCCTGATGCAGACCATGCAGACCGGAGGGGCGAGCGGCATCGGCGGCATCTCGCCCGAGGTGCTGATGGGATACGGCATGGCCTCCGCGCCGCAGTTGTGGACCGGGCGGTGGCACCACCTCGTCATGCCGATGTTCCTGCACGGCAACGCCATCCACATCCTCTTCAACATGATGTGGCTCTACCAGCTTGGGCCGTCGCTGGAGGCCCACTTCGGGACGTCCAACTTCGGCAGCGTCTACTTCCTCAGTGGCATCTTCGGGACCTGCGTGACCTTGCTCGCCACCGGCGGGCCGTCGGTCGGCGCCAGCGGGGCGGTCTTCGGGATGCTGGGCGCCGTGCTCGCGGTGCGCGTCGTGGCCTGCCACGACTTCCGCCGGGCCATGAAGAGCAGCGAAGTGCGCAGCACGGCAAAGTACATCGCATTCCTGTTCCTGATCTGCTTCCTGCTGCCCAGAGTGGACCACTTCGGCCACTTCGGCGGCCTGGTGGCCGGGTGCCTCTACGGCTGGCTCTTCGAGACCTGGCGCAAGCGCCGTGTCATCGGCCCGCTGGTGCTGGCGGGCATGCTGAGCATCACGGTCGCGGCCGTCGGCCTCGCTCGCTGGACCTTCTACAGCCCGTACTACCACGTCATCACGGGCATCAAGGCCGATGAAGAAGGCGAGACCGCCGAGCGCGATGCGCACTTCGCGGATGCCGCTGAGTGGGCGAAGGTCCGGCGCAGCGAGGAGGCGGGGCTGAGTGCGGGCATGGCCTTCAACAAAGCCCTGAAGAACCGTGATGCGCAGGGCATGTGGCGATACCTCAAAGTGATGGAGGCTGTGGGCGACCCCGCTCTGGTGGACGAAGCACGCCAGCGCCTGCCCGGTGTGCAGGCGCAATTGCAGTGGGAGGCCTTCAAGAAAGCGCATCCAGAAACGGCGCACGAAATCGAAACCGACCCCGAAGGCGCGCCCGAAAAGCAGGTCCAGCCGGCTGCACCGCCGGCCGATACCCCTCCCAAGGACAGCGAAGAGCGACAGGGCGGGGGGCCCGAAGCGAAATCCGAATTGCCTTCCCCTGAATAGTCTGAGGTGGCTTGCGCGGTCAGCTTCCGCGCGGCGCCGGATAGGTCGCCGTCACGGTGGTGCTGATGCCGCCGCGCGCGTTGAAGGCCCCGGTCAGGGTCATGCGGCGCGGCCGGCAACTCCGGACGAGGTCATCGAGGATCGCGTTGGTGGCGTGTTCGTGGAAGATCCCGCGGTTGCGGTAGGACTGCAGGTACAGCTTGAAGCTCTTCAGTTCCAGGCAGTGCTTGTCGGGCGTGTAGGTGAGCGTCAGGGTGGCGAAGTCGGGCTGGCCCGTGCGCGGGCAGACCGCGGTGAACTCGGGCGCCACGATCTTGATCTCGTAGTCGCGGTCCGGATGCCGGTTGGGGAAGCAGTCGACGGGCCCGGACGGTTCGGCGGGTACGGCGGAAACGGGTTTCGCGGGTCGGACGGACTTTGCTCGCTTGGCCATCGGGAGGTCTCCAGGTTGGCAACGGGGCGCATCGTACCAGAGGCCCCGGAACGCGCGAGGTAAGCGGAGGGGTTGCTGGACACCTCCGGCGCCAGCGGGTATCAAAGGGTTCTGTTTCAGGTCCAGGAGCCTCGGATGTCCGCAGACCGCGCCGTGACCGTCCACGTGGGGCATTCGCCCGACCCCGACGACGCGTTCATGTTCTATGCGTTGACGTTCGGGAAGTTCGACACGGCTCCGGAGGTCTACGAACACCACCTGCTCGACATCGAGACCCTGAACCGCAAGGCCGAGCGCGGCGAGTACGAGGTCAGCGCCGTCAGCATCCACGCCTACGCGCACTTGGCCGGGCGCTACGCGCTGTTGCCCCACGGGGCCAGCTTCGGCGACGGCTATGGCCCCATGGTCGTGGCCCGGCCGGCCGACGTCCCCAAGAAGAACCTCGACCCGCGCGCATGGCTGGCCAACAAGCGCATCGCCGTGCCTGGCACCCGCACCAGCGCTTTCCTGGCCATGCACCTCTTCGCGCACGGACTGGAAGGGGACCCCCGCGCCACTCCGCCGTCCTTCGAGACCGAGGTCGTGCCCTTTGACGAGATCATGGACAAGGTCGCGGCCGGGCGCTTCGACGCCGGGCTGATCATTCATGAAGGCCAGCTGACATACCAGGAGAACCCGGCCGGGGTCCTGGCCAAGGTCGTGGACCTGGGCGAGTGGTGGAAGGGCCGCACCGGCCTGCCCCTGCCTTTGGGCGGCAACGGGATCCGCAAGGACCTGGGGCCTGACCGAATCAAGCGCGTCAGTGAGGACCTGCGCAAGTCCATCCAATGGGGTCTGGACCACCGCGAGGAGGCCCTGGGCTATGCGCTGAAGTACGCCCGCGACATGGGTTCCGACAAAGCCGACCAGTTCGTGGGGATGTACGTCAACGACTACACCCTGGACTACGGCGAGCAGGGCCGCCAGGCCGTCCGCCGCTTCCTTAAAGAAGGCCACCGAGCCGGGCTGCTGCCCAAGGCCATCGAGCCCGAGTTCACCGCCTGACTTCGTTCGCGCCCTCCAAAGTGAATTGATGAATCGATAATGAGTGCTTCAATATGGATCGATTCCTGTATCTTTCTCGAGTCGCGCAACTCTTTATTTTCATGCAAGGTACCTGGGTGGATGTCTTGTAAGTTGTTTATAATAAATATGTAATGAGAATTAATATAAATCGCATATTTCTGATAGGGAAACGCATTTCGACCTCTTTTGAATGCTTGTTAAAATTGATCTACGCGCGCGGCTTGAAAAGCAGCCCGGAACCCCGGGTCGGGAGCCTCGTTTTGGGGCTGAAAGCGCTTCGCCCTCGGGGCCGGGAGGCCGCCAGGCGTCACGCCGGATTCGGTCAAGCCGCTGGCCGGATCCGGACGAAACCCCTGACATGGCAGGACTCGCAGAGACGGCCACGCTGAGGCCGCTACAGGCCGCCGAGGCCCCCGCCAGCGCCATGCCGGCGCTGGGGCGGTGGGTCAAGCTCGCCATTGCCGTGGCGCTGTTGCCGGTCTGCGTCGGCTTCAGCCAGGCCTTCCATGCCCATTTCTGGGGCGCCGGGACCAAGCTCAAGGTGGGGCTCTTCGGCTGGCCCGAGACCCTGCAGTTGTTCGGGGCCGGGGCGGGGCTTTTCGCGGTCCTGGCGGTGCTGCTGTGGCGGCCGGTGGTGGTCTACGTCTTCGCCCACGAAGTCGTCCACGCCCTGGCGACGTGGATGTGCCTGGGCCGCGTCAGCAACCTGCGGGCCTCGACGCAGGGCGGCAGCGTCACCACGAGCAAGTCCAACACCTTCATCCGCTTGGCGCCCTACTTCGTGCCGCTGTACACGCTGCTGGCCGGGGCGGTCTTCGCCGGCCTGGACCACTGGTGGAAGCCCCTCAGCGAGTACCGCTGGGCGCTCTCGATGGCGATGGGCTTCACGCTGGCCTTCCATCTGGGCTTCACGCTCTGGAGCCTGCGCCGCGACCAGCCCGACCTGCGGCCCGACGGTTGGCTCTTCTCCATCGTGCTGATCTACCTCGCCAACCTACTGGTCGTCGCGGCGGTGCTGGGGCTGGTGCTGGAAGGCCACGGCAACGGCGCGCTGGAGGCCGGCGTACTGGTGCTTCGCGAAGGGCTGGCGCGCAGCGCGGAGGTCTTCAACGAGATCCTCGCGGTCGTCCGCCGGGCCCTGAATAAAGGCTGACCGCCCGCACTATCTCCTGTCCGAGCATAGGCTTGCAGCGAAACGCCGCTCTCGGGTAGCATGGCGCCGTGATGGGGCGGATCCCGAGCGTCTCATTCAAAAGCGTTAACCAATAGGCTATAGGACATGGTCCGGATCGCGATGCCCGCGAAGCTGACGGTACTGATCCCCACGTTCAACGAGCAGGCGCTCCTGCCCGACTGCCTGGCTTCCGCCCGCGGGCTGGCCGACGAGATCCTGGTCGTGGACAGCTTCTCGACAGACAAGACCGTCGAGATCGCCAGGGCGGCCGGCGCGAAGGTCGAGCAGCACGAGTACGTCAACAGCGCCGCGCAGAAGAACTGGGCCATCCCGCGCTGCGCCCACGAGTGGGTCTTCATCCTCGACGCCGACGAACGCATCACGCCCGAACTCAAGGCCGAGATCCAGGGCCTGCTGGCCAAGGACGGCGGCCCGGACCGCGACGGCTACTTCGTCGTGCGCCGGAACTACTTCCTGGGCGGCGAGATCCGCCACGGCGGCTGGGAGACCAACGACGTCCAGCGCTTCTTCCGCCGCGACAAGGGGCGCTACGACAAGCGCGAGGTCCACGCCGACGTGAAGGTTGACGGCACCAGCGGGCGTCTTAACGCGAAGCTCGACCACATCACCTGCCCGCCGACGCCCGAGGGCCTGACGCGCTACTTCCAGCGCTTCAACCGCTACACCACGCAGGCGGCCGAACGCTACCACCGCGAAGGCCGCAAACCGTACATCTGGAACTTCTTCCTGCACCCGGGCTGGGAGTTCTTCAAGATGTACATCCTCAAGCTCGGGATCCTGGACGGGATTCCGGGCCTGGCAGTGTGCAGCTTCTGCGCCTTCACGCGCTTCGTCCGCTACATGAAGCTCTATGCGCGCATCCGCAGCGGGATGCCGCCGCCGCAGGCCTACGACGAGGGTGTGACGAAGGCGCGCGACATCGACGGCATCTCCGATGCCGCGGCGAAGCAGCCGCCCCCCGGCGCGGAGCCCGTCGCCCGGTGATCAAGAACCTCTTCCGCTCGCTGCAACTGATCTGGCCCAACCGCGGAATGCTGGTGCTGTTCCTGGTCGCCACCGCCGGCGAGGCGGCCTTCGGCGGCGCGCCGCTGATCATCTTCAACCTGCTGCTGTACAAACTCACCGGGCAGGCCGAGAGCAGCAAGATCCTCAAGTCGGGCATCCAGGAGGTGAACGCCTGGTTCGAGTCGGTCTTCGGGACAGGGGACGGCTATCTCTATGGGCTCTGCCTGGTCCTGGTCATCTGCTTCCTGATCGACGCAGCCTTCAACCTGGCCGCCGACTGGCTGAGCGGCTACATCGCGCAGCGCACGCGCATCAACGCGATGGTGAAGCTGATGCACCACCTGCTGGCGATGGACATGGGCTTCCTCGACCGCCGCAAGACCGGCGACTTGGTCACGCGCATGCTCGCCGACATCAACAACTTGCGCATAGCCGTGAAGGTCACCCTTGAATTCATGCGCCAACCGCTGACGATCGCGGTGCTGATCGCCGTGGCCATCCATTGCGACCCCGTGCTCTTTCTCGTTGGCGGCGTTGGGCTGCCGTTACTGGTCTGGCCGCTGATCTACATTACCAAGAAGGTCTACAGGCAAGCTCGCAAGATGAAGGAGCAGACCAGCGACATGACGCAGGCCATGCTCCAGAACCTCAGCGGCATGCGCATCATCCACGCCTACGAGGCCATCGAGGCAGAACGCAGCAATTTCTCCAAGCTGGCCGATAAGCTCTTCAAGACCGCCATGAAGCGCAACCTCAGCCGCGCCATGCTGCAGCCCATCACCAGCATCCTCCTGGGCCTGGGCGGCGTCTGCGTGATTCTGTACGGCGCGCTGCGCATCAGCCGCAACGAGTTGGCGCCCCAGGACTTCTTCACCTTCGTCGTCGCGCTGGGGATGCTGCAGAAGCCCATCAAGTCGATGCTCGGGCCGCTGGGCGAACTCGCCGAAATGCTGCCTTCCGCCGAGCGCACCTTCGAGATCCTCGACGAGGAACCCAAGATCCTCGACAAGCCCAACGCGAAGCCGGTGCCGGCGTTCGCGAAGGAGCTGCGCTTCGAGAACGTCTCCTTCGACTACGGGCGCGGGCCGGTCTTCGAGAAACTCGACCTGACCATTCGCTGCGGCCAGAAGATCGGCATCGTGGGGCGCACGGGCGTGGGCAAGTCGACGCTGCTGTCGCTGCTGCTGCGCTTCTACGATCCCGTGGCGGGGCGCATCACGATGGACGGCACGGACCTGCGCGACTTCACGCTCGCTAGCCTGCGCGGGCAGATGGGCTATGTCGTCCAGGATCCCTTCCTCTTCCACGCCACGGTGCTGGAGAACATCCGCTACGGAAAGCCCGACGCCACCGAGGAACAGGTCGTAGCCGCGGCCAGGGACGCCGCGGTCCACGACGAGATCGTCGCGCTGCCCAACGGCTACGAGACCTACGTCGGCGAGCGCGGCGTGCTCTTCAGCGGCGGGCAGCGCCAGCGCATCAACATCGCCCGCGCCCTGCTGCGCGACGCGCCCATCCTGCTACTCGACGAACCCACCAGCGCTCTGGACGCATCGAGCGAGCAGCGCGTGCAGGAAGCCCTCAACCGCCTGATGGCCGGCCGCACCAGCCTCATCGTCGCCCACCGCCTCAGCACCATCCGCGAGTGCGACGCGATCGTGGTCTTCGCTGACGCGGGCGGCATCGAGGCCGTCGGCTCGCACGCCCAATTGCTGGAGTCCTCGCCGACCTACCGGCGGCTCCACGAACAGCAATCGGGCAGCGAAGTGACCACGCCGCAGCGCCGCCGTGAAGACGCGTAACACCTGCTGCTGTTTCACCGTGTAATTTCCGTGTAAAATCAAATGAAAAATGGGGCCGATCCGGCGCGCCGAGTTTGGGCTTCGAAGTCGCGAAATTTCGCGACTCAATAGGTGCTGCGCGAGGTGCTGGAGTGCACATGGCGATTTGTATCGAAACTATCTCAATTCATACAAGGTGTGCTCGGAAAAACAAGACGGAATCATTGGAGTTATGACTTTTTGCACGAGGTGCAAATAGGGTTTACGCGAACGGCAGGGGCCGGGGGTGGGCGGTGCGGGGTGAGAAAAACGGGCCTCGAAAAACGTAAAGTGAGGGTGTTACACTTTCGAATTCTGATTCAATTTGGTGGATTCAATTGGGAATCATTTTTGTGGGATTGCCACAGGCATGGTGGTCGGCCCAATGACCATGCGGCCGGTGGCCTTGGGCGCGGCGGCGAAGGCGTCGTAGAGGCGCGTGGGCAGCGTCGGCATCGGTTGCGGAGTCCCCGGTTAATGCGAGTGGCGGCGGCATTGTATGCCTGAGGCGCGAGGGTGCAAACATAACCCTTCCGCGCAAACGCTCGAGCCGCGGACACTGGATTTCCGACGGAATGATTTCCAGCGTAGCGCATGAAAGAGGGGGGCCTTTTCCCGTATAATGACAATAGTTGCGCGGCTTGCGCGCTATGCTTGAATTCCTCAATTCCTGACGAACGAAAAGGGAGGATGTCTAATGCCCCGGACGTATCTCGAAGTGGCCATTTGGATTTGGGCGGCCTGCGCGGCGTGCATCGGCGCCGAAAGCAGCCTGTGGAATCGGTCCGAACTGCCCGCGCAGGCGGCGGGCAGCGTGCTGCGCGGCGTCTGCTTCGCCGATGCCACGCGCGGCTGGATCGTCGGCGACAAGGGCCTGTGCCTGGCGACCGAGAACGGCGGAACGAGCTGGACCGTGCAGGCCACGGGAAGCACCGCGACCCTGCGCTGCGTCCGCTTCAACGACGCCCGGCACGGCTTCGCCTGCGGCGACGGCGACGCCGCCGCGCCCATGGCCAGCGGCCACATGGTCATGGGCCGCGCGCCGAACGCGGGTTCGCTGCTGGTCACTTCGGACGGCGGCAAGACCTGGACGCAGCAGTGGATCAGCAACAGCTTCGAGATCTGGTGCGTGGAGACGTCCGCCGCGCCGAACCTCCAGGCCGGCAATGGCTGGGACCCGCACCTGGACGGCGACATCCTGCGCTCCGCCGACGGCGGCAAGACCTGGACCGAACGCCGCGCGTTCCGCGCGCTTTCGGACATCCGCGCGGTGGACAAGCAGCGCTGGATTGCGGTGGGATCGCCGGTCTCCGTGGGCTTTACTGGCGCGCTCAAGGATCCGCTGCTGGACGAGAAGGCCTGCCGTGCGCTCTACAGCCGCGACGGCGGCAAGACCTGGACGCCGTCGAAGGGCAGCGAAGGCGCGACGTGCCTGCGCGGGCTGTACGCGCGTAAAGGCCTGGCGGTGGCCGTCGGCGACGGTGGCGCGGTCTTGCGCAGCGAAGACGACGGCGAGACCTGGACGGCCGTCAAGACCGAAATGCCGGCGGACCTGCGCGCCGTCGCGGCCGCGCCGGACGGGGCGGTGATTCTGGCCGGCGGCGCGCGCGGCGTCTTCGCGTTCAGCACCGACGCGGGCAAGACGTGGAGGGCCTCGTGGACCGGACGCGACGACGTCCTGTACGCCGCCGCCGCGTGCGGCGGCACCTTCTGGGTGGCCGGCGCCAACGGCACGCTCCTGCGCTGCGAAGCCAAGGCGCTCGCCGTGGCCAAGGACCTGCCTGCGCCGCCTCCGCCGCCCAAGGAGCCGGAGCGCACCGTCACCGCCGCGCAGCGTGCGCGCGTGCGGGTGGGCGACTACTTGATCCACGCCGTGCGCGTGGTGGCGCCGGGAATGGGCATGAATCTCGACTTCCAAGTCAAGATGTCCGTCACGGCCATCAAGGGCGACACCTACGCGCTGGCTGTCGAAGTAATCAAAGGCACGCCGCCGCCGGGCCAGCCGGCCAAGGATTCGGTCGAGGCCCACATGGCCGACTTGGAGAGCTTTGCCGATTGGGAGATCGGCAAGGTCCGCGAGGAAAAGGCCGAGGCGATCAAGGCCACTTCGGAGCGGCTGCCCGACGAGACGCTCGAGATCGGCGGCAAGAAGGTCGAATGCATCGTCATCCAGATGAACGGCACGCTGCCGGGCGGCGCCGGCACCGTCGCCGGAAAGCACTACGTCTGCAAATCGGCCGACGTGCCGCTCTCGGGCATGGTCAAGTTGGAGAGCGTGCAGAACATGGCCATGCCCACCGGCGCAAAGGTGGAATTGAAGAGCTCCCGCACGCTGGTCGAGTGGGGCCGCGGCAAGGAGTAACCCGCGCTTCCCGCGCGTTGACATTCGTCCGCAGCGAGTATCGTGGACGGCGATGGCCATCGACCCTTCGCCCGACACGCCGTTCGTGCAGGCCGCGCCCTGCGCCCTGCGCCTGCACCCCTCGGCGCTCGCGCGCGACGCCGCGCTGGACGAACGCTGCCGCAAGAGCCCGGGCTGCTCCGCGGCCTGGGCCGAAGGCGACAGCACCGCCGACGCCTTCTTCCGCGCGCTCGACCGCCTACTCCCGCCCGTGGAGGCCGAGGCGCCGCCCCTGCGGCTGCTCGAGGGCGCCGCGCGGACCGCGGTGCTGCACGAAGCCTGGCGCGCGGTGCGCGGCCGCGAGGAAGACGCCGAGCCCACCCGCGCGGCGCTCGACGCGGCCGGCCGCCTGATCGCCGCGTGGAAGGGCGCGAACCTCGAACCCGGCGCCGTCGAACGAGCGGCGGGCTTCCTCGAGAAGAACAACCCGCGCCTGGCCGAACGCCTCGCGCGGCTCGGCAAGCTCTGGCGCCGCTACGAGCAGCGCCTGGGCGGGCGCTGGACCGACCGCGAAGGCTGGGAGCGGGAGGTCATCGCGCGGCTGGTTGCGCACGAGGAAGTGCCGGCTTCGCTGCTTTCGCCCGGCGCGCTGGTGCGGGCCGAAGGCCTGCTGCGCCTGAACCCCGCGCACCGCGCGCTGCTGCAGCGCCTGGCTGCGATGGAGTTCCCGCTGGAACTCTCCGCCGCCGTGCCGCCGAACGAGTTTCCGCTCTTGGCGCGCACCTTCGGGCCGCTCTTCAACCGCATCGTGGCGCTTTCGGAAGCCGGTCCGCAGGAGATCGAGCGCGTCGAAGCGCCCACGCCGTACGCCGAGGTCTACGCGATCGGCACGCGCGTGCGGCGCTGGATCGCCGAAGAAGGCATCGCCCCCGAACGCATCGCCGTCGCCTTCCGCGACCTGGGCCCCTACAGCCAGTTCGTCGCCGACGTCTTCGGGCGCCTGAACGTCCCGTACTTCGAACGCCGCGGCGAGCCGCTCGCCTTCCAGCCCCTAGTCCGCGCCGCGCTCTGCGGCCTGAACGCCGCGCGCGGGGACTTCTCTCGCGAGGAACTCTTCCGCTTCCTCTGCGCCGGGCCCGTCGACGCGAAACCATTGAGCGGGCTTGGCGGCGAGGACGCGCCGGATGCCTTCGCGCTCCGGCAGGCGGCGCTCGACGCGCGCGCCGACCGCTTCTTCGGCCGCGAGGCGCAGCATCCCGCCGCCGCGTGGGCCAAGCGCCTGCGCCTGCACGCCGGCGCGATTCGGCAGCGCGACGAGGCGGCCGCGCTGCGAATGGAACGCTGCGCCGACGCGCTCTTCCGGATCGTGGAAAGGCTTCACGCTTTGCGTACGCCGCGGCCGCCGGCCGAGTTCGCCGCCGCGTGGCGAACCTTCTGGCAGGAAGCCGGGCTGGGGAAGGACGACCGCCGCAACACCGCGCCGCGCGACCGCGAGTCCTTGGCCGCGCTCGACGACGCGCTGGAGGAAGTCGCCGCCGCGCCGGGCGGGCGCGAGGGCACGGTGGACCTCGACGCCTTCGCGCTGCTGCTGGAGGACGCCATTTCCGCGCGGGGTCTGCGCGGGGCGGGGCGCGAGAAGGCCGGCGGCGTGCGCGTGCTGAACTGCTACGACCTGCGCGGGCTTTCCTTCGAGCGCCTGGTGCTGGGCGGCCTGAACGAGCGCGACTTCCCGCGCCCGGCCGCGCCCGATCCGCTGCTGGGCGACGGCGTCGCCGCCGAACTGCGCGGGGCGCTCGCGCGGGCCGCGCGCATCCCCCTGGACGCGCTGCACGGCGTCGAGCCGCGGCTGCCGGAGGAAGTGCGCGAGGAGGAGCAGGCGCTCTTCGAGGCTGCGCGCCGCGCGTGCACCGGCACGTGGGTGCTGGCGCGCTGCAAGACCCGCGCCGACGGCAGCATCGCGCCCGCGTCGGTCTTCTGGGACAGGCCGGAGTTCCGCGAGTTCGAAGCTCGGCAGGCCGAGGCCGTGCGCCCCGCGCCGCCGCTGGACGAGTGCCTGGCCGACGAAGAGGCCGAGTTGCGCGCGGCGTGGATCCTGGGCGGCGGGCGCGACGCGAAGAAGGACGACGACCACGCGGCCGAGCGTGACCTCGCGGCGGCGCTCTTTGCCGCGCGGGCGGGCCGCCTTCCCGCGCTGGCCGGCCGCGCGGGCGTCGAGCAGGCGCGCGAACGCTTCTTCGAGAACCTGCAGCCCGACGTGGAGGCGGAGACGGAAGCGGAGGCTCAGCAGGCGCGCGCCGCCGCTGTTGCCGAGAGAGCCGGCGCCTACGACGGCGGCGTGGCGCACGCCGCGCCCGAGGCCGGCGCGGTGCTGAAGGAACTCTTTTTGCGCCCCGTCGCCGCTTCGGCGGGGAAGGCGCAATCGGACGAAAAGACGCAGTCGCTTTCGCCCAGTTCGCTCGAGTCGCTGGCGGGCTGCGCGTTCAAGTTCCTGCAGGAGCGCGTGCTGGGCCTGGAATCGCCCGAACGCCCCGGCGAGGAACTGGACGCCAGCGGGCGCGGCAGCATCTGGCACGACGTGCTGGCGGGCTTCTACCGCGAGCTGCTGAACCTCGCGAAGGAGAACGGCCGCCAAGTCGCGGTGCTGGATCCCGCGCGCCGGAATGAGTACGCAAAGCGTCTGAAGGCGCGCGCGGACAAGGTGCTGGAGCGCGCGCCCGAACGGTACTTCACGGGGCATCCGGGGCTGTGGGGCGTGCAGCGCCGCCGCATCGAGGCCGGGCTCGACGGCTGGCTGGACCACGAACTGCGCGACGCCGCGGAGACGAAGTTCCATCCGGCGGGCATCGAGTTCTCGTTCAACGCGCGCGACGGGCACGCCGCGCCGCCGGTGCGCGTGCCCTTCGGCGGAAAGAAGGGCGCGGAGCTGGAACTGCTCGTCGAAGGCCGCATCGACCGCGTCGACCTGCGCCTTCAGGACCCCGGCGCGAGGACGCCGCGCGTGACGGGCCTGCGCCTGATCGACTACAAACAGGGCGCGCTGAAGAATCTTCAGGACACGGTCAAGCCGGAGGAGGTGCGGAGCTTGCGCAGCGCGCAGCTGCCCATCTACCTGCTCGCGGCGGTACAGTACCTGCAGGCGCGCGAGGCCGGCGACGGCTGGGCCGTCGACTGGGACGAACTCGAGCAGAACGCCTGCGCGGCGCTGTACGCTTTGCGTTCGGTGCCCGAAGCCAACCGCGGCAAGGCGGCCGCGCTGCTGGAGCTCTTCGCCGAGAAAAAAGCGCGCAGGAAGAAAGACGGTCCGGAAATCGAGCCGCTGAAGTTCGAAGAGTTCATCGATCTGAAGGGCGGGAACCACAAGCTGTACGAAAAGATCCGCGAGCTGCTGGCCGGCGTCTTCGACGGGCGCTTCGCCGTCGCGCCCGACCCCTGCGCGGGCGACTTATGTGCCGCGCGCTTCTTATGCCGCTTCCGCGACCTGCCCGATGCGCAGGCCGACGGCGGAGGCGCTTCCTGATGGCGCGCCGCGGCAAGGACACGCACACCGGCAAGCTCTTCGGCGAGGAGCCCGCGCCGAAGCCCAAGCCCGCGAAGCCGGCGAAGACGCAGCCGGCCGCGAAGCCCGCAGGCCGCGATCCCTTCAAACTCGCGGACCTTCAGCAGAAGGCGCTGGACGCGCAGGCCAACCGCGTGCTTTCGGCCAGCGCCGGCACGGGCAAGACGCACACGCTGACGGCGATCTACCTCGACGTGCTGCTGGGCCGCCTGCGCGGCGAATCGAAGCGCGACGCCGCACCGCTGCGCCCCGGGGAAGTCGTGGCCGTGACCTTCACCGAGAAGGCTGCCGCCGAGCTGCTCGAACGCGCCCGCGGCGCGCTGGAAGACCTGCTCGCGAACGCAAAGCACGAGGCGCTGCGCGCGCACCTGGCGCTCTGCCGAGACGAACTCTCCGGCGCGCCGGTCAGCACCATCCACGGCTACTGCGCGCGCCTCTTGCGCGCGGCGGGCGAACGCGACGGCGTGCCGCCGGGCTTCCGTATGCTGGAGCAGGACGAGGCCGACGAGTTGCTCGACGACGCGCTGCGTTCCGCCGCCGCCGAACTGCTCGCGAAGAGCGGCGAGGAGAGCGCCGCGCTGTTCGAACTCGCGCGCGAGTGGAACGTTTCCGGCGCCTTCGGCAAGGGCTTGCTGCCGGTGGGGCGGAGCCTGATCCACGCGCTGCGCACGCTGGGCCTCGAGCCGGATGCGTTGCTCGATAAGGAACCTGAAGGCGACGCGTCGAAGCTGCTCGACGGCGTGCGCGAACGCGTCGCCGAAGTGCCGGACAAGGGGAAGCAGGGGCCCAAACCCGAATTGCGGGCGCTGTTGTCCGAACCGGTGGACGCGGGCGACAACCATGCGCTGCGCCGCTTCTGCCTCGAGGCGCTGCCTCTGGTCCTGACGAACAAGAAGCCGTTCAAGTGGGCCGAGGGCCTGGGCCTCGACGCGGACCTGCGCGCGGTCCTGGCGCTCGCCCACGCCCCGCACCGCGCGGCGCTGGTGCGCTATATAAAGGAGGCGCTGGCGCGCTACGCGAAGGCCAAGCGCGCGGCGGGCGAGCTCGACTTCGACGACCTGCTGCTGGATGCGCGGCGGCTGCTCGAGGAGGAGCCGCAGGCGTCGGGCGGCGCGCAGTTCGTGCTCATCGACGAGTTCCAGGACACCAACCCGATCCAGTGGCAGGTGCTCGAGCGCGTCGCGTTCCCGAGCGACGCCGCGCGCGGCCGCCCGCGCATCGCCATCGTTGGCGACGAGAAGCAGTCGATCTACCGCTTCCGGGGCGCCGAGGTGCGGCTCTTCCGCGACCGCTGCGCCGAGAAGGCCTTCGCCGTGCAGCCGCTGAAGGAGAACTTCCGCAGCCGCGCGGCCGTGATCGATTTCCTCAACGCGTTCTTCCGGACCGTCTGGCCCGCGCAAGCCGAAGGATTCTCGTACGACCAGTCGCACGAACTGGAAGCGCACGATGCCGGCGGCGAGCGCCACGCGTGGGAAGGTCCGCCCGGCGAGCTGCTGAAGGCGCACGCGGCGGCGGAGAACGCCGACCAGGCGCGCTGGGCGCAGGCGCAGGCCATCGCGCGCCGCATCCGCACGATGATCGACGCGGAGAAGGATTCGCCGCGCGTCTGGGACAAAGAGAAGAGCGTCCTGCGCACGCCGAGCTACAAGGATGTCGCGGTGCTGGCGCACAGCGTGAAGTCGCTGCGCGTGCCGCTGGAGCTGGCCTTCGCGAAGTACCGCGTGCCCTTCCGCATGATCGGCGGCGTGACCTTCTACACGCGCCAGGAAGTGCTGGACGTGCTGAACCTGCTCGCCGCGGTCGCCGACCCGTCGGACACGCTTTCGCTGGCCGGCTTCCTGCGCAGCCCCCTGGTGCAGCTGCCCGATGGCGCCGTCTTCCGCCTTGTCTATGGGAAGGACGGTGCGCGGGAAGGCGAGAAAGGCGGGGCAAAGGCCGAGGGGTTCGCAAAGCGTATCGAGGACCTCGACGCCGAAGGCCTGAGCGAAGACGACGCCGCGAAGTTCCGCGCCGGCGCGGAACTGCTGAAGGAACTGCGCTCGAACCTGGGCCGCTGGACCGTCGCCGAGTGCATCGACCTCGCGTGCCGCCGCACGGGCTTTATGGGCGTGCTCGCCATGCAGCCGCAGGGCGAACTGGCCGTCGCGGCGGTGCGCCGCCTGATCGAGCGCGCGCGCGTCTTCGAGGCGCAGGGCGCGCATACCTTCGGCGATTTCGCCGAGTGGCTGCGCGAACGCGTGGAGCGCGAGTTCAGCGAGCCTGCGGGCGACCAGACGCCGGACCTGGCGCCGGACCTGCCCGAGAGCCCCGACGCCGTGCACGTCGGCACAATCCACAAGGCGAAGGGTCTCGAGTTTCCTGTCGTCTTCGTCGCCGAGATGGGCACCGCGCCGCGCAGCAACTCCGACGCGGCGTTCTTCGAACCAGGGCACGGCCTGGGCCTGCGCATCGGGATTGAGCGCGAGGGCTTGTCGGGCGCGGCCGACGCGATCCACGCGGGTATCGCGGAGCAGCTGAAGGCCGCGGAGGATGAAGAGTCGCGGCGCAAGCTCTACGTCGCGCTGACCCGCGCGCGCGATTACCTGGTGCTCTGCGGCGAGTACAAGGACAACCGCAAAGACGGCACGTGGCGCGCGTATGTTGACGCGTATCTGAATGCAAGCGAGAACGACGGCGCGCTGCCGAAGCTGCTCGTGCGCGAAGACAATGCGAAGGAATTGCTTGACGCTAAGCCGCCCGAGGCGCAGGCGCCGCTTTCTTACGACGCCGGCGAGGCGAAACTTTCCTCCAAACCCAGGCACAAGCCGGACGCGGAAGCGCTGTCGCGCTTGCAGGCGCTGCTGAAGAACGTCGCGCAGCCGCCGGCGCGCGCTTGGGGACCCGGCGGGCGGAGCCTCGAACTGCCCGTCACCGAGTTCGCTCGCCTGCTGGCCGGGCTGCCGGGCCTGCAATCGTACGAGCGCGCGGACAGCAGCGAAGCGGCCGGCGCGGAGGAGATTTCGGAAACCGGCGCCGCCGCCGTGCTGCCGGGCGGCAGCGACGAGTTTAACGAGCAGGCCGGCCTGCCGCCGGCCGACGCGCGCAAGCTGGGCGTCGCCGCGCACGCCGCGCTGGAAGCCGCCGTCGCCGCCGGTGGGAAGGACGCGCCGGCCGCCGCGGCGTCCGCCTGGTGCCGGACGCTCGCTCGCGCCGGCGCCGACGCGGAATGCGACGCGGCGCTGGCCGCCTTCGCGAAGGTCGAAGCCGCGCTGAAC
The DNA here is from genome assembly GCA_023150555.1 of Planctomycetota bacterium. Classification (GTDB taxonomy): domain Bacteria; phylum Planctomycetota; class SZUA-567; order H5-PLA8; family H5-PLA8; genus JAKLKQ01. The sequence goes on from JAKLKQ010000027.1 coordinate 32,882, forward strand.
GGCAAGTTCTTGAAGGAGGTACTCGCGCTGCCGCCGGCCCAGCGCTATGCCGAGCGCGCACTGCGCTGGCGCCTGTCGCTGGACGGCCCGCCGCGGCTGAGCGTGGCGCTTAGCGGCACGATCGATTTGCTCGCGCAGCCCGGCGGCGCGTGGCGGGTGGTGGACTACAAGCTGGCCGCGCGCGAGAACGTTTCGGCGAAGGTGCTGCACGCGTACGCCTGGCAGGTGCGGCTGTACGCGGCGGCGGCGGGGGCGTTGCTGCGCGAACGCGAGGAGGCCGCGGCGGATGTGAACGTCGGCGCGTACCTGTACTTCCTGGGCGACGCGGCGGGCGGCGCCGTGCCGCTGCCCGTCGACGAGTTCCCCGAGGCCTCGCGCCCGGCGGAGAAACTCGACCCTCGTGCGCTGCGCGCCGCTTTTCCCGAATAGCCTTGGCGAAAGGTACGTCTGAAGATTAGGAATAGAACCTTGCCCCCGCGACGTAGTAGGGTGTGAGCGGAGATGGAACGAATGACGATGGACGATTTCGAAGACGACGCGCCGATGACCGCGCAGCGCGCCAAGCGCTGGCTCACCGAGGCCGAAGGCTGCGCGATGCTGGAACTCTACGACCGCGCGCTCGAGATGGCCCTGCCGGTCACGCGCACGGACTTCCTCCCGCTGGAGAGCAACCTCCTGGCGGGCGAGGTCTACCGCGAACAGGCGCAGCACGAGAAGGCCCTGCCGCACTTCGCCCGCGCGCTGAAGGAGAAGCCCGGCGGCGTCGAGGCCACCGTCGGCTACGGCTGGTGTCTGAAGCGCACCGGGCGCCTGCCCGAGGCGGTGCAGGCCTACGAGGCCGCACTGAAGGCCCACCCCAACGAGGCGCTGCTGCACTACAACCTCGCGTGCTACCAGAGCCTGCTCGGAAAGGTTCCCGAAGCCTTCGCGGCGCTGGACAAGGCCTTGGCCATCGACGAGACCTTCCGGCGCCTGGCCGTCGACGAAACCGACTTTGACCCCGTGCGCAACCTGCCCGACTTCAAGAAGCGCGTGCCTGGCGGAAAGCGCTCGAGGGAGTCCGCCTCGTCCTCGCCGTCCCCGGAATAGGTTTCTCGTCGTTCTGTAACCCTTTTAAAATCAATGCCTTGTGAATTCCCGGTTTTCCCCGGGAATTCCACTGCTACGGCTTCGCGCAAGCGCGCATAGGGGGCAGGGCAGGACGGTGTGCGCCCCTGTAGCCGGAGCGGCTCCGATGGTAGAGTATTCGACTGAAATGGAACCGAAGGCCTCCACTGCGTCCGCGCCCGAAGATGCTCGCTTGATCGAAGGCATCGTCCGGGACAAGGACCGCGAGGCCTTCGCCGAACTCTTCCGCCGCTTCGAAGGTCCCGCCTACCAACTGGCCCTGCACCTGACCGACCGCCCTGCGCTGGCCGAGGAGGCCGTCCAGGACGCGATGCTGGCGGTCTGGTACGGCGCGGAGTCGTTCCGTCCGGACGGCGACCTGCGCCGCTGGATCCTGGGGATCGTCGCGCACCGCGCCATGCGCGCCGCGCGCAAGGAACGGAAGAGCACGAAAGCCATGGTCTACGAACGCGAACGCCAGCGCACCGCGCCCGAACGGCAGCGGACGGAGGAAGGCGCCGAACGCCGGGAGGTGCTGGGCGCCCTGCACGACCTGCTCTCGCGCCTGCCTGACCTCGAACGGAAACTCGTGGCGCTGTACTACGGCGCGGGGATGAGCCAGGAAGAGATCGGCGCGGCGCTGGACATGCCGCAGCGCACGGTCTCGTTCAAGCTCCAGGCCTGTCTCGAGCGCCTGCGCAAGAGCCTGGCCCAGGCCGGCATGGCCGCCGCCGCGCCCCTGCTGACGCCGCAGCTGATCGGCACGGTGCTCTCGACCGGGCCGGCGGTCCCACAGGGCCTGCTGGCCCGCACGCTGGCGCGCTGCGATACGGCGTACGCCCCGCGCGAAAGCGGCGCGCGTTCGGCGCGAGCCGCGGCGGCCGGGAGTTCAAAGGCCGTGGCCGCCGCTGCGGCGATTGCCGTCCTGCTGGCCGCGTGCGCGTACGTGACGTGGGGCCGAACGCCTTCGCCCACGCAATCGAGCGGATACAAAGCCATGCCCCCGGACGCGGCATTGCCAGCGGTGTCCGAGGCGCCTGCCGACTTGCGGACGTGGACATTCAAGTTCGACCAGGCGCTGCCGGAGGGCCTCGTGTACATCCAGGGCGAATGGCGGACGGGCTTGGGCGGTGCGGACCGCCAGCCGGCTCTGATCACCGGTGACCGCAGCAACTACAATACCTTCCTGCTCCCGAGACTGAACCAGCGGCTCCCGCTGGCAGCCAGGGTGCGGTTCCGCGCGCAGCATCCCGGCAGGACCAACCTGGGGCTTGGGTGGAGCGACGGGAAGCAGTCCTTCTCCGCGCGGCGCTGGGAGGGCGAGGCCTTCAAGCCATCGCTTTTGAAGGGCGCGGAATTCGTCACCTACTACTTCGGATCGTACGCGGTGAGCACTTCGGGGGACTGGATCGGCCCCGTCTCGCTGGACCAAGAGCCGGTGGCGCGCGACTTCCTGTTCGTGACGGCGGACAATGCCGCGGTGTTCGGTGTCGAGATACAGGAACTGCGGATGGAGGACATCCCCGCACGTGTCCGCGACGTCGAAGGCCTCATTCGCGGCCGGAAGGAATCGCCGGAAGGCGTGAAAGGTTACCGCTGGGAGGGGGCTAGGCCGCAGCCGCTGGCGGAGTACCTGAAGGAACAGGCGGAGATGGAATAGCGCCGCCGGTCCGCCGCGCAAACGCGCCCGCGCGTGCTATAACCCGTTGCATGTCTCCCGAAGGATCCACTCGTACGTCACGTTCTGCGCGCGCGAAGCCCGTGCGCGGCCTGCGCTTTCATCTCATCACATGGCTCGTGATGTTTCTCGTCGCGTCGGTCTTCCTGGGGCTGAACGTCGTGCCGCAGGGGCCGTACCTAACCGAAACAGGTGGAGAATCGGGGCACTGGGACGAATGCTCCTGGGCCTATTTTCGAGGCTGGCCGCTGCAATTCCAAATAGTTGGTGATCAGAGACATGTGCCTGCGCCTTCCTTATCCCTTCAATTTTTGGAAGGTGGCGAATTGCATGATCATCCGGACAACCCTTTACCTGTCGATGCGAACGGCGAAAGGTATATCCCCAACCCCAATACTGGTGAAATTTCATGGGCGCGGTTCATCCCCGGCAAGGTGGGGCCCTTGGGCGCGATGATCTGCAACATGCTGCTGGGGCTCTCGGCGTGCGGCCTGGTCGGGCTGACGGTGGAGTGGTTCGCACGCAAGCGGCAGGGGCCAGGGGGTCGGGGCGAGGGGTGAGGGGAAGGACGGGCTGCTAGCAGCCCGTTGAAAAAGGGGCCAGGCCGCGTTGCAAGGGATTTTCGACCTGAACGAGGCCCGCGAAGCGGAGCCGTAGCTGGAAACTACGGCGAGCGTAGCGGAACGAAGTTCTGGACGAAAAGACCCGCAACCCTCTGGGCAGAGCCTAGTCTTGCGACCCGGCCCTGCGTTGCGCTTCGCTGCGGCGTATCTTCTCGATACGCCTCGACTGCGCGCGCCTAGGTCCGAATCACAATCCAAGGCTGCGCGGCCGGGCCCTCTTTCAATGTACTGCTAGGCGCCAGCGGATGCTTGGTCGTCGAACCCGACCATCGACACCGTGTCCTTCTTGCCGAACCAGACCAGCAGGCGGCGCTTGTTCTTCTCGAAGACGATCGCACCCCGGATTCGGGCAACGGGATCGTACTTCCAGCCGACGTCTCGCAGGTGCGCGACGACGGCCTCCTTCCGCTTGCCGCGCAGGACATCCCAGAGGCGTTCGGTCGTCTCCTTTGGGTTCGCCTTGGGCGAGACGTCCGCTGCCACGGCGCGGTTGAAGCGCGAATCCCCCGTCTTGGCCTTGATGCGTTGAAGGAATGGATCGCTCATGGGATACCTCCGCAGTGCTGCTTAATGGGATAAATGGTATGGAAGCAAACTAGCTCGAAATGGCTATTGCCGCAAGGGTGAGAAGCGCAAAACGCGCCGGAAAAACGGTTCAGCCTGTGCCAGGAACGGCAGGCATGGAAGGGACACGAATCAAGCCCTTACGGGTGTCGGCTAGCGAGCAAGTCGGCAAGCTGAATCCCGATTCCTGAATCCTGAGTTCTGCCGCAAGGTCTAACTCCTTGCCGCGCCGGAGCTTTCCGCCTGAGCTTGACCTGCCGTAGAGCGGTTCTATAACACTGCCTGCCACGCGTTGCGGCGCCGATTCGCGGCCCCCCGACCATACGCGTTTCGAGAAAGGAAGTCTGGGATTCCCATGGCCTTACCGCTTGCCGAACCGCATACCCACGATGCCGAGAACGCCGAGCCCATCGAGGTGCAGACGTCCGTCACCGACGCCGGCACCTGGACGAAGAAACTCGACATCACCGTCCCCGCCGCCGAGATCGGGAAGGTCTTCGATAAGATCGTCCGCGAGGTCGCCCAGCAGCTGCGCATCCCCGGCTTCCGCCCGGGCAAGGTGCCGCTGGCCATCGCCGAGAAGCGCTTCGGCAAGGAGATCGGCCAGCAGGTCAAGAGCGACGTCGTCGCGCGCGCCTTCCGCTCGGCCCTGGAGGCCGAGAAGCTCGATGTCGTCGGCAGCCCCGACCTGGACCCCGAGAAGATCGAGGTCGTGCGCGGCAAGGAGACGAAGATCGAGATCGAGGTCGAGATCAAGCCGACCTTCGACCTGCCCAAGTTCAAGGGCCTGAAGGTCGAGCAGGAAGAGGTGGAACTCTTCCCCGGCGAGATCGACGAGAAGCTGAAGGCCGTCGCGGAACGCTTCGCCGAGGATGGCGAGGCCCCCGAAGGCGCCACGCTGCAGGACCGCGACATCGCCGCGGGCAAGGTCACCTTCGAGGTCGACGGGAAGGTCGTCCACACCGAAGACGACGGCAATCTGCTGCTGGTCGACGGGCACACCGTGGGCTGCTACGCGCACCTGGGCCAGAAGTGGCTCTTGGGCGCGAAGGCCGGCGAGGAGCGCAGCGTCGAGACCACGCTGGACGAACGCTTTCCCGTCGAGTCCGCGCGCAACCAGAAGGCCAAGATCGCCATCGCCGTCGCCAAGATCCGCCGCCCGCAGATCCCCGCCATCGACGACGAGCTGGCCAAGAAGGTCGGCCTCGAGAACCTCGACGCGCTGAAGGCCCGCATCGAGGAGGAACTGCGCAAGAGTCTGGGCGAGAACGCCGAGGCCAAGGTGCGCAACAGCCTGGTCGAGCAGGTCGTCGAAGGCGCCAAGTTCGAGCTGCCCAAGCGCCTGGTCGAGACCTTCAGCAAGAGCCTGATGCAGCGCCAGGACATGATGCTGGCGCAGTACGGCCTCGACCCCAGCGCGATGAAGGACGAGGACGGCAAGCGCAGCGAGGAAGCCGCCAAGAACGCCGAGCAGGAGATTCGCCGCTACTTCGTCCTCGACGCGATCTGCGCCGCCGAGAAGCTGGAGGTCGGCGAGGAGGAGATCGACGAGGAGATCGTCAAACAGGCCCGCCAGCGCGGCATGCGCGCCGCGGAGCTGTTCGAGCGGCTGGAGCAGGAAGGCGGCATCGAGCAGCTGCGCAGCGACCTGAAGGCCAAGCGCGCCGTGGACCTGCTGGTGGACAACGCCGAGGTCAAGATCGTGCCGCGCAAGAAGGAAGAGCCGAAGGCCAAGGCCGACTGCGGGCACGACCACGAAGACGAGCACGGCCACGACCACGACGATGACGCGAAGGAAAAGAAGAAGGGCAAGGGCAAGAAGGGCGCGAAGGCCGAAGGCGCGTCCGAGGAAAAGGCGTGAGCGGTCAAACCCCCGAGAGCGAGGATCCCATGAGCCTGGTTCCGTACGTCATCGAGCGCACCGGACGCGGCGAGCGCAGCTACGACATCTACAGCCGCCTCCTGAAGGACCGAATCATCTTCATCGGCGGGCCCATCGACGACTATACCGCCACCCTGGTCGTCGCCCAGATGCTCTTCCTGCAGCTGGACAACAAGGAAGCCGACATCGACCTGTACATCATGTCCCCGGGCGGCTCGGTCAACGCCGGCTTGGCCATCTACGACACCATGCAGCACGTGACCAACAACGTCGCGACCTACTGCATTGGGCAGGCCGCCAGCATGGGCGCCTTCCTGCTGGCCGCCGGCACCAAGGGCAAGCGCCACGCGCTGCAGCACGCGCGCATCATGATCCACCAGCCCTGGGGCGGAGCGCAGGGTACGGCCACCGACATCGCCATCCAGGCCGAGGAGATCGTGCGCATGAAGCGGCTCCTCAACGAGCGCTACGCGGTCCACACCGGCCAGCCCCTGGAGCGCATCATCAAGGACAGCGACCGCGACTTCTTCATGTCCGCCGAGGAGGCCAAGGAGTACGGCATCATCGACGAGATTTTGAAGTAGCCCGGTTCTGCGAAAGTGCGTAAAATCGCTCTTTCGTAGTCGGTTCTCCGTCTCCGGCAGGGGTTGGCATGGCCAAGCGCGGCAACAGCTCCGGAGGCCCGGGACACTTCCCGCCGGGCCCTTCGCGCCCCAGCGAGATCTGCAGCTTCTGCGGCCGCACGGCCGACCTGGTCGACCGCCTGATCGCCGGCCCCCCCGACGTATACATCTGCAACGAGTGCGTCGACCTCTGCAACAGCATCCTGCAGCGAGAGGCCAGCCAGCGCGGCCGCAACCCGCTGAAAATGAAGCGCGTGCCCGTGCCGCAGGAGATCAAGGAAGAGCTGGATCGCTACGTGATCGGGCAGGACCGCGCCAAGCGCGTGCTCTCCGTCGCCGTCCACAACCACTACCAGCGCATCCTGCACCGCGAGAAGGACGGCGCGAAGGACGACGTGGAACTCGAGAAGTCCAACGTCCTGCTCATCGGGCCCACCGGCTGCGGCAAGACGCTGCTGGCCCGCACCCTCGCCAAGATCCTGAAGGTCCCCATCGCCATCGGCGACGCCACGACCCTGACCGAGGCCGGCTACGTCGGCGAGGACGTCGAGAACATCCTCCTGCGCCTGCTCCAGGCCGCCGACAACGACCTCGACGCCGCCGAGCGCGGCATCGTCTACATCGACGAGATCGACAAGGTCGGCCGCAAGTCCGAGAACCCTAGCATCACCCGCGACGTCTCCGGCGAGGGCGTGCAGCAGGCCCTGCTCAAGATCCTGGAAGGCACCGTCGCCAACGTGCCGCCCCAGGGCGGCCGCAAGCACCCCGAACAGAAGTACATCCAGATGGACACCAGCAACATCCTCTTCATCGCCGGCGGCACCTTCGAGGGCATCGAGCAGTACATCGGGCAGCGCATCGGCAAGAAGCGCATCGGCTTCGGCGGCGAAGGCCGCGAGGAATACTCGCTCAAGAACCTCGGCAAGCTCCTGTCCGAGGTCGAGACCGACGACGTGCTGAAGTTCGGCATGATCCCCGAGATGATCGGGCGCTTCCCGATCCTGACCGCCCTCGAGCCGCTCGACAACGACGCCTTCATCCGCATCCTCACCGAGCCCCGCAACGCGCTCGTGAAGCAGTATCAGAAGCTCTGCGAGATCCACGGCACGCAGCTGAACTTCGAAGAGGGCGCCCTTATCGCGCTGGCTGAGATGGCCCGCGCCAAGGGCACCGGCGCGCGCGGCCTGCGCACGGTCCTTGAGTCCCTGATGCTCGACGCCATGTACGAACTCCCATCCCGCAAGGACGTGAAGGAGATCACCGTCACCCGTGAGATGGTCCAGCAGGGCGGCCAAAGCCTGGTCGAAACCTTCGACCCCTCCGAAAAGAAGTCCCGCCCCAAGGCTCCGCCGGCCCCGCCGCCGAGCCGCCGCGAGAGCGCCTGACGCACCCGTAGGGCCCGAAGCTTCCCCGCAACCCGTTTCCAGATCCAAAGTTCTGCTATCGCGCCGCGCGGAATTCCGCCCGAAATTCCATGCCGGCGTATACTAAACAAGCGTATAGGATTTTGAACAGGAGGCCCGCGATGCCCAAGACCGCCCGACGCCCCCGAACCGCCCAGCCGCCCAAGGCCGCGCCCGAATCCAACGGCGCCGCGCCTGCCGGCGCGGACCATCCTGTCGGTTCGCGCCTGCGCGATCTTCGCGCCAGCCGCGGCCTCTCGCTGCGCGCGCTGGCCGAACGCGCCGGCGTCACCGCCGGTGCGCTCTCCCAGATCGAGAACGGCCACACCTCGCCGTCGGTCAGCACGCTGAAGAAGCTGCTCGCCGCGCTGGGCACCACACTGGGCGCCTTCTTCGCGGAAGACGCCGCGTCGGAACCGGGGCGCTTCATCTACCGCAAGGCCGAACTGGTCAACGTGGCGTCGGGCAACGGCCTGCGCTTTCTGGCGCTGCCCGGGCCGGCCGGCGAGCGGCAGCTGCAGATCCTCCACGAGACCTACGCCCCCGGCGCGGACACCGGCGAGGAACCCTACGCGCACGCGGGCGAGGAATCCGGCGTCTGCCTGGCCGGCACCATCGAGATCACCGTCGACGGACGCACCGAGTTGCTGGGGCCCGGCGATGCCTACTGGTACGCCTCTACGCTGCCGCACCGCTGGCGCAACGTGGGCAGGACGCCGGCGCAGGTCGTCTCGGCCTGCACGCCCCCGACGTTCTGAGATTCTGAAATAGGGAGGGTTCCGCCATGCCGCGCAATCTTCTTCCTGCCGTCCTGGTGCTGTCGATGCTGGCCCTCGTGGGCGCGCAATCCGCGGAGGTCGCGCCGCCGGGCTTCGCGAAGAAGCCCGCCGTCGCGAAGTCGGGCGAAGGCTGCACGATCGCCTTCGCGGCAGACCGCGCCACCGACGCGGCGGTCTGGATCGAGGACGCGAAGGGGCAGACCGTGCGCCACCTGGCTGCGGGCGTGCTGGGCGACAACGCGCCCGCGCCGCTGAAGGCCGGTTCGCTGGAGCAGTCGCTGGCATGGGACGGCAAGGACGACGACGGCGCGCCCGCGCAGGGCGGGCCGTTCAAGGCGCACGTCGCGCTGGGCCTGAAGGCGAACTGGGGCGGCACGGCCTTCGCAGAGCAGAGCGGGCCGAACCACCTGACCGGCGTGCAGGGGCTGGCAGCGGGCCCCGACGGGCGCGTTTACGTGACCGACAGCCGCCACGGCTGGCTGTACTGGCCCGCGTACGGCGTGCACGTCTTCCGCCGCGACGGCTCGTACGAGCGCACCCTCAAGCCCTTCGCGCCCGGCTTGGGGCTGGAACGCCTCGGCGGGCTCGGCGCGTTCAAGAACGACCGCGGCTTCGTCAATCCGCTGATTCACCGCGTGCTGGGCATGACGTTCTATCCCTTCGAGGACGAGCCGGCCTCGCAGATGGCCTTTGTCGGCGGGTGGCTGGTCCACGCCGTGGTGCCTGCGCTTGGCGAAGGCAATCCGGCTTACCGCGGCAATGCCGCACACCTGGCGGCGGTGGGACCCGAAGGCGAGATCCCCGCCACGGGCTTTGCCGGGCCGGCGCTGGGCAAGGGGCTGGTCTGGCGCGGCGAGAAGGATGCCGGCGGCGCGCGCCTGGCGGGAAGTTCCGACGGCAAGAGCGTCTTCGTCGTCAACCTCGGCACGAAGTACTACGAGAACGGCTACAAGTTCAAGCGCCACCCGGCCGTGTACCGCGTGCCGCTGCCCGCGCTGGGCCCGGCGGAGGTCTTCTTCGGCGACAAGGATGCGCCCGGCAAGGATGAGGCGCACCTGAACGATCCGATGGGGCTGGCCGGCGACGGCAAGGGCATGCTCTACGTTGCCGACAAGGGGAACGACCGAGTAGTGATACTGCGCGAGTCCGACGCCGGTTTCGCCGGTTCGGTGACCGTGCCCGCGCCCGAGTGGGTGGCCGTGCATCCGCGCTCTGGGGCGCTGTACGTCTACGGTGCTGGGACGCTGACGAAATTCAGCGGCGTGAAGGAGCCGAAGGAACTCGCGCGACTGGATTTGAAGCCGCTCACCGTGGCGGTGGCCAGCCACGGGCGCGTGACGCTGGACCTGCATCTGGCGCTGGAGGCCTCGCAGGACCCGGCCGTCGTGTGGGTCGGGCGCGCATGGAACGAGCGGCAACTGCTGCGCTTCGAAGACCAGGGCGCTCGTTTCGGTGAGCCAGCGCCGGCGGGCCTCTACACCAGCCCGCGGCACGAAGGGCCCGTCTCCGATCCGACGCACCGCCTGGTGCTCTCCAAGCAGGCCGTCGGTATCGGCAGCCGCATCGAGATCCTCGACGAGGACAGCGGCGAGGTTCGCCGCGCGCTGGTGAGCCAGGGTCCGGCCAGCAGCAACCAGGGCACGCGCCTGCGCCTGGACCGCGACGGCAACCTTTATAGCTGCTCGGCGGGCGGCGGGATCTGGAAGACGGATTCGGCCGGCAAGCGCGTCCCGTTCGCCGCCACCGCCGAAGATCCGAAGCTGAAGGGCCACCTGCCGGCGGGCTCGACGGGAACCACGGCCTGGGAGCGCGACTGGTACGTGGACCGCAAGGGCGATATCTACGCCAAGGTCCGCGGCACGCAGTACCACGGCCTGATGCACATCGATGTCTTCGCGCCCGACGGCACGAAAAAGCGTACCGTCGTCTGGGGTGTCTCCGACGGCTCCTACGGCCCGCGCGTCGACGCGCAGGGCAACGTCTATGTGATGGAAGTCGTTAAGCCCGAGGGCCAGCCTTTCCCGGAGGAGTTCGCGGCGCGCGCCACGGACAAGATGCTTCACCACTGGTACGACTGGATCTACGGCAGCATCGTGAAGTTCGGGCCGCAGGGCGGGAACATCTGGCTGACGGTCAGGAAGTCCGAGACCAACAAGCCGTCGGCCGAACCTGTGGCGCTGCCGGCCTCTATGCCCAAGGTGAAGGTCAACGCCTCCTTGCGCGGCGATGCCAACGAGATGCAGGGCCACCTGTGGATGGGGCCCGGCGTCGCGCATGTCGGCGACATGGGCATGGGCGGGGGCGGCGAACACTGCCACTGCACCGGCTGCGACTTCGACCTCGACGGCTTCGCGCGCGTCTTCGCGCCGGACAACGGGCGCCAGCGCGTGACGGTGCTCGACAGCAACGGCAACGTAGTGCTGCACTTCGGCGCCTACGGCAACCAGGACTACTGCGGCCCCGACAGCTACGTGCTCGATCCGAAGGAGAACTACTACCGCCCGCGCAAGGACGACGATCCCAAGGACCTCGCCAGCCCCTTTGCGTCGCCGGAGATCGCCTTTGCGTGGATCGTGGGCCTGGCAGTCACCGATCGCCACGCCTACGTCTGCGACAGCCTCAACCGCCGCATGCTGCGGGTGAAGCTGGGCTACCAGGCCGAAGAATCTGTCCCGGTGCCCTGAGAATTGCTTCCGCGCATCGCGCGCGGTATCGTCGCGCGGCATGGCGAAGGTCCCCGAACACTTCTACGAACAGTCGGCGGCCGTGCCGTACCGCGTGGCGGAAGGCTGCGCGGAAGTGCTGCTGGTCACGTCCATCAGCAAGGGGCGCTGGATCGTGCCGAAGGGCGTCGTCGAGCCGCACCTGACGCCGGCCGCGTCGGCGGCGCAGGAGGCCTACGAGGAAGCCGGCGTGCGCGGGACGGCCGAAGGCCCCGCGCTGGGGAACTACCGCTACGAGAAGTGGGGCGGGGTGTGCCGCGTCGAGGTCTTCGCGCTGCGCGTCACGGAGGTGCTCGAGACGTGGCCCGAGAAGGACGCGCGCAAACGCGCTTGGGTTCCCCTCGAGGACGCCGCCGAGCGCGTCGCCGAGAAGAAACTCGCCAAGCTGATCCGCAAGCTCGCCGAGCGCCTGGAAAAAGAATAGGAGAGCAGGGGAGCGTTTATTTCGACGGCGCCAATTCGGCGCTGGGGCTGGCGGCCTTGCGGCGCGCGAAAGCTTCGCGCACGTCGTAGACCAGGCTCAGCAGCGCGGGCACCAGAAAGAGCGTGAAGAGCGTCGAGACCAGCAGGCCGCCGCAGACCACCGCGCCCAGGCCGCGGTAGAGTTCCGAGCCCGAGCCGGGCATCACCACCAGCGGCAGCATCCCGCCCACCGACGTGAGCGAACTCATCAGGATCGGGCGCACGCGGCTTTCGACGGACATCGCGATCGCCCGGCGCGGCGTCATCGGCTCGCCGTTGGGGCCGGTCTCGCCGGAGGCCAGGAAGTTGCCGGTCTGGTGCACGATCAGGATCGCGTTGTTGACCACGACGCCGGCCAGGATCACGAAGCCCAGGATCGTCAGCACGTCCAGGTTCTGCACGGGCATGTAGGGATCGGTCAGGCTCCAGTAGTGCACGCCGTACAGCGCCAGGAAGCCGCCCAGCGTCGCCAGCGGCACGGTGAACATGATCACCAGCGGCTCGACGAAGCGCTGGAAGAGCACGCACATCAGCAGGTAGACGACCAGCAGGGCGAGGAAAAGCGAACTCGTCACCGTCCCGCGCAGCGAGCCGTCGCCCAGCAGGGCCTCGCGCATTGCGCCCAGTTTGCTGGCCGAGCCAGCCAGGTTCGCGTCGACGCCCAGGGGCAAACCGCCCTCGGTGCGCAGTTCGGCGATGTGCTGGTCCAGCTTCTCCACCGCCTCCTGCAGCGGCATGCCATTGGGCGGGCGGAACTCAAGCGTGACCGCGCGCTGGCGGCCCACGCGCTTGATCTCCTGCGGCGCGCTGGTGCGGACGATGTTGGCGAGGCTGTCGAGCGTCACGATGCCCGAGGCCGTGGTAGTGTTGAAACCGAAGGTGAAGTCGGTGCCCGTGGCGATGGGCACGTCGGGCAGCGCGTCGAGGTCCTTCTGGCCCACGGCGTCCTTGCTGATGAGCTTGAGGTCGATCAGGTCGCCGCCGACCTGGTACTCGCCCACCAGCGCGCCGTCGCCGTTGGCCGCGACGGCCAGGGCCAGTTCGTCGGTACTGACGCGCACGTCGCTCATCGCGTTCAGCTCGGGAATCACCTGCATCTCGGGGCCGGGGATGTTGAAGTTCGACGGGCTGGGCTGCACCGACCAGGGGCCGTAGAGGCCCACGAGCTTCCCGTACAGCGCGCTCGACGCGTCGGTGACTTTCTCCAGGCTCGGGCCGGTGACGTTGATCTCCACCGACGCGCCGCTGCTGCCGCCGATGCGGAAGATTGGGAACTGCCGCGCGAACGCCAGCGTTCCGGGCACGACCTCGCCCGCCGTGGCCCAGTTGAAGAGGTGCGTCAGGTCGATCGCCTTCCTGGGGTCCGAGCAGATGCCGCCGTGGAACGACATGCCGCCGCGCCCCACGAAGAAGTAGCGCTCCAGCGGCGGCGGCTGGATCATGTCCGGCGGCTGGCCCGGAACGCGGAAGGCCGGGACCATCGGAAGGTCCTTGGGATTCACCTTGTTGCCGTCGTTGCCGTAGATGCCGGGGCCGGCTTCCCAGAACGGCTTCAAGCGGTTTTCGACGCGCGCGCCGATCTCGCTCACCTGGTCCAGGTTGTAGCCGGGCGGGAAGATCATCATCCCAAAGACGATGTTGCGGTTGCCCGTCGGTAGGTAATCGATAGGCGGCATCAGCAGGATGCTGCCCGCCACGGAGACGGCCGTGAAGACGCCCACCACCGTCAGCCTGCGCAGAGTTCCGGCGAGCAGCCATTCGCAGATTCGCCCCACCGCGCGCGAGGGGTTAAAGGAGGTTAGCCCGCCGCGGGCGCCAAAGGAGACCTCGGCGGCGCGGATCTTCCGTCCGCGCAGCAGCAGCACCGCCGCGCAGGGGACCACCGTCAGCGAGACGACCAGGCTGAGCGTCACCGAGACGCAGATGGCCAGCGCGATGTCGCGGAACATCTGGCCAGCCAGTTCCTGGATCAGTAGGATCGGCACGAATACAACGACGGTGGTCAGGGTGCTGGCGACGACGGCGCCGGCGACCTCCTGCGTGCCTTCCAGCGTGGCGCGGTAGGCATCCTTGCCCGACTCCTGCAGGCGGTAGATGTTCTCCAGCACCACGATGGCGTTGTCCACGACCATGCCGACGGCAAAGGCGATGCCCGCCAGGCTGATGACGTTGATGCTGCGGCCCATGGCGACCATCGCGACGATGGTGCCGATGACCGAGATCGGAATCGCCAGCGAGATGATGCCGACGGCGCGCACCGAGCGCAGGAACAGGATCAGGACGAAGACCGCCAGCGCGCCACCGACCCAGATGTTGCTCATCACCAGGTCGATGGAGGAGTGGATGTAGGTCGTGTTGTCGGCGACCTGGATCAGATGCAGGCGGCCCTTGTGGCCCTGGGCCTTCGAGTAGCTGTCCAGGAGGCCGCCGTCCCTCTCCAGGTCGCGCAGTTCGGCCTGGAGCTTGTCCATGACCTCGATTACGTTGCTGCCGATTTCGCGCTGGAAGTTCATCGCCAGGACGGTGCGCCCGTTGGCGCGCACGAAGTCGGCGGGCTCCTTGTAGGTCTGCACGACCTCGGCGAGGTCGTGAACGTGAATGGGACCGCCCTCGTCCTGCCGCACGACGGTGTTCTCGACCTGCTCGATTGACGCGAAGCGCCCGACCATGCGCAGGCGCACGTCGGATTTGCCATCGGCCAGGGCGCCGGCACTGGCGTTGCGGTTGGTGGACCAGATGGCTCGGGCAAACTGCCCGTAGCTGATGCCGCGCTGGGCCAACTGCACGGGGTCGAAGCGGATCTGCACCTCGCGATCCATGCCGCCGCGGATCTGCACCTCGCTGATGCCTTCCACGCGCTCCAGCCGCGGCTTGACGCGCAGATCCAGGAAATCCTGCAAGGTGCGCACGTCAACGTCCGGATCGTCGCTGTAGAAGGTGACCCAGGCGATGTAGTCGCGGCTCTGCGGGTCGCTGGCCTCGACGACGGGCTCGTCGACGTCGTCGGGGTAGTCGGGCACCTGGCGCAGCTTGTCGCTGACCTCGCGCAGTGCGGCGTCCTTGTCGGCGCCCTGGTGGAACTCGAGGCGGATCTGCGCCTGCCCCAGCGAACTGGTGCTGGTGATGGTCTTCAAATTGGCGATGCCCTGCAGGCGCTCTTCCTGCTTCTCGACGATCTCGCGCTCGACCTCCTGGGGCGAGGCGTTCTCCCAATTGGTGGTCACGGAAATGACAGTGTCTTCGACCTCGGGCGCCAACTGCACGGGCACGCGTTCGAGCGCGATGAAGCCCGCCAGCAGGCACAGCAGTGTACCGACCGCTATGGTGATCGGCTGGTCGATGGAGGTCTTGATGAAGGACATGATCTATGCGCGCGCCGCCTCAGGGCTTGGCGGCCGCCTCCTTTTTCGTATTGTCGTCGCTGGCCTGCTCGGTGGCGGCAGGCGCGGCGGGCGCGCCTGCCAGGACCTGCACGGGCATCATGGGGCGCAGCCGCTCGTTGCCTTCGATGACGACGCGGTCGCCGATGGCGAGTTGGTCGCAGGCGACGCTGGCGACGGCGCCGCGTTCGAACTCCACCTGCACCGTCACGGGGATCACGGCTTCGCTGCCGTCGAGGTTCTTGATGATCTTGTAGACGGTGAATCCGGTGGCGTCCTTCATCAGTGCGTCCTTGGGCACGACCTTGCGCGGGCCGGCCTCGCCGGTCGGCACGTAGGCGATGACCGAGGCCCCCGGCGCGAGTTCGCGGCCTTCGGGCGGGTTCAGCACCGCGATCACGACGGTGGTGCGCACCCGCGGGTCGACGCTGGGCATGACGCGCCAGTCGGCGGCCTTGAAGACCTCGCCGGTGGCCGTCAGCGTCACCTCCAGGCCCAGTTTCTTGTCGACGATGCGGTTGGCGAGGTGCTCGGGGACGTCCAGCCAAGCCTCGACGGGTCCGCTGCTGATCATCGTCACCACCGGCGCGCCGGCCTTGATCCATTCTCCGGCTTCGGTGTGCCGGGCGATCACGACGCCGTCAAAGGGCGCGTGAATCTCCATGTCCTCGCGGCGGATCTGCAGCTGCGCGATGCGGCTCTCGACGACCTTCACGTTCTGCTTGGCGCTCTCCAGCGTCGCGAGCGTGATGTTCAGCACGGACTCGGCGAGGTCGATCTCCTGCTGCGAGACGGCGTCGGGGTTGTCGATGCGCTTCAGGCGTTGGTACTCGCGGCGGTCGCGCTCCACCTGCGCGGCGCGTTCGACCACCGTGGCGCGCGCGACCTCCAGGTTGGCGTGTTCCTCCTGGATGCGCGCGTCCAGGCGGCGCAGGTCCATGGCGGCCAGCACGTCGCCCTTCTTCACCGAAACGCCTTCGCGGACCTTCACCTCCAGGATGCGGTCCTCCTCGCGCGCCGAGACCTGGCTGCGCTGGATCGCGCGCAGGCTGCCAGTCACGCGGCGGAACTGCTCCATTTCCTGCTCGGTCACGGACTGTGCGCGCACCGGCGCGGGGTGCATGCCGCTGGCGAAGGCTGTGCCTGCGGCGCACAGCGCGGCGGCGAGAAGGATCGCGAATCTATTCATCGGTGGCCGTTCCCTTTTCCGTTTCTTGTTCCAGATTCTTTTTCGTTGCGAATGCCCAGGCCCGCCTGGAGGAAACCCCACAGGTAGCGCAGCTGCGCGGCGGGGCGGGGCGGGGACGTCTGAGCGCTCCAGCGCGCCAGTGTCGACGCGGTGGTGCCGTGGACGAACTCGACCAGTTCCTCGGCCGGCAGGTCCGTGCGCAGCAGGCCCTGCTTCTGCGCGCGCTTGATCGTGGCCAGTTCGTGCTTCTTGAACTCCAGGTACGCCTTCAGCGCGCGGTCCCGGAGGTTGGACTTGATGTCCGCGCGCCCGCCGGGCGCCTCGGTGAAGCTGACGCGGAAGTAGGCGCGGTGGCGGTTGAAATAGTCCAGCAGCGAGACGGTCTTGGCCTTCAGCTGCTCGACCGGATCGCGTTTAGTGGCCATGGCCACGCGCAGCTGGTCGGTGATCGCCTCGGTGTGGCGCGTGACCATGGCCTGATACAGTTCTTCTTTGCTCTTGAAGTAGA
This sequence comes from Planctomycetota bacterium, assembly GCA_023150555.1. Taxonomy (GTDB): domain Bacteria; phylum Planctomycetota; class SZUA-567; order H5-PLA8; family H5-PLA8; genus JAKLKQ01. The sequence continues at coordinate 49,803 of JAKLKQ010000027.1, forward strand.
GGTACAGGGTGCCGGCGGCGCAGCCGGCTTCGCGGGCGATCTGCTGCATGTGCGCCTGGTGGTAGCCTTCGCGGTAGATCACCGTCTCGGCGGCTTCCACCAGCACGGCGAGGCAGGCTTCCTTCTGCCGCTGCTTGAAGGTTCGTCTGGATGAACGGTCGTTCATTTTCATGACTCTTGCATTCTTACCGCCTTCTCCAACCCTGGCAAGCGAATTCCAGCGGTCCGCTGGACGCCGCCGCGGGCGGGCGGTAGCCTCCGTTCCGGCACCCTACGAATCCATAAAGGAGCCCTGCCCATGCGCGACGCCCGTCTCGATAAACTCGCCGACGTCCTGGTCAACTACTCCGTGGCAGTCAAGCCCGGCCAACTGGTGCGCATCAGCGGGTCGCCCTGCGCGCAGGCGCTGATCGAGGCCCTCTACGAGCGCGTCCTGAAGGCCGGCGCGCACCCTCTGGTCCGCGTGGGGCTGGACGGCATCGAGGAGATCTTTTTCAAGAACGCCTCCGACGAACAGTTGGCGTATCTGCCGCCGATGGCCCTCGAGGAGATCAAGACCATCGACGCCTCGATCGGACTGTGGTCCGAATTCAACACGAAGGAACTGAGCAGCGTCGATCCGAAGAAGCAGGGCAAAGCCAGCGCCGCACGCAAGCCGATCATGGAGGTCTTCATGAAGCGCGCGGCCAGCGGCGAACTGCGCTGGACCGGGACGCTGTTTCCCACCGTCTCCAGCGCGCAGGACGCCGAGATGGGCCTGCACGAGTACGAGGACTTCGTCTTCGAGGCCGGGCACCTGGGCAAGCCCGATCCCGTCGCCGTGTGGAAGGAGATCCACGAACGCCAGCAGCGCGTCGTCGATTACCTCACCGGGAAAAAGGTCGTGCGCTTCCAGGCCAAGAACGCAACGGACCTGACCGTCAACGTCGAGGGCATGACCTGGATCAATTGCTCGGGGCGCGAGAATTTCCCAGACGGCGAGGTCTTTACCGGGCCGAACCTGAAGGCGGCCGACGGCGGCGTCAACGGCGTCGTGCGCTACCACTTCCCGGCCGTGTACCACGGGCGTGAGGTCGAGGACGTGGAGCTGGTCTTCGAGAAGGGCCGCGTGGTCAAGGCCAGCGCCAGCAAGAACCAGGACTTTCTGACCGCGATGCTCGACCAGGACGAAGGCGCCCGCGGCCTGGGCGAGATCGCCATCGGCACCAACTACCAGATCCAGCGCTTCACCAAGAACACGCTCTTCGACGAGAAGATCGGCGGCACCTTCCACGCCGCCGTCGGCGCGGGCTACCCCGAGTCCGGGAACTCGAACGAGAGCGCCCTGCATTGGGACATGGTCTGCGACCTGCGCCCCGGCGGCACGATCACCGTCGACGGCGAGGTCATCAGCCGCGACGGCAAGTTCGTCTTCGACGGCTGGCCGGGCAGGTAGCGCCTCGAGGTCTGTAACCTATTGATGGTACTGGTGTTATAGCGATTGGATTCCGGGAAGATCGCTTTTGTACGCCGCGGCCTGCCCTCCTTTAGCTGTGTGGGAACGGTGGGGCGCGGAGCCTGTGGTACGATGCCGAGCACGATGAAGCGAACTGCCCGCGACGAAGCGCGCACATCGCCGAGCGTCCTCGACGAGGACGGCGAACTGATCGCCGCCGTCGCCGGGCGCCGCGACCGCGCGGCCTTCGCGCGCCTGATCGAACGCCACCAGATGGCCCTCTTCAATCTCGCCTGTTACCTCAGCGGCAACCGCGACGCGGCCGAAGATACCGTTCAGGAGGCCATGCTAATCGTGTGGAACAAGTCCGACCGCTTCGAGTACCTCGGGCCCGGTAGCGTCCGAGCCTGGATGATGCGCCTGACCGCCCACGAAGGCCTGCGCCAGAGGCACCGCCGCGCCCAGAACGCACGGCTGGCCGAACGCGCACGCACGCGACCGGATACCGGGGCGCCTTCGGGCCCCGACGAAACAGCCGAACGCGGCGAGCTGCTGGCCGCGCTGCGCGGGAAGCTGGACGAACTGACGGGCGTCGAGCGCGACGTCGTGGCGCTGTACTACGGCGCGGGGATGGACCAGAAGGCCATCGCCGCCCAGCTGGAGCTCTCCCAGCAGGTCGTCTCCTACAAGCTCAAGCAGATCCTCGAACGTTTGCGCGACGGGCTTGTGAAGGGCGGCTTCGCGGCCGCGTTGCCGCTGCTGGAGTCGGCGGACCTGGGCGGCGCGCTGCACGGCGGCGCGGAAGTGTCTGCGGGCTTCGCCGACCGCGTGGCCTTCTCGCTGGCGCGGGAGAGCGTGCGCTCCATGCGCTTGGCCGCGGTCAGCGGCGTCTCGTACGCGGTCCTCGCATCGCTGCTGCTGCTTGGCGCGGGCGGCGCGGCGTGGTGGTTTACGAGAAGCCCATCGCAGCCTTCGCCGGCAGACGAAGGCGCGTCCGCGGCGCCGGGCGCCTCGGCTAAACCGGCCGAATCGGCCCAGGCGGCGAAGCCCGAGCCGCCGCCGTACCGCGTCGAGTGGGACTTCCGCGAAGCGCCCGCGCCTGCGGACTTCAAGGTCCTTCAAGGCAACTGGAGATGGAAAGCGCAGGGTGGAAAGGTGCCGGGCGGAATGGAAGGAGCGACGCCCAGCGAGGCGATCGTGGTGCGGATTCCGGCGACGCCGCCGCACCGCCCGCTGCGCCTTAGGCTGCACTCGCGGTCGGTCGCGGGGGTCACGCAGGTGACCGCTGCCGGCTGGCTCAACGAGGACACCGCGCCGATGAATTACTTCAAGCGCAAGGACAAGCTCCCGCTTCGCGTTGGCGCGCCGACGATTCACGAGTACCTCTTCGTAGAGCGCTTGGTGGTATGTGTGCGGGACGGCGAGGTGATCTCCGCGCGCGAATACGAAGGCGCCTACTCCGGCGACGGAATCGCGCTGCAGATTTCCAACCACCACGTCGAGCGCATCGAGCTGGAAGGCCTTGGCACGGCGGAGCTGGAAGCGTTCATGAAGGCCCATCCCGAACCCTTCGGGAAGGACGGCTTCAGTCTCTACAAGAACCTGCCGCATACCTACCCGGAATTCGATTCGGGCACGCTGCCGGTCAAGCCGCAGGAATAGCAGTCCGCTGAATAGGGCGAGGCCGGCGTTGCGGAGCCTATTTCTTCGCGCCTGCGCCGTTGGGCGCCTGCGTCGGCTGGTCGGGCGGGGGCTGTCCGGCGGCGATGTCCAGGTGCACGGCGGGTGCGCGGTTGCCAACCTCGTCGGCCAGCGTCGCCTTGCAGTTGCCGCCCAGGCCGTAGACGAGTTTCGCCGGCGGGGCGATGGCGCGGTCGAAGGTCAGCGCGATTCGCGTGTTCTGCGCCTGCACCGCCTTGGCCGCGAGCGTGCCCTGCGCGTCGATGATGCCGAAGTCCGCGGCCTCGGCGCCGGCGAGTTTTTGCACTTCGGCGAAGTGCGCCAGCACCGTCTTCTTGTCGGCGCCCAGGATGGCCGCGTCCAGCACCGGCCCGGGCCAGTTGACGTCCTTCTTCTGGTAGCGCACCTTCAGCAGCGCGCGGCTGATCTCCTGGCCCAGCTCGAAGTAGCCTTCTTTCTTCAGGTGCACGCCGTCGCAGGGGCGGCCCATGGCCGGCACCAGGATCGCGCCGGGATCGCTGAGCACGTATTGCCGCTGCGCCTCGCGGATCTCCATGACCTTGTTCGCGGTGTTCGACCAGAAGCCCAACTGCACGACGACGACGTGCATGGCGGGGTTCTTGGCCTCGGTGCGCACCTTCGCGACGAGTTCCTTCAGCTTGCGCTGGTATTCGGCGGGGTCGGTGCCGCTGACGGCGTCGTTCTCGCCCTGGTACCACAGGAAGACGCCCGCGTTCTGCCCGCTCGCGCCGATCGATTTCTTCAGCGCGGCCCAGCCGGTGCCCTTGTCGTCCCACAGGGAGATCGGCACGCCGCCCTGCGCCCAGCCGGTGATCTTCACGCCCACGCCGGCCTTGGCAGTTTCGGTGGCCGCCGCCAGCCACGGGCCGACGGTGCCGCCCAGCGGCAGCGGTTCCTTGGCCGCGACCCAGCCCTTGCCGTCGAACATCTGGACCAGCGCGTTGCCGTCGTAGCCCGGCAGCTGCGCGCGCCCGCAGGCGTTCGACTGCCCGCTGACGATCCACGTGTCCACGGGCGCCTGCCCGGAAAAAGCCGGCGGCGCGGCCGCGTAGAGAACGATCGCGAGAAACAGGGACGGGAAAACCGGTGCGCGCATGTCTGAACCTCCTCGATGCGGCGAGGAATTCAGCGTAGCTGCGCGGAATGCAAAAGGTAGTGAAGGAAACCCTGTTACGCGGGTACCTGCGGCAGGATGCCGTGCAGCCCGCGCAGGTCGCGTTCGGCCTGGCGCGAGAGTGCGGGGGCGGCGAAGCATTCGCCGTGCGCATTTTCCGCTTCGGTCGCACGCGGCGCCAGCCAGTGCGCCTGGTACAGCCGCAGCACGCGCGCGCAGGCGCCGCGCGGGGCTTCGGGCAGCTGACGCGCGAGCGTCTCGCGCAACTCGCCGTACGAGAACGCCGCCAGCAGGCTGTCACGGCTGTTGGCCTTGAAGGCCGCCGCCGAGTCCGGCGTGAAGCAGTCGGGGAAGGCGAAGGCGGTGCGCCGCAGCCGCGGGCGCGCGTGGTCGAAGATCCACACGCCGCAGCCGTGCGCGGCACGCAGGCGCCCGATCTGATCCGTGCAGCGCCGCAGGTGCTCGAAGTCCGGCAGGTGGTGCAGCGAAAAGATCGCGCTGGCGGCATCGACGCGTCGGGGCGCGATCTGCTCCAGTTCCGTCATGTCACCGGCCAGCAACGTGATGCGATCGGGCAGGCCCGCGCGTACGATGGCGGCCCGGCCGCGCGCGCGCATCGCGGGCGAGAGTTCCACGCCGTAGATCCGCACGTCCGGACGGCAGCGCGCCAGGAAGACCAGGAAGCGCGCCGATCCCGAGCCCAGGTCCAGCAGCGTCCCGCCGCGCGGCAGCATGCGGCTGAGCGCCCGCGCGTTGAAGGCGTACACGCCGGCGAGCGCACCGCCGGCCTCGCCTTCGCGGTCGAACGCGGCGGCGCCTTCGGACGCGTCCATCGCTTCGGGTTCGGGCGTGCGCTCGATCGCCTCGCGCGCGAAGGCCTCGCGCAGCACCAACTCCGCGATGCGCAGCGGGCGCAGCCAGCGCGTGCGGCGCGCGGGCGCCGGATCGTGGGCCAGGGCGGCGGATCGCACGTCGGCCAGCGGCAGGTCGGCGGGCGTGTGGCGCAGCGGGGCTTCAAGCGTGGTCGGGGCGTCCATCGTCGCATCTCCTCGTCCTGCCAGGCAGGAGCAGGCGCCGTACCAGTCCGGCGCAAAAGCCGAACGTGTTTCCTCCAAGGGAGTTACGGGATCGAAAATTCTTGGGGATTGGGCCGATATTTCTATCCTTCCCCTACACGTAACCAATGAGCGTGCAACGCGACGCTCACATTTTACGCATCGGGAGGACCCGCGATGATCCTGGCCGTGACGTCCCGACCTGCGAGGAAGCGTGAGAGCCGCGAGAGGCGCGAACCGCAGCATCCGATGGTGGCGGGCATCGTGGAGGGCATTTCCTTTCAAGCGGTAATGGAGCGCATCGGCGGCCGGGCGCTGACGCCGCTGGAGGAGGCGATCGCGGCCTTTCACGCCGTGGCCAGCAAGGAGGACATGCGTCGCGGGCTCGAGCGGGCGCGCAAGGTCCGCCTGGAAGGCACCGACGCGAACCTGGCGGTCGTTTTCCTGACGGCGTGGAGCCACACGGCCGCGCAGTTCGAGGAACTGCAGGAGGAACACCGCGCGACGTGGACCCGCGCGAAGGCGCTGGTCGGACCGCGGACGCCCAAGGAACTGGCCGCGATGGTCGCGACGGTGGAAGGCATCTACGAGACCGACCGCACCGGCAACCACGATCGCACCTACGAACTCTTCGGCGAGATCCTGCGTACGCTGGGCCGCCAGTCGCCGCGCTACGGCTGGCATCTGATGATGCTGGCGCGGATGCTGGGGCGCCACGGGAAGCTGGCCACGATCGAGACCGAACTGGACTGCCTGGTGGAATCGGATCCGAAGCGCTACCGCGGCAAGATCGCGATCTACCGTTTCTGCAACGCGGTCGAATGCGGGCGCCTGGAGGAAGCCGAGCGCTGGCTCGCGGTCGCCCGGCAGGACCCCGCCGCCTGCAGAGCCATGGAGCTGTATGAGTATCCGATCTTCGGCCGCCTGCTGAAGATCATGAGGGATCCGCACGCGCTGGACGGCGACGCGGACTGCCCCAAGTGGGCGCGGAGCATGGGCCTGCTGATGGAACGGCGCCCGGGCGAAGCCCTGGAACTCGCGCGCGCCGACG
>JAKLKQ010000027.1:56168-82925 GCA_023150555.1 Planctomycetota bacterium
CCCTGGACCACGATGAAGAGTTTCGGCAGCGACTCGCTGGGCCTGATCCGCAGCGAGATCGCCTGCGGCAACCACTTGGCCGCGCGCAGGCTGCTGGAGGGCCGCCGCGCCTTGGGCAACCGCCACTGGATCGACGACCTCTTCTTCGCGCGCATCGAGCGCCTGGCCGGCAACGCCGAAGCTGCCGCGCGCCACTTCGCCGCGATGCTGCATTCGGCCGAGTTCTTCGGCTCGCAGGGGCGCGTGGACTTCGAACTCGGCCTGGCCTGCGAGCTGACGCCCACCGCCGTCGGGCGGCTGTACCGCGAGGCGTCCGCCGTCCGCGACACTGCCGCGTTCCTGGACGCGCAGGCCGGGGACGGGGAGGGGCAGGCCTCCCCCGTGGGCTCCGGTGCGGCGGCGCACCTGGTCGGCGCCAGCCCCGCGCTGCGCGGCGTGCGCTCTTCCGTCGCGCGCTTCGCGCCGCTGGACGCCACCGTCCTGGTCACCGGCGAGACCGGCACGGGCAAGGAACTGGTCGCGCGCGCGCTGCACGAAGCCGGCCCGCGCCGCGGGCAGCCCTTCGTCGCCGTCAACTGCGGCGCCATCGCCGAGTCCCTGCTGGAATCAGAACTCTTCGGTCACGAGCGCGGTGCCTTCACCGGCGCGGCACGCGCGCATGCGGGGCTCTTCGAACAGGCCGGGCGCGGCACGATCTTCCTCGACGAGATCGGCGAGGTCGCCCCGCGCCTGCAGGTCGCGCTGTTGCGCGTGCTGGAGACCGGCGAGTTCCGGCCCGTGGGCGCCACGAGGAGCCGGCGCATCGCCTGCCGAGTGATCGCGGCGACCAACGCCGACCTGGAGCGCCTGGCCGCCGGGGGCGGCTTCCGCGCCGATCTGCTCTACCGCCTGAAGGGCCTGTGCATCCACCTGCCGCCGCTGCGCGAACGTCCGGAAGACGTGCTGCCGCTCCTGGCGCATTTCCTCTCCGCCGAACGCGCCGGGCGCCCGCAGGTCGCGCCGGAAATCGCCGGCGCGCTGCGCGCCTACCCGTGGCCCGGCAACGTGCGCGAACTGCGCAGCGTCGCGGATCTCTTTCGCGTCCTGAACGCCGGCGGCGCGCCGTACGGCCCCGAACTGCTCGAACTGGTGCTGCCGAAGGCCAAGCGCGAGGCCTGCACCGTGCCGGCCGCGCCACCCTCCGCGGGAATTTCGGCCGGATCGTCTGCCGTTTTGCCCGCGCAACGGGACGCGCAGACCGTGCTCTTCGCCAGCCGTGCGCCGTGGCGGCAGCTCGACCGCCTGCGCGAACTCTTCAAGGAACACGGGAAGCTCAACCGCACCGAGGCCGCGCAGTTGCTGGGCGTCGCGCCCAAGACCGCGACCGCCTATTTGAAGGCGCTCTGCGCCGAAGGCGCCGTCGAGAAGCGCACGCCGACGCCGTCGCCGCGCAGCCACCACTTCGTCTGGTGCGGGTGAAGGCTTGCGCCGCGCGTCACTTCGCGGGCGGGTCCTTCCAGGGCGTGACCGGCGTGGTGAAGGCCGGTCCCGTTTGCGTGCCGACGATCTTTCCGCCGACGACGATCGCGCCTTCCTTCAGGGAGTTGCAGGCTCTAATCGTGAAGTCCCCGCGCACCCGCACGGTGCCCACGACGGTCACGTTGCCTGGGGTGTGGATTCCGAAATGGTTGAAGACCATGGTGCCAGCGTTGATGGTGGACTTTGCCAGGCCGACCCAGACGGTGCTCTTGCCGGCTTCCACCTCACCACGCTGGTAGGTCCAGTCGGCCTGGACGAAGAGTTCGCCCTCCAGGAGCGCCTTGCCCGACGGCTTGTCGATGCGCACGCTGGGCAGGTGGCCCGGCGAGGCTTTCGAGACCAGGCGTTGGTCCTTGGCGCCGCACAGGCAGAGCCATCCGTCGGGCGACGATAGCGGCTTGGCTCTCTCGATGATGACGTCGCCGGCCGCGTGAAGAGTGCCCGCGACAAGGCTGTTGAAATACTCCAGGCACAAGGTGCCATCGACGAAGACGTCGCCCTTCAGCTTGACGTTGCCGGAGGTCGCAATCGTCAGGTTGCCGAAGCGAAGGCCGGGCGTGAGCAAACTCACTACGCTGTCGCCGACCTTCAGGACGCCCGGTCCGGGCACGAACGCGCCGCCGTCGAGGATCAGGTTGCGGCGCACGCTCATGCCGCCCGCCGGAACGGCAAAGACGCCGCCCTTCAGCTCCAGGCCCCCGCTGGCCTCCAACGCCCCGCGTCCGCCGTCGAAGCGCCCGCCGTATACGTGCATGCCTTGAACGGCCACTTGTAGCTTCGCCCCATCCGCAAGGCGCAGCGTGCCCTTGTACCGATTGCCCAAGTACAGGCCGTGCAGTCTGGCCTCGCCATCGATGGTGCAGTCCCCGGCGCTTTCGTCGGTGAACGCGACCTGGTCCCGAAGGCTCGGGACTTTTCCGCCGGCCCAGTTATCCGGATTCGACCACATGCCGTCGCCGGCCTTGCCGGTCCAGACCAGCGCGTTGGCGGGGACCTCGAGTTGCTCGGCGGCGGGCGGGGCTTCGGCCGGGAGGACCGTTTTCGCCGGATCGGATGGCGTGGCGGTCCTGCTCTTATCTTCGATGCCGGCGGGCTCGGTCTTCGCGGCGCTCTTGGCCTCCGCAACCGCTACGGCGCTCTTCGCGTCCGACTTCGAATCGGCCGTCTGCGTTTCGGAAGGCTGCGGCCGCGGCGGCGCGGCCATGGGCGCCGGCTTCGACGGCGCGCCCAGCATCCAATACGCGGCCAGCAGGAGAATAGCCGCCACGCCGAGGGCGATGAAGGGCACGCCGCCGGAGGTTCCGCGCCTGCGCGAGCCCGTGCCCGCGCGCACGCCGGCAGCGGCTGCGGCGCGGACGTGCGCCTGGCGGCTGGTGCTCTCGCCGGGCTTGCGCCCGGTGCGCGTCAGCGGCGCGATGGAACGTGCGCCGCGCGCGGAGGCCGCGGGGTTGCGCAGCAGTTCGTCGATCTCGGCGGCGACCTCGTCGGGATGCTGCGGGCGCTTGGCCGCATCCTTTTCGAGCATCCACGCGATCAGCTGCGCGCACGGCGCGGTGACCTCGGGTTCGACGCGATTGGCCATCGGCGGCTTTTCGCTGAGGTGCTTCGACATGATCACCGCCGGCGAGGAGCCTTCGAACGGCGGCCGCCCGGTGACGAAGTGGAACAGCGTCGCGCCCAGCGCGTACAAGTCGCTGCGAATGTCGATTTCCTCCAGGCGCCCTTCGACCTGTTCGGGCGCCATGTAGTACGGCGTGCCGACGGTCTGGCCGGATTGCGTCAGCGCGGCGTCGTCCTTGCGCTGGCGGGCGAGGCCCAGGTCGGCGAGTTTCGCGGTGCCCTGCATGTCGAGCAGGATGTTCTCGGGCTTGATGTCGCGGTGCACGATGCCGTTGGCCTCGGCGCAGGCAAGCGCCGCGGCGACGTCGCGCGCGATCTTCAGGGCCTCGCGTTCGGGGAGCGCGCCGCGTTCCTTCAGCAGCGCGCCGGCGCTGGTGCCTTCGATGAACTCCATCGCGAAGTACCACAAGCCGCTGACCGCGTCGCGGCCGACGTCGATGCCCTGGACGACGTTGGGATGATTCAGCCGCGCGCTGACGCGGACCTCGCGCTGGAAGCGTTCGATGAACGTCGCGTCGTGGGCGATGTGCGCGGCCAGGACCTTCACGGCGACGGTGCGGTCCAGGCCCTCCTGGCGGGCCTTCAGCACCACGCCCATGGCGCCCTTGCCCAGGACCGACAGGACGCGGAACGGCCCGATGCGCTGGGGGATCTGGGGCTGGGCCTGGGGTTGGCTCATACGTAAAGCGTTTCCGGCGGGAATTCGGCGGCGCCCGCCTGTGCCAGATTCGGCAATTCGATAACTCGAGAAATCGTACAACTACAGCGGTGGCGCGTCAACCGAGCGGCCCCTCTATTTCAGAATGAGAATCCGGACGCCGGGCCATTGGGGAAAGCGTGCTATTGCTGCGAGCGGGGAAGGGATCGCATGGTCCGGGCCCCTGCACGCTTTACGGATTACGGCTTTCCCGGAACGACCTTGAAGCTTTGCATGCCGGGCGGCATGCGCACCGTCTCCCACTCGCCGCTGCTGGGCGTCCAGGCCGAACCGCCGTCCCTTTGGCCGTCCTTGACGATCTGGTAGCGCGTCTCCACCCATTTCGTTTCGTAGGTGAACGAGCCCTTGTACGGGCGGACCGAATCGTCGGTGACCACCACGGCAAGCGTGTAGGGCCCGTCCTTGAGGCCCACCAGGCCCTTGCGGTAGGGGTTGAAGCGCACGAAGAACTTCTCCGGGCCGTCGTAGAAGAGCAGCAGGTGGTAGCCGGTGGCGTTCTCGATCGCGACGATGGAATGCCCGGGCAGCGGCGAGGGCAGCAGCACGTCGGGCACGCGCGGCTTCTGCATCGGCATTTGCAGGACGGCCTTGAACCCCACGTCGAAGGCCAAGTCCCCGGCGGCCTTGCCGCGCGGGTCGTTCCGCAGCAGATCGGCGAGCAGGCTGAGCATGAAGGCGCGCTTCATGGGCGACTCGTCGCGGTAGTGATCGGCGGCGGTCTGCAGGCAGTCGGCCAGTTCCTCGCGCGATTCCGGCGCCGCCCCGTCCTTGCCCAGCGTGCCCATGTATACGGAGGCGAGTTCGTACAGCGCGTTGAAGTCCTTCTGGCCCTTCGCATTGCGTATGGCCTGCTGGAGCCACGCGCGCACGCGCCGCGCCGCGGCGCTTTCGGGGGCCTCGTGCAGGATCTCGTGGAAGCGCGGCAGCACGCCGCCGAGCCTGCCGGGGTCGCTGCCAGCCTGCGCGATGGCCAGTTCGGCGCGCGCGTCGAAGTATCTGTCGCGGAAGATCTCCAGGCCCGGCAGCCTGGGTACGAACGCACGCGTGCGTACGGCCTGTTCGAGGTAGACCAGCCGGTCGCGCGGGTCTTTCGCCTTGGCTTCGATGTCCTTGCGCGCGGCCTCGGGGACGTCCGGCCAGGGATCGATCTGCATCCGCTCGGCGCGGAACTTCAGATACGCGGCGGCCTCATGCGTCATCGCGCGCAGGCAGACCTGTTCGGCCCGGTGCAGTTGCTTGGGATTCTTCTTCAGCTCGGCGGCGCGCCGCTGGAGCAGCGACCATTTCAGCGCCCAGGCTTCCTCCGGCACCGCGTACGCTTCGGGCGGCTGCTCCCGGCCCTGCCGCGCGACGAAGGTCTGGGCGTGGATCGCCGCCTCGACGAGGCGCTCCAGCGTCTCCCTTTCCGGATCGAGCTTCAACCAGGGCTGCTGGCCCTCGGCGGCCTCGCGCGCCAGGCCCAGCAGCGCGCGGGCGCGTTTAATCTGCAGGTCGTGGGTATCTGGCATTCCGGCCTTATTCAGCGACAGGTGGGCGGCGGAGAGGTACGCAAAGGCCAGTGCGAAGGCCTTCTTGTCTAAGCAATGGCCTCCCGCGGCGAGCAGTTCGTCGCCGCCGATCTTCTCGGCCAGCGCCTGCTCCAGGGCCGAATCGCGGGCGCACTGGTACGTGTCGAGGCGTTCGATCCCGGCGGCCGCCTCGGCGGCCTCGCGAAGCAGCTTTTCGGCCTCCTCCTTTTTCCCCGCGTCGTGGGCGTCCTTCCAGCGGCTGGCCTTGGCCTGGCAGAGCGCCTCGAAGGGCACCTTTTCGGGCGCGAAGGCGGCGAGTTCGGCGACGAGCTTCTCGAGTTCTGCCGGATCGGCCGGGCGTTCGGAGTTCCGCGTCAGGTAGGACACGCGCTCCTGCACGCTGCGGACCCATTGTTCGGCGAGCATCGCGACGACTTCCTTCGAGCGGCGGGGCCATTCGGGCGAGGCTGTCTTCGCGGCGTCCTTCTCGAAGCCGCGCGCCGCCTCCAGCACCGCGCGAGCCTGCTCGAACCGCTTGGCGTTTTGATGATCGTTGAATGCTCGGATGAGGAGGTTGGGGAGTTCGCGTTCGGCCGAGCGCGCTTCGGCGGGCGAGCCCTTCAGCAGTTCGCGGCAGGCGGCGATGCCTTCGTCGAATTTGCCGGCCTTGTGCAGTTCGCGCAGGCGCTTGGTCTGTTCCGGATCCTCGCCGGTCACGGTGTCGGGCCCCAGCGACGATTCGGCGGCGCTGTATTCGTCGTCTTCCTCGACCGTGACGGTGAAACTCCCCGGAAAGAGCATCGGCAGGGCGTACATCGCGCACATCAGCAGGAAGAGTATGGCCATGCAGCCGATGCCGAGCCTGCGGATGTTGTCCGGGTCGTTCATGCGGCCTCCCGTCGGCGGAAGCGCTGCCGTGCGGCGAAGGCCGGATTCTACTCCATCCCCGCGCGCGGAAAAGGGGGCGCGCGGCGGCGGTTACTTGCAGGCTGTACCGTCCTTACCTCAACCGTTGCTATGCGTTGCGGCCTACGCTCATGGTGCATAATCGTAGAATACTTGACCGGGCGGTCGCTTTTGTATTGACCTCGGAAGGCGGAAGTTCTAGATTTTCCATGTTATTCCTAAATAAGGTATGCATCCATGGTATCGGGCCAGCGCAGATTTCTGTGCGTCGTAGCGAGCCTTATCCTACTTGTCCTTGCTATTGCCCTGGCCGCCCCTTCACCCGAACTCACGAACGCGAGGCAGGCGGCGGTTCCCGAACGCGACGGCGAAAAAGATTCCACCGCGACCGCATTTGAGAAGTTCGAAGCGCCGGTGCTGGCCCCCGTAGCCATTGCTCCTGTAGCGCCTTTGCCAAAGGACGCGCCCGCGTTTCGCTTCGAATCTTCCGGGCTTCCGGGCGACGTGGTCGCCGCGGTCGAGAAGGTCGTCGGCAAGGGCCATGCGCGCGCGGCGCAGCGGCCCGGCGAGGGCGAGGCGCGCTGGATCTGCCTGCTGGTCGACGACGCCGGTCCCTTCTGCTGGCTCGACGAACCCTGGCGGCTGGACGATTTCCCGGGCCTGAAGGACGCCGGCTTCGAGATCCCGCCGCTGCCCTTGCAGCGGAAGCTCAGCCTTTACCTGGCGCACGCAAAGAGCGCCATCGGCTACCGCCACGAACGCGGAGACCGCATCGCCGTGTTGACCTGCCCGCGCGAGCGCTGGGAAGGCCTGAAGCTGGACTGGCCCGAAGATACGAAGGCGCCGGACGACGGATTCTGACGCGATAGAAACGGGAGAACGACCGCCATGCGACGGTTCCATAGATTCCTAAATGCGGGGCTGGCCTGCGTCTGTGCGGCCTCCGTGGCCTGGAGCATCGAGATCGATGCGGTGGCGGTCGCGGAGCCCGCGCCGCCGGCGGCGGTGCCCAAGTTCGCGAAGCTCGAACTGCTGGTCACGCTGGCCAACACTGCCGCGACCAAGCCCTACGATCCGGACCCCGCTCAGGGCGGCCTGGATCTTTCCGCCACCTTCACGGCGCCCGGCGGCGCGCAGACCACGGTCAACGGCTTCTTCGACGGGACGTCCTGGCGGGTGCGCTTCGCGCCCACGGCCGAAGGCACCTGGACGTACACGGTGCGTGCGGCCGACGCCGGCGGCACGGCCACCCACGGCGGCGGCAGCTTCACCTGCGCGGCCTCCGGCCATCCCGGCTTCGCGCGCATCTCCGGGCGCTTCCTCGCCTTCAGCAGCGGCGAACGCTTCTATCCGGTGGGGCACAACAACGGCTGGCAGTACGACCTGGAGCAGCCCGCCTTTCCCGAGATGGCCGCCGGGGGCGAGAACCTGTTGAGCTTCTGGATGAACAGCCCCTGGATCTCGCCGGCCGACGCCCAAGCCGGCCACCGCGCGCCGATCGAGAACGCCGCCGACGGGCTGGGCACCTACAGCCAGGGCCCCTGCGCCTACCTGGACGGCCTGCTCCAGCGCGCCGAAGCCGCGGGTGTCTACCTGTTGCCGTGCATCTGGACGCACGGGCAACTGCGCCAGGACGGCACCCATGCGTGGGGCGACGGATACTGGGAGAACAATCCCTATTCGACGGTCTGTTCCTCCGCCGATTTCTTCAAGCGCTCGAACGCCGGCGCGGACACGCCGCAGTGGCGCTTCCAGAAGAACTACTACCGCTACCTGCTGGCGCGCTGGGGCTACAGCCGCGCGGTCATCGGCTGGGTGCTGGTCGTCGAGATCGACGGCAGCACGCCCTGGAGCGCCGAGAACAGCAGCCTGGGCGCTTCCCATCCCAACGCCGCGGCCTGGTGCACCGCCGTGCACGACCTCTTCGCCGCGCAGGACGCCTATCGCCGCAACGCGCTGGGGCAGTACCCGATCGTGACCAGCCGCACGGACTTCTACAGCAACTTCGCCACGTGGGCCAACGGCGAGAACCTGCGCGCGGCCGACTCCTACACCAACCAGACCAACAACGTGCAGATCGGCAAGGTCCTGGCCGACCAGACCCGCAGCATGAACGCCGCCGACGCCACGCCGCGCCCGGCCTTCCATTCCGAGTTTGGCGGCGACGTCGGAAGCGGCGCCAGCGAGCCCCTGCACCTGCACAACGGCCTGTGGGGCGGCACCGCCGCCGGCGCGGCGCTCGCGCCCCTCAAGTGGTGCGACGGCGGCGGATGGCCGATGCTGACCGATCCGACGGTGGGCGCGAACCTGCGCGCGCAGTACACGCGCCTGTCCGAGTTCCTCGGCGGGCTGGCCTACGTCGCCGATCCGGCCCTGGCCGCCGCGACGATCTCCATCAACGACAGCTTCTCGCGGGCCTACGGGATGCGGCTGTCCGACCGCGGCTTCGCCTGGCTGCAGCGGACCAGCGGCACCCCGGGCGGCCAGACGCTGACGGTCTCGACGCTGGTCTCGGGCGCCTATTCCGTCTCGTGGTTCGATCCGTGGGTCAGCGGCCTGGCGCCGATTACCGTACAAAGCAGCGTGCTGGTGCAGAGCAACGGGGTGCTGAGCACCACGGTGCCAGCGACCACCCGGAGCGACTGGGTGCTGTCGTTCCAGCGCACCGGCGACCTGCCGCCGCCGCCGCCGGCCGCGCCGACCAATCTGGCCGCCTCCGTTTCCGGCACCACCGTCACCCTGACCTGGTCGGATAATGCGACCAACGAGACCGGCTATCGGCTCGACCGCGGCGTGAAAAACAAGAAGACCATCGCCTGGACTACCGACTACGCCACTCCGGGCGCCAATGCGACCTCTTTCACGGAGACCGTCCCCGCCGGGACGTACTACTACCGCGTCCGCGCCACCAACGGTGGGGGCTCGTCCGCCTACTCGAACCAGGTCCAGGTGCAGGTGGGCGGCAACGGCGGCCGAATCACCCGAAGCCGGTAGTGCGGCGCTTTCTTGCTTGCCACCCCTTTCAAGGGGTGGTGTGTTGGGCCGTGACTTCATGGGAAGCCGGCTTAAGCCGGCTTGGAGATTTAGATGCCTTGCATCCACCGGCTGAAGCCGGTGGCAAGCAGCGGATTCAAGAAGCCTCCGGCGCGCAGGGGTACGCACCGATGGATCGCGCGCGAAGCCGCGTTGCCTTTTTTGGCGCCGCCGTTTCCGCATTGTCCGCAGGTGCGAAAATTCGTGCACGGATCAAGGTTCTTGTCGCTCCACTTCGTTTCGCGACCCAGACGTGGTGACGTCTGGGCCATCCGGTGCCATGCGAAACAGCATCTGGGAAGCTTCCGCAATACTGAATTCCAAGGCGACCGGTTGGCCCGGACGTTACCACGTCCGGGCCGCGCCGCGAGAGCGAAGCGGCAAGAAGCATCCAGAGTTCTTTCAAACTTGCGGGAGACCGGGGAGAAGCCGCGCCGCTGTTCGTGGGTGCCACGAGCACGAAGTGCCGTCCCGGGCGCGCAGCGCACAAGCCTTCACGGCACACCACTTCGTGGTGATGGCACCCGGAGGAAGGGCGACACGGAAACCGGGAGCTTCGAGTTGTGCCGGGCCAACCGCCGGAGGAAAGAGAACTCAGCCGACCGAGCCAGGGCAGCTGGCGCGGGTCGGCTGCAGCGAAAGGTTGCGTCGGCAACGGCTCAGGCAAACTCATAACACTCGATCAGGTACGGCTCTGCGAGCAACAAGTACTTGCCGCACTTCGAGAGCGTGCCAACAAACCAATCACCCGAGAAGGTCCTGAACGACAGCTTTTCACTGTTTGCGCCGTGAGTAACTGTTACCTCTACGAAGTCATCCCGCCCGTCGAACGAGTAAACAATCCGCTTGTCACCCAATACATGAATTGGAACGCCTTCCGGTACACCAAGGGCGTTTTCAAACGAATCAATAAACTCGTAGGGACTCTCATCAAGCACTTTAACCGTAGGCGGATCTGAGAGCGAAATTTCGAACGCCTCATCGTGATCGCAGGCAAAAAGTTTCCCGCCTTCAGGGATAGTGAATCCGTACAGGCGCTCCGTAAATTCCGGGATCTTCAGCTTTTTCAGCATGACTTTTCACAAGGCGCAAAAGACGCATAACGTTTCAAGCTCAGCGACCCAGGCGAGGGGACCCACCGATTGCAACCGTGACGCTCCCGCCGGGTTCGCTGCGGTGCATGGTTAGGTGTCGTCATCTCAGGAAGCATAATACGAAAGCTTCGGATGGTCGGCGATGCGAAACTCGCCTGCGCCAAATACAAGCTCACTGCAGAGCACCTCCACCAATTCGTCGTAGAAGACGAGGATGAAGTGTCGCTGGTCAGCCAAGTGTTGCTGATCGAATGATGCTTTCCATGCGGAGTCCGTGACCTCATACGCTCCGGTGTGCTTCGTGTCGTCGGGCAACACCTCGAAGAACCAATACGAGTGAACCTCCTCGGGAACAGTCTGAACTACCTGCAAGCCCTGGAAAATGACCCAGCCCTCGTTATGCTGTGCGCCAGTGATGCCACCGGGTAGCGGTGCTCGCCCCTTGTCTGTGCCAGGAAGAACGCGCTCTCTATCGTGAATCCAGCGAACCAAAGACGGCCCGCGCCCGTCGTAGCCGAAATGCGGAGTGGTGATGGGCTGAACTTTCATGGCGCGTGGCGACGACACCTAACAGGTAATGGACCGCTCCAAAGCGGTCGAGTTAGCTATTCATGGTGATTGAAATACCGCGAAATGTCAATCCGTATGCGCCACCTCTTCCTTCGTCACTTGCGTTGGAGCAATGGAGAGCCGGAATTTTAGGAGCGCCGGCGTTTCCGCATCGTCTTCAGGTGCGATGTTCGGACACGGATCATGCTTCTTGTCGCGGCTGCGCCGCGACCCAGACGTGGTGACGTCTGGGCCATCCGGCGCAATGCGAAACAGCATCTGGGAAGCTTCCGCAATACTGAAATCTAAGGCGACCGGTTGGCCCGGACGTTACCACGTCCGGGCCGCGCCGCGAGAGCGAAGCGGCAAGAAGCATCCGGCGCGCAAGGGATCGCACCAATGGATCGCGCGCGAAGCCGCGCCGCCACTGAATCCCGATTCCTGAAGCCTGACCCCATTTCCGGTTTCATGGGTGTCTCAACCGGAGCGCGGCGGCGCCGTTTCCTTTCGCTGTTTCCCTAGTTTTTTGCCGCTTACTGTTCTCGCCACTTGCCCCTGACCCCTAGCCACTGGTAATACGCAAAACGTATATTGCACCTGGCGCAGCACATAGGGCAACGTAACACATCCACGATGTGCAAAATCGCCATAAGTCCAATGATTCAGAGGAGCGAATTTTTATGCACCTTGTTAGAAGCGCAATTAGATCGATACAAATCGTCTAGTGCACTCCCGCGCGTCGCGCAGCACCATGTGATTCGCGAAATTTCGCGACCAACTCACGAAATTTCGCCAGAACAGAATATTCTGTACTAACGAAATTTCGCGACTTCGCGAAGCGGCTTGGCGGACTCTTTTCATCGGGGCGGGGGACTGCGGCGGCGGGTCAGTCGCTGAGCAGCTCGTGCATCTCTTCGACCAGCGCGAGCAGGCGCGGGAGCTGCGGGAAGTCCCTCAGTCCTGCGGTAACATATTCTTTCGTAAGGGTTTCCAGAGACCGTCCTTCGAAGAAGTCCACCACCTGCTGGCGCATGGCGGGCTCGATGTGCGGGTCCGAGAAGGTTACGTTGGTAAAGTAGTGCCTGCCTTGATGTTGCTGGATCCGGAACTTGAAGTGGTCAAACGGCTGCGCGAGGCCTTCGGGCTGCCGCGGTTCCTGCGCGGGCTCGCTGCGCTGGGTCTCAAACAGCTTTCCCATAGGAATATAAGTCCCTTATTCGCAGCAGGTTACAGACATTGAGCGACGGCATTCCAAACTGGATTTTGGTTCCTTGATTGACCTTTGCAAACATCTAACTACTCTGGGCGAAAAAGTCAACCACTTCGTTCAATTTTCCTATAAAAGGAAAGCCGGGTCGCTCAGCTACCCAATGTTTGAAGCCTTTATCCGCCCTTTGCAGTCATTTTGTTATCCTGTTGGTCTGGAAATAAAGACCCGCGTATGGCCTTCTCGTGAACCTTATAAAGGCTTGTTTGCATTTCAGTTGCCGGATTTTCTAGGCGCAGAAGCCTGGGCCGTGTTAACGTGTCTATGCCAGTAGCAGCAGATCGGGAGACTGCCCAGATGAGCATCGAGTCCGATGACGTCAATGTTCATAAGGCCAAATATGGAATGGTGTTATGGAAGAAAATTCTGGCCGGACTCGGGCTGCTGGTTCTGTTATTGATCGCTGCCGGCGTGTACGTCTGGGCCTTCGAGCAGACCCATCACCGCGCGCCGTCGGCAGCGATTCGCGAGGTTAAACCCAGCGGCGACAAGATCTTGGACGGCATCAACAGGGGCGTCGAATTCCTCCGCGTGTACCAGGAAGACGACGGCGCCTTCTCCCGCGGGCTGCTCGACCCCAAGCCCGCCTTCACGGCGCTCGTCGTCGACTCCGTCGTTCGCAGCAAGGTCGAGCTGACGCCGGAGAACCTGAAGATGCTCGACCGCGCCGTCGAGCACATCCTCTCCAAGCGCCAGCCCGACGGCAGCATCTGCACCCCGGCTTTTCAGCTAAACCAATATACGACTTCGATTTGCGTGATGGCGCTGAAGTCGCTCAACCGCCCCGAGCACAAGGACGTCATTGAGGCCGCCAAGCAGTACCTGCTCTCGCTGCAGACGCCGCTCGAGGACGGCAACCCCAACAGCGGCGGCGTCGGCTACGGCGATGACAAGGGCCGCGTCGACGGTGTGAACGGTTCGACCTGGGCCGAGGCGCTCAAGGAGACCGGCGTCGAACCCGGCAGCGAGGCCTTCAAGAACCTCGAGCTCTTCTACAGTCGTCTCCAGAACAACAAGGAGACCAACGAGTTACCCGCGCCGGGCACTGAGGTCGGCGACGACGGCGGCTTCTTCTACCGGCCCGGCGAGTCCAAGGGCGATCCCGAGATCGGACGCGACGGGAAGAAGATCCTCAAGAGCTACGGACTGATGAGCTACGCGGCGCTGAAAGCCTTTATCCTGATGGAAGTTAGCAAGGACGACCCGAAGGTCCAATCGGCCTGGAAATGGGTCCGCAACAACTACACGCTCGACGAGAACCGCAATATCGGCGCCGACGGCCTGTACTACTACTACCTCACGATGGCGAAGGCCCTGAGCGCCTACGGCGCGCCCTTCGTCGAGACGCCCGACGGCTCCAAGCACAACTGGGCACGGGAGTTAAGCGATCGGCTGCTCTCCCTGCAGCGCATGGACGGCAGCTGGGTCAACCACGCGAGTTCCAAGTGGCTCGAGTCCGACTCCGTGATGGTGACGGCCTTCGCGATTCGCACGCTGGCGATCTGTCGCGAGTTCCTGGAAGCTCACCCCGACGCCGCAACCCTTGACGTGGAAAAGGCTTCCGCGCCCGCCGGCGAAGGGAAGACCCCTGCCGCTCCAAGCGAGTAGCGCTTGAAGCCCACCGCACCGCCCGAACGCCCGTGGTATCGGCTGCGCGCCAGCACCTGCGTCGCACTGCTCTTCGTCACGGGCTTCTTCGCCTGGTCTAACGTCATGGGCCAGAAGGCTTTCGCGCCGCTTCCGCTCAACAGCCCCAACAAGGCGCGCGAGGCCGAACGCGCCGATTTCCGCTTCGGCTGGCCGATCCCGTTTTTCGCGCGCGGCAGATCGCTGTTCATGGGCGAAGGCACGGGCATGGTGCAGCAGCGCGCGGGGTTACACGAATTCCTCGGCGCGCGCGGCGAGGGCGGCAGCTTCGAACCCGGCGCGCTGCTGGGGAACCTCGGCATCCTCGCGGTAGTGCTTGTTGTCACGGGACTTACCTGCGAACTGGTACTCGCGCGCAGCGAGCGCCGCCGGGCCTCCGACGCGCCGTGAGCGGCTCGCGCATTTGCTTTTTCGTTGTACCGGGTTTTCGAAAAAGGAATTTTCGGGCCGGCCCATTACCATGCGGGTGGCGGTCCGTGGCATTCGGGCCGCGTGCAACCTATTGGACCATCGGGGTATAGGAGGGCCGGCTTAATGGAAGCCATGCTTGGGAAGGGCGTGCGGGATTCGCTTCGACCACGGGCGGCGGGCGTCCTCGCCGCGCTGGGCGCGCTGTCGTTGGCGCCGGCGGCGTATGCGGCGCAGGGAACCCCGGCCACGCCGGCGGACTTGGGTGCGTTGCTTGGCGCAGGCCTGTTCGTTCTGCTCCTCGTCGTGCTGATCGTCTTGGTCTTTAATGCGATCTTCATCCACATGGCATCGGGCATTGTGAACCTGCCGAACCGGAGTTTCGGCAAGGCCTTCACGGCGGCCATCATCTGCCTGATCCTCTCGTTCGTGGTGCCCATCGCGCTAGGGCTGGTCCTGGGCGTCGCGGGCGTCCAATCCCAGGGCCTGCAACTGGTGGCGAGCATCCTGGCGCTGATCCTGCCGGGCACGTTGGCGATCATGTTGTCCTACGGCGCCACGTTCGTGAGTTCGCTGATCACCTACATCGTCTCGTTCGTCCTTACGGTGATCGTCGCGGTGGTCGCCTTCTTTGGATTGGTGGCGGTGATGGGCACGGCGCATGCCTAAAGGTTCGTTTCGGGCGATGCCGCCCCATTGACTGTTCCCAAAGCCTCATTACGATGCCCGCTCAAATCCCCGGCCGATGCCGGGCGGGATGCCGTGATTCCTTTCGAAGGAAGGGACGCGGTGCATAGACGACAGGAGCGCGCTGCATGGTCCGTTCCAAGCTTTGCCTCACCTGGGTGTTGTTGGCGGGCGCGTTTTTCGTACCTCATGCGTTCGGTGCGTCGCCCGCAGCAGAGGTCGGCGGCCAGATCAAGTTGGCGATCAAGGAGCAGCTTGCGAACCTCAAGGTGAGCATGGCCAGCGATCTCGACAACTTCGAAACCAACATGAACGTCCTCTTGTCGGACATCAACGACGGCACCTTGCCTTCGATGTCTACGGTGGTGACGGCGGTAGCTGCCGACTACGCCTCCGCCGTAAACGACGTGGCGGACAGCCAGCAGACCGCCGTCTTCGATCTCCTGGCGGATGCTTCCGCGGCATGCAACACGGCGGGCATTCCGCCGCCGCCGGGCTTCCGCAATGGCGACGGCGGCACGCTGGACAAGTTCAAGGCCTCGGTTGAAAAATCAAACGAGAAGCTGCGCAAGAAGATGCTGGCCAAGATCAAGAGCGTGCGCGATGCGCTGCGCAAGGCGTCCAGCAGCTCCAATGACCTGATCGCGATCCTGCGTCCGATCACGTTTCCCTTCCAGGGGAGCTATAACCAGACGTCTGCGTTCCCCATCGTGGCGAACGAGGTTGTGCTGCTTTGCCTGGTCAGCGGCAGCGACAGCAGTTCCTCGACCGCTGGCGTCGTTGGCGTCTCCGGCCTGTCGCAAGGCTCCAACGTGAAAGTCGACTTGGTGAACGTTACTGCCAACGTGGCGACGCCGGTCAACGGCGAATGGAGCACCTCGTTCACCGGCGTAAACGTGAACGGCACCCAACTGGTTCGCATCTCCGAGAATATCGGCGGGGATTTCATTTCCACCGAAGCGATCGGTATGCCGCCGCTGACGGGCCCCTAACCGGCTTTCCCCGCGCGCCGTCCGGCGGATCGCTTGACGGCGCGCGGGAAGACGGGTACGCAGTGGGCATGAGCGATTCCGAGAAGAAGGGCGCCGCGCCCGCTGACCGCGTCGTGCGCGTTGAACTGGGCGCGCGCAGCTACGAGATCCGCATCGGCGAGGGGCTGATCGCCCGCGCCGGCGAGATCCTCTCTTCCGTCCTGCCCGGGCGCCGCGCCCTGGTGGTTACCGATCGCAACGTGGGGCCGCACTTCGGGCACGCGCTGGCCGGCGCGCTGCAGAAGGCGGGCTTCGACGGCACGGCCATCGAGCTGCCGCCGGGGGAGGGCGCCAAGTCGCTGGAGACGGCGAAGGCGCTCTACGACCTCTGCTTCACCGCGAAGCTGGACCGCGGCAGCTGCCTGGTCGCGCTGGGCGGCGGCGTGATCGGCGACCTGACCGGTTTCGTCGCCGCGACGTACATGCGCGGGATCGACTTCGTGCAGGTGCCCACCACGCTGTTGGCGATGGTGGACGCCAGCGTCGGCGGCAAGACCGCCGTCGACCACCCCAAGGCCAAGAACGCCATCGGCGCCTTCCACCAGCCGCGCGCGGTGCTGGTGGACACCGCCACGCTGGCAAAGCTTCCCGAGCGCGACCTGCGCAGCGGCCTGGCCGAGGTCATCAAGTACGGCATCATCGACGACGCGGAGTTCTTCGCCTGGCTGGAGGCGAACGTGGCGAAACTGCTGGCGCGCGACACCGTGGCGCTGGCGCACGCGATCGAGGTCTCCTGTGCGATCAAGGCCCGCATCGTGGGCGAAGACGAGCGCGAACGCGACGGCGGCCCGCGCGCACTGCTGAACCTGGGGCACACCTTCGCGCACGCCATCGAGACGTGCATGAACTACGCGGGGTACACGCACGGCGAGGCCGTCGCCATCGGCATGGCGCTGGCCGGACAGCTGAGCGTCAAGCGCGGGCTTCTCGGCGAGGCCGACGCGAAGCGCATCCGCGCGCTGATAGAGAAGGCCGGCCTGCCCGTGGCCCTGAAGGCCGGCGACCCGCCGCCGGAGGACCTGCACGCGGCGACCTTCCGCGACAAGAAGGCGCGCGGCGGCAAACTGCGCTTCGTGCTCGCCGACAAGATCGGCCACGCCGCGGTGCACGGCGACGTGCCCGAGGACGAAGCGCTGGCGGTATGGAAGAGCGGCAGGAGCTAGAAAAAGACAACCGTTAAGAGATTGCAGATAAGAGATTCAGAACACCTAACAGAATACCCCGCGGCAGGCGCGGCGAAGGGCCTGGGTAAAAGAACGGCGAGCGAGATACATGGCCTTATCCAATCAATCTGCCAAAGGTATATACGGAGATCTTAGCCACCTACCGTTCGCCGCCCTGCGGGAGGGCCGGTCTTCGGCACCCAGCCTGCGTTGCTACGCCACGCCGTATCTCCCCGATACGGCTTTGGCTTCGCGCCTTGGCTGGATGTCGAATTCCGGCCCTCGCAGCCACAGTTTATTCTGTTAGGCGTTCTTACTGAAACCGAGGTTCGTGTGATTTTTTGCCGCCACTTTCATCTGTAGTCTCTTATCTATAATCTGCCTTCTCACCCCTAACCCCTGACCCCTGTAACTAAGGCCTGACCGGCGGCTCGTAGTCGGGGCCGATGTAATCGTCGTATTCGGAGGCGCCGCCTTCGCCGCCTTCCTTGGCGCCTGAGAATTTCGAGATGAACTCGGCAGGCAGTTTCAACTCCAGCGCCTTGGGCGGCGCGTCGGCATCTGCGTTTCCCTTGACCTCGACGGTGCCCAGCGTCAGCAGGTCGGAGGCGATCTGCACCCACGGGCCGCGGCGGATGCGGCCCTTCTCGTAGCCGGATACCTTCGCGACCACCGTGTACGTGCCGGGGGGCAGCCCCGTGAAGACCCGCTGGTCGCCGGCGGGCCGCGGCGAGGGCGTGGGGCCTTCGCCGGCCACGATGGCGGGCTTGGATTCGCCGGGATCCGTGAAATTCCAGGTTCCGTTCGCGAAAGCGTGTTCGCCGATCAGCGTGACGTTGATGTAGGCGTTCTGCGCCATCCTCTTCATCACCTTCGCCTGTTCGGGATCCAGGACCACGCGCAGGGCCAGGCGTCCGGACATGGGTTCGAGTTTCAGGTCGAGCGTCTCGACGCGGCCGCCCTCCGCGGCCTTTACTGTGATGCCCGGCACGATCCGGCTCGCCGGGATCTCGGCCTGCATCGACGTCGTGGAGTAGCCGCGCCGACCGACGCGGCGGTAGCGGACCTTCCCGAGCGAAGGATCCGCCGTGCGCCCGCTGAGGATCGCTTCGTAGGTGCCGGGCAGGGCCCGGTCGATCTCCGCGAGGCCCTCGCTGCTGACCGTGGCGTAGTAACTGCGCCCGGACCTGGACGATTTGCCGTCCTGCTCCTTGCGCGGATCCCAGGAGCCGGGTTCTGCGAGCGAGACGGTCTGCGGCAGGTCCTGGGCCTGCACGCGCAGCTGCACGGGAACGGCCGAGCCGATTACCAGGACGATCTTGCCGTCTTCGGCCTTGGGTTTCTCGGGCTGGGTGGACAGGACCAGCCTCGAACCGAGCTGCGGGTAGACGTTCACCCGGCCGCGCCGCAGGCCGGAGACGCTGAAGCGGCCTTCGGCATCGGTCTGGACCAGGGCCGTGGCGGAGGTCGAGTCCGAAACATACAGGCCCAAGCTGGGAACCGGCTTGCCATCGCTGGTCCGTGCGACGCCTTCGAGCGTAAGCGCGCGGTACATCGTGGCGGTGGCGGTGGTCTCCTCCCCGGCGGTCACGGTGGTCTCCAGCTGTCGCGGTGCGCGGTTGATGCCCTGGGCTTCGTTCTTTTCTTCCTCCTTCTTTGCTTCGCCGTCGTCCTCGGCCAGGAAGTAGCCTTCGCGCCACACGTTGAACTTGCGCTTGCCGGGCGCCATCTGGCGCAGCGTCGCGACGCCGTCGGCGGTCGTGTACGCGGTGCGCGCCGGAGCGTTGTTGCCCATGAAATTCGGCACGTTACCGGCCACGGCGGCGACGCAGGCTCCGGTGACGGGCTGTCCGGTCTCGTCCACCACGTGCACCTTCAGGTCGCCGTAGCGCATCGCCTTGAGTTTGACGACGATCTCCGGCGTGTCCTCGTCGTTCCGCGCCTCCTTGGGGTCCCGGCCGACCACCGTATCCGGCAACTTGGAGACGTAGGGTTCGTGGCCGGCGACGGCGATCACCAGGCGCGTGTCTTCGATAGGGGTGTTGCGGTACCAGTTGGTCGAAGCCTCGCCCTTCGCGTTGGTCGAGGTGCCCGAGCTGCCGTTTTCGGAAGCCATGTACACGGCGACGTTGGCGGCCGGCTGGCCGTCGGGCAGCAGGACCTTGACCTTGATCCGGTACATCAGCTGCGTCTCGTTTGCTTGGGTTCCTTCCGGCACGACCGGCGGCGTGTCCTTGGGGAACTGCGGCGCCTGGGCCGACTTGCCGGCCTCGACCTGAATGCCGTGCATCACGGCCAGGCTCATGTCGGCGCGCAGGCCCACCGCCGCGTACGTGCCCGGCGGGACCTTCTCGAAGCGGAAGAAACCCTTTCCGTCGGGCGTGGCTGACAGGCCGACTTCGGGCATGCCCCGGACGAAGTTCATGCCGCCCCAGTTGAAGATGTCGTCGGGGTTGTAGGAGCCGCTGAACAGGAAGGTGGAGAGCCGCTCGCCGTCGGCGAGGAGTTCCTTGGCGCCGGGGCGGTCCATGGGCAGCAGGCGCACGGCGTAGGAATTCTGGGCTCCGGGAATGTTGCCGACGACCGTGCCGCTCTTGTCCTCGAAGCGGACCTCCACTTCGAGCTCCTCGCCGGAGATCTTCACTTCGGGAACGTACTTCGGGATGCGGTTCTGCGCGAAGACCTCCAGGTAGTAGGTGCCGGGGCGGAGGCGCCCGGCTTCGCAGACGCCCTTGTCGTCGGTGGTGACCATGGGGCTGGCCACCTCGGAACCCCAGTTCTCGTAGAGTTTTTCGGCCTCGGCTTCCTTATCGTCTTGCTCTTGCTGCTCCTCCTTCTCGGTGTTCTCGGCGCACCGGCGGAAGTTGAAGTAGACCTGCGAACTGGCGCAGGGATTGCCGTCGGGCGCCAGGACCTTGAGTTTGACCTTGGTGCGGGCGCCCTTGACCGGCGCCAGGCGCAGGGCCTCGGCCAGCGCCGCCGCTTCGCCCGGCTTGACTTCCAGGGGCCCGGTGTAGGCCGGCAGGCCGTCGTCGCTGCGCGCGACGACGAAGTAACGGCCCGCGCCGAGTTTCTCGAACTCGAACTTCCCTTCCGCGTCGGTGCTTGTCGTCACCTGCGCTTGGGCCCCGCCGAGCCAGACGCCCCCGAATCCGCCCATGCGCTGGTCGCGCTCCTGGTCGGCGACCGCCAGCGGCGAGACGCCCGTGTCGAGGATCGCGGTGACCTTGGCGCTGGCGGCCGGGGTACCGTCGGTGCCGGTGACCTTGCCCGTCAGCCGGCCCTTGGGTTCCACTTCGAGGTAGAGCACGTTCACGCCTGAACGCAGTTTGACGTTGGCCTGGAACGACGGCTGTGACCGGCCGTACCCGCTGTAGCCTGATACGAAGAAGTGGTCCTTGAGGGCGTCGAAGTTCAGATAGGCGCCCAGGGGCTTCAGTTCGGTGACCTCCGCCTGGCCCTTGGCGTCGGTGGTGGCCTCCTTTTTTTCCTGATCCTGACGGTACTGCGGCTGGCTGGGATCGCTGTAGGCCTGCTGCATGGTGGCGGTGAGGTTGAGCGCAAGGCCTTTTTGCGGCTTGCCGGTCCGGTCGACGACGAATATCCTCAGCGTCGAGACGTTCAGCTTCGACAGCAGGCGCCGGGCCGTCTCGCGGGTCTCCAGGTCCTCGGCGTCCTTTGCCGCGGCTTCCAGGGCAGAACGGGCGCTCTCGCCCAATTCCTCCAGACGCGCTTCGGCTTCGCGGCGTTCGTCGAAGTCGTTGGACTCGAGCTGCTGCAGCAGCGTCACGGCGGAGGCTTCCGGCTTGGGTTTGGGGGCCTCGCCTTCGGCGGCCCGCGCGCCGGCGCCTGCCACCAGCAGGAATCCCAAGAACGCGGCCAGGCCTTTTTTCAACGAGCAGCGAACGATCGTTTTCATAGGCATTTTCCCGCCGGCTCAGGACTCAGCATTAGACGCACGCAGGACACCTGCCGTTGACCGAAAAGTGCGGTTTTCCTGCATTTCAAGCACCCCATGATCGGCGATTCGCCCAAGCAAGGCAACCGCGAAGAAGGTCCGCCTGCGGAGGTTGTGCAAAGAGGGATTCGGCGGCAGAATACCGCCATGACGCGCAAGGAACAGGAAGCGGTCCTGCGACTGGCCCACGCCGAAGGCGTCGGCGCGGTGACCTACCGCCGGCTAGTGCGCATCTTCGGCTCGCCCGAAGCGGCGCTGGCCGCGCCCGAAGGCCGCCAGCTGGAGGTCCCCGAACTGGGCGCGGCCGCCGCGCGCGCCATTCGGGCCGCCGCCGAAGATCCTTGGGCCGAAAAGGAACTCGCCCGCGCCGCCGAACTGGGCGTGACGCTGCTGTGCCTCGGCGACGAGAGCTATCCCAAGACGCTGCTGAACACCTACGACCCGCCGCCGGTGCTGTACGTGAAGGGCGCGTTCCAGCCGGCCGACGCGCTGGCGGTTGCGATCGTGGGCTCGCGGCAGGCCACGCCCTACGGGCGCAAGCAGGCCGAGCGCCTCGCCGCGGGCCTGGCGCTGGCGGGCTTCACCGTCGTCAGCGGCCTGGCGCGCGGGATCGACACCGCCGCGCACCGCGGGGCGCTGGCGCAGGCCGGTGGCCGCACCGTCGCGGTGCTCGGCAACGGCCTCGAGACCTGCTACCCGCCGGAGAACGCCGAACTGCTCGAACAGATCGCCACGGGCGGCGGCGCCGTGCTGAGCGAAGTGCCCTTCGACGCGCCGCCGTCGAGCGCCAACTTCCCGCGCCGCAACCGCATCATCGCGGGCTTAAGCCTCGGCGTGATCGTCGTCGAAGGCAAGGAGACCAGCGGCGCGCTGATCACCGCGCGCCACGCGGTGGACATGGACCGCGAAGTCTTCGCCGTGCCGGGCCCCGTAGACAGCCCCGCCGCGCGCGGGCCGCACCGCCTGATCAAGAAGGGCGCGAAGCTGGTCGAGGACGTCGAGGACGTGCTCGAGGAACTGCGTTCCGTCGCCGAGCCGCTGGTCAAGTTCCGCCCGCCCGACGAGCGCCTGCGGCTGCCGAAGCCCCGAGACGAAGACGAGGTCGGCATCGAGCGGAAACGGTCCGAGCGCGAGGCCGCCGAGTCGCTGTTCGGGGATCAGGACGGGCCGGGCGATGACGAACCAGCGCCCGTCGGCGCCGCGAAGTCCAAGAAGGCCGCCGCGAAGGGCGGGCGCGCTTCGTCGAAGGGAAAGGACCCGCGCCCGGACACGACCGACCTGCGCGCGGTGAAACTCAACGAGCGCGAACAGCGCGTCTTCGGGCTGCTCGACCCGTCCCAGGCCCGCGGCATCGACGAACTGATCAAGGAAAGCGGATTGCAGGCGCACGAGGTCCTCGCGACGCTGCTGGTGCTGGAGGTGCGGCGCCTGTGCAAACAGCTTCCCGGAAAGCGGTTCGTGAAGGCTTGAGAGCGGTTACGCCTTGAGTTTCTTCAACCGTTCGGCGGCGGCGTGCAGGGTTTCCATCTTCTTCGAAAAGTTGAAGCGGATCATGCGCCGGCCTTCCGAAGCGCCGGGGCGGTAGAAGCTGCTGCCGGGCACGGTCGCGACGCCGATCTTCTCGACGAGGTACTTCGCGAAGGCCACGTCGTCGTTCTGGATCCCGGCGGGGTTCGGCACGGGGTACTCGGTCATCACGTAGTACGCGCCCTCCGGCGCGAAGCAGCGGAAGCCCGTGTCCTCGAGCATCTTGATACAGAACGTGCGCCGCTGCGTGTATTCCGCGCGCATCTTCTCGTAGTAGTCGTCGCCGAAGGCCAGCGCGACGGCAGCGCCTTCCTGCAGCGGGGCGGGGGCGCCGACGGTCAGGAAGTCATGGACCTTGCGGATCGCGGCGGTGAGGTCAGGCGGCGCGATGCAGTAGCCGATGCGCCAGCCGGTGGCCGAGTACGACTTGCTGACGCCGCTGATCATCACGGTCTGCTCGCGCAGGCCGTCGAGCGCGATGGGGTAGACGTGCTGCTTGCCGGCGTACCAGATGTGCTCGTAGATCTCGTCGGTGTAGATGAGCGCGCCATGCTTCAGCGCCAGGCGCCCGATGCATTCCAGTTCGGCGCGCGTGAAGACCTTGCCCGTGGGGTTATGGGGCGTGTTGACGACGATGCCGCGCGTCTTCTCGTTGAAGGCCGCCGCCAGTTCCTGCTCGTCGAAGCTCCAGTCCGGCGGGCGCAGCGAGACGAAGCGCGGCACGGCGCCGCTCAAGATCGCGTCGGGCCCGTAGTTTTCGTAGAAGGGTTCGAAGACGATGACTTCGTCGCCGGGGTCGAGCGTCGCGAGCAAGGCCGAGATCATCGCCTCGGTGCTGCCGCAGCAGACGGTGACTTCGGTCTCGGGGTCGACCTTCAGCCCGGTGAATCGGCGCGTTTTGGCCACGAGCGCGTCGCGGAAACGCTTCGCGCCCCAGGTGATCGCGTACTGGTTGATCTCCGCGTCGATGGCGGCCTTGGCGGCGGCCTTCATTTCGGCGGGGGCGGGGAAGTCGGGAAAGCCCTGGGCCAGGTTCACGCCGCCGTGGCGGTGGCACAGCCGCGTCATCTCGCGGATGACGGACTCGGTGAAGCGTTCGGCCTTCCTGCTGACGCGGGGACGCGCGCTCATTTGGCGGATGCGGCCGGCGGCGTCGCTTCGACCAGCGGCTCGTTGACGCGGATGATCGCGTTGTTCTTGCGCTGGAGGTCCTGGATGAACTCGTCCATCTTGTCGCCGGCCATCACCTGCTTGAGGCGCTCCTTGTAGTCGTCGAAGGCCTGGACTTCGGTGAGCTTGATGATGTGGTAGCCGAAGGGCGTCTCGACGATCCCCGAGAGGTCGCCCTTCTTCTCCAGCTTGTACAGGGCTTCGGTGAAGGTCGGTACCATGACCTTGTTCATGGGGCGGCCGGACTGCGGATCGAAGGCCTGTTTCTGCGCGCTGAACTCCAGGTCGCCGCCCTGCGCCTTGCTGGGGCATTCGCTGATCTCGCCCGCCAGCTTGGCGAAGTCCGCGCCCTCCTTGAGCTTCTTCAGGGCGTCCTCGCACATCGCCTTCGCCTCTTCCTTGGTGCGCGTGGCCTCGCCGGCCTGGCTGCCCTTGTACATGAGCAAGATGTGCGAACAGCGGCGCAGCTCGATCTCCGGGCTCCGCGTCTCCCACTCCTTCTTAATCGCTTCTTCGGTGATCTCTCCGGCGAGCTTCTCCTCGATGGCCAGCAGCGAGCTGTTGATCTCGTTCAGTTCCGCCTCGGTCTTTCCGATGTTCTCCAGGAAGACCTTGAAGTCGATCTTGCGCGCGTCCAGCTGTGCGTGCAGGTTCTGCATGCGTTCCTTTAGCTTGGCTTCGGGGACGGGCAGCTTGTTGCTCGCGACGTACTGGACCAGGAGCTTCATGCGCAGTTCGTTCAGCGCGATCTCGCGGCGCAGCTTCCGGCGCTCCATCTCCGTGACCTGTAGGTCGGGGTTGCTCGCCTTCGCCCGGTCAAGCTGCGCCTTCTCGATCTGCCACACCGTCTTCGCCGGGACCTTCAGGTCGCCGGCCTCCGCGATGGTCGCTTCCGGATCGGCCTTCACGGGCGCTTCGGCCTTAGGCCCTTCCGCGCCTTCCTTGGGCTCCACCTTCGGCGCGGCTTCGGTCTTGGCGGGCGCTTCGGGCGCGGCCTCGGTCTTCGCGGGCGCTTCCTTGCCTTCTTCGGCGGCGGCGGGCAGGGCCGGGGCTGCCAGGGCGGCCAGGATCCAGGCGGCGGTCAGGAACGTCGTGCGGCGCGTCATCGGTGCGGCTCCTTGCGGATCAGAAAAAGGAAAGCCGCCTTCGCGCGGGCGGTTCCGGGTCTATGCGGCGCGCGCCGCTATTCGTTCGGCTTCGCTTCCTCTTCGGGCGCCACGAAGCGCTCCTTGGGCTTGCAGACGGCGCACGGCGAGCGGTTGGTCTGCTCGGCCTCCTGCGGCGTGCGGTAGCCCAGCAACTCTTCGCCGGGAATGTCGCGCGCGTACAGGCACGAACTGAGGTGGTAGATGTTGCTGCGGCTTCCGCTTACCACCGGCGCGGTATGGGGGTCCACCGTCGTCACGTTCAGCGGCAGGTCGCGGCGCCCCTTGGCTCCGCATCCCGGCAGCACCGCGGCGCCGAGCGCCGCCGCCGCTACGGTCAAAACGATTCGTCGCGCGATCGCCGTCATCGCTAAGCGCTTCCTCTGGCTTTCGACGTTCATCCTCAAGCATCATTCATCCTATGTCTTTCTTAGGGCGGGCGCAACCGGCGCGGTGGCTCCTTATAATGGATGCGCTGGGCGGCCCGAATCGGACAGGGGGGCGCGGAAATCGAACCACCCCCTTGTGGTATAGTGCAAGCCTATGTGCGCGAAGATCGCGCGCGGCCAGAAGCTGCGCTTCCAGAACCCGGCCCTGACGCCGGCATTGGTCAACGCCGTGCTCGAGCAACTGCTCGTGGACAGGCACTGCATTCATGGGCTGGCGCACTGGCAGCGCGTCGAGCGCAACGGCCTGTACCTAGCCCAGGCCACCGGCGCGGATGCCGATGTGGTCAGCTTCTTTGCGCTCTTTCATGACGCCTGCCGCGAGGACGACGGGCACGACCCCGGCCACGGCGCGCGCGGCGCGAAGCTGGCGCGGCGCTTTGCGGAGAAAGGGCGGCTGCCGTTGGACGAGGCGCAGATGGATGCGCTCTGCACGGCCTGCGCGGGCCACACCGACGGGCAGCGCAGCGCCGACACGCTGGTCGGCTGCTGCTGGGACGCCGACCGCCTGGACCTGATGCGGCTGCGCATGGAGCCCCAGCCTCGATTCATGAGCACCAAGCCGGCGCAGGAACTGGCGGCCACCGGCGCCTTTCACAAGCTGGACGGCTACCGGCATCCGCGTTTCGGGCGCTAACGCATGAACGCACGCACGCCTACGGACAGCTTCCAGATCCACCTCTCGACCTGCGTGGCCGAGCTGATGGCGCTGAACCTGGCCATCTACATCAACGTCCAGGCCATCGGTGGCATGCTGGGCGCGGGCTTCTCGGCCGGCGCACTGATGCTGGACCTGACGCTCCTCGTCGTGCTGCTGATGCTCGCGGCTGTCGCTTGCGCGCGCGCGTGGGCGGCGCGCGGACGGGGAGGGTGGAGTCGCGAATAAGCCAAAGAGTGCCTGGCATCGATTCAACTGGCATCCCGCGACGCCCTTTACCGCACTCGCGATAGTAGTCGGCATAGGTATTTGGAGAGGCTTTGACTGGTTCAAGTATGCTGCTGTCGCCTGGATTTCCCTTTGGCTTGTAGTTGCGATTGCGAACCGCGCCACGCATGGCCGGCTTCTGGAATGGTTCGACGAGAAAGACTGAAAGTCCAGGCTTGATTCGGAAAAGAAGCGAAATACCGAACCCGCCAGAATCCTGTTCGTAAGATGGTTTGCATGGACGACTCCAAACCTGCTCTTCGTCGTCCCCTAATCCAGATCCATCTCATCTCGTGCCTTGCCGTCATGATCGCCGCCGGGGGCCTGCTGGCGGTGAACTTTGCCGGAGAGTGGGACTTGATTGCTCTGTTGAAAACAAAGGCAGAAGTAGAGCGAGGATCATGAGGTTGTAGGTGAGGACGGCGATGAAGGTCTCG
>JAKLKQ010000028.1 GCA_023150555.1 Planctomycetota bacterium
CGGTTCTTTTGTACGCGACATTCTCCGCGCGCTTCGCGGCTGCGAACGCGAAGCGCACCGCGAAAAAGCCGCGCCCCGCGCTTGGATGTGTCTTAGGCGAGGGCCCGGGACAGGCAATTCGATTGCGGATTTTGGATTGCGGATTGAAAGGCAAAGAGCGCGATGAATTAAAAACGAAAGTGCAGGGTTGATTAAACGGCTGGAATCAGGCTTCGGGATCCGGGCGTAAGCGGTTTTTTCAGGAAGGTGCGCCGCCAGGCGCTCCGCCCCTAACCGCTCGCCCCTGGCCCCTCACCCCTGCTGTTCAAGGTCCAACCACCACTGCGATGTCGCGCTGGAAGCGCGGCACCTTGAGTTCGATCGCCTTCGGCTTCTTGCCTTCCTTGGGGGGCTCGATGCTCAGCGTCTCGCCGTCGGTCCATTTCGCCTTCCACGTGTCGAGCCAGCGCACGCGGTACGTGCCGGGTTTCAACGCAGGGAGCGTGACTTCCAGGCCCTTGATCTCGTCCGGCGTCTTCTTTCCCTCCTCCAGCAGCTGCGACCATGTGCTGCGGCGGTCCTGGATCCAGACGCACTGGCCCGTGTCGCCGACGCGCCCCAGCACGCGCACCTTCGCGCCGTCCTCGCTCTCGTTGCTCAGCGCGCGCAGCGCGTCGCCGCCGTCGCGCTTGGCCAGCGCGGCCAGTTCGCGAGCGAACGCCGCCGGGCCTTCCAGGCGCTGCCACAGGTTGTGTTGCTCGACGTGGCGGTCCCACCACCACAGCATCGGCGTGCCGGCCATGCCGCCGGCCAAGCCTGCGAACATGGCGTTGTGCCACAGCAGGCCGCCGGTGTCGCGCCGGTTGCGGTCGCGTTTCGCGGCGTCGGCGTCCTTGGCGAGGTCCTCGTCGTGAAGCGCGCGATAGCCGAACTCGCCGAGCAGGTACGGCCGGTGCGCGCGGCCGACTTCGCGCGCGGACTTCGCCCACGCGGCGACCAGGCCCGCATCGTCCAGCGCCAGGTCGCTGTGCGCGTTGGCCGCTTCGGGTACGTAGCCGTGGGCCTGCACGAGCGAGAAGCCCTTCAGCAGCTCGAGTTCCTTCCACGGCCGGCCGAGCGGCAGGGCGGTCGAGATCGTCAGCGGATGGCGCGGCACGTCGAGGCCCGAGAGGAAGCTGCCCATGCGCTGCGCCCATTCGAGTATCCCGCGGCGCGCGGCGCGCGAGCGGTCGGCGTCCACGTCGCCGGTGTGCGGGTCGTCGGGGTCTGGATACGCCGCGGGCCAGGCCTCGTCGACCTCGTTGAGCAGTTCCCACGCCAGCAGCGAACGGTAGGCGCCGTAGCGCGCGGCCAGGTAGGTCAACCGGCGCTGGAAGAACTCGGCGACCTCGGCGTCGCGGAAGAACTCCGCCGTGGCCAGCAGCGGCCCGCCCTGCTCGCGAAAATACGGATGGCGTGCGGAGGCCACGGTCAGGTCGTGCGCGTTCTCGATCACGAGGATCAGGCGGATGCCGCGGGCCTGCGCGGCGAGGAAGATCGAATCGAGCGCCTCGGCGACGGCCGGATCGATGCGTCCGGCTTTGGGGCCTTCCAGCGGCAGGCCCCAGCTGCTGAGCCAGATGCGCGCGGCGTTGCCGCCGTGCCGCGCCAGTTCCGCGAAGCGACGGTCGTATTCCTCCGCGTTGCTCTGGTTCTTCGGCCAGGCCAGGTTCAGGCCGACGGGAATGTACGGATCGCCGTTCTCGAAGCGCAGCATCCGCTGGCCGTCGTCGGCCTTGACGAAGCCTTCGCTGGCCGGCGGCCCGGCCTGTACCGCCGCCGCGTCGCTGACGACCTCGGTCCAGCCGCCGCCGGCGATCTTCACGCGCACGCCGAAGAGTCCGGGCTCGGGCGGCGCGAAGCGGAAGCGGTATTCGCCCTCGGCGGGTGCCGGACCGCTGCCTTCCCAGAAGAAGCACGGCACGCGGTAGACCTTGGTGCGTTCGGGCGGGCCGTCGCGCGGGCCGATGATCTCGGCCATCACGATGGGGCCGTCGCGGGCGAAGGGGTCGCCGCCGCCCTGGTAGACGCGGATCGCGCCTTCGATCCAGTCCCAGGCCGGCGTGCGGGCGCGGCTGACGCGCAGCGGGCCGGGGGCGGGCGCGGCGGCGTCGCGGTCGCTGCCGAGGTAGAAGACGAAGGTCCCGGGGCGCGCAGGTTCTCGCGGATCTCCGCGCAGGTCGTGCGAGAGCTGCAGCGCGGTCTTCGTCTTTGCGTAGCGCCAGTCGACGGGCGCCGAGCGCGCCACTTCCAGGCGCGCGCCGTCCGGCGACGCGAAGCTGATCCGCCCGGCGTGGAAGGGCTTGGCGTCGTCGAGTTTTTCGGCGGGCTCCGGCAGGTCGCCCTGGCGGGTGCGGTCGAGTTCCACCACTTCGCGCGGCGCGTCGAGTTCCTTCAACGCCGGCCAGGCGTCCTTCTCGCCGGGGTAGAGTTCCAGTGTCCACTCCAGCGGCGGCGGGCCTTCGGCAACGGAGCCGCGGGGCAGCACCAGCGCGGGGCTGACCAGCACGCGCACGCCGCTGCCGGTGCGCGCCGCGTTCAGCAGGAACTCGATGGCCGGCTGCTTCTGGGCGCCGTCGCCTTCGGGCCGCAGCACGAAGCGCGCAATGGTCTCCTCGCCGGCGGCGAGCGCCTTCGCGTCTTTTGGCTCTTCCGGCGCGGAGGTTCCGGGCAGCAGCGGCGCGAGGGCCCCGCCCTTCAGGCGGATGCCGGCGGCGGCGGCCAGGCGCCCGTTGCGGTAGATGAGCAGGCGCGCGGGATCGCCCCCCACGCGCACCTCGAAGGCGTTCTTCCCGTCCGTGTTGTCCTTGGGATCCTGGGCGGGGGCCGCTGGCTTGTCGTTATCCTTGTCTTTGGGCGGCGCTTCGGCGGCGTGAAGGGCGCAGAGGGCGCAGAGCGCGAGCGGTCCGGCGAGGAACGGGGGCGTCCGCATGGCGGAATGGCGCCGTCAGGGACCGGCGCGCGCCTGTTCGCGAGGGATGGGAATCTCTTTCTTCAGATCGTTTCTCGAGGGCGACCGGACGACTATGTCATCTTCCTTGCCCGCCTCGAAGGAGAGGTCCTTGTCCCAGGCGTCCTTGAGGAGCTGGTCGAACTTGAGGTTCTTGAGCTCGTCGCGGGTGTCGGGCTTGGCCAGGCCGCCGGCCTTGGTCTCCATCTGGACGACTTCCTCGAGCTTCTCCTGGCGCGCCTTCATGTACTCCAGAAGCTTGCGCTTGAAGAGGTCGGCCGAGACGTTCTCGTCGGCGCCGAAGCGGTCCATGTCGTAGGCGTAGCGCTTGATGCGCAGGAGCTGGTTGTGGCTTTCCTTGTAGGCCTTCTCGGCGTCGACGGGGGGATCGCCGCCCAGGATGACCAGGACCCAGACGAACAGCCCCGTGACCGCGATCACGCCCAGAACGCCCAGCAGGACCATGCGCGACCAGCGTTTCCCTTTCTGGTCGATGCTGACCGCCACGTTCATGTCGATCTCGCCGGCCTTGCGCTTGGGGCCCTTGGGCTTCTCGTATTTGTCGGCGACGCGGTCGAGGCCCTTGATGGCCTCGCTGGGCCGCACGTCGGAGAGGCCCAGAGTCTGGCGGTCGGCGCTTACGGAGGCGCCCACGACGGAGCGGTTGCGGCCGCTGGCGCCGGGGGGCGTCTGCATGGGGCCCTTGCCGGAGCCGGGGCGCGGGACGGGCTGGCGCGAGCCGCTGGAGCCGGGCGGGGCGGGCGAGGCGGGGTTGTTCCCTGCGGGAATCTTGGGCTTGCTGCCGGGCGGCAGCGAGCTTCCGGACGGCTGGCGCCGCGGGTCGGGCTTGCCGGGTTCGGGAGGCGTGGCCATGAAATCCCTGGGCTCCGGGCGTCAAACGGCTACTGCAAGCGTTCTGCCGCAATAGGCCTAGTAAGTATACAGGGTGGCAGGGGGTGCGTCACAGGACAAAGGGGCGCCGAATCGGCGCCGGGCGGCGGCCGGTCAGCCGACCATGCGGTCGGACTCGATGCCGTTGCAGTAGATGGTGGTCTCGCCGGGGTGCGGGCGGCGGGCCGGGGTGTGCACGGGCTTGGGCTGGCGCGTGCGGCGCGCGTCGGGCGCGCGCTGGCAGCTGACCTGCAGGGCGTGTTCGCCCACCTCCACGACGGCGCCGTCGCCGCGTTCGATGCGGCCATCCAGCATCGCGTCGGCGAGGGGCGTCTCGAGTTCGCGCTGCACGCAGCGGCGCAGTTCGCGCGCGCCGTAGCGGTCGGAGAAGCCCTTGGCCAGGATCCAGTCGGCGGCGGGCTCGGTGAGCGTCAGCGCCACGCCCTGCGCCTTGGCGCGCTTGGACAGCTGCGCGACGAACTTGTCGAGGATGCGGCGGCCGGTGCCGCGGTCCAGGGGTTTGAAGACGATGGTCTCGTCGATGCGGTTCAGGAACTCGGGGCGGAAGTTCCGCTCCAGGCTGCGGCGCACGGTGGCGGCGCGCTCCTTTACGGCCACCGCGCGGCCGTTGGCCGAGCCGAAGCCCACGCGGTTCTCCAGTTCGCCGACCTCGTCGGTGCCCTGGTTGCTGGTCAGGACGATCAGCGTATTGGTGAAGTCGATCTTCACGCCGCGGGCGTCGGTGACGTAGCCTTCGTCCATGATCTGCAGGAGCAGGTTATGGACCTTCTCGTGGGCCTTCTCGATCTCGTCGAAGAGCACCACGGCGGCGTCGGCTTCGCTCATCACGCTGCACAGGTAGCCGCCCTGCTCGTGGCCCACGTAGCCCGGGGGCGCGCCGATGAGCTTGGCGTATTCGTGCGGCAGGCTGTACTCGCTGCAGTCGATGCGCACCAGCGCCTTGCGCCCGTCGCCGGCCAGTTCGTCGGCCAGCGCCTTGGCGAGCTCGGTCTTGCCCACGCCGGTCTGCCCGACGAAGAGGAACGTGCCGACGGGGCGGTTGCGGTCGCGCAGGCCCACGCGCGCGCGCGCGACGGCGGCCGCGGCGGCCTCGATGGCCTCGTCCTGGCCCACCACGCGGGCCTTCAGGCGCTCGGCCAGTTCGTGCGCGCCGGACTTCTTCGGGCGGCGCTTGCGCTTGAGCTTGGCGGGCGAAGCCTGGGCCTTCGCGTCCGGCGTGTATACGGGCAGGATGACCTTGTGGATGTCCAGGGCCGGGTTGAGGTGCGTGCAGAGTTCGTAGAGGATGCCGCGGATGCGTTCGGCGTCGGCCTTCTTGGTGCCGAAGCGCTTGGTCAGCGCCTCGAGGGGCTCGACCAGGCACTGCTCCAGGACCAGATTCTCGTAGCTGCGGCGGTCCTCGACCTTGGTCGCCTGCAGCAGCCGCGCGTGGTCCTCCGGCGGGAAGATGCGGCACTGGACGAAGGCGTCCAGGTCTTCGACGAACTTCATGACCGTGCTGGGTTCAATTCGCATGATGTCGTTGGTCATATAAGTACCCTTCCGCTCAGGTTTTTCCTGATCGCGGGGTGCCGCACCCTGCGCCAGTGTTTGCACATTGCGCATAGCGTGTGCCAAATGTTTTTAGGTGTAGCCAATTTGGGTAGTATATCATCACAACTATATGTTTCACATTTGGTTATGAACATATCACGGGGCTGGACGCTGATTCAGATGTTTCAGGGCGGAAAAGTGCACCAATGGCTTTGGACTTTTTTGGAGCGCTCGCCTGTCGCAAAAGTTGCGGCATCGGGTGCTGCTGTTGGTACCTTATTGACGGTGCTCCGAGATGTCGATATGCGTGAACGGGAGCGGGCGCACGATTCTTCGGCTTGAGGCCAAGCATGCACGGTCCGTTGGTCATCGAGATCCTTACGGTCAAAGGCTGCCAGGTCGCCCGGCAGGGCGACCGCTGGCTGGTCGACGGCTGCGAGGTCCGGCCGCTGGCGAGCGCCAAGCTGTGTGCGGCGCTGTTGGCGGCCGTGCTGCCGCATGTGCGCGCGCACGAGAACGACAGCGGCGGCATGGCGCTGAACGTGGTCAGCGGGACCTGCCTCGCGCAGGTCACCATCAAGCCCGCTTCCGATCAGGACGCCGAATTGACGCGCACGCGCTACCGCATGACCCGCCGCCTGGAACAGGGCGCGCAAAAGGCCGGCGAGCGCCTGCAGGAGGCCGGGCCGTTCCTGACGCGGGTGCCGCCCGAGGTCGCCGCGGAGCTGGTCAGCGCGTGTACGACGAAGCGCTACCGCGACGGCGAACTGATCCTCGAGGAGGGCGCGCCCGGCGAACGCCTGTACATCGTCGGCGACGGGGACGTGGAGGTCGTGCGCCGCACGGAAGACAACAGCGAGACCGTGCTGGTGGTGCTGGGCATGGGCGAATGCTTCGGCGAGATGTCGCTGCTGACCGGCGAACCCACCAGCGCGGCGGTGCGTGCGCGGGGCAACGCCGCCGTGCTGAGCATGTCGAAGGAGACGCTGGAACAGCACCTGATGCGCAGCCCCGAACTGAACCGCGTCTTCAGCAAGCTGATGGCCGACCGCCTGCGCCTGGCCAACCGCACCATCGAGAGCGAACTGGGGCGCGGCATCCTGGGCAAGCTCTCGATGATCTCCGCCGTGGACCTGGTCCAGACGCTCAACGCCAGCCGCCGCACCGGCACGCTGGTGCTCAGCTCGCGCGGCCAGGAGGCGCGGGTGAACTTCCGCGACGGGCAGGTGGTGCAGGCCGAACTGGGCGACCTCTCCGGCGAGGACGCCTTCTACGCGCTGATCGCCTGGCCCGACGGCGATTTCTGCTTCGAGACGCACGAAGTCGGCAGCGGCGACGGCCGCCAGATCGCCACCGACACGATGGGCCTGCTGATGGAAAGCATGCGGCGGCTCGACGAACTAAAGCGCTGACGGAACCCAAGGCTCTCGTGCTGGTTAGCGCATCGTTGGGAATTCCCAAAACAGCCCCTGCCGCCGCTCGTTTGCGCCTGTGCAGGTGGTTCGTTCGCGCGAATCGGACTTGTGCCGAACTTCGCATAAATGTCCGTGTTCTTTCTCATGCGGTTGGGTCGCGGAATCCTGCGGCGGCGTGTGGTGTTGCCTTCGCGGGTTTCGGCGTGGCCGGTAGCGCGACTGCATCACCGCCGGACAGACCACCGCGCAGCTCAAGGCGGCCGCGCGCGCCGGCGGCATGTGGACGCTCTTCGAGGACGGCCTGGCGAAGGTAAAGGAAGGCATCACGTCGCTGGAGGAGCTAACCCGCAGCGTCCAGCCCGACGAGATCCCGCGCTGATAATTTACGAAGGCGCTACTCGCCTACGAACTTCCAGACGGCCGCGACGTTCTCCCAGCGGCAGGTCTTCTCGGCGCCGTTGCTGTCGGCGTACGTCACCACCGCAAGGCCCGCGGCGGCGATGCGCTGGTGCTTGATGATCTGCGCGCCCTTCATGCTGGCGTAAGCCTGCACGAACGTGTCGCGGTCTTCCTTCTTCTTCAGGTCCAGCCCCGCGAGGTTCTTCGGCACTTCGGCCAGGAACGCCTTCAGCACTTCGGCGTCGCCGGCGTCCGCCGCCTTCACGAACTCCTGGAAACAGAAGCCCACGTCGGCGAGGTTCTCTTCGCTGAACTTCGCCAGCGGGTCCTTGTTCTTGGCCTCGTCCTTCTTCTCGGTCTTGCCGCCCTCGGCGGCCATCAGCGCCGCGCCGAAGCCGAAAGCCAGGAAGAGGACGATCATCGTGCGCAGCATGGGATGTCTCCTTGCCTAAGTTACGCTTTGTGTATTCAAGCCAGGCTCAGTCCGCCGTCGACGGAGAAGACCGCGCCGGTGATCCAGCTCGCCTCGGGCCCGCTGAGGTACAGCGCCGCGCCGGCGATGTCCTCCGGCTGGCCCACGCGCCCGAGCGGGTGCATCTTCGCGTAGCCTTCCATCGCATCGCCGACGGCGTCCTTCGGCATGGCGGTCTCGAAGATCGGCGTCTCGACGACGCCGGGGCAGATCACGTTCACGCGCACGCCCGCGGGGCCCAGTTCCTTCGCCAGGCACTTCGTCCAGTGGATCATGCCGGCCTTCGCGGCGGCGTACACCGACAGGCCGACGACCGGTACCAGCGCGGCGCCGGAGCTGATGTTCAGGATCGACGGGTTCTCTGCGCGCTGCTTGCGCAGCTCCTTGAGTGCGGCCTGCACCAGGAAGATCGGGCCCTTCAGGTCGATGTCCATGATCGCGTGCACGTTGGCCTCGGACATGCCCTCGGCCGGCGCCATGCGGAAGACGCCCGCGTTGTTGACCAGGACGTGCAGCTTGCCGAACTTCTTCAGCGTCTCGGCGACCATCCGCGCGCAGTCGGCGGCCTTCGAGACGTCGCCCGCCACCGCCAGGGCCTGGCCGCCGGCCTTGCGCAGCTTCTCGGCGGCGGCCTCGAGGGGCTCTTTGCGGCGCCCGGTGATCGCCACGGCGGCGCCTTCTGCCGCGAAGCGTTCGGCGATGCCCAGCCCGATGCCCGTTCCGCCGCCGGTCACCAGCGCGACCCGGCCTTCCAGGAGCTTCGCCATGGCATGCGCCTCGCGTTCGTTGCTGAAGGAAATAGACCGTGGGCCATTATGGACGAAGCGCGGGCAGCGTCAACGCGCGGCCCGCGCGAAAGGGCGGGGGAATCTGAACGGGCGTGGCTTTTAGCGCGAGCCCCGGCCGATGGCGCCGGCGAGGATCTCTTCCTGGAAGCCCGCGGGCGCGCGGCCGTTGTGCGCGTACATGTACAGCGCGGTGCGGAAGATCGAGTCCGTCGCCGACATCACCAGCGAGAGGAGGATCAGGTAGCCGACGCTCGCCGCCAGCACCAGGCCGAAGAGCGCCGTCGAGGTCTGCGCCAAGGCGATGGCGCCGGCGATGCCTGCGATGCCGGGAATGGAGAAGAGGAAGCCGATCACGCCGAATCCGATGTTGCTGACGATCTGCTCGCCCCAGGTCTTGCGCAGCAGCCCGGCGCTGGTCTTCAGCGCGTCGATGGGGCCTTTCTTCTCGAGCACCAGCACCGGCACGGCAAGGAAGGTCGTCAGCGTCCAGGCCACGCCCAGCACGCCCGCCACGATGCGGCCGACGAGATCCGAACGTTCTTCAATCATGCGCAGGACCATGCCGACCGTCCCGGCGAGCACCGCCCAGCCCAGGATCTGCGGCAGCCGTGCGAATGCCGCGCGCAGGCCGTCGCCCACCGTCGGGTCGTGCCCTTCGAAGCGCATCGCCGCGCACACCACCACGCAGGTGTTGAAGAAGACGATGACGAAGAAACTGCACACGTACCACAGGAAGGCGTAGATCAGCCACAGCACCTCCTGGCCCTTCTGCAAATCGCCGTTCTGGAGGAACACGTCGGTCGCGAAGATCGGCGCGATGAAGGACGCCAGCACGAAGAAGCTCGCGATGCCCGACAGCAGCGGGAAGATCAGCAGTTCCTTATCCTTCTTGATCACATCGAACGACGCACCCATCAGCGTCCACGTGTACCCGATGCGTTCGAACATGGTCTTGCCTCCTGGTCGAGCCCCGGATTCCGGCTCCATGTTAAGCGCTGGACTGGCCTTCTTTTAGGAAAATCCGGCGGCTTCCGGCATGGCCGTAACGTGTGCACTTACAAGGATTTTACGTCCGCCGCGGGGCGCCGCTCCGTCCTAAGGGGCGACGGGATATCTCTCCGCGAGGGCTTGGTCATGGCTCGAACCGCTCCTTATCGAGGCGTCCGCCGGGACCGGCCCGCCGCGTCCAAAGGCCGTGCCGTGCCGATCGTCCTGGTGGCGCTGCTCGCCGTTGGGCTGGCGAGCGTGCTCTGGCCAAGCCGCGGCGCGCGGGCGGAGAACGAGTCCCCCTGGCCGGAACCCGACGCCGAAGCGGCGAAGAAACTCGCCGACGAACTCAAGCGCGACCTTCCGGCGAAGGATTTCCGCTTCGAGCAGGCCGGGCCGTGGATCGTCGCGACGGACCTCGACGCGGCCGCCACGCGGCGCTTCATCGACGGCACGATCCGCACCTACGCCGCCGACATCCAGCGGCAGCTCTTCGACAAGACCCCGCGCCGCACGCCGGTGAAGGTCTACCTCTTCAAGGACGAACGCAGCTACAACGGCTGGAACGAGAAGCTCTTTGGCGAGAAGCCTTCGACGCCCTACGGCTACTACAGCCGCACGCGCAAGGCGCTGGTGATGAACATCGGCACCGGCGGCGGCACGCTGCTGCACGAGATGGTCCACGCGATGGCCGAGGAGGAATTCCCCGCGATCCCCGCGTGGCTGAACGAGGGACTGGGGAGCCTGTACGAGGCCAGCTCGCGCGACGCCAAGGGCCGCGTCGTCGGCATCGCCAACTGGCGCCTGACCGGGCTGCTCGCCGACCTGAAGGCCGGCACGGCAGTGAAGTTCGCGGACCTGGTCGGCATGAGCGACGAAGAGTTCTACGGCGAGAACTCCGGCAGCAACTACGCCTCCGCGCGCTACCTGATGCAGTGGCTGCAGTCGCAGGGGCAGCTCGAAGCCTTCTACCGCCGCATCCGCGACAAGACCGACGACGACCCCCAGGCCAGCCTGCGCGCCGTCTGCGGCGGGAAGGTGACCATCGCCGAGATCGAAGCCAAGTGCTACGCCTGGGTGAAAACCCTCAAGCGTTGAAACGCCGCTCTATTCCCGGTTGACCCCTTCGCCTCCGACGTGGATACTAAAGGAGGTTGAGGAGCAACCGGCATGAAGGCGAAGATCCAGGCGGCGCTCGACGAACTGCGGCCCTACATCCAGGCCGACGGCGGCGACGTGGACCTGGTCAGCGTCGACGACAACATCGTCACCGTGCGCCTGACCGGCCACTGCGTCGGCTGCCCATCCTCCATGGTTACGCTGAAGGCCGGCATCGAGCAACACCTCAAGAAGCGCTGTCCCGAGATCACCGAAGTGCGCCAGGCGCCCAGCGCCGCGCAGGAAACCGCCCCCGGCGCGGCCGGGCATCCTGTGCAAAGCCCCTTCGCGGGAGCGGCTGCCCTGGCGCCTTCTGCGATCGAGAAGATCACCGACCACCTGCGGCGCATGCACCGCGAGGCCGAACGCCATCTCGACCGCATGGAGACCGCGCTGAACCGCATCGCCGAGAAGCAGCACGGCGACGGCGAC
This sequence comes from Planctomycetota bacterium, assembly GCA_023150555.1. GTDB lineage: Bacteria > Planctomycetota > SZUA-567 > H5-PLA8 > H5-PLA8 > JAKLKQ01. Next base: position 11,065 of record JAKLKQ010000028.1, read on the forward strand.
TTGCGCGAACTGGAGACGACCGTCGAGTTCCTCAACGTGGACCTGATGACGCACATGCGCCAGGAAGACGAGGTGCTCTTTCCCGCGCTGGTGCCGTTCATCTCGTGGGGCTCGCCTATGTCGGTGATGGCGAAGGAACACAACGTCATCCACGAAGAGATCCAGGCCATGCGCCCCGCGCTGAAGGCCTTCCGCAAGAGCGGCGACGGCGAGGAACTGGTGCGGCTGGGCAAGCGCCTGGCCCAGCGCCTGCGCGACGACTTCTTCCAGGAAGAGAACGTCATGTTCGTCGAGGCCGACGAATCGCTGACCGGCGCGCGCGCCGACGCCCTGCGCGAGGCCATGGTACGCATCGCCGCCGCCGCCGAACGCGACCGCAACTGAACAACCGCCGTTCCCCATCGCTTTAATTTCGCGCGCCGCTCCGCTACACTGGATTCCGCTTCTACTGCGACAGAAGGAATTCCGCATGGCCCGCGCGCCCAACATCCTGCTCTTCCTGACCGACGATCACGGCGCCTGGGCGACCGGCTGCTACGGCAACCGCGAGGTCCGCTCGCCCGCGATGGACGCCATCGCCGCGGAGGGTGCGCGCTTCGCCCACTGCTTCACGCCGTGCCCGGTCAGCTCGCCGGCGCGCGCGTGCGTAATGACCGGCCGCACGCCGTCGCAGGTGGGCGTGCACGACTGGCTGCTGGACTCCGATCCCGAGATCGCGAAGACCGTGCCGAAGGGCGGGTGGCTGGGCGCGGAGACGACGCTGCCGATGCTGCTGCAGTCCGCCGGCTACCGCTGCGGCCTTTCGGGCAAGTGGCACATCGGCGCCGACGAGCAGGCGCCGGCCGGCTTCGACTGGTACTTCGGCCTGCCGGGGCGCCAGGGTGGGCACCGCGGGCCCCACGAGTACGCGCTGAACGGCGAGCGCGTGACGCTCGACGGCGTGAAGACCGACATCATCACCGATTACGCATTGCGTTTCCTCGACGAGGCGCCCGCCGGCCGGCCGTTCTTCCTGAACGTGGGCTGGATCGCCACGCACAGCCCGTACCTGGACCACGAGGAAGACCTGGTCGAAAGCTACGCGAACTGCGTCTTCGAGGACATCCCGCCGTACGTGCCGCACCCCTGGCACAAGAACGAGGGCATGGCCTCGTCGAACCGCGGCACCGGCAAGCGCGCCAGCGAGGCCGACTGCCGCATCCGCTACCGGAACTACTATGCCGCCGTCACCGAGATGGACCGCAACATCGTGCGGCTGCTGGATGCGCTGCGCGCGCAGGGGCGCCTGGACGACACGGTCGTGGTCTACACCGCCGACCACGGTTGTTCGCTGGGCCACCAGGGCTTCTGGGGCAAGGGCAACAGCACGCGCCCGCTGAACATGTACGAGACCTCGCTGCGCGTGCCGCTGATGCTGCGCTACCCCAAGGCCGTGCCCGCCGGGACCACGGTTACGCATTGCGTGGATCACTACGACACCTTCCGCGCGCTGTGCGACTTCGCGGGCGTGGACGCGGAGGGAAAGAAAGCGCGCGCCTGCGCGGGCGAAAGCTGGCGCGCGCTGGCCGAAGGCAAGGACGTTCCCGGCTGGCGCGAGGCGCGCTACGGCGAGTACGGCGACCTGCGCATGATCCGCACGCCCGAGTACAAACTCGTGCGGCGCTTTCCCAACGGCCCCGACGATCTCTTCGATCTGCGCAAGGACCCGAACGAGACGGTGAACCTCGCGCACGATCCTGCGCACGCCGCGACGCGGGCGAAGCTGCTGACCGACCTCGAAGGCTGGTACGCGAAGCACGAAGACCCCGCCAAGAGCGGCCTGCGCGTGAAGGAACTTCCCAAGCACAACACGCACGCCGAGGCCTGGCGCGACGGCCTCCGGGAGGCGGCGGGCTTGCAGATTTACTGAACTTTAATCCAGCGTCTCCGGCAGTTCGGGGACGAGCGGGTTCTCCTGCTCGGGCGGCTTCTCGGGCTTCTTCTTCTCGGGCTTCTTGTTGCGGCCGAAGTCGGGCACCACGCCGTCGTCTTCGTCCTCGGGCGGCGCGTCGGTCTTGGGCTGCTCGCCGGACACGGCGGGCTTCGGCGCCAGGTCTTCGGGTTTGAACTCGGGCTGCTTGACCGAAAGATCCCAGACCAGGATCGCGGTGTCCTCGCTGCCGCTGGCCAGCGTCTTGCCGCCGGGCGCAAAGCAGAGCGCCACGACGGGGCCCTGATGCCCGCGCCACGTGCCGAGCGCCTCGCCCTTCGCCGCCGACCACAGCTTCACGACGCCGTCCTTGCCGCCGGTCGCGATCTTGTCGCCGCCAGGCGCATAGGCCACCGCGCGCACCGTCTCGGCGTCGGCGTCGAACTTCGCCACTTCCGCGCCGCTGGCCACCGTCCACAGATGCGCGCTGCGCCCGGCGACCGTCGCCAGCGTCGCGCCGTCGGGCGAGAAGGCCAGGCCCGCGACGTGCCCGTAGGGGATCTCCAGCACGCGGGTCTGTTCGCCTTCGTTGACGTTCCAGATGCGCACGCTGTCGTCGTCGCTGCCGCTGGCCAGCGTCGCGCCGCCGGGCGCGAAGCCCAGCGCCGTCACCGCGCCGTGGTGGCCTTCCAGCACGCCGGCGAGCTTTCCGTCGGCGAGGTTCGTGATGCGCACGACTTCGTCCTCGCCGCCGGTGGCGATTCTTTTGCCGTCGGGCGAGAGCGCCATGGCGTGCTGCGGTGCCTGCGAGACGCGGAAGCGCCGCTGCTCGGCGCCGTTGCCGTCGCGCACGACCACGTAGCCGTCGGCGTCGAAGGAGACGACCGAGCCATCCGGCGCGCAGGCGACACCGACGACGCGTGTCTTGTGCCCGGCGCCGTAGCCTAAAGGCGCGCCGCCAGCCGCCTCCCACAGGCGCACGCTGCCGTCGGCGCCGGCGCTGGCGACCTGCTTGCCGTCCTTCGTGAAGGCCAGCGCGCGCACGGCGCCTTCGTGGCCGGCGGCGGGCGCGTCGCCGGCGCGGGCCTTGTCGAGGTTGAAGAAGGCCAGCAGGCCGCCGGGACCGCCGGTGGCGGCGATCTCGGCGTCGGGCGTGATGGCGAGGGCTTCCGGTGCCGCCGCGCGGGTCTCGACGGCTTTCGTCTCGGTGCCCTTGGCCGGATCCCAGACGCGCAGCTTGCGGTCGCTGCCGGCGGTGACGAGCATCGAGCCGTCGATGGAGCAGGCCAGGCCGTTGAGCCAGGTGTCCGGCACGGAGAACTTGGCGATCTCCGCGTCGCGCCACAGGTCCATGACCTGCACGCCGTAGTGGTCGGTGCCCAGCACCAGGCCCTTGTCGCCGGGCAGGATCCACACGAAGCGCAGCGTGTCGCCGGGGTTGATGACCTCGCGCAGCTGCGCGCCGCTTTCGGCGTCCCACAGCACCGCGGTGCGCGCGGTGGCGCTGGCCAGGACCTTGCCGTCGGCGCTGAAGCACAGCGAGCGCACGGCCTCGCGGTGCCCGCGCATGCGGGCGACCTCGCGCGCGTAGGCGATGTTCCAGACGCGCACGACCTTGTCGTCGCCGCTGGTCGCCACGGACTTGCCGTCTTTCGAGAAGGCCAGCACGCTCACCGGCGCCTTATGGCCTTCCAGCACGGCGAGTTCCTTGCCGGTCGAAAGTTCCCAGATGCGCGCGGCGTTGTCGTCGCCGCCGCTGACCAGCAGGTCCTGCGAGGGCGAGAAGGCCAGCGCGCGCACGGCGCCGGTGTGCCCGCGGAAGCGCCGCAGTTCGCGCCCGGTCTTGCCGTCCCACAGCCGCACGGTGTTGTCTTCGCCGGCGGTGGCGATCTTGGTGCCGTCGGCGTCCATGGCCATGGCGAGCAGCTTGGCGCCGTGGCGCAGGCGCACGGTGCCCAGGCGCGCTATGGCCGCCGGCGGCAGCGCGTCGCCGTTGCGGTCCATGGCGGGGGCGGGCGCCTCGCCGGCGTGCGCGATGCTTACGCAAAGCAGCAGCGTGAGGGCGGATGCGCGGCGGAAGGAGCGCGTGGCGGTCGCGTGCATGCGGTCCCGGGTCTCTAGTGCATTTGCGCTTCGCAGGTGCCGATGGCCGGGCGGTAGAAGCTGAAGCGCACGTTGGGGTGCTCGGCCAGCAGCGACATGGGGACGCTCGAGTCGGGGATCTTCTTCGAGATCATCAGCGAGGTCAGGCGCATGCCGAAGGGGTTGTCGTGCACGCCGGCGTGCCAGATGCTGACGCGCTCGGCCTTCCACGTCTCGACGGGCCCGACGGTGGCGGCCTGCGTAGGCACCATCGAGACGTTGCCTCCGCCGCTGGTGCGCGCGTTCTGGATCACGGTCATCGGATGCAGATCGACGACGCGCGCGGCGAGCTTGCGGTACTCGGCAGGCGAAGGCGGCGCGTCCTTGTGCGCGCCGGAACGCGGAAGCGGATCGTTGAAGGCCCAGTGCTTGACCTCGCCCTGGCCGCCCTGCATCACCACGCAGCGCACCGAATCGTAACTCCTCGTGTACCTGGCCAGGTCGCCGGTGGGGAAGTGCAGGTGGCTGTCCGGCATGCGCAGATTCTCGTCGATGCGGTTGAAGCACAGCTCCAGGTCGGCCTTGGCGAAGCTGAGCGGGTGCGTCACCGGCACGGGCTTGCCGTCCTGCACCCACTCGTCCATACCCCAAAAGTGCGCGCTGCGGACGTCCAGGCCCAGCGCGTTGACGATGCGCGCGACCAGCGGCAGTTGCTCGGTGGGGCCGATGGGCCCGCAGATTCCGGCGGGCTTGCTCTCGCTCGACTGCCGCCACGCCTCGATGTATTCCAGCGCCTCGGCGAGGTAGAACTCCTCGAGCGTCTCGTAGAAGCGCACCTCGAAGCCCGGCCGCGCAAGTTGCAGGAGATCCTTCGCGGTCAGCTTGGCGGCGTCGGCGAGGATCTTCGCATCGAGTGTCGTGTAGTCCCACCACGCGGGCGCGACTTTGCTGATCGGGCGCGGCATCGAAACGCCTCCTTATATAGGTGAGTAAACCGCCTGGGGCCGGCAGGCGGGGCTATTCCAGGTCCGCTTCGTAGTCCGGATCGACCCAGCAGGCCGCGCCGAGCCATTCGGCGAGCGGGTCGTAGCCTTCGCGCGCGAAGCCCAGGTGGTTGTGGCGGCGCCAGCCTTCGGCATATTCGAAGCGCCCGGACTGCTTCCCCACCGCGCGGCTCATCTGCTCCATCTCGGTCAGGTACGCGTCCATGCCCTGGCTGACGTCGAGCCACTCCTTCTGCGTTCTGTGGCAGGCCAGCATGGCGCGCTTGCGTTCCAACACCGCGCCGATGTCCACGTACTGCCCGCTGCGCACCTTTCGGCGCAGGCCGTCGCGCAGGCCGTGCGGCAGCGCGTGGTAGACGACGCAGTCGCCTTCCACCGGCGGCACGCTCGGATCGGCCGCGAGGTTCTTCATCCCGCGGCCGAAGGCGGCGGTGACCAGCAGGCGGCAGACGTTCTGGTGGTCTTCCATGTAGTCGTGGGGCGAATGCGTCAGCACGAGGTCGGGCTTGATGCGGCGCACGACGGCGGCGGCCTTGTGCAGCGTGGCTGCGTCGTAGAAGACGTGCAGGTCGCCGCAGATGGGCGGGTGCGCGGTGCCGCCGGCGAGCTTCGCGCTGGCCCGCGCTTCGGCCCAGCGCAACTTGACGATCTCTTCGGCGGAATGCGTCGCGGTGCCGCAGGCGCCGTCGGCGAGGTTCCAGAGGTGGATCGCGGCCCCGGCGTCCTTCAGGCGCAGCAGCGTGCCGGCCATCATGAACTCGATGTCGTCGGGATGAGCGACGGCGGCGAGGACGGTCTTGCCTGAAGCGGGTGCGGACATGCGCGCCAGTCTACAAAGGCGCGCGCCGGGAAAAAGAGCCGTTTAGCAGGTGCCTGCTACAGCTTGAGGATGAAGTCGCGCCACTCCTTCTCGAGCGCCTCGACGTTCACGCGCCCGAAGCTGGCGGCGTAGGCGGCCTGCGCGCCCTGGCCCTTCAGCAGGGCGTTGTAGTAGTTGTTCAGGATCTGGCGGTAGGGGTAGTTCTGCTGCGGTTTGGCCATCATCATGAAGTAGATCATCGACCAGGCCTGCGCGTAGTTCACGCCCACGGTCTTGCGGTCGTAGAGTTCGGCCTTCACCAGCATGGTGATCTCGGGGAAGCTCTTCACCGCGTTCTGGGAGATGGCGGCCTTGATCAGCGGCAGGCGCCACGGGTTGGGCTTGAAGTCGAAGCCCTTGGCGCCGCCCTTGATCTCCAGCGGCCCGAAGAAATCGCCGAAGCCCTCGTTGAACCACTGCGGCGGCTGCTCGATGAAGTAGTCGAGGAACTGGTGGAAGCCTTCGTGGTAGAGCACGATCAGGTTGTCGGCCTTGTTCGGGCGTCCACGCACGACGAGTTTCTTGACGAAGGGGTTGTAGAAGCCGCCGGTGTTGGGTTGCCCGCCGAAGCCGAAGTAGTCTGGGTCCTTGCCGAAGATGTAGATGGGAAAGCGCGCGGTGCCGGGCGGCGTGCCGAAGTAGCTGACGTAGAGCTTGTAGACGTTCTCGGCCTCCTCGGCCATGTAGTCGCAGACGTCCTGGCTCACGTCGGTCTGGATGATGTAGTGCGGCGTCTCCTTCTTGTACACGGTCGGCCAGTTGGGGCCCTTCGCGTCCTGCGCGAGGAGCTTAAGCATCTGTTCGAGCATCTTCTGGCGGCCCGTCCATTCTTTTTTCTCGTCCTCGCTGGACACGCTGGCGAGGTGCTTTCCGGCGATCGCCTTCGCCTTCTCGAGGTCTGGGCGCGCGCGGGTGTAGTCGGTCATCTTCATGTAGATCAGCCCGCGGTTCTGGTTCGCGTAGAAGAACTCGGCGTCGATTTTCAGCGCGTTCTCGTACCAGCGCAGGGCTTCGGGATACTTCTTCTGCCACGCGTAAACATCGGCAAGCTCGGTCATGCCGGCGGGAAAATTGGCGCGGCGCACCAGCATCTGCCGCAGCAGGTCCTCGGCCTTCTTGAACTCCATCGTCATCTGGTAGCCGATGGCGAGATTAAAGGTGGTCAGGTCGCGGAAGAGGCCCTGCGCTTCGGGGGTCGCCTTCGAGTGGCTCGTGCTGAGTTGCAGCGCTTCTTCGAAGGCCGTCGTCGCCTTGTCGGCGTTGGCGTAAAAGTCCTTGGCGGAAGTCCTTAGCGCTTTGAGCGCCTCCTTGCCGCGCTTGTAGGCCTCCAGCGCGGCGGGTGCCACCTCCGCGGGCGGCTCCTGGTCCTGGAAGGGCGTGTCGGCGCGAGCGGTTGCGGCGGCGGCCAGCAGCAGCACGGCAAAGGCGAGGCGGCTCACGAAGGACATCGGCTCATCTCCCGCATCCATGGACAAGGCTTATCGGTGGGCGGCGCGGGGTAACTGCCCGCGGTGCGCTACCTTACGTAGCCGTCTGGGAGGCGCTTTACGCGCAAAAATCGCGCGATTTCCCAACCAATTGCGTAGCCGGATACCGTGCAGGACGGCGAAATCCGGCTCCGGAATAGAGAAATTGTTTCGCACAATGTGCAGGAGAAATCAGGGCACGGCTTCGACGCCGACGACCTCGGGGAGTTCGCGGCGCAAGAGGTTCTCGATGCCGGCCTTGAGCGTCACGAGAGAGCTGGGGCACTGGTGGCAGGCCCCGCGTAGGCGCAGCTTCACGATGCCGTCCTCGAAGCCGCAGAAGACGATGTCGCCGCCGTCGTTGGCGACGGCGGGCCGGATCACGGTGTCGAGCAGCCGCACGATGTGGTCTTCGGTAGTCATCGGTCCGGCCTGCTTGGCGGCTTCGGCGGCCGCGCGCTGCTCGGCAAGCTTCTCCGCGTCGACAGCCGGATCACTCGACGCCGCGTGCGCCTGCAGCGTCTCGGCGACGGGCGCATCGAGTTTCGCGGGGTCCTCGCCCAGGCCCACGCTCACCGTCACGAAGCTCGGACCCACGAAGACGCCCTGCACGCCGTCGAGCGCGAAGAGCTTCGCGGCCAGCGGGCTGGCCTCCGCGTCGCCCGCCGAGCGGAAGTCGAAGCCCGCGCCGGCGAGAAGCGTGCGGTTCAGCACGTACTTGCGGCTGCTGGGATTAGGCGTGGGGGCCGCCTGGATGGACAGTTCCGGTGCCGAACTCATTTCGGGCTCCTCCCTCTATCTGCAATCTAAGACGCCGCGCGAAGGGCGGCAAGGTCAATCCGGACATTGAGAGTCGGAGATGCCATCAATTCTGCACGTTGCGCATAAAGCACTACGTGCACTTGCCTTGGCCACAAAAGCATACTTTTCTTCTACTTTGCCGAATCGATTCGGAATTTTTCGGGAACGCTTTGCGAGTTCGATCCGGCTTGCTTAATGGGAAGGGATTGGAGACCCGCCGCGCAATGCCCACCACGGCCCTGATGATCGAGACGTTGGTCCAGATGCGCCACGATCCCGGCGGCGTTCCAGTGGATCAGTTCTGGGCGCTGGTGGAGCGTTTCCGCGCGGACCTGGTCAACCAGGCGCTGGGCATCCTGAGCAGCCAGCCCGACGCCGAGGACGTCGCGCAGGAGGCGCTCAGCAAGGCCTTCCTCGAACTCCACAAGCTTCGCGATCCGGCCAAGCTTGGCTGGTGGCTGCGGCGGATCAACCGCTGCCAGGCCCTGGAGCTTCGCCGCAAGCGCCTGCGCGCGCGCGAAGAGCGCCTCGCCACGGGGCAAGTCGATGCCCTGCGCGCGCCCGAGCGCAATCGCCCGCCCGAGGCCGACGCCGTGGTGCGCGCCGTCGACCAGCTGCCCGAGCACTTCCGCGAGGTCGTGGTGCTGAAGTACTGGGAGAAGCTCGGCAACGATGAGATCGCCGTTCGCCTGAACATCGCGCCCGTCACGGTGCGGACGCGGCTGGCGCGTGCCGATGGCCTGTTGGCCCGCGCGCTGCGGGTCGCGCGGCGCGAGGAGGAGCACGCACGATGAACGCTCAGACACAGTCGGCGGCCTGCCAGGACGCGATGGTGAACGTTCGCCCGTTCCTGGACGGCGAGCTGCCCGAAGACGAAGCCCGCGCGCTGGAGGCCCACGTCGCGGCCTGCACGGCGTGCCGCAACGAGTTCAAGGCCCGAGAGGAGATCATCGCCATGCTGGGACGCACCTACGGAAAGAAGCGCATCAGCGACGAGTTCGATACGTCGGCCAACCGCAAGATGCTGGCGAAGAAGGCCACCAGCGGGCCCTTCTCGGTCTCCACCGGACCGCGGGATCAGGTCGACGAGGAGGAAGACGGCGCGCTCGAGCCGGCCGGCGGCGGCCTCCTGGAAAGTCTGAGCGCGCAGTTCGGCGCCGCCCCGTGGTGGATCATCAGCGGCGCCTTCCACGCGCTGCTGATCCTGCTCGTCTTCCTGATCGGCATGGTCGTGATGCAGGCCAAGCAGCAGGACGTGGTCATCGTCACCGACCTCCAGAAGCAGGAGCCGCCGCCGGAACCCGAGAAGCAGCTCGAGCGCACGATCATCGAGAAGCCCGTGCCCGTCGTAGAGAACGAGCTCGTGACCGACCAGCAGCCGATCGTGACGCACGAAGTCGTCGAGTTCGCCGAGCAGATCGAGACCGACAACGACAGCGACGCGCACGACTCCAAGGGTGAGGACGGCATCAGCGACATCTGGCTGGGCGGCCAGGGCACCGTCGGCGCACTGGGCGTGGGCGGCGGCGGACGGGCGGGAGCCTTCGGGCGGCCCGGCGGCGCCGGCGGGCGCCTGCAGCGCGCGGTCAAGGGCGGAGGCGGCAAGGCCACCGAGAGCGCCGTGGACAAGGCGCTGGAATGGCTTGCGAAGCACCAGGAAGCCGACGGCCACTGGGACACGAAGAAGTACGAAGGCAGGATCAACGCCGATGCGGGGCTGACCGGCCTGGCGCTGCTGGCGTTCCTGGGCGCGGGGCACACCGAGAAGGTGGGCAAGTACAAGGACAACGTGCAGCGCGCGGTGGCGTGGATCGTCTCGAAGCAGGAGGCCGACGGCCAGATCGGGAAAGGCTACGACGAGTTCTGGGATCACGGCGGCATGTCGCCGTACCACCACGCCATCTGCGGGCTGGCGCTGGCCGAGGCTTCCGCGATGGGCCGCGTGCCGGCCACGCGCGCGGCGGCGCAGAAGGCGCTGGAGTACTCGACCGAGATCCACCAGCAGGGCGAGGGGCAATCGGAGAAGGGCGCCTGGCGCTACGAGCGCAAGTCCAAGAGCACCGACGCGTCGGTCAGCGGCTGGTTCGTGATGCAGCTCAAGAGCGCCAAGGTCGCGGGGCTGGCGGTGAACCCGGCCAGCTTCGAGGGCGCGATGAAGTTCTTCGATCAAATCGAGGTGAAGGACAAGGTCGGCGAGTACGGCGGCGGGCGCTTTCCCTACACCGTCGACGGCAACGGCGCGAAAGGCGTGATGCTGAACCCCACCGCCATCGGCATCCTCTGCAACCTCTTCCTGGGGCGCGATCCCAACCGCCTTCTGGGCGGTGCCGAGTACCTGCTGCAGAACCTGCCGAAGTGGGACCCCAAGATGGGCCAGGGCAACGGCGGAAGCTGGCCCATGTACTACACGTACTACGGTACCCTGGCGATGTTCCAGCTGGGCGGGCACTACTGGACGCAGTGGAACGAGGCCATGAAGAACATGCTGCTGCCGAACCAGCGCAAGGGCGGCGACGAGGACGGCAGCTGGGACCCGATGGGCGGCATGGGCGACCAGTTGGGCGGGCGCGTGTACATGACCGCCGTCAGTGCGCTGTGCCTGGAAGTCTACTACCGCTACCTGCCGATTACGCGCTGACCCCCACTGCACCTACAACGTGCTGCGACGGAACGGGTTGCTTCGGCAACCCGTTCTCGTCTCGTGAGACTCTTTTTCCTAGCAAGGCTTTGCTGGCGGCGGCCATTCCCTGGTTGGAAGGGCAAGCGTGGGCAGCCCTCAGTACTACGCACACGTGCAACGCTCGTGGCAGTGATTTTCGAGAAAGCGGTGCTGAGTTCGACCGCCCCCCCGCAAGTAATCCCTGAAAGGCCGCAGCCGGCCGGGAGCGATCACGGTGATCACGAACGCCATGCTTCGATACGGAAAGCACGTACGCCCCGCCACCGCCGCCGCGAAGGCGGTGGACGAGCCCGGCGACGACGAACTGCTGCGCCGCATCGCGGAGGAACGAGACCGCGAGGCTTTCGAGGCGCTCTTCCGCCGCCACCAGGGCCGCGCCTACGCGCTGGCGCTGCACGTCGCCGGCAGCCCGCAGATCGCCGAGGAGGCCGTGCAGGAAGCGATGCTCGGCGTCTGGCGCTCCGCCCGCACCTACCGGCCCGGCGGCAGTGCCCGCGCGTGGATCTGCCGGATCGTGGCCCGCAAGGCCTGCGCCTGCGCGCGCAACCACCGGAACCAGGGACCGAACATGGATGCGGCGATCGAAAGCAACGCAGCGTATGCCGGAGCGGCCGCCGACGAGGCCCTTGCGCAGGACGAACTGCACAGCGCGCTGCGCGCCGAGGTCGGACGGCTGCCCGAACGCAGCCGCGCCATCGTCGGGCTCTACTTCCTCGCGGGATTGTCGCAGGACGAGATCGGGCGCGAACTGAACATGCCGCAGCGCACGGTCTCGCTGAAGCTCGAGCAGGCCCTGGAGAGCCTGCGCCGCAGCCTCACGCAGGCGGGCTTCGCCTCGGCCGCCGTGATCGTCCAGGGGCCGCAGATGACGCGGCTGCTGGAGAGCGCCTATCCTGTGCCGCCGGAACTCGGCGCGCGCATTCTCGAGGCCGTCGGCCAGGCCGGCACCGCCGCACGCAGCACCTTGCGCCGGGTGCCGGTGCGCGTCGTCGCGCGGCCGGTCTGGGCTGCCGGGTTGGGCCTGCTGGCGTTGGGACTGGCTGCGACCGCCTGGGTCGGGCTGAACGCGCCCGCGCCGTCGGTGCTCGCCGCGCCGCCTGCGCCTGCCGAAGCGCCGCGTGCGATTCCGCCGGCCGCAGCTGCGGACAAAGCGCCGCCGCTTCCGGCGCCCTACCACAAGGTCTGGACCTTCGAGGCCGGCGCGCCGAAGGACCTGCTCGTGCGCCACGGCAGCTGGCATTGGGCGCCCGGGGACGGTAAGCATCCGGCGGCCATGGTCGCCGACACGATGGTGACCAGCTTCATCGAACTGCCGCGCGAACCGTTCGCGCACGGCCTGGTGCCCGTCGAGGTCTTGCTGCACGCGGAGCCCAGCGACACGCGTAGCATGAGCGGGACCTGCATGGCCTCGTGGGCCAGCAACGAGGCCGGCCTGGCCTCGAAGGCACGCCTGATCCGCTGGAACGTCCTCTTCAACACGCACAGCGTTCACCGCACCTGCTTCGACGGGCGCTGGGCCGTGCAGTTCCGCGATGGCGAGCCCAAGTGCATCTTCGACTACACGGACATCGCGGAGGCCGACCGCCTCTGCGTGGTGGTGCGCAACTGGCGCATCGAGCGCATCGAGCTGCGGGTGCTTCCGGAACCGGAAGCCGCGGCGCTGCGCGCCGATCGCGCCCTGAACTTCGAGACGTTCCCTGGAAAGCTCGGCCGGATGGACCATTTCCCCTTCGCTGGCGGCATGCCGCGCGACGGCGGATTCTGGCCGGGCGAGGAGAAACCGCAATGAACGCCTGGCCCGTCGAACGCTGGGGCCGCCTGGTGGCGGGCGCGTCGATCCTCGCCTTCACCGCGCTGGCCGTGCTGCATCACCCGTACTGGTTGCTGGCGGTCGCTGCCGGTGCGGTGAACCTTGTGCTCTCGGCGCTGACGGATCGCTGCCCCGTCCGCGCGCTGCTACTGAAACTGGGCGCACGCGAATGCGATACCTCGTTGGAAACCGGCCCCGCTGCGAGCCGCGCCGGGGTCCTCGTGGAAAGGAGCCTCTCATGATCGCCGAACCCGAAGCCCCCGCCATCTGCCTGGCGCCCGACGCCCTGACGCGGGACCGCTTCAGCAACATCTCGCAGGTGCTGCGCCGGATCGCGACGGAGTCCGTCACCGAGCGCCGCCGCGAACCCGACCCGGCCATCGTCGTGCGCAAGGTCCGCCGCACGAGCGAACTCGAGGAGGTCCACCGCCTGACCTACCGCGCCTACCGCGAACGCGGCTACTGCGGCGAGCAACCCGACGGCAAGCTGGTTCACTACCCGCACCTGGAGAACATCCCCGAGACGTCCGTCTTCGTGGCCTACGAAGAAGGGAAGATCCTGGGCACCGTCTCGGTGACGCTCGACGGCCCAGCGGGCCTGCACGTGGACGCGGACTTCAAGGACACGGTGGACAAAGTGCGCGCCGAGAACCGCCGGCTGTGTGCGCCGTGGCGCATCGCGACGCACAGTTCGCTGCGCAGCGAGAAGCGCGTGGTTATGGCGCTGCTGCAGGCGGTGGTGGACGAGGCCTTTGACGCGATGGGCTGCCAGACGTTCCTGTGCACCTTCAATCCGCGGCACGAACGCTTCTACCGCCGGATCTGGAACATGCCCACCATCGCGCGGCACGAAGGCAGCGATGGGCTGGAGAACGCCCCCGCCGTGCTGATGCGCTGCGACATCGAGACGATCCCGCTCGAGTGGCTCAACAACGTCGGCGGGAACGGCCAGGGGTGAAGGGCGGGGGAAGGGATGAAGTGTGAGGGATGAAAAACTGAATCGGGTGATCAAGAAACATCGAACGGCACTCCGAAACGGAATGCCGTTCTCTGAGAGCCTCTGTGTTCTCCGAGTCTCTGCGTTGAGGTCGTTAGCTGACCGCTGAAAGCCGGCAGCGTCTCAGAACTTCAGCACCACGCCCAGGGACTCCTGGGGCTTCTCGATGATCTGCGTGTAGGCCTCGTTGGCCTTCGTCACGTCGTAGCGGTGCGTGACCAGCGACGCTGCGTCCAGGCGCCCTTCGCCCAGCAGGTCGGCGAAGAGCTGGATGTTGCGGTGCGTGGTCCAGCGCACATGCGCCGCCGGGTAGTCGCGGCCTTCCTGCTTGTACTCCAGGTCGCGCCAGCCGGGCCCGCAGCCGCCGCACATCAGGATCTCGACGTCCTCGCCGGCGGGGCGGTTCATCGGGATCACGCCGATCATCACGATGCGCCCGGTGACCGTGTTGACCATCTTGTTGACGCTCTCGAACAGCGACTCGTCGCGGGCCTTCGCGGCCACCAGCGCCGCGTCGGCGCCGTGCCCGTTGGTCAATTCCTGGAGCTTGGCCACGACGTCGGTCTCGCGGGGATCGAAGGCGAACGCCGCGCCGCCCTTCTTCGCCAGGTCCAGGCGCTGCGGGTAGATGTCGCTGCCCACGACGTAGGCCCCGAACAGGTTCGCGAAGCGCACCGCGTACTGCCCGACCATGCCCAGGCCGACGACGACATTCCATTCGCCCAGCGCCGAGCGCGCGCGGCGGCAGGCGTGCAGCCCCGTGCAGGCGACGTTCACCTGGACGCCGGCTTCGAGCAGCGCTTCGCTCTTGAGCTTCCCGATCAGGTGGCGGGGCGCGAAGACTTCGTCGGCATTGAACGCGAAGCCGCCGCCGGGCATGCAGACGGGGTCGCCGGGCTTGAGGTCCTCGAGGCCGGGCGTCACCTCCTTCACAATCCCGGAGATCTGGTAGCTGATGGCGTGGTCGGGCTTCGACTTGTCGGGCTTGGCGCGGCGTTCGACGACGGGCGCGAGAGTGCTGCCGACGCCGATCATGGAGTGAGTCACCTTCAGGATCGCACCGGGGGGCTTGCCGGCAAGCGTCGGCGCGGGGACCTCCTTTAGGGATACCTCGCCGGTACCGCTGACCATCAGCTGCCGCATGGCGTGCTCCTTTGTGCGCGCGCGTTTGTGAAAACTCTTTTTAACTGTACCGATTGGTTCCGCCGCGGCAAGGCGCGCCGAATCCGTTGGATGGAACCAACTTGCAGAGGCCCCTCGAAAGGCGAAAAATAAACTTCGTGCAATTGCCCGGTCCCGGTTGCGTTTCATGCGTTCCTGTGTTATTTCTGAGGCCCCGTAAGGGATTCGGCACTTCGAATCCCAGGCCTACGGGAGCCTCGAACGAATGTCCGTTGCTGTGGTCCTGCCGGCGCGGCTGGCTGCCAGCCGATTGCCGAACAAGTTGCTATTGGACCGCACCGGGCGGACGGTGCTGGAGCACACCGTCGCGCGAGCGCTGGCCGCCAAGGAACGTTCGGGCGGCCTGATCCGCGCCGTGCTGGTGGCCTGCGACGACGAGAAACTCGCCGTGGCCGCGCGCCGCGCGGGCGTCGAAGCGGTGCTCACCGATCCCAAGCTCCCCAGCGGCACCGACCGCATCGCCGTCGCCGCGAAGGACCTGCCCGACGACATCATCGTGAACCTGCAGGCCGACGAGCCGGAGCTGGACCCCGGTTCGGTCCTACAAGTCGCCTCGATCCTCAACAGCGATACCGACGACGCGCAGATGGCCACGCTGGCCGTGCCGATCTTCGATGAGGCCCGGCACAAGAACCCCAACGTTGTGAAGGTGGTCGCCGACGCCAAGGGCCGCGCGTGCTACTTCAGCCGCGCGCCTATTCCCTTCGCGCGCGAGCCCGAGCAGGCCGCGGCGCTGTGGAACTTTAAGGACAAGGCCGGCAAGCCCAAGCGCGTCTACGGGTTGCACCACCTGGGCCTGTACGCCTACCGCAAGGACTTCCTCCTTAATTACAAGAACCTCCCGGACAGCCGGCTGGAGAAGCTCGAAAAACTCGAGCAGCTGCGCGCGGTCGAGGCCGGGCACACGATCCTGCTGGGCCTAGCCGCGTCGAACCCGCCGGGGATCGACACGCCGGAGGATTACGAGGCCTTCGTGAAGCGCTGGAAGGCCACGGGTGGCGGGAAGGACGGCGCGGAGCTGGAAGACTTCCAGGCCGACTGGCTGGACCGCGGCGCGACGTTCTACGGACATTGACGGAAGGGGGCCGGTTACCGGGGCCCGGACCCCGGAGACCGCAAAAGACCGAGCGGAGCGAGCAAAGCGAATGGCCAAGCACATCTTCATCACCGGCGGCGTCGTGTCGAGCCTGGGCAAGGGCATCACCACCGGCGCGGTGGGCATGCTGCTCAAGCGCATGGGCCTCACCGTCAAACTGCAGAAGCTTGACCCGTACCTGAACGTCGATCCGGGCACGATGAACCCGTACGAGCACGGCGAGGTCTACGTCACCGAAGACGGCGCGGAGACCGACCTGGACCTGGGCCACTACGAGCGCTTCACCGGCGACTACGTCAGCCGCGAGAGCAACTTCACGACGGGGCAGATCTACCAGGAGATCATCCGGCGCGAGCGCCGCGGCGACTTTCTGGGCAAGACGGTGCAGGTCGTCCCGCACGTAACCGACGAGATCAAGCGCTGCATCCGAACGCTCGCCAAGCCCGACGTGGACGTGGTGATCACCGAGATCGGCGGCACGGCCGGCGACATCGAGAGCCTGCCGTTCCTGGAGGCGATCCGCCAGTTCCGCCACGACGTCCACAGCCGCAACTGCATGTTCATCCACCTGACGCTGGTGCCGTTCATCCGCGCGGCAGGCGAGCAGAAGACCAAGCCCACGCAGCAGTCGGTGGGCGAGTTGCGGCGCATCGGTATCCAGCCCGACGTGCTGATCGTGCGCTGCGAGCGGCACCTGACGGCGGACAGCAAGAAGAAGATCGCACTCTTCTGCAACGTCGACACGGAAGCCGTGATCGAGGAGAAGGACGTTGACCACAGCATTTACGAAGTCCCGCTGATGCTCCTGAAGCAGGAGCTGGACCGCATCATCGCCGAGCGCCTGAGCCTGCCCGTCGGCCGGCCGCGCATCCGCGACTGGATCGACGTCGTCGAGGACGTGAAGCACCTGCAGAAGCGCGTCAAGATCGCCATCGTCGGCAAGTACATCAACCACCAGGACGCGTACAAGTCGATCTACGAGGCGCTCGCGCACGCCGGCATCGCGCACAAGACGAAGGTCGAGATCGAACGCATCGAGGCCGAGGACCTGGAGAAGAAGGACGGGCTCAAGCGCCTCGAGAAGGTCCACGGCATCCTGGTTCCCGGCGGCTTCGGGCAGCGCGGCACCGAGGGCAAGATCGCGGCCGTGCGCTTCGCCCGCGAACGCAAGATCCCCTACCTGGGCCTGTGCCTGGGCATGCAGATGGCCGTGATCGAGTTCGGGCGCCACGTCTGTGGCCTGGCCGAGGCCACCAGCAGCGAGTTCAACGCCGACGCCAAGCAGGCCGTCATCGACCTGATGGCCAACCAGCGCGACGTAAAGGACATGGGCGCGACCATGCGCCTGGGCGCCTATCCGTGCGTGATCAAGGACGGCACCAAGGCCCGCGCCGCCTACGGCAAGGAACAGGTCGCCGAACGCCACCGCCACCGCTACGAGTTCAACAACCAGTACCGCGAGGTCTACGAGCACCGCGGCATGGTCTTCTCGGGGCTTTCGCCCGACGGCCGCCTGGTCGAGATCGTCGAGGTCACCGACCACCCGTGGTTCGTCGCCGTGCAGTTCCATCCCGAGTTCAAGTCCACGCCCACCGACGCGCATCCGCTCTTCAAGGACTTCATCAACGCGACGCTGGCCTATGCGAAAGACAAGGAAGGCGAGGCAGCGTTAAAGCTCCCCCAGGCTTCGGAGAAGGCCCCGGCTTGACGTGTCGTCCCTATCGAATGGAGGTGCCTGCCATGCGTTTCAGCGTGTGGATGTTCCTGTTCGTATTACTGGCTGCGGCAGGCTGTGGCGACGGAGCCAAGTCGGGCGCTAGTAGTGCTGGGGGCGCGGCCTCCGCGGCGGATGTGCCCGACGAACAGAAGCTGTGGCTGGTCATGACGAACAAGACGGGCGCCGACCTGTGGCACTTCGACCTCGACGTCGGCGGCGAACACGTCACCTACCAGATCTTCAGCAACAACTACACCTTCAGCAGCATGGTCTACATCCAGGCGCCCGGCCCGCTGAAGCTGAGCTACCAGACGAAGAGCGAGGGCGGCGAGGCCAAGAGCGCCGACCTGGGCTTCACGGTCGAGCCCAAACTCAACGGCGGCAAGCTAAGCGTTACCTTTCTGCCGAACGGCAAGGCCGAGACGCAGGCCATGCAGATCCGCAACGTGGCGTGGACGGAGGAGAACTCCACCGCCGCCTTTACCGTGCCCGCCGCGCAGAAGGTTTACGACGCGCTGGAACTGGGCATGAACGCCGCAGAGGTCGAGCTGGTGTGCGGTACGCGCCCGCAGGATGCGCCCACGTGGAGCATCGGCAAGCAGTACGGACTCCACGGAATGAAGGAAACCGTGGAGCTTCAAATCTGTCTGAAAGGCGGCAAGGTCGTGCGCGTAGCCTACTGCTATCCCAACGATCCGGACCAGAAGGGCAAGTTCATCGCTGAAAAAGGCGCTTCGGCCGACGGCTGGAGCAAATAGCCGCGCGGACTTCTTCCTGCCTAGTTTGCGTAAACCCTGAAACCGGCGGACGTTCCGCGCATCAAAATAATCCCGCAAGGCCTGCAACCCCTGCGGCTTCGGCGGGCCTTCCCTTGTAGAGGAAAGGATCGGGCATGGCGCAGACGCAGACCGCGATCGAAACGGCGGAGGCCCTGGGCCGGCTGGCCCGGGCGCGTGACAGCGAAGCGTGGGGCGTGCTGCTGGAGCGGCACGGCCCAGCCGTGGACCGCGTCTGCCGCCGCATCCTGGGCGACGAGACCCTGGCCGAGGACGCCTGTCAGGAGACGTGGCTCCAGGTGCGCGCGCTGGCCGGGCGCTTCCGCGTTTTCGGGGGCGACGATTCGGCGCACGAGGCCGCCGCGCGCGGCTGGGTGCTGGCCATCGCGGCGAACGTGGCGTTGCACATGCAGCGCAAACGGCACCGCGACCGCAACCGAGACGACGCCCATACGCGGGCCCGTACCGAGGCTTCCAGCGGGGAGGATGCCGCCATGGAGCGCGAACGCGCCGAAGCGGTGCAGCGCGAGCTGGCGGCACTGAACGAAGCCGACCGCACGCCCATCGTGATGCACTACTACGGTGGGTTGGGCTATGCGGAGTTGGCTGCGGCGCTGGACTGCCCGGTCGGCACGGCCAAGGCTCGTGTCAGCCGGGGTCTGGAGAAGCTGCGCCAACGCCTGGCGCTGCTGGGCCTACTGCTGGCGCTGGGCGAGCTCGATTCTTTCCTCGGCGGAACCGAAGCGCATGCGGCCGAAGGCGCCGCGGCTTCGGGGGCCGCGCTGTCGCCGGAGCGGCTCGCGCGCTGGCGCGACCTGCTGGACTCGAAGCGTGAACCGGCCATGCCCGGCATGGCCCCGAACCGAGGAGTAACGACGATGACCAAAGTGACAGCCATTGGCGCGGCCGTGCTGCTTGCGGCAGGCATTGCGCTGTGGGCAAAGCCCGGCAACGGTGCGGACTTCTCCGCTGGTGCGAATGAACCCAATGCGAAGGCAAAGGAAGGTCCAAAATCGATCCCAATCGAACCGTATCTTGCTCCGCCCGTGCCCCAACCGGAGGACGTCAGTCGCGCCGAGGCCGTGCGTCCTGTTGCGCCGGTGGCACCGGCCGCTCCGCTGGCCGATCCGAATAAGGCCGTGACGGAAGCCGAGAAGCGCGCGCTGGGCGAAGCGATCAATGCCTTCGCTGTGGATCTCTACGGCAAGCTGGCCGAAAAACCCGGCAACCTGTTCGTCTCGCCCTACAGCGTCTCGACGGCGTTGGCGATGACCTGGGGCGGCTCGCGCGGCAACACCGCCGCCGAGATGGCGAAGGTGCTGCACATCGACGCGATGGGCGACCGTGCACACGACGCCTGCGGCGCCCTGATCGCGGAACTCAACGCGGAAAAGGGGCCTGACGGCAGGCCGCGCGGTTTCGAACTCGCCGTGGCCAACCGGCTCTTCGGGCAGAAGGGCTACCCGTTCCTGGTCCCGTTCGTGGCGTTGACAAAGGACCGCTACGCCGCGCCGCTGGAAGGACTGGATTTCAAGGCGGACGCGGAGGGCGCTCGCAAGCGCATCAACGCATGGGCCGAGGAGAAGACGCGCAGCCGGATCAAGGACCTGATTTCCGAAGGCGGCCTGAGCGAAGACGCGCGGCTGGTCCTGGTCAACGCGATCTACTTCAAGGGCAACTGGGAGGCGAAGTTCGACGAGAAGGCGACCTCCGCGCAGGCCTTCCACCTGGACGGAGGAAAGGCGGTGCAGGCCCCGTTGATGCAGCAGACGAACCAATTTGCATACAAGGAGATCGACGGCCGGCTGCAGGTGCTCGAGTTGCCTTACACCGGCGGGGAACTCGCGATGGTGGTGCTCCTACCCGATGCGAAGTGGGGCTTGGCGGGCTTGGAAAAGGACCTGACGCCGGCCAACCTGGCCGCCTGGACCGAAGGGCTGGAAGAGCAAGAGGCCAAGGTCTTCCTGCCGAAATTCAAGCAAACCTGGGGAAGCACGGACCTGTCTAAAGCCCTCATCGCGCTTGGCATGAAAGACGCTTTCGCATGGGAAAGCTCGCGCTTCGACGGCATCAGCAACGCCAAACCTATGCTGTGGATCTCCAATGTGCTGCACAAAACCTTCGTGGAGGTCAACGAGAAAGGCACCGAGGCCGCGGGCGCTACGGCGGTGGTCCTGTTGGATGGGGCACCGCCTCGTACTACGAAGAAACTGGTCGTGTTCCGCGCCGACCGGCCGTTCCTGTACGCGATCCGGCACAAGGCCAGCGGCGCGATCCTGTTCCTGGGCCGCGTGATGGACCCCACGAAGGAGTAGCATTCGAGCCGTAACTCGAGCCATCAAAGAAGGTTAAGGCGCGCCGGCGGGATTCTTCCCCCGGCGCGCTTGACTTCTGATTATATGTACAGTAATTTCTGTATAGACAGAAAGTAATGAAACCTGACACGCGGTCAAAGGAGGTGGGGCATGTTCAACGCAACGGTCTGGTCCTACGCGTTCTACCTGGCGATCAGCGTCGCCCTGACGGTCTGGGTCGCGCAGACGCTCTTCAAGAACGGCCGCGTCCTCCTGGTCGACACTTTCCTGGGCAACACGGCTCTGGCCGACAGCGTCAACCACCTGTTGGTGGTCGGCTTCTACCTGATCAACATCGGGTACGTGACGCTGGCGCTGAAGTACGGCGAGAAGCCCGGGAATCTGCAGGAAGCCATCGAGTTCTTCAGCACGAAAATCGGCCTGGTGCTGCTGGTGCTGGGCGCGATGCACTTCAGCAACCTGTACGTCTTCAGCCGCATGCGCAAGCGCGCGCTGCTGCACGCCGCCCCGCCGCCGGTGGCGCCGCAGGAACGCCTGAACGCGCCCCAGGCCGCCAAGGTTTGACTGGGCGGCGAAAAGAGGAAAGGAGGCCACGCCATGAAACGCCTGACGATCCTCTACGATGCGCAGTGCGCCGTCTGCCGCTTCTGCCGAGCCTGGATGGAAGAACAACCGGCCTACCTGGAGCTGGTCTTCTATCCGCGGCAGGCCCTTGGCGCGGTCGAACGATTCGCCGAGTTGCAGGGGCGCATTGCTCCCGACGAACTGGTCGCGGTGGACGACGAAGGCGGCGTCTACCGGGGCGATGCCGCGTACCTGATGTGCTTGTACGCGCTGGAAGAGTACCGCGCGTGGTCGCTGCGCCTGGCCGAGCCCGCGCTGCGTCCACTGGCGGCGCGCTTCTTCCGCGTGCTGGCGGCCAACCGCTACAGGTTCTCGAAGTGGCTCGCGCCCAGGGACGCCGCTGTGTTGGAAACGGCGTACGAGCAACGTGGGGTGCCGCGAAGTGGGCCGCCCGCGCCGAGTTGCCCGGAATGCTGAAAACAAAGAGGCCGGCCCTTTGCGGGGCCGGCGTCTTCACGTGTCTCGAAGCGAGCGCGGATCAGGCGGTCTTGGTCAGGTGCTTGCCGACCAGCTTGGTCATCTCGAACATGCTGACGCGATCCTTGCCGCCGAAGATGGCCTTCAGCTTGGCGTCGGCGATGATGGTGCGCTTCTCCTTGGGATCCTGGAGATTGTGCTTCTTGATGTAATCCCAGAGCTTCTTGGTTACTTCGGTGCGCGGAAGAGCGGCCGCGCCGACGATCTCGGCGAGTTCCGCGCTGGGCTTCACCGGCTTGAAGAAGGCCGATTTCTTGTCTGCCATCGGGTACATCCTCCTGGAAGGGCCGAATCGGTCATGGCCGAAGCGGCTGCACGACCCCCCGTACGACGTTCGGCGAATGCCTACGATCGTACCTGTATCGGTCGTTTTTGTGAATCGGCTGAATCAAAAGAAGTTACGCCCTAGGTGCGCAACGCAAATCCTTTATTTATTTGAAGTTGTGGACTTCGACCGGCGCCTGGGGCGGCGCCGGCGCCGCGGGGCGGCCGCCGTGCTCCCCTCGGAGGGCTTCGCCGGGGCCTCGGCGGAGGCGCTCACGGCGGGCGCTTCTTCAATCACGGCCTTGCGCGAGGCGTTGCTGCGGCGCGCGGGCGCCTTGGCGCTGTGCGCGGCGGCCTCCGCGGGCTCGGGGGCTTCGGGGGCCGGGGTGCCTGCCGACGCCTTAGCCGCGGGCCGTGGGCCGCCCTCGACCAGTTCGGCGCCGAAGCGCGTGACGTAGTAGCTGCGGCGGGCCTCGTCGCGCCCCAACTCCACCAGGCTGTGGGACGCGGCATCCTCAAGCAGCCGCGAGAAGGTCTTGTATCCGTAGTAGCCCTCGTTGAAGGAAGGGCGCTTGCGGCGGATGGTCTCCTTGATCAGGCTGGGCCAGAGCACGTCGCGGCTTTCGCGTCGCAGCGCGGCGAGGGATTCCAGCAGGAGCGCGAAGCACTTGCGCTTGCGCTCGGGCAGCGCCTGCAGCTCGGGCAGGTCGGGGACGTCCTCTTCCTTGGTCAGGTCTTCGTAGTAGATGAACTCGTCGCAGTTGTCGCGCAGCAGCTCGCTGGTGCTGGCCTGCATGCCCAGGCCGATGACGTGCTTACCGTTTTCCTTGAGCTTGCTGACCAGGGGCGAAAAGTCGCTGTCGCCGCTGACGATGGCGAAGGTGTCGATGTGGGCCTTGGCGAAGCACAGGTCCATGGCGTCGACGACCAGGCGGATGTCGGCGGAGTTCTTGCCGGTCATCTGGCGGCGCGGAATCTCGATGAGTTCGATGGCCGATTCGTGCAGTTCGGTGGTGAAGGACTGGAAACGCTTCCAGTCGGCATAGGCACGCTTGACCACGATGTGGCCCTTCTCGACCAGGCGCGCGAGCACCCGGTCGATGTGAAAGCGCTCGTTCTGGTTTCGAAAGCCCAGCGCGAGGTTCTCGAAGTCGATGAATACGGCGAGTTGTTTCTGTCCGTCCATGACGGCTTTCCTTTCAATGGTGACGGCGGAGATTGTACAGAAAAGCCGCGGCCGCGGTTATCTCCAAAAGCGCCCGGGCTGCGGTCCCTCGCGGACGGCCGCGGGGCGGCGGCCGTTCCGCGAGGGATGCGGTTGGAATGCGTCGGCGAATGGTGCGGAATGCTTTGGGGCTACGGCTTCAGCGCGGGCGGTAGATGATGCGGCCTTTCGTCAAATCGTACGGCGACATGGCGACGCGCACGCGGTCGCCGGGCAGGACGCGGATGTAGAAGCGCCGCATCTTGCCGCTGAGGTACGCGAGTATCTCGTGGCCGTTGTCCAGTTTGACCCGGAAGTTCGCGTTGGGCAGCGCTTCCTGGACCGTACCTTCGATTTCGATGGCTTCTTCTTTGGCCATGATACTCCCTGTCGTTGCGCCCTGCTTGCGCAGACCCTGCTGCCCAGAAACGTTTTCGGGGGATCGGGCGGGCCCTGCGATTTAAAAGACCGGCGGGGAGTCGACGCTCCCCGCCGGCGAATCCCTTGGCTCGTAGCCTTAATCGTCGGACTGGACCGGGCGGACCTTGGTGGCCTTCGGGCCCTTATCCGAGTCAACCGTCTCGAATTCGACCACCTGACCCTCCTGCAGGGTGCGGAAGCCCTCGGCCTGGATCTCCGAGTGGTGAACGAACAGGTCCTTCTCGCCGCTATCCGGCGTGATGAACCCGTAGCCCTTCTGGTCATTGAACCACTTCACTTTGCCCCTTGCCATTCGCCTGCTCCTTCCAACAAAAACAAAGCCGGACGGCCCCAAAGCCAACCATCACCAGAGATGGATTATAAGCCAGAGCGTCCACAGGACATGGTAGGGGGTCACGGTTTAAGAGCAAGTCGCTTCACGGGAGCCCGCGGCGGCCCGAAGGATTGAAGGCTGGCGCTGGCGGAGCGTCCCGGCTTGCAATTGCGGGGCGCTCACGTACCCTGAAACGCCTGTGAAACAGGACCCGGGCGGGAGGCGCTAAGGACGCGCCCGCCCGCCTTTTCCGAGAACGAGACCGTCGAGGGAGCACGCGCTCACGCAACCATGGCCGCCACCCTGCCGCTGACTACCTATTACCTGCCCTTTGAGGAAAAGCTCAAGCAGGTCGAAGAGCAGATCCGCAAACTCGAGGAACTCTCCGTCACCAACGCGCTGGACGTGCGCGAGGAGGTCGAAAGCCTCTGCGCCAAGCGCGAGGACTGCCTGCGCAAGATCTACGAGCAGCTGACGCCTTGGGACCGCATCCAGGTCGCGCGCCACGTGCAGCGCCCGCAGACGATGGACTACGTGGACCGCATCTGCAGCGAGTTCCTGGAGCTGCACGGCGACCGCGCCTTCGCTGACGACCGCGCGATCGTCTCCGGCTTCGCCACCATCGACGGCGTGCGCGTGATGCTGATCGGCCAGCACAAGGGCCGCGACGTCTACGAGCGCTCCCAGTGCAACTTCGGCATGCCGCAGCCCGAGGGCTACCGCAAGGCGCTGTGGAAGTTCAAGCTTGCCGAAAAGTACGGCCTCCCGGTGCTGTTCATCATCGACACCAAGGGCGCGGCCGCGGCCATCGAAGCCGAGGAGCGCGGGCAGTCGCAGGCCATCGCCTACAACCTGATGGTGCTCAGCGGCCTGAAGGTCCCCATCGTGTGCGTGGTGATCGGCGAAGGCGGCAGCGGCGGCGCGCTGGGCATCGGCGTCGGCGACCGCTTTCTGATGCAGGAGTACGCCTACTTCAGCGTCATCGCGCCCGAAGGCTGCGCCTCGATCCTGTGGCGCGACGCCAGCAAATTCGCCGAGGCCGCCAAGGCCATGCGCATCACCGCGCCGGAGATCAAGCAGTTGGGCATTGCCGACGAGATCATCGGCGAACCCCTGGGCGGCGCGCACCGCGACCCCGACGCGGCCGCGAACATGCTGAAGGACGCCGTCGCGCGGAACTTCCGCGAACTGCTGCAGATCCCCATCGACCGGCTGCTCGAGGAACGCTACAAGAAGCTGCGCAGCATCGGCGCGTGGCTCGAGAACGGCGCCAAGCAGGGCAGCGCGGCGGGGGCGTAAGCCGACCGCGTCTGATCGATTGCTTCCGAGTTTTATCCGGAACGCGCGTTACTCGTCCTTCACCAGCACGAACGTCGAGCAGTAGTGCACGACGCCCTGGCCGTCGACGGTGGGCGCAAAGGGCACGATCTTGTGCACGCGCCAGCCTTCGTATTCGACCTTGTGCCGCATGCCGAAGTCGTGGTGGAACTTCTGGAAGACTTCCGCTTCCGGCCAGCAGTGCCAGCCGGTGTGCAGTCCGAAGGCGAAGCCCTTCTTCTCCGCGACTTCCTGGGTGCCGCGGATGTAGGCCGCCATGTCGCCGACCATGGGATTGCCCATCTCCGAAGCGAAGATCCGCGTGTGCACGCCGATGTTGTGGCGGATGAAGACCCCCAGGTGGGTGCGGCTGTTGCCTTCGCCCTCCGTGTGGCCGGTCGGATAGCCGGTGTTCCGGAATGGTTTCATGTTCCGCGCGATGCTGTGAAAGTTCCCGAAGTAGCAGGACAGGTCGTTGTGCTGCGCGCCGTTCAACTCGGCCTCGGGGACGGCCTTGGCCTGCGCGACCTTGTCGCTCAACAGCACGACGCGGTGCTTGGTGGCGTAGTCCCCGCCGCTGGTCTTGAAGGTGGGGTAGCCGCCGACGAAGCCATTCTTCGTCGCGATGGCGTGCGCGCCCCGAAAGAACTCCAACGGGTCGTTCATCGAAGGGTTGCCCAGGTCCGAGAGGCTTACGTCGCGGACTTCCAGGCCGTCCTTGTACAGGTACGTGGCCCACGTGTGCGCGGCGTCCTTGCTGGTGCCGTGGAGCGTGTACATGAGCTGCTGCCGAGCCATCGATCCCCCTCCTTAATATAGGGTGGAGGCCAGCCTACCACGCCGGTCCCGGACCGCTATTGGGCGAAGCGGCGAAAAGCTTTCGGGACAATCAAAGTTCACCACGGAACCACCGAGGGCACGGAGGAAGAAGCCTGGAAGAGGATCCCTTGCGATCTTTGCGGCTTTGCGTGAGAGTTTCGCGTGCCTTCCAGCCACGCGCTCACTTCTCCATCTTAAGGTGCTTCTTGATGAACGCGAGCATCTCGTCGTTGGGGCTCTGGAAGCCATCGACGGGGTAGTCGCCGGTCTGGCGCTGCACGCATTCCACGCCGATCTTGTCCATCTCCTTCTTCAGATGCTTGCCGAAGTTCGGATGGTGGATGTTGCCGTCGGTCGCGGCGCCGTTCGAGTTCTGGATGTAGACCGGGCAGTCGTCCTTGGTCAGCAGCGACAAGGGCCCGCAGTCGGCGATGCGTTTGGCGACTACGTCCGGAATCGGGTCCTTGTCCCAGTTAAAATTGGGCGCTACGCCGAAGAGTCCCCTGAGCGCGGGATGGTTGTAGGCGTTGCCCGGCACGATCTCCTTGATCACCTTCGGGTCGTAGGTGCACTGCGCGTTGGTGGGCAGCGCGCACGCGATGCGGGTGGACTCGCGCGCGACGGGGTCCTCGGCCTTCGGATCGGCCAGGTCGTCGTGAAAGCCGAGCCACAGCGACAGCCCAGCGCCGGCGGAACTGCCCGTCGAGGCGATGCGAGTCTTGCCCAGGTTCCACTTCGCGGCGTGGGCGCGCAGGTGCTGGATCGCGCGCGCACAGTCGTGGTGCTGCATCGGATAGGGCCCGATGCCCGTCAGGCGGTATTCGATGCTGGCGAACGAGATCCCCGCGGCCAGGAACGGGCCGACCAGGTTGGGCACGTTGTTCTTGGTGCCGCTGCGGAAGCCGCCGCCGTGGATGTAGACGACCAGCGGCGTGGGCTTGTCCGACTTCGCCAGCCACAGGTCGAAGACCTGCGCTTCGTGTGCGCCGTAATGCTCGTTGGCGACGTCCGGCGCACGAGCGCCGCGCCGCCCCGCATCGCCGCGGGGCCGCCGTTGGCGGCCGAGCGTCTCGCCGTCTTCTTCGTCGCCGCCCTTTGCAGCGTCGCCGGCGTTCGTTTGATCCGTCTTGGCCGCGCCGTCACCTTCTTTCGCGCCATCCTCGGCGCGTGCGCCGGCAGCCAGCAGAAGCGAGCACGCGGCCAGCGCCAGGAGCAGGGCCGGAACCAGGTTCATGCCGTTTCGTGCAGTCATGCGGGAGAGCTCCCAGGTCGTTCGTGAGATATGGTTCAGTTCTTGTGACGCGGCAACTGCCCATTCAACCCAAAGAGCATATCAAAAGGAAGGGCCGCGTACAGCCAGCGCTCCAGGTGCTTCAGCGCGCGCCGCCGCCAATCTTTTCCATGATCATTACCATGGGCGCGAAGTATGCGTAAACGGCGAAATACAGAATGAGCACGCCTGCAAATGCGATGGTCCAGCTGAACCAGAGCATGCGTTCGCGGTCTTGGCAGGCCCAGCGAAAGTGGATGATGACAAAACGATGGCAAGCACGGTGTAGACAACGGGCGCGAGCGGGAAATTGAAGAAAGTCAGGAACCACATCGTTACGACGGGGAGTTCGCCAAGCTCCATCTCTTTGAATATCTCTTCCAGCTTCGGCGCGATACGGCTGGCGACGGTGACGGAGATGAAGAAAAGAATCAGGAGCAGCAGCGCGATGTACTTTGCGCGTTCGGTTGGTTGCTGGGGGTGCACCTGGTGTTCATCCGCGGCGTCGAGTGTTTCGTCGTCGTCTGGATCCATGGCGGGATTCTGTCGCCGTTCCGCGCATCCCGCAACTCGAAAGGGCACCGCGCGCTAATCGCTTACGTGGGCCCCCTTCGGCACCGCGGGGGATTCCGCAACAGCGGGCAATTCGGCGCGGAACGTCGTGCCGCGTTCGCTGGTCTCGAAGGTTATCGTCCCGCCGTGTTCTTCGACGACCTGCTTCGCGATCGCCAGGCCCAGCCCGCCGCCGCCGGGCTTGGTGCTGACGAAGAGATCGAAGATCTTCTCCCGCACTTCCGCCGGCACGCCGGGGCCGGTGTCGGCGACTTCCAGGGTCACCTTGCGCGCGGCGGCGTTCCATTTCGTGCGCACGGTCACCTGCCCGTTGCGGACGATGGCCTGCATCGCGTTGAGGATCAGGTTCACGAGCAGTTGCCGGATCTTCGAAGGGTCCAGCGCCAGGTCGGCGGGCAGTCCGGCGTCGGATTCGAGCGCCGACTTCACGCGCGCGTGGTCGAGCTGATTCTTGAGGAAGGCCAGCGTGTCGGCGCTGAGCCTGTTCAGGTCGGTGGGCTCGCGTTTGGGCGGGCGCGGGCGCGCGAAGGTGAGCAGTTCCTCGACGGCCAGCGCAAGTCTGTCGAGTTCGCCCAGCACGATGCGGTAGGCCTCCTGCGTGGACTCGTCGCCGCCCTTCGCCGCGAGCATCTCGACGGTCATGCGCAGACTGGTGAGCGGGTTACGGATCTCGTGCGCGACCGACGCTGCCAGTTTGCCCGTAACCGCAAGACGTTCGGTCTTGATCAGGTCTTCCTGCGACTTGCGCAGGCTCGCGACCATCGTGCGGAAGGCCTCGCCCAGCCGCCCGATCTCGTCGCGCGGCGTTCCGGCGCCCGCGCCGTCGGTACCTTCCGTTTCCAGCGTCTCGCTCAGGCCACCGGCGGCCAGGCGGCCGGCGTTGCGCGCCAAGTGCCGTACCGGGCGGCTGACCCATTGCGCGACCAGGCGCCCCAGCAGCGCCGCTAGCCCGATGCCCAGCAGGCCCAGCCAGGCGAAGCGCCAAAGCGCGCGGTCCTTGGCCGCGTCGAGGGCGCTCTGCGGATACAGGAGGAAGCACTGCCCGCGCAGCGTGCTGGCGTACAGCACCAGGTAGGGAGTGTTGGCAAGCGTCAGACGCGTGGCGCTGATCTTGTCGACATTGTCCAGGCCCGGAAGGGCCTTGGGATCGGCGGCGGCTGCGCGCAGCTCCTCGACTAGGGTACGGCCGGAGGGGTCGTTGACGTCCAGCGTCGTGACGGCCGGCTGCTTGGGCCGGAAGACGACGAACTCGCTGAGCGTCTCGCCTTCATCGATGCCGGCGACGGTGTCGCGGATGCCGCGCAGGGTGTGCTCGGTCAGTGGCAGCTGGAAATGGCGGTGGGTGGCCAGCGAGAAGAGGAAGCGCTGCTGCTGCTCGACACGTTGCTCGAGTTCGTTGAAGGTGTCCTGGACCAGCACCCAGCCCAACCCCACAAGGAGCACCGCAAAGAGCGCCACAAAGGGCAGCGTGATCTTGGTAGCCAGGCCGAACCGGAGCATTTAGGGCTTCCTGTCCTTCAAACGCAACGCGTATGGCCGGTCCAGGGTTCACCCCACATGGTGCATCATTTGGGGCCTGGGACCGGACAAAAGCTCATAACATCATAGCGTCATTGGGCTTTCCTGTCAGCGTGCAGGAATCGCCGAAAGGGAAGACTCGTTACGGTTAATTTTACGATTGACATGTGAGAAGGCCTTTCTAAGTTGTTTAGTGCCCAGAGGAAAGCACGAACACTGGATCATGCGGTTCCAGGCCACGGCGTGGATGGTTCCCGCCGAACGCATGATGCGCGTTCGTGTTTGGATTGGGGAGGAGAGTAAAATGCGGAAGTTCGTTGCGATGCTGGCGATCATCGGTTTCTGTGGTCTCGGCGTGGTGGGCTGCGGCAAGACCGCTGCCAAGACGGGTGCCACGGCCACGGTCAAGACCGGGGCGAAGACGGAAGCCAAGACGGGCGAAGCTGCTGCGTCTACCGAAGCCAAGACCGCCGAAGAAGCCAAGACGGGCGAAGGCAGCGGCGAAGCCAAGACCGGCGAAGCCGAAGCCAAGACCGGCGAGTAAGTTCGCTTACTACGGTTTTGTAGGAATTCGAAAACAGGGAGGGAGCTTAGGCTTCCTCCCTGTTTTTGTTGTATTGGGGTAAATGTGAGGTGAAGATCTCCCGCAGCTTCGCATCTTTATCGCACCTCGTGCGTATTATGAATGAATAGTTAGCCGTAATGATGGGCCGGGGGGAGTGCCGTCGTGCGCCAGCGTGTTAGAGACCTCTTCTCGGCCGCCACCGCGTGGTACCTCATCGCGCTGGCCTGGCTGGCGTTCTGCGGCGTGGCAGCGCTATTGATGGCCTACCGCTGCGTGACCCATTCCATCTTCGCCGACCTGATCGACTTCCGGAACGTCCCGATCCTCGACAGCGTGCAGCGCAGCTACGAGACCTGGTACTTGACGGGCGTAAGCTGCGGCGCCTTCGCATGGCTGGCCCAGGCGCCGTTCTACCGTTCGCTGATGCGCCGCTGGGAAGGCTGGGGGCTGTGGATGTTCAGCGGCGCGGCGGTTCTGACCACCGGCATCATCGCGCAAGCCGTCACGCCCGCCTCCGGCACGACGCTGGCGGCCGTCCGCGCCATCGACGCGTGGGACTGGTTCGTCCTGGCGCTGGGCGTCTCGGCGGCGATTTGCTTCCTGCGCGCGGTGAACCCGCTCTCCCGCGACGCGCGGGAAGACGAGGATGCCGCGCGTGCCGGGGCGGTCCAGGGGCGCCTGGCGCCGCTGGCCCCGCGCCTGGCGACGATCTACCTGCTCTGCGTCGCGGCGGTGTTCGTGTACGCATTGTACGATCATCTCAAGTTCTGGGACCCTTCGCGCAACGGCGGGTACCACTACGACAAGTTCTTCGCGGCCGGCGAGTTGCCCACGGCACACCTGGTGCTGTATTCGACGTCGCTCGTCTTCGCCTCGCTGGCGGCGCTTGTGGCGTGCGGCGGCTACGTCGCGTATCGCTACCTCACGCGCCCGGGCCCGGCCTCGGACGGCCGGCGGCTGGCCGCGGCGGTGGCGGCGTCGTGGGCTTTGGCTCTGATGCTGCCGTGGGAGGTGAAGCTCTTCACTGAGATCCGCGCGGAGGGCGCGTGGATCCTGCCGGCCGGGCTGGTGGGCCTGGCCTTCGCCGGGCTGGCGCCCGTCTGCTTCGTCACGCTGCGCACCCTACGCGGCGACCTGCGCGCGGAGAACTGGCATTTCCATCCCTCCGAGCAGGGACTGCTGGCGTTCGCGCTCTTCCCGGTCTACCCCTTGGTGCGGCCTTTTGGCCCGCGCGGGCCGCGTCTGGCGCTGGCCTGCTGGATGCCCCTCGCCGGTGCGGTGCTGGCGGGCCTGACCTGGTTCGTCAACCGCGTCGAGGACCTGTACGACTTCGACGACTGGCGCCAGATGCTGCGCGGCGGGCAGTTCCCGGCACTGCGCATCTTTCTGGCCCTGGCCGGCGCCTACTTCGTCTTCCTCTGCGGGCGGCGCCTGGTCGAAGTCCTGATCGCCTGGCGCGCGCGCCCGCGGAAGCCCAAGGTGTTGGAAATGCCCGTTGCGCCCGAAGGCGCGGCCACGTTGACGGAAGCCCCCGCGCTGCCCGCGCCGCAGTTGCTCGCTGGACTCCTTGAACCTGTTGCGCCCATTGAACCGCCGGTGTCCGTTGCGCCTGTCGCGACCGCCGGTTCGTTGCCGCCCGCGCGGAGCGGGCCGTGGCTGCGAGGCTCGCGCTGGGGCGTGCAGGCCGCGGCACTGGCGTGCCTGTTCTTCGCGACGTGGCCGTTCTGGGGCTGGGAGCATGTCAGCAAGAACGTCTTCGCGCGCACCTTCGAGTACAGCGGACGGCACGAGTTCGAGATGAACCTGCTGCACTGGATCTTCGACCTGGACCGCGACGGGTACGCGCAGGTCCTGCACGGCGGCGATCCCGACAACCTCGACGCGTCGGTCCAGGGCGGGGGCCTGCCGCCGCCGTACGAGGCCGAGGTGCCCGTCGATGAGTTCGAGATCGCCGATCCGGCCAAGGCCGCGGCCTTCCCCAACGTGGCGCTGTTCTTCCTGGAAGGGGTCGCGCCCGAGGCGATCTCGGCCTACGGCAAGCGCAAGCTTTCCGGCGGTCGGCGCGCCACGCCGCACATGGACGGGGTGGCCGACGAAGGCACGGTCTTCACGAACATGCTCTGCCCATACCCCAGCACGTGGGACGGATGGTTCGTGACGGTAAGCGGGCGCTTCCTGCGCGTGATGGAGATGAACACGTCGCGGCCTTTCGGCGAACGCTACAGCCGCTACAACAACCTCCACAAGATCATGAAGCTGGCGGGCATCCAGCGCTTCTGCCACGCCGACACGGCGCCCTATCCCAGCCTGCTGGTGCCGAGCGACGACCGCATGGACAACTACGAGGACGGCTTCGACAGCATCGTCAGCGACGAGGAGGAGAAGAAGGAGATCTGGCGCGGCGACAAGCGCGCCGACCGCCTGGTGGACTTCATCGATTCGCTCGAGGAGGGCGAACGCTTCTTCCTCTGCGAGCACATGTCCGACACGCACTTCCCCTGGAACCGCACGCCCAAGTGGCGCGCGAAGGAACTGGGCTTCCCCGACGGATTGGAGTTTGCCGAGGAAGACGCCATCGTCGAAGGCACGCGCAACAACAAGAAGTCCTGCTACTACCAGACCATCACCCGCATGGACGCGCAGATCGGCCGCGTGCTCGAACGCCTCAAGGAGCGCGGGCTGTACGACAACACCATGGTCATCATCATCAGCGACCACGGCTGCCAGTGGTGGGAGCACGAGCACCTCTACTACGTCGCGCATCTGTACCATCAGAGCCTGCACGTGCCGTGCATCGTGCGCGTGCCCGGCCTGGAGGCCGCGCCCAAGGCCGGCGCGTGGACGATGCAGCAGGACCTGCTGCCCACGCTGATGGACCTCGCCGGCATTCGCCTGAAGGATCCGCGCGCCGACTACCCGCTTCCGGGCCTGAGTCTGCTGCCGCTGATGCGGGGCGGAGACGACGCTGGGCTCCTGGCGGAGTACCGCAACCGCGACATGATCCTGACCACGCACTACGACATGCTGGGCTCGATCCGGAACTTCCGCGAAAAGCTGATCTTCGACCGGCCCAGCGGAACGTACCTGCTCTTCGACCTCGAGAAGGACCCGCAGGAGATGCATAACCTCGCCGACTCGCGGCCTGAGCTGCTGCAGGAGATGCTCGACCACCTGCGCGGCATGGTGAAGAAGCACCCGGCCTTCGTCGGCGGCGTCTACGATCCCGATGTCGACGGCCCGCCCAAGAAATGACTCGCGGTTCGCGTCTTTCAACGACGCGGGTTTTGCGATAAAGAGTGTTCCGCGATGACCCCGTTTCGTTACCCACGAGAGTTTCCATGTCCTCCGACGTCCACGACCTGACGCTCAGCCGCGGGCACGCCAAGCCCCTGTACAGCGGGCACCCGTGGGTCTTCGCCGATGCGCTGGACCGCGGGCGTTCCCTGACGCCCGACGACGGCGACGAAGTGCGCGTGCGCGACGAGGCCGGCGTCGTGCTGGGACGCGGCTTCTACAGCGCGAAGAGCGCCATAGCCGTGCGGCTGCTGACGCGCAACGATGAGGACCTGGACGCGGCGTTCCTGAGGGCGCGCATCGAATCGGCCGCCGCGTATCGCGCGTGCATCGGGCGCGGGCTGAATCCGGACGACGCGTGCCGCGTGGTAAACGCCGAAGGCGACGGCTTGCCAGGCCTGGTGGTGGACCGCTACGGCGCGTACCTGAGCGTGCAGATCGCGACGGCGGGCATGGAACGCCGCCGCGCCGTGGTGCTCGACGCGCTGCAGGAACGCTTCTCGCCGAAGGGCATCGCCGACCGCAGCGACGAGCGCGCGCGCAAGGCCGAAGGGCTTGCGCCAGCGTCCAGCCTGGTCGCGCGAGGGACGCTGCCCGAGGAACCCGTCGAGGTCGCGCACGCCGGGCTGCGCCTGAGCGTCGACCTGCGGCGCGGCCAGAAGACCGGCACGTACCTGGACCAGTTCGAGACGCACGAACGCTTCGCGCACTTTGCGCGGGGCGCGGCGTCGGTGCTGGATGTCTTCAGCCACACCGGCGGCTTTGCGCTGGCCGCGGCGGGCGCCGGGGCCAAGGGCCTGGTGTTGCTGGACAAGAGCGAACCGGCGCTGCGGCAGGCAGAGGCGAACCTGAAGCGCAACGGCGTCGAGGACGCCGACCTGGTCTGCGCGTCCTGGGCTGAAGGCCTGAAACATCTGCGCGAGGAGAACCGGCGCTTCGCCGCGATGGCCGTCGACCCGCCCAAGTTCGCGCGCGGCAAGGACGCACTGCGTGAGGCGCTGAACGGCTACCGCGACCTGAACGCGGCGGCCGCGCCGCTGCTGGAGCGCGGCGGGATCCTCTTCACGTGCTCGTGTTCGGGCAACGTCTCGTCGCAGGACTTCGAGCGCGCCGTGGCGGCGGGCATCGCCCACACCGGGCGGCGCGCGCGGCTGATCGAGACGCGCGGCGCGGCGGCGGACCATCCCATTCCGCCGGGCTTCGCGCAGGGCCGCTATCTCAAGTGCCTGGTGCTGGAAGTGGAGTGACGGCGCGCCAGCGCGTCAGGGCTTTACCTTCAACTCGACGGAAGCCGTCAGCGCCACCTTCGGGACCTGCTTGAGCTTCTCCTCGAGACCGCCCAGACCCATGCTTCGCTCCACGGGCCCGTTCCATTCGGAGAGATCCTTCGCCGCGTAGTCGCAAGTGAACTTCACCGTGTAGGCGCCTTCCTTGTCGGGGGTCCATTTCGCCTGCCACTCGCCGAAACTGCCGGGGCCGAACGGATCGAAGCTCTCCCCCGGCTTCAGGACTTTCAGGTCGCTGTCTCGGAGAGAATTGCAGTTCCCGCAGCCCATCATCATAGCTTGCGGCTTGTCGGGGGTAATGCTGCGGCCGAAATGGGGGTAGCGCTTGTCGCTCGTGGAGCCGTCCAGGCATCCCACCACAGTCACGTCGCGGTCGCTGACGTTCTTGATGCGCACGCGGAACGTGACCTCCTTGCCGGCCTGGGCTTCGCCTTCAACTTCCGCGGTGAACTCGAGCGGTGCGTCGAGGGCTTCGACGATCTCGGCCAGCCGGCGCTTGGATTCCGCTTCCGTGGCCTTGTCGCGAGCCTTGCGCAGGTCGGCCAGGGCGGGCTTGCCCAGGGCGAGCAGCGCCTTCGAGGCGTTCTCGCGCGTCTCGAACTCCTCGCTCTCCAAATGCTTCACCAGTTCGGGGATGCGTTCGGGCTTGGGCGAGGCGTCCTCGCCATTCACGGTGCATGCACATAGTGCGACCAGGAGCAAGACTGGCAAGGCTCGCAAGGCTCGCATGACGATACCTCCTTGTTGGCGAGGTCGGCTCGGCAAGCATAAGACGCGGCGGGGCCGCCGCGGTGCTCAGAATTTTGGACATTACGGCCCGGATCAGTCCTTCTCCAACTTCGCGCCATTCATGATGCCTTTGCCGGTGACATAGAGCCATAAGCCGGCCTCGGCGGGGACCTTCCAGGTCTCGGCGACCTGTTCGCCGTTGCAATAGAAGACGATGCGCTGGCCGTCGCGGCGGAAACTCAGCATGATCTGCTTGGCGGCGGGCTGGCCGGGCTTGCTGCCGGCGGTTTCGCCGTCGACCATCAGGTACGGTCCGCTGCCTTCCTTGCTGCCCCAGCCGATGATGCGCTTGGGCGTGTCGCCCTTGCGGTCCTTCTTGTCGGGCCGCAGTTCGATGCAGACGAAGCTGCGGTGGTCCATCTGCGCTTCGATGGCAATGGAGACGCGGAAGTTGCCGGTCAGCATCGTCTTCCACTTTTCGTCGCCTTCGTTCAGGTGCAGAAGGTTGGCCGCCCACATCGTGTTCGATCCGGTTCCCTGCGTCCAATCTTCGCGGCGCAGCGACGCGGGGGCCGGCAAGGGTTGCTCGGCCGGCTTTGCGGGCTGGGCGGCGGCGGTCTTGGCGGCCTCGACCTTCTCCTTCTCGCGCCGGGCTTCGGCCAGGCTGCTTTCGGCGGCCTTGTCGCCGGGCTTGGCCTTTAGCGCCTTCTCCAGGTTGGCGATCGCGGTATCCCAGTCCTTTTTGCCCAGCGCCTCCAGGCCCGCACGCATAGCGGTCCGGTAGGCGTCGGCTTCCGCGACGGGCGGTTCGATGCTGGGCGCGCCGGCATCGGCCGCGGGCTTTTCTTCGGCGGCCTTGGCCGGTTCCTCGGCAGGCTTATCGCCGGCGGCCTTGGCCTTGCCGGCGGCGGCTGCGTCGAGGCCCTTCTTCACGGAGGCTTCGTCGGCGCCGAGTTCCTTGGCCTTCTGGAAGAGTTTCTCGGCCTCGTCCCACTGTTCCAGGCGCAGCAGCTCCTGCGCGGAACTCAGCGCGGCGGCAGAGGCCTTGCGTTCGGTGTTGATCTTCACGGCTTTCTTGTGCAGGACCTGCGCGGCGATCTTGTTGGGATGCTCGTTGTCGCCCAGGGCCTTCAAGGCTGCGTCAAGCACCGTCTCGGCGGTGGCCCAGTCGTCTTCCTTGATGGCTTTGGCGGCCGCGGTGTAGCTGGCCTCGAAGTTCTTCTTCGCGCGGTCGGCCTCGCCGCCGGCGTCTTCGGCACACAGGTTGGCGGAGACCGCCAGGAGGGCGGCCGCGGCCAGGAAGGCAAACGAAGCGGGGTTTTTCATCGAAGGACCTCCTCAATTAAGGTGGAATTACCTTAGCAGCCGGGCGTATTCGGAGCAACCCACAGGATGAATTAGACGCTCGTTCGGGTTTCCATTGGCTTGACATTGCGATATTGCAATCTAAATTGTGATATAGCTTTGAGGCGTTCGGCCGCGGGCTTGGGGCAATTATGGAAGCCGTGCTGTCGGAAAAGGTGCTGGTTCTGAACCGTTCCTGGGTCGCGGTGAACGTCGCGACCGTGCGCCGCGCCTTGACGCTCGTTTACCAGGACATCGCCCGCATCGTCGAGCCGCACGACTACAGCACTTACGATTTCGACGGATGGATCGAGGCCAGCCAGGCGGCGAAGGCCGGCAAGCGCATCGTCTCGACGAGCTTCGAGATCCGCGTGCCGGAAGTGATCGTGCTGCGCGGCTTCAACAAACGCTTCAGCAAGGAAGTGAAGTTTTCGCGCCGCAACATCTTCGAACGCGACGGCAACTCTTGCCAGTACTGCGGGCGCAAGTTCGAGCGCTGCGACCTGACCCTCGACCACGTGATGCCGCGCAGCCGGGGAGGCAAGAGCACCTGGGAGAACGTGGTGCTGTGCTGCTTGAAGTGCAACATCCGCAAGGGCTGCCGCACGCCCGACGAGGCGCACATGAAGCTGCTGCGCCCGCCCGAGAAGCCGAAATGGGCCACGCGTATCGGCGTCAAGATCGGCCGCCGCGCGAAGGAGTCCTGGGAGCGCTTCCTCGAGGAGGCGTACTGGGAAGTGGAACTGCGGGAGTAGGCCCGGAGGGGTCCGGGAAACCGGTTTCAACGCTAAGCCGGGCCGGGTAGCATTCGTCCTATAACCGAACGCCCAAACGAACCATTGTGTTCTGGGGAGATTCTGCCATGAAACGCTTTGCCCTGTTGGCCGCACTGGTGTTGCTCGCGTGCGCGTTCGCATTCGGCGCCGACGACTGCGGCTCCTGTCCTATGAAGAAGGAATCCGGCGACTGCGGCAAGTCCGCCGCCTGTCCCATGCACAAGGCCGCCGCCTGTTCGAAGGATCCGTCGAAGTGCGCCCAGTGCACCATGGACCCGACGCTCTGCTCCATCTGCAACGGCTGCCCGATGATGCAGGAGAAGAGCAACATCGACGGCGCGAAGGACCGCGTCAGCGCGGCCGCCGAGAAGATCAGCGATGTGGCCATGGCGCAGGCGATCCTCGAAGCGCAGTCCAAGGGCGACCCGCAGAAGATGCAGGAACTGACAGCCGAATCGCGCAAGGCCGCCGAGTTGCGGCGCAAAGAGCGCGAGAAGCGCGAGAAGGAAGAGGCCATGCGCGAAGAGCAGGCGCGCAAGGAATACGAGAAGACCGTAATGGAGTACGAGAAGAAGTACGACCGCAAGTACCCAGGCACCTACGCCGACTACAAGCGCCACGAGTACTACGGCCACCCCGACTACGCGCGCGTCCGCCACAGCGACGACGGCTGGATGGAGGTCGGCGGTTCGACCAGCAGTTCCCACTACAGCGCCAGCACCGGCTCGGGCGGCTCGTTCGGCCCCAGCGCCAGCGTGCGCGAAGGTGGCTACTCCAACACCTCCGTCGGCGTCCGCAGCACGGTCATCGAACTGGACCGCTGAACGGCAGAATACAGGGGCGAGGGTTCAGGGAAGGCGCGGCTTCGCCGTGCCTTCTTTTTTTGGCGAACGAAAGTGCGCCGAAGGCGCTCCAATTCTGAATCCTGAGGCTTTTCCTCACTCCCCCCTAACCACGCACCCCTGCATTCCGTTGCACGGCGCCCTTGCGCCGGGCAGAATGGCGCCCCATGACCGAATTGCGCAAAGGCGTCATCGTCGCCATCGACGGGCCCGCCGGCAGCGGCAAGTCCACCGCCGCGCGGCAACTCGCCCGCGCCGAAGGCCTGCACTACCTCAACACCGGCGCCATGTACCGAGCCGTCGCACACCTGGCAAGCGAAGGCGGCATCGACGCGGCCGCGCAGCCCGAACGCGCCGCCGAAGTCGCTCGCGCGATGGACTTTGAGTATCGCGTGCAGGGCGACGCGCTGCATTTCTGGGTCGCGTCCAAGGCCGGCGCCAAGAAGGAGGATCTCACGCCGGTCCTCTTCACCGCCGCGCTGACCGAGAAGCTGCAACCGGTGGTCACCAACGAGGCCATCCGCGCGGTGCTGGTCGAGAAGATGCGCGCCGCCGCCCGCGCGGTGCTTAGACAGGGCGCCAAGGGTGTGGTGCTGGAAGGGCGCGACATAGGCACCGTCGTCTTCCCCGACGCCTCGATCAAGTTCTACATCCATGCCGACCTCGACGCGCGCGCGCAGCGCCGCGCCGCCGAACTGGCCGCGCGCGGCGAGAAGGTGGAACTGGGCGGCCTGAAGAAGCAGATCGCGCGGCGCGACGACTTCGATGCCGGGCGCGCCGTGGGCCCGCTCAAGCGCGCCAACGACGCCATCGACGTGGATACTTCCCACCTGGATGTCGATCAGACCCTGGCCAAGCTGCGCGCGGAGCTGAAGGCGCGGCTGGGCTGAATCGAAATCACCACAGAGACCACAGAGAAGGACTGGGTTCGCTGCACTACTTCGCCCTGCTTGTGGTACGAATGGCGCATCCTGCTTCACGGCAGGTACTGAATTCTCCTCTAAGAACAAATGCAGCGGCGGCCTGCATACGTGCAATGCGCTGGCGCGGCACCGGTTTTATGAAAGGAGGCCCGGGAGGCTCGGAAGAAAGGATCAAGGGCAAAGGGGGTGCCTGTGCATCGACGCGATCCCTATCCGACCGGGAAGGTCCACGGTAATGCGGCCGAAGAAGGCTGGACCGACGCGGATTCCCGAGTGGTCACTATAACGCTGGCCATTGGATTCAGTGTGTTGGCCGTCGGAACTCTTCTGTATGATGGCCTCTGGCTTCCCTTCATCCTGATCATGCTGCACGTGGCGCGACTCCTGGTCGTCGGCGGCCGCCGCGCGAATCCCTGGCTGCCGGATCATCCCGTATTCCACGATCTGTTCACCGTGCCCGCCTCCCGAAAGCGTTTCACATTCACCTACTTCACGCTGTTGGCTTTTGTGGTGATGGCTAGCTTAGCGATCTGGGGCGGCGTCGAGGTCCGCGCGCTTTTTCCGCATGAGCCCTTGGTTCTGGTCTTATACGCGGGGCTCTCGCTGGCGCCCGTCCTGATCGCGTCGCTGGTCGTCGAGTACGTGCAAGTTTCAAGCAAAAGAAGGAAGCGGAAAAGCCCACGCCTCGCCCCAGGCGCACTCGGCGGCGGAAGGCGATGCGCGCTCGGCCATAATGCCCTCGAGGATCAACGGCATGAGCGATCAGGGACAGCTGGAACACCGCATCGCGACCATTGCGTTGGTGTTGTTCTTGATGGTGGCGGGCGTTGCTGCCGGCCTGGCAACAGGGTTCTGGTGGCTCCTCCCGCTGGGTTTGGTTTACGGTGCGAGCCATTGGGTCGATTTCACGAGCCGGAGCCCGCAACGGACTAACCATCCAGCTTTCCTTAACGTCTTTGAATTGCTCGCACGCAAGAAGACCTTTTCTTTCCGCTATCTTACGTTGCTGGCTTTTGTGTTGATGGCGAGCTGTGTCGCCTTGGCTGCAATCAAAATCATGGAAACCTTCCCGGAGAAGAAGTTCGCGTTCGTGGTCTTCCTCTTCTTCGCGGTACCGGTGGTTCTGTACCTCACGCTGTTCATCGAAGTCCTGCAGTTGCCGAAGGAGGACAAGAGTGACGAGGACCGCGGCGGGAAACCGGGCGCGTGACGCTTCACTTCCTCAGCCACGAAATCAATTGGACGATTTGGTCAAGGATCACGACCACAACGGCAGGCAGTACGATGGCGTATAGCAGCAACGGCAGGGAGTTCTCCAGCCACGCATCTGGGAGCAGGCCGCTGCCAACGATCCCCAAGCAAAGGTAGGCAGGAAGCGCGATGTATCCCATGCAGCCGCCCTGATTCTCTTCCTCTCGATCCGCCGAGCCTACTTTGGCTGAGTTCGCCTGGTGCGCATGCGCGGCGAGTTCTTCGCGCCAGGCTGGATCGCTCAGGCGCAGGACGCTGCTGCGGCGGGGGTCGGCGGCGCGGCTCTTCATCACCTGTTTCCTAAGTGCCGCCCCGCCTTCCTTTCGAACGATCCCTCCTCCAGGATGCAACTCAATAAAAATAAAAGAGTTATGACTCGCCATTTTTCTCCCGTTTCTTCTGCTCACCCCCGCTGTCCCGAGGTTGGGTGGATAGAACGGGGCCGGTGCGTAAGATGGGAGGGCGTTCTTGTGCATATGACGGCAGCGCAGCACGCGCCCACAACGCCCGCCCGCCAGGACCGGAGAGGACCCAAGCGCGTGGACGCTACGCAGGACGGCGAGCTTGAGCTGCTGCGGCGAATTGCGCGGGACCGCGACCACGCGGCGTTTCAGGAACTTTATGGGCACATTTCAAAACCGGCGTACAATCTGGCCCTGCACTTGACCCGCGACGCGTACCTGGCCGAGGAGGCCGTCCAGGATGGCATGGTGCGCGTTTGGCGTTCGGCCGGGCAGTGTACGGAAGGCAGCGCGCGGACCTGGGTGCTGCGGATCGTGGCGAACGAATGCCTGCGGCTCTTGAAGAAGAAGAGGAATAGAAACGTGGCCATGACGTCCGACAATGCGGATCTGTTTCCCGCGCGCGAGATTAAGAACGACGCCGGCGCCGAGCACGAGGAACTGCAGGAGGCCCTGCACCGCGGCATCGAGCGCCTGCCCGACCACACGCGCCAGATCGTCGCGTTGTATTACGGCGCGAACCTGAGCCAGCGCGAGATCGGCGAGATGCTGGAGGTCCCGCAGACGACCGTCAGCCTGCACCTGCGCGAGGCCCTCGACAATCTCCGCACCGCGCTTGCCGGCGCCGGCTTCGCCGCCGCCGTGCCGATGCTCGAATCCGGCGCGCTGAAGGACGTGCTGCTGGGCGGCGCGCAGGCGCCTCCGGACCTGCTCTCGAAGATCGTCGTGCAGCTCGAGAACGCCGCGCGTATCACGCAGCGCTTCAGCCGCCGCCTGGCTCCGGCCACCGCCAAAGGAAAGGTTTTTGCCACGGTGGCGTTTTGCGCGGCGGCGGCCGCCGCCGGCGCGTGGTGGTACGTGCATACGCAGGACGCGCAGCCGCAAAGTGCGACCGCGCCAACCACGCCCGTGGCTGCCGCGCCCGCCGAACGCATCCACCGCGTCTGGGACTTTACGAAGGGCCCGGACGCGTCCTTTCGCGTGACGGGGAGCGAATGGTCGTGGGTGCCGGCGCAGGGCGGCCGGCCCGCCGGCATGCAAACCGTCACGCGCGACAGCAAGCGCACCAAGGCCTTCCTGCCGCTGGAGGTGCCGCTGGGCCGTTGCTGGGAGGTGCGCATCCGCGGCCGCTTCCAGCGCACGAAGACGCCCGCGCCCATCGAATTGAGCGTCACTCCGACAGTGGTCGTTCCGCCTCCGGAGTACACGCGTTACATCAGCGACGCCGCGCTCAGTGCCGACGAAGATTGCGTCTCGGTCACCTATCTGCTGCCGGACAAGTGGGAGGCGACCTCGTACTGGTCGGCAGACGAGACCAAGCGCTGGGCCACGTCCTTTTTCCACCACGAGCCGGAGACCGAGTTGCGTTCGAGCCTGGTCCTGGTCGCGATCCATGCCATCGTGTCGCGCGTGGAACTGCGCGAGATCGCGCCCGAAGAAGTGCCCGCGCCGTACAACGATCCCATGCGCGCCATCAAGGAATTCAAACTGAAGGAGAAGCGTTACCACCGCACGAACTATCCGGGTACGAAGACCCTTGAAGAAATCGGCAAGCCGTCTGAGTAGAAGCAAGGGCCGGTAAACACCGAAGCAAACCGACCGTCCGCACCAGACGGGCTCACGCGCGCCCGTGCCGGGGAAACTCTGTGCCTGTGCGGAACGAGGGAAGGAGGACCGCGATGCCGCATCCGTCCCAAGCGCCCACCGTCCGTCGCCCCTGGGAGGTCGCACGCTGGGGCCGTCTGCTGGCCGGCGCGAGCACGCTGGCCTTCACGGTGCTGGGCATGCTGGTCGATCCGCTGTGGCATATCGGCACGCTGCTGGGCGCGCTGAACCTGGTGGTGACGGCCGTCACCGACCGCTGCGTGCTGCGCGATGCCCTGCTGCGCCTCGGCGCGAAGGAGCGCGAGGACCTCTTTCTGCCCGGCGGCGGGGTGCGGCCGGAGGCCCGGCGCGCCGGGCGCGGAAGCGCTGTCCTCATCCGGCGGTAGGAATTTGACGGAATTGCTTGGCTCAAAGGGACGTACCGAAAGTACATCGGTTAGGAAGGCGGAAGAGCGTAGAGCAAAGGAGCTTCCCGTGGGCCAACAGATCAAATGCAATCCCATGCCGGACGACGTGCGGCGCCTGCGCGCGATGCGCGTCGCCCTGCCGGGCCTGGGCGGCGTCGGCGGTGGACACGCCCAGGTGCTGGCCGAGATGGGCGTCGGCGCGTTCCACCTCGCGGACTTCGACACCTTCGACCTTGTCAACTTCAATCGGCAGCTCGGCGCGACGATGTCCAGTCTGGGCCGCCTGAAGGCAGACGTTACGGGCGAACTGATTCGCAAGACGAATCCCGCCGCCGAGGTGACGCTCTTCCGCGATGGCATCCAGCCGGAGAACATCGGCGCGTTCCTCAAGAACGTGGACGTTGTGGTGGACGGCATCGAGTTCTTCGCCATCGGCGTGCGCCGCATGCTCTACAAGGCCAGCCGCGAACGCCGCATCCCGGTGATCCACGCCGGGCCCATCGGCTACGGCGCGACGGTGCTGGTATTCGCGCCGGACGGGCCATCCTTCGACGAGTACTTCCGCATTGACGATCGTATGACGCGCGCCGAAATGCTGGCCGCGCACGCGCTGGGGCACGGCACGGGCTTTAAGAGCGACCTCGATCCGTCGCGCGTGGACTTCCACAAGCGCACCGGCCCGGCGCTGGCCCCGGCCTGCATGTTCTGCTCGGCGCTGGCCGCGCAGGAGGTGCTGCGCCTGGCGCGCGGCGAACCATTCCAGGCCACGGCGCCGCGCAACGGATGCTACGTCGATTTGTTCTACGGGCGCGTGCTGCCGCTGCGGCCCAAGCCCAGTCTGACGCGCACGCTGCGTGGGCGTCTACTGAGGCGCATCATCTTCCGCAGGATGCCGGGCCTGCGCGAACTGCACGAGACGGAACTGCTGCAACGGAACGCGACCCTCGCCTGAAGCGAGGGCGCGCGCAATAAAGGAGGCGTATCCATGGTGACGACCGCCACGCTGGAATCAAGGCTCGCGGCGCAGAGAGCCGGCTCCGAAAGTGACCTCGACTTCGAAGGCCTCATCTTCATCGGCTGCGGACACACCGCGTCGCAGCTGCTCTGGGCCGGCTGCGAGTTCGACCTCTTCTCGCTGATTGACCGCGACGGGCCCCGCACGCGCGAAGAGATCGCCTCGGCGCTGAAGATCGACGCACAGCCCGCGCGCATCCTGCTCGACGGGCTCGCCGCTATGAAGGTGCTGCGCAAGGAAGGCGCGCGCTACGCGAACTCGGCGGCGGCCGCGCGGCACCTGGTGCGCGGGAAGCCCGAGTGCATGATTGCGACCTTTGGCTGGCAGCACCACATCGTCTACCCGGGGCTGCTGGACTTCATCGAGTCGTTGAAGGCCAACCGCAACGTCGGCTTGCGCCGCTTTCCCGGCGATGGCGAGACCCTGTACCAGCGCCTGACGCAGGATCCGAAGACCGAGCGCATCTTCCAGGACGCGATGAGCGGCCTCAGCGCGCAGGCCAACCGCGTGCTGGCGCAGGTCGCGAATCTGAAGGACACGCGGCACATCGTTGACCTCGGCGGAGGCGACGGCAGCAACTTGGTGGCGCTGACCGAGCGTTACGCGCAACTGCGCGGCACGGTCTTCGACGGCGCGACGGTGCTGGAGGCCGCGCGCGGAAAAATAGCGGCGGCGGGCCGGCAAGAGCGCATCGGTACGCACCCCGGCGACTTCCTCGTCGATCCGCTGCCCGCGGACGCCGATGCCTTTCTGCTCGCGCACATCTGCACGATCTGGTCGCCCGAGCGCAACA
The DNA here is from genome assembly GCA_023150555.1 of Planctomycetota bacterium. Classification (GTDB taxonomy): domain Bacteria; phylum Planctomycetota; class SZUA-567; order H5-PLA8; family H5-PLA8; genus JAKLKQ01. Next base: position 55,870 of record JAKLKQ010000028.1, read on the forward strand.
CGGCGCTATTCCGCAAGTGCTGCGCGGCGCTGCCGCCGGGCGGCAAGCTGCTGGTCTTCAACATGGTCACCGACGACGGCGGGGCCGGCCCGCTGATGTGCGCGCTGGGTTCGCCGTACTTCCAGGCCGTCGCCAGCGGCGAGGGGATGCTCTACAGCGCCGGCGAGATCGAGGGCTGGCTGCGCGAAGCCGGCTTCGTGCGGACCACGCGGCAGAAGCTGCCCATGGAGCACGTGCTGATCGAGGCGGTGAAGTAGCGCTTCCCATTGGCTTTCCGGATCCACGCTGGACGTTGCGCGCGGGGCGGGGGCGGCTATCGTTATGTTCCCGAGGGGCGAAGGAACGCCCCGAGAGCGCCCACCATCGTTCACGAAAGCGAGTCCAACCCATGCCGCAGAAGCTGCGCTGCGCCGTCATCGGCGCCGGAGGCATCGCACGGTCCCACATCCTAGGTTTCCGCAAGCACGCCTCGGCCGAGGTCGTCGCGATCGCGGAACTCAGCCCCGAACGCCGCCAGGAGGCGATGACCAACTTCGAGATTCCCCGCGGGGTGGAGAACTACAAGGAGCTGCTTGAGGACAAGAGCATCGACATCGTCTCCATCGCGCTGCCGAACTTCCTGCATTCGCAGGTGGCCGTCGAGGCCATCAACGCCGGCAAGCACGTGCTGCTGGAGAAGCCCATGGCCACGCACGCGTCCGAGGCGCAGAAGATCCTCGACGCGCTCAAGAAGAAGAAGGTCGTCTTCATGGTCGGGCAGAACTGGCGCTTCGAGAAGGAACCGCAGATCGTCAAGGACTACGTCACGCGCGGCGAACTCGGCGACGTGTACCACGCGCGCGCGTGGTGGCTGCGCCCCAGCGGCATCCCGCGCATCGGTTCGTGGTTCACGCAGAAGAAGTTCGGCGGCGGCGGCTGCGGCTACGACATCGGCGTGCACATGCTCGACTGCACCCTGCACCTGATGGGCTGCTTCGACGCAGTGGCCGTCAGCGGTCTGACCTACGCGAAGTTCGGCCCGCGCGGCCTGGGCGGCGGCGGATGGGGCAAGGGCGAGATCGACCCGAACAAGCCCTTCGACGTTGAGGACTATGCCGGAGCGCTGATCAAGCTCAAGAACGGTTCCAGCGTGATGCTGGAAGTCAGCTGGGCGATGCAGGCCGATCCGACGGTCGGCTACGGCATCTCGCTGTTCGGCACCGAGGCCGGCGCGCAGATCAATCCGGTCAAGATCATTCGCATCCGCGAAGGCCGCAACGAGGTCGCCACGCCGACCTACCAGAAGCTGGCGCTGCCCGAGGACCGCATGGTCCACTTCATGGACTGCGTCGTCAATGGCGCCGAGCCCGTGGTGAAGCCCGAACAGTCCTTCAAGGTCCAGCGCATCCTCGACGCGATCTACGAATCTGCTTCGAGCGGCAAGGAAGTGCGCCTGGACTGACCGCTGCCGCGAAGAGTAAGGTTTGAAGGGTAAAGGTTGAAGTCATAGAGCGCCGCCCGGGCAACGGGCGGCGCTCATTTTTTGTGTCACCATCACGGGTCGAAGGACCAGATCCAGAAGAACAGGTATAGCAGCAGCCCGGTGGCCATCAATGCGCCCATGAAGACGCCGAAGCCGCCGGCCGCGCCGGTCAAAAGCGCGCCGCAGCCGCCGATGCCGAGCACCGAGATCATCATCGAGCGCAGCGAGAAGCGCTTGTGCGTGAAGCCGAAGAAGATCACGCCAAGCCACGCCGCGGAAGATACCATGGCCGCGAGCGCGCAGGGATAAGCCAGGCAAGCGATGGCGGCGGCCAACTGCGTATCGACGAACGTAGCCAGCGCGCCGAAGACCAGAAAGGCCAGCATCCAGTTCAGGCAACGGTACGTGAATCCCCGTGTGGCGTTCCGTGCCTTCAGCCAGGGATCGGAAAGGGCGATGGGCGGACCGCCAAGAGCGTCGTTCATGCCGTCACTATACCCCACGCGCAGGGCGAGCCGCGGGCGCCCGACCCGGCGTTTCCGTCACTTTATCCTTAACCCTTGACTCCTTATCCTTTGCCGGCGTCAGCGGAGTGTAAAACCTTCAACGCGAGGTCCCCATGTCCTTCGTCCATGCGCATTTCTTCAGCGATGTGTTGCAGAAGCAGGTGCAGTGCTACGTGCTGTTGCCCGACGCCGGGCGCGGGCCGTTCCCGGTGCTGTACCTGCTCCACGGCCGCAGCGACGATCACACCATCTGGCACCGCCGCACGCGCATCGAGCAGCTGGTGCGCGGGATGCCGTTGGCGGTCGTGATGCCCGACGGTTTCCGCGGTTTCTACACCGACAACGAATCGGGCCCCGCGTACGCCCGCTACCTTTACGAGGACGTGATCGGCTTCGTCGAGCGAACCTTTCCGGTCGCCCACAGGCGTTCGGCGCGTTGCATCGGCGGCTTAAGCATGGGCGGATACGGCGCCCTGCGCGCGGCCTTCGCGCGTCCGGACCTCTTCGCCAGCGCGCACAGCCACAGCGGCGCGTTGAAAGCTGGGCATAACCCGGTCCGGTTCGCCAGCTCGCAACCGGGCGAAGACCGCCTGATCTTCGGCGCGCGCCCCGCCGGCAGCGCGCACGACCTGTTCGCATGGGCGGCGACGCGAAAGCGCCAGGGCACGCGGCTGCCGAAGCTGCGCATCGACTGCGGCGTGGACGATTACCTGATCGAACATAACCGCGCGTTTCACGATCACCTGGAGGCGCTGAAGATCCCGCACGAGTACCGCGAGTTCGCCGGCGCGCACGACTGGGCATACTGGGACGAACACATCGGCGAGGCGCTCGCCTTCCACGCCCGTGCGCTCAAACTGCCGGGCCACGCGCAGGCCATCAAGGGCCAGCGCTGAACGGCAGGCTGGGCACCGACGCTAGAACAGGTCTTCCTCGGAAAAGACAACATCCTTGTGCTGCCGCAGGTGGAAGAGGAACCACTGCAGCGGCGCGCGGTCCTTGCCGCGCGTGCAGCCGTCGAGCATCAGGAACGCAGTAAAAAGGTTCCAGTCGCCGATCGCGGCAAACAGGCTGTCGAGTCGCGCGCGGTCCAATTGCCTTTTGACCTGCTCCTTGCGCCAAAGCGCATACGGTTCGTCGTGGAACTGCACCATGGCAAGCAGGTCCTCGTCGGCGCAGAACTCGGCCAGGAACGCGCGGCCCAGCGAAGCGTGGCTGCGCGGATCTGTGATCGCGACGCCTCGCTCGGCATGCGGCTTGCAGATGTCGTGCACGTGGATCAGCAGGCGCAGCTTAGCCGGCGCGTCGGGCGGAAGCTTGTGCGTGAGCCGGTTGAGATTGCCTTCCAGCTCTTCGAAGTGGGCGCGCAGGGTGCATTCGGGATGCCCGTGGCGGGGCTTGCCCCAGTCAAGATTCCTGCGGTAGCGCTCGTCCGCCTGGACGGAGTGAAGGATGGTCGCGTAGTTCATAACGCAGGGCCTTGTTCATGTCGCATCTCGCTCGTATTGGTGCCCAATAAACCCCATGCTGCGGGACAAAGTCAAATCGTGAACCTGGAATTCACAAAAAATTCAGGTCAGCCCGAGCTCGGCCAGCGAATCGCGATAGATGATGCCGTCGGTGACCTCGCGCGCGATGGGCGGCAGGTTGTACTGCGCGGCGTAGTCGTTCATCTTCTTCAGCGCGTCGATACTCTGCTGCGTGGTGGTGAAAGGATAGTCGCTGCCCAGCAGGAGCTTGCGGTGCGTGCCGTATTCCTCGGCCAGCTTCAGCGCCTGGTAGTACTGGTAGGGGCGATAGAAGAGCGCCGAGACGTCCGCGTAGACGTTGGGCTGCTTGCGGATCAGCGAGACGCATTCGCCGATCCACGGATGGCCCATGTGCGCGACGATCATCTTCAGCTCGGGATGCCGGTAGGCGATGTCCTCGAGCTGCACCGGGTTCGCGAACTTCAGCGGCGCGCGGTAGGCGAAGGTCGTGCCCTGGTGGAAGAGCACCGGCAGCTTCTTCTTTTCCGCGTACGCGTAGATGGGCCGCAGGCGTTCGTCGTCCGGATGCACGCCCTGGTACGTCGGCCCCAGCTTCACGCCGCGCATGCCGAATTCATCGACGCAGCGTTTGATCTCGTCGGCGGCCGGATCGTCGACCAGCGGGTCGGCGCAGGCGAAGCCGATCAGGCGCTTGGGATCGGTGGCGACGTACTCGGCGACGTGGTCGTTCTTGACGTTCAGGCCGCAGTTGCTGGCGCGCAGGCCGAAGACCACCGCGCGTTCAGCGCCGGCGATGGCCGCGCGGTGCGATTCGGGCGTGATCTCCAGCATGCCGGGCGCGCCGCCGGCCCTGCGCATGTCGCGCTCGACCTCGGGCCCCAGGTCGAGGTCCTTCTTCCAGAAGTGCGTGTGGACGTCGACGATCATGCGTCGTCCCCGAAGCCGGCGCGATTATAGCGCTTGCGGCTACAGCTTGGCGAGAATCTCCCGCGTGACGGCCAGTGTGCGGTCGATGTTGGCCTCAGTGTGCGCGGCGGAGATGCTGCCCTGCTTGGTCGGCATCGGGAAGTGGTAGATCCCGCGCTCGATCAGCGCGCGGCGGTACTTCGTGTCGAAGGCGAAGTCGTGGCGTTCGCGCAGGTCGTGCCAGTCGCGCGGGGGGCCGTCCATGAAGTACGCGCAGAAGGCGCTGCCCTGCCGCGCGACGTGCGCCGTCACGCCGGCGTCGGCGAAGAGTTTGCGCAGGCCTTCCTCCATGCGGCGGCCGAGGTTCTCGAGGCGCTCGTACACGGCCCCGCCGTCCGCACGCAGTTTCTCGATCGTCGCGATGGCCGCGGCGACGACCAACGGGTGCCCGTTGTACGTGCCGGCGATCAGCACGCGGCGCTTGGCATCCGGCGTGTCGAAGAGATCCATCACTTCGCTTTTTCCCGCGATCGCGCCGATGGGGTAGCCGTTGGCGACGGCCTTGCCGAAGGTCGCCAGGTCCGGCGTAACGCCGCAGATGGACTGGTAGCCGCCCAACGCCGAGCGGAAGCCCGTCTTCACCTCGTCGAAGACCAGCAGCGCGCCGTGGCGGTCGCAGAGTTCCCGCAGGCCTTTCAGGTAGCCGTCGCGCGGCTTGACGATGCCGATGTTCTGCAGGATGGGCTCGGCGATCACGCACGCGATCTTGTGCTTCTTGAACACGTACTCGACGCTCTCGAGGTCGTTGAAGTTGACGGTATGGACGTCCTTCGCCGTCGCGTCCGGAATGCCGGCGGACAGCGGCAGGAAAGGGTACTCGCCGGGCGAGACCCGCGGGCCGGTGGCTTCGGCGGGCGGCATCACCGCGCGCGCGACCGCGTCGTGCCAGCCGTTGTAGCCGCCCAGCATCACGACCACGCCGTCGCGGCCCGTGAACGAACGCGATAGACGCAAGGCGTGATACGTCGCCTCGCTGCCGCTGCACGTCAGCTGCACCTTGTCGGCGCACGGCACGGCCTCGGCGATGAGTTCGCACAGCCGGCCTTCCCAAGGCGTGGTGCCGCTGCCCATCAGCGTCGCCTCGTCGGCGAGGGTCCGCTGTACGGCGGCGTTGACGTCGGGATCGTTGTGGCCCAACAGGTACGGCGCGAAGCCGGCGTGGTAGTCGAGGTACTCGTTGCCGTCGGCGTCCCACACGCGCGCGCCGCGCGCTTTCACGAACGCGATGGCGGGCTCGACCTTGCGGTTCAGGCTGACCATGCCGCCGGGGATCACGGCGCGGTTGCGTTCCAGCAGCGCTTGGGAGGCAGCGCGGGGCAGGGCGGTCATCGGCAACTCCTTGGCAAGTTCCACACTATAGAACATATGTTCTATAAAATGAATATAGCCGGGCGGGCGGCGGTGGGAAGCCCCAATTTCTCGGAAAATTCCGTGGCCCGGCCGTTTGACTTCGTGCCCGGGATGGGGTTTGTTGTCGAGAACGCCGCGCAATCCAGTGAGGCTGAAAGGAACAAGGTGCACCTCTGATGAAACCGTTCTCGATCAACCACGGCCAGGGTACCGGTACCGCTTTGGCGGTGGCGGCTGGCGTCGCGCTGAAGGCCAAGGCCAAGCGCACGCAGACCCCGACCGATACGGGAGACCCATCGCCTCCAGCCTGAGCGCGCGAAACGTGATCGCTGACCAAGGGCCGGAGGCAAAACCTCCGGCCCTTTTCGTTGGCCGGAGCCTCCGGATGCAGAAAGGAGCCGGCCATGCAAAGTACACAGGCGTTTCAATTACCCAGCAACAGTCATCGCAGGCCGCGCGGCGGACGCCGCCTCGCCCCCGTGGTGCAGCGGCGTTGCCGCGAGTGCGGCGGCGTGCTGAGACCGTACGGCGAGACGGGGCGCTGGGCGTGCGAACGCTGCGCGCGCGTCGTCGAACCGTTCGAGTCGCGCTAATTCCATAGGCCCGTCGCTGCGGGTCCCGCGGAGAAGACAGTGAAATCACTGTGGTCTCTGCGTGTCCCGCGGCGAGAATGACGTTCAAAGAAAAGGAGGCACACGAGTGCTACCCAACGAAGGCCTGCACGACTACTCCGTCGCGGCGGAGTTCTACGACGGCGTCAAGGCGTACGAAGAACGCCCCGATGTCCAGTTCTTCGTCGATGCCGCGGCCGCCGCCGGCGGCCCGGTGCTCGAGGTCGGATGCGGCACGGGGCGGGTATTGCTGCCCTGTGCCCGCGCCGGTGCCCGCATGACCGGCCTGGACCTCAGTGACGGGATGCTGAAGGTCCTGCACGCGAAACTCGAGAAGGAACCTGCCGAGGTGCGCGCGCGCGTCAACATCGTGAAGGGCGATATGCGCGCGTTCGAGCTGAACGAACGCTTCTCGCTCGCGACGATCCCTTTCCGCCCGTTCCAGCACCTGCTGACGGTGCCCGAGCAGCGCGCGTGCCTGCAAAGTATCCGCAAGCATCTTCTGCCGGGCGGGCGGCTGATTCTGGATGTCTACGACCCGAACCTGAAGCTGCTGCTCGACGAACGCCGGAAGCAGGAATCCGGCGTCGAAGCCTGTTTCGACCTGCCCGGCGGGCGCAAGGTGGAGCGGCGCTTCCGCGTCGCGGCCGTGCACTTCTGCCGGCAGGTGCAGGACGTCGAACTGATCTACTACGTCACGCATTCGGACGGCACGCAGGAACGCATCGTCGACGCGTTCCCGATGCGCTACTTCTTCCGCTACGAGATGCAGAACCTGCTGGAGAGCGAAGGCTTCGTGATCGAGGCGCTGTACGGCGACTACAAAAGGACGCCGCGCGACGCGATGCCTGGCGACGCCCTGTGCGAGTTGGTCTTCATGGCGAAAAAGGAGGGCTGAAGCCGGCGGGCGTCAGCGACGCGCTTCGGAGGGGATCTGCGACTCGACGGCCCGCGCGCCCTGGTCGTCGCCGGCGGCGCGGTAGACGTCGGCCAGCGCGTAGGCGACCTTGACGTAGTAGGGATTGACGAACTCGCTGCGCATCTTGGGCATGCGGGCCAGCGCGTTCTTCATGGGCAGCAGGGCTTCCCGGGGCTTCTTCAGCGCCATGGCCAGTGTTCCGCAGCGGATGGCGATCTCGGCGCCCTGGGAACCTTCGCCGGCGCATTCGACGGCTGCTTTCGCGGCCACGCCCAGCGCCATGTCCTTGCGCTCGAAGCGTTCGCACATGTCCATCTCCTGCAGGCGCAAGCGCGCCACCAGGTCCAGGCGTTTCGACTGTAGGTAAACGCGCGAGGCGGTCTCGAAGAAGCGGAACTGCTCCGCCGACTCCTTATGTACGTTCGCGAAGCCGCTGAGCAGTTCGTAGGTCAGGTCGGGAAATTCGGCGCAGTTGCGGTTCAGGAAGGCCCACTGCTTGCCCGCTTCGGCCACGCCGAAGCGTCCCCGGGACGCCGCATCGGCCACCGCCCGCCAAGCGGCGCGGTGGAAGGGGTTGCGCGTCACGGCGGCGGCCAGCAGGCGGTAGGCCTCCTCCGGCGTCAATGCGTCTTCGAATTCGGTCGCGACCCGTCGCAGCAGTTCGGCGTCGGCGAAGGCGCTTTCGCCCTTCAAGGCCTTTAGCATCAGCGCGAGCGCGTAATCGCTGCTCGTGTCGCCGGTCTGCGGGCACATTACCTTGGCGAGGAAGTAATTGTCGAAACCGTAGCGCCCGCAATCCTCGATGCGGTAGCCGCGCTGGTCCTTCACGACCCAGCCGACCCAAGCATGGTGGATGCTGGCATTGCCCTGCCCGCACGCGACGTACGCGGGAATGCCGTTGGCGCGGCAGACCGAGCGCGCGAAGTAGGCCTGGTCCCGGCAGACGCCCCCGTAGGTCTTCAGGTTCTCGAGCGTGTACGGCTTGCCCTTCAGTTTGCCGAGCTCGTTGTCCAGTTTCGACATGTCGTACACGATGCGCGAGTAGCAGCGCCCCAGCACCGGATCGAATTTGAAGTTGGCCTGCGCCCAGTCCCGTTCCTTAAGCGGCGTTGCGTCGGCGGCGACGTAGATGAGGAGCTGCCACGGCGCGTCCTTGAACCAGGGGCTCATGCGCCCAAGGTTCGACACCATCCAGCCGAAGCTTTCTTCCGGCGCAGGCGCGCGGTATTCCAGGGCCTGGCCCAGTTCCGGGATGATCCGCGCGTGGTTGTACGAGGGCACGTGCGGGTCGTCCCACACGCAAGCGAAGGCGATCAACAGCTGCTCCATAGATGCGCTTTCGGCGGGGTATTTGGCGCGGATCGTGAGCGCCACCTTGGCGGCTTCGGGCATGCAATCCCACCTCGGATCGAGACAGAAGAGCAGGCGCCGGCGCGTCTCCGGCGACTCCTTGAACCAGTTCTCCACCGCCGCGGCGTCGCCCGCCTCCAGCGGCGCGTGCGCGCGGTACTCGGCCTGGCGTTGCAGGCCCAGGAAAACCAGTTGTTCCTCGTAGGTCCACGGGTCAGGGTTCTTCTCGCGTTCGGCCTGCCACGCTTCGAGCACCTTGCGCGGGTCGCGCTCGCCGTCGTCCGGCTGGTCGCGCCCCAGCAGGCGGAACTCCTGAAGAGCGAGGTAGGCGGCCAGCAATTCCTTCATCGACCCGGCGTTGGCGGGATCGACCTTTCTGGCCAGCTCGACGATGCGCGTGCGTGCGGCCTTGGCGTCGGGCGGGGCCGGGGCGGAGGCGGGGGCCTCGCCTGCGAACAGGCCGCAGGAGGCGGCGAGAGCAAGGAACAGGATCGCGACCCGTTTCATATGTTTTTCCGGGGTGTCCGGCAGTCTGGCTACATGCTACTACGACTTACGCGAGTTTGCGTTTGCGCCAAAGATTGAAAATCCAGCCTCGAGATGCACCCGTGCGTGGGTGGGGGCGCCCGGTGTGCCTCCTTATAGTATATTACGGATCCGGCTGCACCAGCACACCGTCGGCGACGGCGTGATCGAGTTCCACCACGCTGCCGTCGGCGCGTTCGACGACCCAACGGTTGGCGGCGACGTTGCGCGGGCGCAGCTTGATGCGTTCGCCCTTCTTCAGCGGCGTATAGGTGGCCGCCGCGGGCTTGACCTCGACGATCGTGCCGCCCTGGTCCTTGCGCAGCAGGCTGACCATCACCGGCTGGCCCGAATGGGTGTCGACGAAGTCCGGCGGGATCTCGCTGCCGTGCGGGTCCTTCAGCGGGTGGCCCAGGATGTGGTCGATGTAGTCGACGCTGGCCTCTTCGTGCAGATGTTCGAGCTTGTGCGCCTGCCCGTGCAGCTCGGCTTCGGGCGTGCCGACCTGTGAGAGGTACGTCTCCCACAGGCGGTGCGCGCGCTGCAAGCGCCGCGCCTGCAGCGTGCCCTGTTCGGTCAGCGCGTAGCCTTCGGCACGCGCCTCCAGCAGGCCGTCCTGCACCAGGCGCTTGACGGCGCGCAGCGTGGCGCGGGGTTCGTGGCCCAGGCCGTCGCGCAGTTCGCCCGCCGAGACTGCGCGCGCGCCGGCCTTCAGCACCAGCCCGAGGATGTCCTCCACCAGTTCCTGCGGCAGCATGCGCCGCCGCCGCAGCCACCCGGCCAACAGCCCGTAGCGCGGCGCGATCACCAGCACGACCAGGAACTGCAGCGAGCAGAAGAGCATGATCGCCGCGCCGCCGCTGGAGTCGATGGCGTACGCCAGGTACAGGCCGCCGACGACGCTGCTGGCGGCGAAGCCCGCGGCCAGCCACATCATGCGCTGCAGGCGGTCGGTCAGCAGGTAGGCGGTGGCCGCCGGCGTGATCATCAGGCCGACGACGAGGATCAGGCCGACCATGCTGATGCCGCTGACGACGACCAGCGAAACGCACGTCGTCAGCGCGTAGTCGATCAAGAGCACCGGCAGGCCCAGCGCCGCGGCCAGCACGGGGTCGAAGCTCGCGATCTGAAAGTGACGGAAGAAGAGGATGACCAGGCTCAGCACCAGGGCCGAAGCGATGGCGCTGGCGCGCAGGTCGTCGTCGGCCACGCCCAGCACGTCGCCCATGATGAAGTGATACAGGTCGATGTGGATCTCGCTGCTGTAGACGGTCACCAGTACCGCGCCGGCGGCGAAGAGTCCCGTGTACATCACGCCGATGGCCGTGTCCTCCTTGATGCGGCTGACGCGCGAGACGAAGCCGATCATCGCCACCGCCAGCACGCTGGCGATCAGCGCGCCCACCAGCATCCCGCCGGCGTGCGCCTCCTCGTGGAAGAAGAACTTCATCACCAGGTAGCCGCCGGCGACGCCCGCGAGCATGATGTGCGACAGCGCGTCGCCCAGGAACGCCATGCGCCGCAGGATCACCAGGCACCCGACCACCGCGCAGACGACGGCGACCAGCGTGCCGCCCAGCAGCGCCTTCAGGAAAAACTCCTGGTGCAGCGGCGCGACGAAAGTGTGTTCGAGCCATGCGTTCATGGCGCGGCGCCCTCGCGGGCCTTGCGCGCGGCTTCCTCGCGCAGGTGTTCGAACGCGCGCAGGCGGCCCTCGTAGACCTCGCTCAGCAGGTCCTCGCGCAGCACCTGCGCCGGCGTGCCGTAGGCGAACAGGCGCTGCTTGACCAGCAGCAGCTTGTCGAAGTACTCGGCGGCGGTGACCAAGTCGTGGTGCACCACAACCAGCGTGCGGCCCTGCCCCTTCGCGCTGTGCAGCACGTCCAGCAGCGCGCGCTCGGTGCTCGCGTCCACGCCCGCGAAGGGCTCGTCGAGCAACAGGACCTCGCCGCCCTGCGCCAGCGCACGCGCCATGAAGACGCGCTGCTGCTGGCCGCCGCTGAGCTGCCCGATCTGCCGGTCGGCGAACTCGCTCATACGCACCATCTCCAGCGCCGCGTCGACGGCCTGGCGGTCGGCGGTGCCGGGGTCCTGCCACCAGCGCAGGTGCCCGTAGCGTCCCATCATCACCACCTCGCGCACCGTGACCGGGAAGTCCCAGTCCACCGCGCCGCGCTGTGGCACGTAGGCGATGCGCCCGATGGCGTGCTCGGCGGGCGTGCCGAGGATCTTGATCTGCCCCACGTCGCGCTTCACGAAGCCCAGCAGTGCCTTGATGAAGGTGCTCTTGCCCGCGCCGTTGGGCCCGATCACGCCGACCAGAACGCCGGGCTCGATCGCGACGCTGACGTCCAGCAGCGCGGGGCGCGGCCCGTAGCTAACGGTCAGGTGCTGCACTTCGATGGCCGGCGTTGTGGCCGTGCGCGCGCCGCTGGTGCTAATGGCCATGGGCATCGTCCTCCTTCGGCGCGGCAGGCTCGGGCACCGTGAGCGTAAAGGTCCCTTCCACGGCCGTGCCGGCGACGGACCAGAGCGTCTGCTCCGCGCCGTCCAGCGCCTGCCCGTCGCGCAGCACGCGCACGCGCACGGCGTTGGCACGGTTGATCGTATCCGCCGGCGGATTGGCCGAAACGTAGAACTCGTTGAGGCCGATCACGACGCCTTCCAGCGGCGAAACGAGCACCGGCTTGCCGGCCTCGAGCTTCTTCGTCTCCCGCAGCACCTCCTTGCCCTTCAGCTTCACGACCAGCGCGGGCTTGGCGTCGCCATCTCCCAGGTCCAGCGCGAAGGCGTCGGGCGCGAGGCCGAACGAGGGCGTGACTTCCAGCGCGTAGACGCCCTGCGCCTTGCGTTCGACGTAGGCCTCGGGCGGCGGCGGCGGCGCGCGCCGTTCGAGGTACAGGTGCACGCCGCCGGCGATCACGACCCACGCCAGGAGGGCGCCCAGGATGCGCATTGTTCGTTCCTTTCCCTACTTCAGCGCGTGGACGATGGTCAGCACGTTCTCGCGCATCATGCCGACGTAGGTCTCGCCGGCGGTGCCGGCCGCGCCCATGCTGTCGCTGTACAGCTCGCCGCCGACCTCGACGCCGGCCTCGCGCGCGATCTCGCGGATCAGCTTCGGGTTGACGGACGTCTCGACGAAGATCGCTTTCACGCCGAACGACTTGATCGACTCGACGACCTTGCGCCGGCGTTCGGGCGTCATACCGCCGCCGACTTCGCTGCCCGTCGACCAGCCCACGGGGGCCTCGTTGCGGAAGCCGTACGCCTTCGAGAAGTAGTTGAAGGCGTCGTGGCTGGTGACGAGGATGCGGCGTTCGGGCGCGATCGCGTTGAACTGCTCGCGGATCCACGCGTCGAGCACCTTCAGCTGCTTGAGGTACAGCTGCGCGCGCGCGATGTACTGCTCCTTGCCGTCGGGATCGAGCTTCAACACGGCCTTGACGATGTTGTTCACGTACAGCGCGGCGTTTTCGCAGCTGAACCACGAGTGCGGGTCGCTTACTTTTTCGCCGCCCTCGTCGAGCACCAGCGGCTCGATTCCGTCGGTGCAGGTGACGATCGGCTTGCCGGCCTTCTCGGCCAGCGTGGCCATCCAGTTCTTGCCTTCCAGGTGCAGGCCGTTCTGCAGGCACAGGTCGGCGGTGGAAACGGTCTCGGCGTCGCTGGGCTTGGGCGAGTACGTGTGCGGGTCGGCGCCGGGCGCGAGGATGCACTTCACCACGCAGCGGTCGCCGGCGACCTGCCGCGCGAAGTCGGCGATCTGCGTCGTCGAGGCCACCAGGACAAGCTTGCGCTTCTCCGCGCCTTCGTGGTCGTCGCCGGCTCGGGCCGCCAGCGTTGCGCACAGCATCAGGGAAAGCAGCAGCAACAGTCTGTTCATCGGTACCTCTCCTATGAAGGGTTGCGTCCCAGCGCGAAGGGCCGGGCCGCCGTCGAAGATTGTCGGCTCGAACACATTCCCAATCCGAATCCAGGGTCCTTTCGCAACGTCTTCCGGCTTGAAGCTCTTGCCAATCGGTTCGCATCCGCTCCTAAAAGCTCAACGCCCAGCGGAGGCCGGCCACATGAGCGTCCCGAGCGCCCTGCTCGCCGTTGGGATGCCGTACGAACTGGTAATTCGGCTGGAGCAGAAGGAACGCGTTGACCTGCGCGTTGTACACCACCTCGATGACGGTCTCGTGCGTGCGGTCCTCCGCGCGTTTGAGCCTCTGCGCGAAGTCCGCATGGCAGGTGAAGACGCCCAAAACGTCTTCGTCGCGGCCGGGAAAGAGCCCGTTGTAGACCAACCCGCCACCGAAATACCGGGAGACCTCGTTGCGGCCGTCCGGAGCCCATGCGAACTGGAAGAAGGCGCTCAGGCCCTGCGCGCCGTCCTCGGTCTCCTTGAAGAGCATCTGGTCGAAGGTCGCGTACAAGCCGTTGTTGCTCGAGAAGCGCTTCAAGGCCGGCGGCGGCGGATCGCCCGGCTGCGGCTCGGGGAAGAAGGGCACTTCGTCTGCGCCGCCCGTGCTGTACCACGCCCCGAAGCGGTAGGTGCCGGGCAGGCCGGGGACCCAGCGCGCCGTGTGGACCTGCGCTTCGAAGAGCCCGACGTGCCCGCCGTCGCGGCTGAGCATCGCCGGACCGCCGGAGATCGAATCGCTGTTGGGCGCCGCGTCGAAGATGCCCGCCTGCAACGTGAGCCACTCGGCGGGCTTCCCGAACAGGGCGAAGCCGAGCCCGTTGTCCGGATAACTGGGGAAGGCCAGGCTGGGAAAGAAGCCGGCGGAGGACTGCAGGAAATAGCCGCCGTTCTCGGTGGCCGCGAAGTCGGCGTTGCCATCCATCTTGCCGGCCTTGAAGGCGAGTTTGTCGTCGAAGAACGACTGACGAAACCAGTATTCCATGAGCCGGTCGTAGCGGTTGGGGTCCGCTTCGAGGTAGGTGATGGCCTGAAACGCGCCCGCATGGTCCGCGGTGACGCCGTGTCCGTGCAGGTGCTGGTAGTAAAAGAAGAACGTGCCGCCGTTCCAGCCGCCCATCTTCTCGACATTCAATTCGGCGGTCAGCTCGACCGATCCCAGGTACTCCGTCGCGCCATTCGTATTCGCGCCGCCGCGCGTGTTTGACATGAGTTCGCCGGTGTAAACGAGGGCCAGGTCGGCGCCCCGGTCCGAGAGCCACCGGCGGCCGCCACACCAGCCGCCGGCAAGGTGCGCCCCGTTCCACCAATCCTCGGCGTTCCGAATGGGCCGGCTCTCCTGCCCTTCCGTGCCGTGGTGCTCGTGGGTCTGGTGCGCGGGGCCGTGCTGGTGGTCGCCCTCGGCGGCCCGGGCGAGGTCTTCGCCCAGGAGCGACAACACGATGCCGAGCACCCATAAGTTTGTCGCGGCTAACTTGTTAGTCACGGCTAACTCTCCCCGGCGAAAAACGCGCCGCTACACGCGGCTGGTCCAGCTTCGGCCCATGGCCCGCCGCAGCGCGGCGCTGGCCTTTGCGTCCTTGCCCCGGCCCTTGCGGAAACTCTTTCCGCTGCCGTTCACTTCCAGGTGGTCGATGAACTGCACCAGGCGCTCGACGGTCGCGTGGCTGATGGCGTGTTCCATCAGGCACGCGTCGTGCTCGGCCAGCTCCGCCGGCAGCTTCAGCACCTGGGTCAGGAAGCGCGTCAGCACGCGGTGCGTGCGGACCTGGTGCTCGGCGACGGCGCGCCCGTGTTCGGTCATCGTCACGCCGCCGTAGGGCGTGTGGCGCACCAGGCCGCGGCGCTGCAGGCGCTGCACGGCTTTGCTTACACTGGGGCGCTTCACGTCCAGCGTCTCGGCGATGTGGCTGACGCGGCAGCTGCCTTCTTCGCGCGAGAGGCGGTAGATGGCCTCGATGTAGTCTTCCATGTTCGCGGACAGGGCGCGGCCGCCCGAGGCCGGGGCCGCCGCGCCGTCCGCGCGTGCCTTCCCGCTGCCGGACCTCCCGGTCTTGCCGCTCTTGCCCTTGCGTGCCGCCACGATTCGGAATCCTTTGCGCCGTTTTCGCCTGCCGCGATTGTTTCCTGCAGCTAACTTAACCACGGCTAACTTCTATCCGGTCCCGGACGGCTGTCAAGACGCCTTTGCGAACGGCAGGGGCGAGGGGCCAGGGGTGAGGGAAGGAACGCCTGCGGCGTGCTCTCTGGAATGGTCCTCCTTCGCGGGTGTTTACTGTTCCTCGCCCCTGGCCCCTGCGTGTTGCCTTTGCCCTGCCCATTGGTTATTCATGGTTAAAGCGAATGAACGGCCGCCGCGGGGCGTTTTTCATAGGAGAAACGGACCGTGCTGCGTGCCGGACGCCAAACGGCCGGCACGGAATCTGCCGCTCCCGTGCGCGAACCGGAAATGGAGCCCGGTGCCGGGTGTAGTAAAAATATAGGCGGTCCGGCGGGTCCCCATCCCCAAGGCAGACAAGGACGACAACGCATGCGCCACCATCGGGCCAGGCTCCTTCTTCTCCTGATCGCGACGGCTCTCTTCGGCGCCGCCGGCGCGCGCGCCGGGGCCCTGGAGGAGTTCAAGGTCAAGCGCGAGGCGGTCTACGAGTTCGCCACGCCGCCGTCGGTCGCGCGGGCGGGCGACCGCATCGAGATCTCCTTCGCGAGCAAAGGACGCTGCGACGTCACGGTCGCCATCGAGAACGCCGACGGGAAGATCGTCCGCCATCTGGCCAGCGGCGTATTGGGTAGCAACGCCCCGGCGCCTTTCGCGAAGGACAGCCTGGCGCAGAAGATCGTCTGGGACGGCAAAGACGACCTGGGCCACTACATCGATGACAAGGACAGTTGCATCGTGCGCGTCTCCCTGGGACTGAAGCCGCAGTTCGAACGCACGCTCCACTGGTCGCCCAAGAAGCGCATCGCGCCGGGCAACGCGCCGCGGTTCGCGGCCGGGCCCGAAGGCGTCTACGTGCAGGAAGGCGGCGGCGTCGACCACATCCGCCTCTTCGACCACGACGGCAACTACGTGCGCACGGTCTATCCGTTCCCGCCGGATTACTCGTCGGCCGAAGCGAAAGCCGATTCGCCCACCGCGCTGCAGACGGCGCTCGCGAAGGTCATCGGGCTGAAGTGGATCGAGATGCCGCAGGACGGGAAACTCTACCCCGAATGGCAGGGCATCATGTACAGCACGATGCTGACGTCGGGCGACAACCGGGGCACGGGCACGGGCCGCACCGGCGGCACGAAGTACGGTACGGCGGCCTCGGCGATGGCCCTGCAGCCGCCGTCCGGCGCGGGCAAGCCCGGCTTCCTGGCGCTGCTGAAGGAGGACCTCAACCGCGTCGCGACCGACGGCACCACCGGCGGCCTGCCGCTGAAGGGGCCGAAGACCTGGTTCGAGGTCCCCAAGTACGGGCTGATCTCCGACGAAGGCCACGCGGGCGACACCAACCGCGGCTATCCGCGCAGCGCGGCCTTTTCGCCCGACGGCAAGTGGCTCTACATGACCGGGTACCTGGGCGGCGGCAACTGGTGGCTGCCGGGCGTGGCGCGCATGGACTTTTCCGGCGACAAGGACCCCGAACTCTTCGCCGGCAGCATGGACGTGAAGCAGGAAGGCAGCGACACCGCGCACTTCAAGTGCCCCATGTCCGTCGCCTGCGATTCAAAGGGCCGCGTGTACGTCGCCGACAGCGAGAACAACCGCATCCAGGTCTTTGGCGAGGACGGCAAGTTCCTGAAGTCGTTGGGCCCGGTGACCGTCCCGATCGACGTCTTCGTGCATCCCAAGACCGGCCACATCTACGTGGCCTCGTGGATGATGATCTCGCGCTACAGCAAAGATCGCGTCAAGGCCGTGCTGACGCATTACGGCCCGCTGGAGGACTTCAAGCCGGTCGCCAGCTACCCGCTGCCGTTCTCGGGCTACAGCGAGCAGGTCTTCATGAACCGCACCAGTAAGAGCCACGGGCTCTTCATCGACTTCTACACCGAGCCGCCCACGATCTGGGTCGTGCCCGGATCCGGCGACACGACCGAACGCCTGATGCAGAACCGCCGCACCTTCGCCAACCAGATGTGGGGCTTCTCGCGCTGGTCGGCGGCGCACTACCGCCTGTACCAGGAGAAGGGCGGCAAGCTGGTGGAGAAGGCGAATTTCGCGAAGGACGTCGCCGAGGCCATCACGCGCATCGACCCGCCCGCCACGCCCGCCCACGGCCGCCAGCGCATGTACGTGAACCCGAACTCGGGGCTCTTGTACGTCGCCGAGACCGACGGCGCGGGCGTCGGCAAGGCCGTCAAGGACCTGCTCGTGATCGATCCGAAGACGGGCAAGGCCGAGGTCCTCAAGCTGCCGTTCACCGCCGAGGAAGTGGACTTCGATCTTCAAGGCAACATCTACCTGCGCACGGACCTGATCGTCGCGCGCTTCGACCTGCAGAGCATGCGCGAGGTGCCCTTCGACTACGGCGAGGAACGCGACGCGCCCGGCTTCGACGGCGACGGCAAGCCGCTCATCGCCGCCCTGCGCCTGCCCGGCACCGGCCGCCCCGGCTGCTTTCACCTCGGCGGCTTCGGCGTCGCGCCCAATGGCAACATGGTCGTCAGCTGCTACAATGCCGCCAAGCTGGAACTGGTGACCGACGGCTTCAACTCCAAGAACGCGCAGGTCGGCAAGCCCTACACGCCGCGGCAGTACCCCGGCCGCATGCGCTGGGCCGAAGTCCACGTCTTCGACCGCTACGGCAAGGTCGTCCACGAAGACGCCGTGCCGGGGCTGGGCATGACCGACTTTTTGGGCATCGACCGCGACGACCACATCTACGCCGTGGCCGCGGCGCGGCGCCTGGCCGACGGCAAGGACGTGCTGGAGCAGGTCTGGATGTCCGAGACGCTGGTGAAGGTCAAGCCGCAGAAGGCCAAGGTCCTGAACGAGAGCAACCGCAACCCCGTGCCCCTGCCCAAGGACGGCGCCCCCGGCCGCAAGCCCGACACGTACTACGCGATGGGCGGCGGCACCTGGATCGAGAACCCCGAATGGATGTACGGCGGCGTCTGCCGCGACGGCTTCCTCGCCGGCTGGGCGCCCAGCTGCGCGTGCTGGAACTCCCGCGCCGCCCTGGACCTCTTCGCCCGCAGCTTCGCGACCGAACTGGCGCGCAACTGCGTCGCGGTGCTGGACACCAACGGCAACCTCGTCATGCGCATCGGCAAGTACGGCAACGTCGACGACGGCGTGCCGCTGGTGACCGACGGCGGCCCGGCCAATCCGCGCTCGGTGGGCGGCGACGAAGTGGCGCTCGCCGCGCCCAACTACGTGGCCTCGCACACCGACCACCGCCTCTTCATCGCCGACTACGGCAACTACCGGCTGCTGAGCGTCAAGCTGGGCTACCACGCCGAACAGAAGATTGCGCTGAAGGACGTCAAGGACGCCGGCGGGGAGTAAAGCAGATTAGAGATGATAGATGAAAGATCAGAGTTAACGGGAAACAGCAAACGGCGAAGAGCAGGGGCGAGGGGCGAAGAACGGCGTTTCCCGTTTTCCGGTTTCCAGTTTCCGGTTCAGTACGTACTCTGCAAAACGCGTCAGCGCGTGGCGCGGGTTGTTAACCCGCGCATATCTGGCGCAGGTCCGCACGCGGCGGCAACCCTCCAGTGCTCGGTTTACCCTCGACCGGTTGGCCCGGACGTCACCACGTCCGGGTCGCGGCGCCGCAACGCCGCGACAAGATTCATCCTGGGAACGTTCAGACTTGCGGGACGCTCCCGCGAAAGCAAAATTCCCCTCCCCGCCCGTCCTCAAGTCTCAGCCAGCACTTGCCGTCGCCTTCCGTCCTGCTTATCGGTTCGGCGTCCAGGGGCAGGCCGAAGGACCAGGGGGAGGTGGACAGGGACAGGACGATGCCTGGCGAATGGTAGCGGTCGCCGTTGGGGAAGGTCAGGGTAAAGGGCATGGGGTAGAGTCCTGGTCGTATTCGGCCTCAATCTTCGTTGCTACAGGCAGGGTCTATACAGCCTGAATTTTACCCCTTTGATTTCGCAATCATACTTCGCATTAGTTGTGTTGAAGCGGCGATCACTGGACCGCCAAGTTGGTCGCCTGAAAGCACATCGAAAAGAGCTTGTCCGAAGTAAAGGCCACTTGGCGTCAATATGTTGATTCGGGCTTGACCGGTGGGTGGCGCAGCCGGTCTTGGGCCTTCCCAAAGGCCGATCTGGTCAACTACTACCTTGCCCGCTCGAAGTACACTTTCGATTTGACGGCAAAGGGAGTCGTCTGGCGCATCCCAAACAACTGCTGCACCGCTATGATTAAGATAGCGTGCAGTGCCATTAGCATATGCGGCAAGAATATCTAATCCGCCCGGTAGCGTGACCTCAACAACGACTCCAAGTACGTTTTTCGCTACGGGGGCGTCTGGTTGAATTCCAAAACTACGTAAGAATAGCCATGCCTGAAGGTAGTGACGAGATTCAAGACCTGGCATGGCCAAAATTCTGCGAAATAAGGCTATCGCTTCCTGGGTGTCGCCAGTACTTAGGTGATCTCTGGCTTTGGCAAATGACCGCCACGGCTCTGAATCAAATGGCGCGCTTTCACTTGGCCATTGAGAGATTGGGAGATCGCCAAAGAAAATGTCGCGAGCCTCCGTTTTGGGTTGTTTCTCATCGAAAAAGTTAAGCATGTTCATTATCTATGCCCCATCTGATGCCTCAACTTTACCAAGCACTTCTAGTTGTTGCTCGATAGTTAATTGCACAAGGCTTTATGGCACCTGCATGACCGAGCCGTCAGGCAGCACGATATTCATATTTATTTTTGTTACATTAGGATTCTCCTTAAGAACCATATACTCGTTTCTCCAAATGCTATCAAGTTTTAACCCCTGAGCATTCTGGAAAACATTGACTTCTCCCGAAGCTGTCCGGGCAAATTCTTCGGATAAGGATGTCCATTGCGGCTTGGCCTGTGACCACGGAATTCCTTCAGTTGCACTAGCCAATGAACGTCCAGACACGGTGTCGCCTATAACTACGCCGTTGTTGGCATCTGCAAATGACCTCGCTGCGTCCTCAGCAAGCCGACCGCCAGACCAGAATACATGTTGCGTGTATTCGGCAGCGGCTTCCCGTGCTGCCGCCTGTCTCATGTAGAGAATATCGGCCTCGCTGGTAAATCCAACTTTGGGATGACTTAGGAACGCAAATAGCGCACCGCCTGCAAATGCCCTGGCGCTATTTTTCGTAGCCCCCCATGCATATTCTCCATTACCAATTTTCCCCATTTGATGTCTGCCAACTTCAAGGTCATTGTCTTGCAATGCACCCAAGGATATTCCGTCCCATATTGCGTAGTTAAAGGCTCCAATATACGCGGAGGTTTTCTCTCCCTTGCGATAAGCTTCCCGAATCTCGCCAAGATAAGGAGCTTCATTCCTCGCCGTTACCAAAGCCTGGTCTGCCTGTACCTTCACATCCAACGCCTTCATCCAGCCTTTTTGACCTTCCATCGTAAGCCACTGAATATAGTGTTTCATCCTCCTCCGGGCAGCGACCTCGTCGTCGCCTCGCAAGACAGGGCTGTCAACTTTGGTAACAGCATCCTTAAAAATACTCCATGGCGAGTTCGGGTCATTGTCATCCCCGGTCGAGAATCCCCCAAACTCCGGCGTTAAAGTAAATTTTTCTCCAAGGGTTCCTATTGCTACTCGCCGAAGCTCATTCTTGGGGTCCCTTAAACCAGCACCTGGCAGGATTTCGCGAACTCGCTCCACAACCCAATACACAACAGCTTTTTCCTTGCCATTTTTGTCCTTCTTAATCACCACATCAACATAATCCGTCCCCATCGGGTCTACGTGATTTACCGGGTCGCCGCCGCAGTATCTTCCAGAGGCCCTCGGAAAAAATTCGCATGCGTCTCCCCCAGAGGTTGTCTGCACATGGAGGAAGGCGCTGGGGTTCTGCTTGGACTGGAGAGCGGGGACGATGGGATTGGCGAGCCGTTTGAACTACGCCACCGTCTCTTTTCGTAACGTCGGCAGATATTGACAAGTGCCGACGTTTGGTATAGAGTCCGCCCGTGGCCAAGAGCGCATCAGACCGAATCCTGGATCTAGCCAAAAAGGCAGGCATCCTGCGTGCCCGCGACCTGGATGCGCAGGCCATCCCCCGCTACTACCTGACGAGTCTGGTTCGGGACGGGCACCTGATGCGCGTCGGACGCGGGCTTTACATGCGGGCCGACGCCCAGCCGTCCGCGAACCTGAGCCTGGCCGAGGCATGCAAGCGCGTCCCTCATGGCGTCCTATGCCTGCTCTCCGCACTTCAATTCCACGGCCTGACGACGCAACTTCCGCACGAGGTCTGGTTGGCTATGGACAGAAAGGCCCGGCGTCCGAAGGTAGACATTCCTCTCATTCGGGTCTGCCGCTTTTCTGGAAACGCCCTAACAACGGGAATTGAGCATCAGCAGATCGAAGGCGTTCCCGTGCGGGTTTACACCGTTGCAAAGACCGTTGCCGACTGCTTCAAGTACCGCAACAAGATCGGCCTCGATGTTGTCTTGGAAGCCCTGCGCGACGCCAAACGGCAACGCAAATGCTCCGCTGACGATCTGTGGAAGTACGCCAAGATATGCCGCGTAACGAACGTCATGCGCCCCTACCTGGAGGCGCTTGGATGAAGCGCAAGCGCATCGTCAACCTTCCGGCTTCGGTTCACCAGCGGCTACTGGCCCTGCACCAGAAGTCCGGCGAGCCACACAACGTCCTGCTAACGCGCTACGCCTTGGAACGGTTCCTCTGCCGACTGGGCGCGACCGAGCATGCCAAGCGGTTTGTGCTCAAGGGCGCGATGCTATTCCTTATCTGGACGAACAAGATGCACCGGCCGACGAAGGACCTCGACCTGCTGGGCTTCTTGGAACCGTCCAGCGGTGAGTTGAAGACGATCTTCAAGGATATCTGCAATGCGAAGGTCGAACCGGACGGGCTGGAGTTCGACGCCGCGAGCGTCCGGATCGAGGCGATCCGGGAAGAGCAGGATTACGGCGGCCAGCGCGTCCGGTTGGTGGCGCACCTGGGCACGGCCCGGATACCCATCCAGATCGACGTGGGCTTCGGCGACGCAGTGACCCCGAGACCCCGCGTTGTCGCGTTCCCGGCCCTGCTGGACTTTCCCGCGCCCCGCCTGCGCGTCTATCCTCGCGAGACCGTCGTGGCCGAGAAGTTTGAGGCCATCGCCAGCCTTGGGATGGAGAACAGCCGCATGAAGGACTTCTACGACGTGTGGTTCATGGCGCAACGGTTCGAGTTCGAGGGTGCCCTGCTCGCAAAGGCCATCGCGGCTACCTTTAAGCGCCGAGGAACGCCGTTGCCTGACTCGACTCCTTTCGGGCTGAGCGACGAGTTCGGCCGCGACTCCAAGAAACAGGCCCAATGGCAGGGTTTCATCCGCAAGAGCGCCCTCGACGCCAGCGGCCTTCAACTAGCGCAGATTATAGCCATGGCGCGGGCCTTCCTTCTTCCGCCTGCGAACGCTCTCGCCAAGAATTCTTACTCCGGCATGTCATGGCCCGCCGGAGGGCCGTGGCGCATGTCCTCAAAATGATCGCTGTTAAGGAGATCGTGTTATGGTGACTTGGTCTTACGAAGGGGTGCTACTCGATGGGATCGGCGCACAACTGGAGGTTGAAATAGTAAACCCAGAAACCAAAACTTCATGCCGTATCCATGCTCAAATCGACACTGGCGCATCACATTCGGTAATTACAAGAGAACGACTAACCTCGTTGGGACTAAATACTATAGGGGAACAGAAAACTTCAAAAATATGTGGGCATGACATCGAAGTGCATCAATACAAAATAAACTTCTGCATCCCTCATTCCAGCATGGCCCCGCAATGCTTTGACAATATGATCGTCACGGATGAGTTCCGTCCATCGAGGGATCACACCATAGAGGCATTGCTGGGTCAAAACGTTCTAGCCTTCTTTCAATTTCTGTACGATGGAAAGAACAAGAAGTTCGTTCTGACCCGATCATAGCCAGGGAGTCTTCACGGCTATCTCGGGGAACGCCTTGTCGTAGTCCTCTCGGAGACGACCAGGAACCATCCTCAGGTATATCTTGGTCGTGTCGATGCTGGCGTGCCCAAGGAATTCCTGCACATGGCGAATGTCGGCTCCCCGCTGAAGCAGATGGACGGCGATGGAATGCCTGAACAGATGCGGGTGCAACCTTCGCTTGAACCCCAACCGCTTGCTCAGCGTCCAAAGGTACTGGTACAGCGACGCAAGCGACAAGGGCTTGCCCATGGTCTTGCCCAACAGCAGGACGCCGTTGTCCGGCCCCCTGAGGAACGAGCGCCGCAGGGCCAGGTAGTCCCGAAGCGCGCCCAAGGTTCCCCGCATCAGGGGCAGGACGCGCACCTTGTCGAACTTGCCACGGATACGGACGCAACGGTTTTCCAAGTCGATGTCGCTGACCTTCAACTCGATGCTCTCGGTGATCCGCAGGCCGCAGCCGTACAGCAGTTCCAGGTGCAGGCGGTTGCGAAGGTCCACCGCGCTACGTCGGGGCAGATGGTCGAGGATGCGACTGACCTCCTCCTCGGTCAGCGGCGGCTCGGGCAACGGGGCCTCGTCCTCTTCGGGGATGGCCAGGTAACGGGCGGGATCGACCAGCAGTCTCCCGCGCTCATGGAGCCAGCCGAAGAACTCGCGGACGGTCAGCAGGTACGCGCACTTGGTCCCATGGGCGACGCCCCTGCGCGAGAGGGACATCGCGTAGTCGGTCAGGTCCTTGGGCGCGACCGCCGTAACCCTGACGACACGCCGACGGCGCAGGAACCGCGAGAGGTATTCGAGCCGTTGCTCGACCGAAGCAAGCGTCTTGGGCGAGGCGTTCTGTACGCGGCGGGCTTCGAGGTAGTCGGCGATGGCGTCCCTGAGGAGCATGGCTTACGCCCTCGGGTGCGCCGTTCGGCAGGTGCTACGCAGTTCCTCCAGATGGATCGGCGTATAGCGCGCCGTCGTCGAGAGGCGGTCATGGAGCATCAGTTCGTTGACCGAGCGCAGGTTGCATCCGCCGTTGAAGAGCAGTTTGGCGAACGTCACGCGGAGACCATGGGGCGTCAGGGTCTTGTCTGCCAGTTCGGTCAGGTCTGGGTTTTCGGCGACGGTCTGGGCGTGCAGGGCGAAGAGGGCCTCGTTGACCTGGTGGCTCAGCGATCCATTGCGCTTGCTGACGAAGAGACGGTCGGAGCCAGCGGTGTATATGGTCAACGAAAGTGGGACACAGAAGATGATCGGCTCGGTTGTTTCCTTCGCGTGTTCTTTCTCCAGCGA